>CAKQXY010000011.1 GCA_934292725.1 uncultured Lachnospiraceae bacterium
TGCTACTAATCGGTCGAGGGCTTGACCAAAAGGTCAGGGTAGGAAATGGTAATAGGTTTGGATGAAAAGTTTGTGTGTAGTTTTGAAGGTACAGTGAAATAGGAAGGTCGGGATTCCTTTAAGGGGGAATTTCGGCTTTTTTTAATTTTTTGTGCTTTTTTTGAAAAAAAGTTCTTGACGGAGCCATTCACTTATGCTATACTACTCTAGCGTTTGGAAGGCGCAGGTCTTTTTTTTTATGCGCAAAAGACCGAAAAGTTTGCTAATTTATTACGACGGAGGTGGAGATTGTGCGAGTAAAGATCACATTGGCATGTACGGACTGCAAGCAGCGTAATTACAACATGACAAAAGATAAGAAGACACATCCAGACAGAATGGAGACAAAGAAGTACTGCAGATTCTGTAAGAAGCATACATTACACAAGGAAACCAAGTAATTGGTCTCCAGTAAGGAGTAGTTGATTATGGAAGAAACAGGAAAAAAGGCAGAAACCAAATCAAAGAAGCTGGCCAAGACAAAGAAGAAGTCTAAGCCATCCGTGAAAGAACGCGTAGTTGCGTTTTGGAAGGGTGTAAAGGCCGAGTTTCGCAAGATCATCTGGCCAAGCAAAGAATCATTAAAGAATCAGACAATTGCAGTGCTGGTTGTTTCTGTTGTACTCAGCGTGTTTATCAGGTTCTTTGATATTGCATGTCAGTATGTAGTTGAGTTTATCAGGTAAGAGAGGAATCAGAATGGAAGAGGCAAAGTGGTATGTTGTCCATACCTTTTCAGGTTATGAGAATAAGGTAAAGGTTGATATCGAAAAAACTGTCGAGAACCGGAATCTTCAAGATCAGATTCTCGAGGTTGCGATTCCCCTTCAGGAAGTGATGGAGAACAAGGATGGTCAGAAGAAGTCCTCTATGAGGAAAATCTTCCCAGCATATGTGTTGGTTCATATGATTATGAATGACGATACCTGGTATGTAATCCGCAACACCAGAGGTGTTACAGGATTTGTAGGCCCGGGATCAAAGCCGGTGCCGCTGACGGAGGAAGAGATGATTGCTCTTGCTACCTTTATGGGTACTCCGCAGGAAAAGGTGAACTTCGCAGAAGGCGACCTTATCAGTGTTATTACTGGTGCATGGCAGGGTACCGAGGCTGTGATTCGTTCTGTAGATGCTGAAAAGCAGACAGCTACAATTTTTATTGACATGTTTGGACATGAAACACCGGTTGAACTGAATTTTACCGACATTAAGAAAGTTCAGTAAAACGCCTATTTGGCGTATGGTTCTGCTGTGGGAGGGTATCCCCCGCAAATACCACATTATTAGGAGGTGCCACAATGGCAAAGAAAGTTACAGGTTATATTAAGTTACAGATTCCTGCTGCAAAGGCAACACCGGCTCCACCGGTTGGACCTGCTCTTGGACAGAAGGGTGTCAACATTGTACAGTTTACAAAGGAGTTTAACGCAAGAACTGCTGATCAGGCTGGTATGATCATTCCGGTTATCATCACTGTATACGCAGACAGAAGCTTTACCTTCGTTTGCAAGACTCCGCCGGCTGCTATTCTTATTAAGAAGGCATGCAATATTCAGACTGCTTCTGCAGCACCAAATAAGACTAAGGTTGCAACTCTTTCCAAGGCTGATCTTCAGAAGATCGCTGAGACAAAGATGCCAGACCTGAATGCAGCAAGCCTTGAGGCTGCTATGAGCATGATCGCAGGTACTGCTCGCAGTATGGGTGTTAAGGTAGAAGAGTAAGAATATCAACATTAAGTGGGAGGGATATTCCCGCAAATACCACCAGGAGGTTTTTCGATGAAAAGAGGAAAAAAGTATGTAGAGGCTGCCAAGTTGGTAGACCGCGCTACTCTTTATGATGTAAACGAAGCCGTATCTATCGTAAAGAAGGCTTCTAGTGCAAAGTTTGATGAGACAGTTGAAGCTCATATCAGAACAGGTTGTGATGGACGTCACGCAGATCAGCAGATCCGTGGTGCTGTAGTTCTTCCTCATGGAACAGGTAAGAATGTTCGCGTTCTTGTATTCGCTAAGAATGACAAGGCTGATATCGCAAAAGAGGCAGGAGCTGATTACGTTGGAGCTGAGGAGCTGATTCCGAAGATCCAGAACGAAGGATGGCTTGATTTCGACGTTGTAGTAGCTACCCCGGATATGATGGGTGTTGTTGGTCGTCTGGGTCGTGTACTTGGACCGAAGGGCTTAATGCCAAACCCAAAGGCTGGTACCGTAACTATGGACGTTGCAAAGGCTATTAAGGAAATTAAAGCTGGTAAGATTGAGTACAGACTGGATAAGAGCAACATTATTCATGTTCCGGTTGGTAAGGTTTCCTTCACCGAGGAGCAGTTAGCAGACAACTTCCAGGCGCTGATGGGCGCAGTAATCAAGGCTAGACCGAGCACTCTGAAGGGTACCTTCTTAAAGAGTGTTACCATGGCTTCTACCATGGGACCTGGCGTTAAGTTAAATACCGTTAAATTTGGTCAGTAAAAAGTACTTGACAAGTGATTGTCAGTATGATATTATTGCAATGTTTGAGGCCGCAAGGCTTTCATATATTTGCCGAAGACAGCAGGTGCCGCAAGGCATAAGGAGAAAACGCCTGCCGAGGAGAGATCTATATTAAAGATTATCTTTGCCTCTCTGTCTTTGCAGAGAGGCATTTTTCGGCCTTTTCTTAAAATTTTCAAGAAGGAGGGCACATATCATGGCTAAAGTTGAGCTGAAGCAGCCGATTGTTGAGGAAATCAAAGCATCCTTAGACGGCGCAAAGGGTGTAGTTCTGGTTGACCATCGTGGTCTTACCGTTGAGCAGGATACCGTACTGCGTAAGAGTCTGAGAGAAGCTGGTGTTACTTATAAGGTATATAAGAACACACTGGTTAAGCGTGCAATCGAGGGCACTGAGTTCGAGAGCTTAAAGGATCTGTTAGAGGGTCCATCCGCAATTGCAATCAGCAAGAGCGAGGCAACCACACCGGCAAGCATTATCTGCAAGTTTGCTAAGACAAACGATAAGCTTGAGGTTAAGGGTGGTGTTGTAGAAGGAGCCTTCTACGATGCTAAGGGTGTTGAGGTTCTGTCCACAATCCCGTCCAGAGAAGAACTTCTTGCAAAGTTCCTGGGAAGCATCCAGTCTCCGATCACCAATTTTGCTCGTGTTATCAAGCAGATCGCAGAGAAGCAGGAAGCATAATCTGGTTTATGATTGGAATTTGGCAGCTGCGTAAAACAGCTGCATGAGATGATTCAAAATGGATCATCATTCGTAAAAGCCGTAAGGCATAGTTAATAATTCTTATATTAGGAGGAAAATTATCATGACAGCAGCAGAGATTATCGAAGCTATTAAGGGTATGAGCGTTTTAGAGTTAAATGACCTTGTAAAGGCATGTGAGGAAGAGTTTGGCGTATCTGCAGCAGCAGGTGTTGTTGTAGCAGCAGCAGGCGCTGGCGCAGCAGCTGAGGAAGAGAAGACTGAGTTCGACGTAGAGCTGACTGAGGTTCCAGCAGCTTCTAAGATCAAGGTTATCAAGGTTGTTCGTGAAGTAACTGGTCTTGGCCTGAAGGAAGCTAAGGAGTTAGTTGAGGCAGCTCCGAAGGTAGTTAAGGAAGCAGCAGCTAAGGCTGACGCTGAAGAGCTGAAGAAGAAGTTAGAGGAAGTTGGAGCAAAGGTTACCTTAAAGTAATTTGTGCTTAACATTAGGTTCTGGAGCCCTTGAAAAACAAGGGTTTCAGAACCTTTTTTTGTTTATTATAACGATATGTGACTGATATTTGTTTCAACAGAGCAGGGAATTGACTTGATAAAGACAGCGGCACCTGTAAATGCAATAAAAAAAGACCGGTTTTTCCGGTCTGCTAAAAGATAAGGTCAGATAAAATTAAATAAAATCGGGGCGACAAGACTTGAACTTGCGGCCTCATGAACCCCATTCATGCGCGCTACCAAACTGCGCTACGCCCCGACGCTCACAAGTAAAAACAATTATATCAAATAAGCAGAAATTTGTAAAGAAAAAAGTTAAAAAAATCAAGAAAACGGCAAAAAAATAGTTGACAGCCTGTCTATGCTATGCTATAGTGATATGTGCACTATCATGGACAAAATCGCTTTCTATGCTTTCCGTATAGAAGACAATAGCGTCTGCCAATAGACTTTGAGGCAGCATGCTGCGCAGATATGGATCGGATAGAGGCACAAAATATATTTATCAGGGGTGAGCAAACATGGAAAAAAACAGAATTCGACCAGTCAAATCCGGCAGAACCTTCCGTATGAGTTATTCCAAGTCCAACGAAGTTCTTGAAATCCCGAATCTGATTGCGATCCAGAAGGATTCTTACCAGTGGTTCCTTGGCGATGGACTTAAAGAGGTATTTGATGATATCTCCCCTATCGTAGATTTCAGCGGCAATCTGGAGTTGCGTTTTGGCAAATTCCGTCTGTGCCCGGATGAAATTAAGCACACAATCGAGGAATGCAAGGAACGTGATGCAACATATTCCGCACCACTTAAGGTTGAGGTCAGACTTCATAATAAGGAAACTGATACCATTAAAGAACATGAGATTTATATTGGTGATCTTCCGTTGATGACGGATACAGGCTCCTTTGTAATCAATGGAGCAGAGCGTGTTATCGTTAGCCAGCTGGTACGTTCACCTGGTATTTATTTTACTGTCGACCATGATAAGACCGGAAAAGAGCTGTACTCTTCTCAGGTTATCCCGAATCGTGGAGCATGGCTTGAGTATGAGACAGACTCAAATGATATTTTCTATGTAAGAGTCGATCGTACACGTAAGATACCGGTAACTGTTCTGATCCGTGCATTAGGATGGGGCAGCAATGAGCAGATTTTAGAGATCTTTGGCGAGGAGCCAAAGCTTCTTGCAACACTTGAGAAGGATGTCAGCAATGATTACAAGAGCGGTCTTCTTGAATTGTATAAGAAGATTCGTCCAGGCGAACCGCTTTCTACCGACAGCGCTTCCAGCTTGCTGCAGGGTATGTTCTTTGATGTAAGAAGATATGATCTGGCACGTGTAGGCCGTTATAAATACAATAAGAAGCTTCATTTCCGCAATCGTCTGAATGGACATACTTTAGCGGATGATGTAGTAGATGTTTCTACAGGCGAGATTATCGCTGAGGCAGGTACGACTTGTAACCGTGCAATCGCAACAAAGATTCAGAACTCAGGTGTTCCGTATGTATATGTTGATGTAGAAGGACGCCGTGTAAAGGTTCTGTCTAACCTCATGGTAGATGCTTCCGAGTATCTTAACCTGACAGAGGAAGAGCTTGAAGCTGCTGGAATCAATGAGCTTGTTTATTATCCGGTACTGACTCAGATCTTAGAGAAGGGTCTTGAGGGTGATGAGCTGATGGCAGAGCTTCGTGCAAATAATGCAGAGCTGATTCCGAAGCACATCATGAAGGAAGATATTTTAGGTTCTATTAACTATTGCTTAAACTTAGAGTATGGCGTAGGACAGGATGATGATATCGACCACTTAGGAAATCGTCGTATCCGTGCTGTAGGTGAGCTGCTTCAGAACCAGTATCGTATCGGTATGTCCCGTATGGAGCGTGTTGTAAGAGAGCGTATGTCTACAAACGATCCGTCTGATCTGACACCGCAGAGCTTAATTAACATTAAGCCTGTTACTGCTGCTGTTAAGGAGTTCTTCGGAAGTTCCCAGCTGTCTCAGTTCATGGATCAGAATAACCCGCTTGCAGAGTTAACTCATAAGAGACGTCTGTCTGCGTTAGGACCTGGTGGTCTGTCAAGAGACCGTGCCGGATTCGAGGTTCGAGATGTTCACTATACTCACTATGGACGTATGTGCCCAATTGAGACTCCTGAAGGTCCTAATATCGGTTTGATTAACTCACTTGCAACATATGCAAGAGTAAATAAATATGGATTTATCGAGGCACCTTATCGTATCGTTGATAAGAGTGATGCCCAAAATCCGCGTGTAACTGACGAGGTTCGCTACTTCACAGCTGATGAAGAGGACGATTTCGTAGTAGCACAGGCAAATGAGCCGTTAGATTCAGAAGGCCATTTCCTGAATAAGATGGTTTCAGGTCGTTTCCGTGAGGAGACTTCTGAGTTTGAACAGAAAAATATCGACTTGATGGACGTTTCTCCACGAATGGTATTCTCTGTCGCAACTTCCATGATTCCATTCCTGCAGAACGATGATGCGAACCGTGCACTTATGGGTTCCAACATGCAGCGTCAGGCAGTTCCGTTAATGTTAACAGAGGCTCCGGTAGTTGGTACCGGTATGGAAGATAAGGCAGCATACGATTCAGGTGTTTGCGTAGTAGCAAAGCACGCAGGTGTTGTTGAGCGTTCCTCCTCTAAGTTAATTATCGTTAAGTGTGATGATGGTACAAGAGATGAGTATCGTCTGACCAAATTCTCAAGAAGCAACCAGAGTAACTGCTACAACCAGAGACCAATCGTTTTCAAGGATGAGCGTGTTGAGGCTGGACAGGTTCTTGCAGATGGTCCGTCCACAAAGAATGGTGAGATTGCACTTGGAAAGAACCCGTTAATCGGATTTATGACCTGGGAAGGTTATAACTACGAGGATGCTGTTCTTTTAAGTGAGCGTCTTGTTCAGGAGGATGTATATACCTCCATTCATATTGAAGAATATGCTGCAGAGTCCCGTGATACAAAGCTCGGACCGGAAGAGATCACAAGAGATGTTCCTGGTGTCGGCGATGAGGCTCTGAAGGATCTTGATGACCGTGGTATCATTCGTATTGGTGCAGAAGTACGTGCCGGAGATATTCTGGTAGGTAAGGTAACACCAAAGGGTGAGACAGAGCTGACTTCCGAAGAGAGACTGCTTCGTGCAATCTTCGGTGAGAAGGCAAGAGAAGTTCGTGATACATCACTGAAGCTTCCGCACGGCGCATATGGTATTGTTGTTGATACAAAGGTATTTAACCGTCAGAATAGTGATGAGCTGGCTCCTGGTGTAAATCAGGTAGTACGCATCTACATCGCACAGAAGAGAAAGATCTCTGTCGGCGATAAGATGGCAGGCCGTCACGGAAACAAGGGTGTTGTCTCCAGAGTTCTTCCTGTAGAAGATATGCCGTTCCTTCCAAATGGACGTCCTCTGGATATCGTATTAAACCCGTTGGGCGTACCTTCTCGTATGAACATTGGACAGGTGCTGGAGACTCATTTGAGCCTTGCTTCAAAAGCACTTGGATTTAATATTTCTACACCAGTATTTGATGGCGCAAGCGAGAGTGATATCCTTGATACTCTTGATCTGGCAAATGATTATGTTAACATGGAGTGGGATGAGTTCTACGAGAAATATAAGGATTCCCTGCGTGAAGATGTTATGGATTACCTTGGCACTCATCTGGAGCACAGAGAGCTGTGGAAGGGTGTTCCGATTCGCCGCGATGGTAAGGTAAGACTGCGTGACGGTCGTACCGGTGAGTATTTCGACAGCCCGGTAACAATCGGACACATGCATTACTTAAAGCTGCATCATCTGGTAGATGATAAGATCCATGCACGTTCAACAGGTCCTTACTCACTTGTTACCCAGCAGCCTCTTGGTGGTAAGGCACAGTTTGGTGGACAGCGTTTTGGAGAGATGGAGGTTTGGGCTCTCGAGGCGTATGGTGCCGCTTACACACTGCAGGAGATTCTGACTGTTAAGTCTGATGACGTTGTAGGACGTGTAAAGACATATGAGGCAATTATCAAGGGCGAGAACATTCCTGAGCCAGGTGTACCGGAGTCCTTTAAGGTACTTCTTAAGGAATTACAGGCACTGGCACTTGATGTACGCGTACTGGATGCAGATAATAATGAAGTAGAAATTAAGGAAAGCACAGAGTATGGCAATACTGACTTCAGAAGTATTATGGAAGACGGTGGAAAGCGCCATTATTCTGAGGAAGAGTTCCAGAGAAACGGTTCTACCATTCAGGAAGTAAAGAATGGAGAGATTGCAGACGTTGATATGGATGCTTCCAATGCAGATGATTTTGATAAAGATGATATGGACGGGTCATTTGGGTCTGATGGATTTGATGCAGATGATTTTGATGATTTAGGAGACTCAGATAACTAAGAGCCAGAAGGGAGAACCATTTATGCCGGAAAATAAAACCGATGGAGGACAGTCAATTGCTTTTGAGTCCATTAAGATTGGTCTTGCTTCCCCTGAGAAGATCAGAGAGTGGTCAAGAGGCGCTGTCACAAAGGCTGAAACAATTAACTACAGAACGCTGAAGCCGGAACCGGATGGCTTATTCTGTGAGCGTATTTTCGGACCGCAGAAGGACTGGGAGTGTCACTGCGGAAAGTATAAGAAGATTCGTTACAAGGATATGATTTGTGATCGTTGTGGTGTTGAGGTTACAAAGTCCAGTGTCCGCCGTGAGCGTATGGGACATATCGAGCTGGCAGCTCCGGTTTCCCATATCTGGTATTTCAAGGGTATTCCGAGCCGTATGGGCCTGATCCTTGATATTTCACCAAGAAATCTTGATAAGATTTTATATTTTGCATCCTATGTCGTTCTTGACAGGGGTGAGTCTGATCTGAATTATAAGCAGGTACTCTCCGAGAGAGAGTACCGCGATGCAATCGAGCAGTACGGCTATGGCAAGTTCCGTGTAGGAATGGGTGCTGAGGCAATTCAGGAGCTGTTAAAGGCAATTGACCTTGAGAAGGATTCTGAGGAGCTTCGCGCAGAGCTTAAGGATGCATCCGGCCAGAAGCGTGCTCGTATCATCAAGAGATTAGAGGTTGTTGAGGCATTCCGTAATTCTGGAAACCGTCCTGAGTGGATGATTCTTGATGCTATCCCGGTTATGCCGCCGGATCTTCGTCCTATGGTTCAGCTGGATGGAGGAAGATTTGCAACATCTGATTTGAATGATCTGTATCGTCGTATTATTAATAGAAATAACCGTCTGGAAAGATTGCTTGAGTTAGGTGCTCCGGACATCATCGTGCGTAACGAGAAGCGTATGCTTCAGGAGGCAGTTGATGCCCTGATCGATAACGGTCGTCGCGGTCGTGCCGTAACAGGACCTGGAAATCGTAACTTAAAGTCTCTTTCTGATATGTTAAAGGGTAAGCAGGGACGTTTCCGTCAGAACCTGTTAGGTAAGCGTGTTGACTATTCTGGTCGTTCCGTTATCGTCGTAGGACCAGAGTTAAAGATTTATCAGTGTGGTCTTCCGAAGGAGATGGCAATTGAGCTGTTCAAGCCTTTCGTTATGAAGGAGCTTGTTGAGAACGGTTCTGCTCACAATATCAAGAGTGCAAAGAAGATGGTAGAGCGTCTTGAGACAAAGGTTTGGGATGTACTTGAGAATGTAATTAAAGAGCATCCTGTTATGTTAAACCGTGCACCTACACTTCACAGACTTGGTATTCAGGCATTCGAGCCAATCCTTGTTGAAGGTAAGGCAATTAAGCTTCATCCGCTTGTTTGTACCGCATTCAACGCCGACTTCGATGGAGACCAGATGGCTGTCCATCTGCCGCTGTCCTTAGAGGCACAGGCAGAGTGCCGTTTCATGCTGCTGTCCCCGAACAACCTGTTAAAGCCGTCTGACGGAGGTCCTGTAGCAGTTCCTTCTCAGGATATGGTCCTGGGTATTTATTACCTGACTCAGGAAAGACCAGGTGCAAAGGGCGAGGGTATGTGCTTTAAGAGTATGGATGAGGCACTGCTTGCATATGAGAATGGCTGCATTACATTCCACAGCAAAATCAAGATTCGTGTAAGAAAGACAATGGCTGATGGCACTGTTCTTCAGGATACACTTGATACTACACTTGGAAGAAGTATGTTTAATGAAATCCTTCCGCAGGATTTAGGATATGTAGACAGAAGCATTCCGGAGAATGCATTAAAGCTTGAGGTTGACTTCCATGTCGGCAAGAAGCAGTTAAAGCAGATTCTGGAGAAGGTTATCAATACACACGGAGCAACAAAGACTGCAGAGGTTCTTGACTCCATTAAGGCAATGGGTTACAAGTACTCAACAAGAGCAGCTATGACCGTATCCGTATCTGATATGACCGTTCCGCCGCAGAAGCCAGAGATGATTAAGAAGGCTCAGGCAACTGTTGACCAGATTGCAAAGCATTACAAGATGGGTTGGATTACCGATGAGGAGCGTTACAACCAGGTTATCAAGACTTGGGAAGCAACTGATAAGGAGCTGACAAAGGCACTTCTTGATGGTCTTGATAAGTACAACAACATCTTCATGATGGCTGACTCTGGTGCCCGTGGTTCTGATAAGCAGATCAAGCAGCTGGCTGGTATGCGTGGACTTATGGCAAATACAACTGGTAAGGCAATCGAACTTCCTATTAAATCAAACTTCCGTGAAGGTCTTGACGTATTGGAGTACTTCATTTCCGCTCATGGTGCAAGAAAGGGTATGTCCGATACTGCACTTCGTACCGCTGACTCTGGTTACCTGACAAGACGTCTTGTTGATGTATCTCAGCAGCTGATGGTTCGTGAGATGGATTGCTGTGAAGGAAAGAACATTCCATATATGGAAATCGGTTCCTTTATGAATGGTCAGGAAGTTGTTGAGCAGCTTCAGGAGCGTATGACCGGCAGATTTATCGCAGAGACAATTGTTGATCCTGATACAGGAGAAGAAATTATTCACGAAAACTGCATGGTAACACCAAAGCGTGCTGCAAAGATCATGAATGCACTTGAGCGCATGGGCAGACATACAGTAAAGATCCGTACTGTTCTTAGCTGCCGTTCACATGTAGGAATTTGTGCAAAGTGTTATGGTTCCAACCTGGCAACAGGACAGGCTGTACAGATCGGTGAGGCTGTTGGTATTATCGCAGCTCAGTCTATCGGTGAGCCTGGTACACAGCTGACCATGAGAACCTTCCATAGTGGTGGTGTTGCCGGTGGCGATATCACACAGGGTCTTCCTCGTGTCGAGGAGCTTTTCGAGGCACGTAAGCCAAAGGGTGTTGCAATCGTAACTGAGATTGGCGGTATTGCTACTGTTAAGGATGTCAAGAAGAAGAGAGAGATTATCGTAACAGATCCGGAGAGTGGAGAGTCAAAGACTTATATGATCCCATATGATGCAAGAATCCGTCCGATCGATGGCAAGGTAATAAATGCCGGTGATCCGCTGACAGAAGGTAGCATCAACCCGCATGATATCCTGCGTATTCAGGGTGTTCGTGCCGTACAGGATTACATGCTTCAGGAAGTTCAGCGTGTATATCGTCTGCAGGGTGTTGAGATCAACGATAAGCATATCGAGGTAATTGTTCGTCAGATGTTAAAGAAGATCCGTATCGAAAGAAGCGGAGATTCCGATGTTCTTCCAGGAGTATCCATGGATGTTCTTGATTTTGACGATATGAATGAGAAGCTTGTCGAGGAAGGCAAGGAGCCGGCAGAAGGAAAGCAGATTATGCTTGGTATCACAAAGGCATCTCTTGCAACAAACTCCTTCCTGTCAGCAGCATCCTTCCAGGAGACTACAAAGGCTCTGACCGATGCAGCTATCAACGGCAAGGTTGACCCGCTGCTTGGTATGAAGGAAAATGTTATCATCGGTAAGCTGCTTCCAGTAGGTACTGGTATGAAGCGTTACCGCAATCTGGAACTCAATACAGATTATCAGCAGTCTGATATTGTTGATTTCTCAGATGATGAGACTGATATTGCAGGTGATGATACTATCGAGCTTTCTGAGGACTTTGATGAGTCTGATGATGCAGACGAAGCTGTAAAAGCAGCTGAGGAAGCATTCGCAGATGATGATGACGATACAGATGATTTCGATGAGGAATATTCAAAAGCATTTTCTAAGTCAGATGATTCTGATGCAGAATAAAATATAAAAAAGCTGTTCCGATGGCAATGCTGTCGGGACAGCTTTTTTTATAACAAAAATGTTGATAAAAATGTGTAAAAACTTGAATTTCCTATTGACAGAAAAATATAAAGGATATATAATTTAAAGGAATGTGGCCTTGGAAGCAAAAAGCTGTCCAACAACCGGGCTCACATGATTCATTACATTATAATGTTTTTAATTTCCGCAGGAGGTGAAACGGATGCCTACATTTAATCAGTTAGTTAGAAAAGGAAGACAGACTCTGCAGAAGAAGTCTACTGCTCCGGCACTTCAGAAGGGATATAACTCCTTAAAGAAGAAGTCTACCGACAAGAGTGCTCCGCAGAAGAGAGGTGTTTGTACTGCAGTTAAGACAGCTACTCCTAAGAAGCCGAACTCAGCTCTTAGAAAGATCGCCAGAGTACGTCTTTCCAATGGAATCGAAGTAACAAGCTACATCCCAGGTGAGGGACATAACCTTCAGGAGCATAGCGTAGTTCTGATCCGTGGCGGCCGTGTTAAGGACTTACCAGGTACCAGATACCATATCGTAAGAGGAACCCTTGATACAGCAGGTGTTGCTAAGAGACGCCAGGCTCGTTCTAAGTACGGTGCTAAGAGACCGAAGGACGCTAAGAAATAATTTTAATTAAAACTAAATAAGACGCATTTTAATTAAGAAGAGATTCTTGCGCAAAACAAGTAAGTAAGTGTACCACTTTTTTTGATTAGTGCCGGCATTCGAACAATACCTTCCTGGCGGTTGCAGGAGATAGAAAGGTACAGTCAAGTGCGCGTCGAGGACGCCGCTTGCACTGGAGAAACAAGAACCGAGCGCGAACACAAAGATGGATGTGAGTACCGATGAGATAACTGAGAGGCGAAAGCCTCGTATTGTAGTTAAGGAGGGAAGTATCGTGCCACGTAAAGGACATACTCAGAAGAGAGACGTATTAGCAGATCCGTTATACAACAATAAGGTTGTTACAAAGCTGATCAACAACATTATGTTAGACGGTAAGAAGGGTGTTGCCCAGAAGATCGTTTATGGCGCTTTCAACAAGGTTGAGGAAAAGACCGGAAAGCCAGCTGTAGAAGTTTTCGAAGAGGCAATGAACAATGTAATGCCAGTTCTCGAGGTTAAGGCTAAGAGAATCGGTGGAGCAACTTATCAGGTTCCGATCGAGGTTAAGCCAGAAAGAAGACAGGCTCTTGCTCTTCGTTGGTTAACCATGTTCTCCCGTAAGAGAGGCGAGAAGACCATGGAAGATAAGCTTGCAAACGAGATCATGGATGCAGCAAATGGAACAGGTTCCGCTGTAAAGAGAAAGGAAGATATGCACAAGATGGCAGATGCAAACAAGGCGTTTGCTCACTATCGTTTCTAATAGTTGCATTATCTGATATTTACAGCAAGTTAAGGAGGAAAAAATCTTGGCTGGAAGAGAATATCCATTGGAGAGAACCAGAAATATTGGAATTATGGCTCATATCGATGCAGGTAAGACTACTCTGACTGAGCGTATTCTGTATTATACTGGAGTTAATTATAAGATTGGTAATACCCATGAGGGTAATGCCACCATGGACTGGATGGCTCAGGAGCAGGAGAGAGGTATTACCATTACTTCAGCTGCTACCACATGTCACTGGACCCTGGAAGAGAAGACAAAGCCGAAGGCAGGCGCTCTGGAGCATCGTATCAACATCATCGATACCCCAGGTCACGTTGACTTTACTGTAGAGGTTGAGCGTTCCCTTCGTGTACTTGATGGCGCTGTCGGCGTTTTCTGTGCAAAGGGTGGTGTTGAGCCGCAGTCTGAGAACGTATGGCGTCAGGCTGATACCTACAACGTACCGAGAATGGCATTCATCAACAAGATGGATATCCTTGGTGCAAACTTCTACGGCGCTGTTGATCAGATCCGTACAAGATTAGGAAAGAACGCAATCGTTCTTCAGCTTCCAATCGGCAAGGAAGATGATTTCAAGGGAATCATCGACCTGTTCGAGATGCAGGCATATATCTACAATGATGAGAAGGGTGATGATATCACCGTTTGCGATATCCCAGAGGATATGAAGGAGCAGGCAGAAGAGTATCATACCGAGCTGATCGAGAAGATCTGCGAGCTTGATGATGATCTGATGATGCAGTACCTTGAGGGCGAGGAGATCACTGTTGAGGATCTGAAGGCTGCTCTTCGTAAGGGCTGCTGCAATTGTACCGCTATTCCGGTATGCTGTGGTAGTGCTTATCGTAACAAGGGTGTTCAGAAGCTTCTTGATGCTGTTGTAGAGTTCATGCCGTCTCCAATCGACATCCCACCGATTAAGGGTGTTGATATGGAAGGAAATGAAGTTGTAAGACATTCTTCTGATGAAGAGCCATTTGCAGCTCTGGCATTCAAGATCATGGCTGACCCATTCGTTGGTAAGTTAGCATATTTCAGAGTTTACTCTGGTACTTTAAACTCCGGTTCCTATGTATACAATGCTACAAAGGATAAGAAGGAGCGTGTAGGCCGTATCATGCAGATGCATGCTAATAAGCGTATGGAGCTTGATAAGGTTTACTCAGGAGATATCGCAGCAGCTGTTGGTTTCAAGATCACAACTACTGGTGATACAATCTGTGATGAGCAGCATCCGGTAATCCTTGAGTCTATGGAGTTCCCGGAGCCAGTTATCGAGCTGGCTATCGAGCCAAAGACCAAGGCTGGACAGCAGAAGATGGGCGAGGCTCTCGCAAAGCTGGCTGAGGAGGATCCGACCTTCCGTCAGCATACTGATCAGGAAACTGGACAGACCATCATCGCTGGTATGGGTGAGCTTCATCTGGAGATCATCGTTGACCGTCTGCTTCGTGAGTTCAAGGTTGAGGCAAACGTTGGTGCACCTCAGGTTGCTTACAAGGAAGCAATCACTAAGGCTGTTGATGTAGATAGCAAGTATGCTAAGCAGTCTGGTGGTCGTGGACAGTACGGTCATTGTAAGGTACACTTCACACCAATGGATTACAACGGAGAAGAGCTGTTCCAGTTCAAGTCTTCTGTTGTTGGTGGTGCTATTCCGAAGGAATACATCCCGGCTGTTGGCGAAGGTATCGAAGAGGCTACTAAGAGCGGTATCCTTGGCGGTTACCCGGTTATCGGTGTATGCGCTGATGTATACGACGGTTCTTATCATGAAGTCGATTCTTCTGAAATGGCATTCCACATTGCTGGTTCTATGGCATTCAAGGAAGCTATGCAGAAGGCATCCCCAGTCCTTCTTGAGCCTATCATGAAGGTTGAGGTTACTATGCCTGAGGAATACATGGGCGACGTTATCGGTGATATCAACTCACGTCGTGGCCGTATCGAGGGTATGGATGACCTGGGCGGTGGAAAGATCGTTAGAGGTTATGTTCCGCTGGCTGAGATGTTCGGCTATTCCACAGACCTGCGTTCTAAGACTCAGGGTCGTGGTAACTACTCTATGTTCTTTGAGAAGTATGAGCCAGTTCCGAAGAATGTTCAGGAGAAGGTTCTGAGCGCAAAGAACAAGTAATAACTAGTAAATCATAATGCTGTGCAGCTTGTCTGCACGGCATATAATGATAAAATTTTTATTATTTCCTAAAATTAGACTTGAAAAAGTTCTCATTATGTAATATACTGAGAGCAGTGTCAGTCTAACACAAGACATTTATGCCCTCTGGGCAATATTTAAGGAGGAATTTCAATCATGGCAAAGGCTAAATTTGAAAGAACGAAACCGCATTGTAACATTGGTACCATCGGACACGTTGACCATGGTAAGACTACTTTAACTGCTGCTATTACCAAGACTCTTCATGCAAGATATGGTACTGGCGAGGAAGTTGCTTTCGAGAACATCGATAAGGCTCCAGAAGAGAGAGAGAGAGGAATCACTATCTCTACCGCTCACGTTGAGTATGAGACTCCACATCGTCACTACGCTCACGTTGACTGCCCAGGACATGCTGACTACGTTAAGAACATGATCACCGGTGCTGCACAGATGGATGGTGCTATCCTGGTTGTAGCTGCTACCGATGGTGTTATGGCTCAGACTAGAGAGCACATCCTTCTGTCCCGTCAGGTAGGCGTTCCGTACATCGTTGTATTCATGAACAAGTGTGATATGGTAGACGATGAGGAGCTTCTTGAACTGGTTGAGATGGAGATCCGTGAGCTGTTAAACGAGTATGAGTTCCCGGGTGATGACATTCCGGTTATCAGAGGTTCAGCTCTGCAGGCTCTGAACGATCCGATGGGACCGTGGGGAGACAAGATCCTTGAGTTAATGGAAGCTGTTGATAGCTACGTTCCGGATCCGGTTCGTGATACTGATAAGCCATTCCTGATGCCAGTTGAGGACGTATTCTCTATTACTGGTCGTGGTACTGTTGCTACTGGTAGAGTAGAGAGAGGTACTCTGCATCTGAACGATTCCGTTGAGATCGTAGGTATCAAGGAAGAGAACAGAACCGTAGTTGTAACCGGTATCGAGATGTTCCGTAAGCTTCTGGATGAGGCTCAGGCTGGTGATAACATCGGTGCTCTGCTTCGTGGTGTTCAGAGAACTGATATCGAAAGAGGTCAGTGTCTGTGTAAGCCAGGTTCTGTAAAGTGCCACAAGAAGTTTACCGCTCAGGTATATGTTCTGACCAAGGATGAGGGTGGTCGTCATACTCCATTCTTCAACAACTACAGACCGCAGTTCTACTTCAGAACAACTGACGTTACTGGTGTTTGTGAGCTTCCGGCTGGTACCGAGATGTGTATGCCAGGTGATAACGTAGAGATGACCATCGAGCTGATTCATCCAGTAGCTATGGAGCAGGGTCTTCGTTTCGCTATCCGTGAGGGTGGACGTACCGTTGGTTCTGGTAGAGTAGTTTCTATCATCGAATAATTTACGTTTGAGTAATTAAATAAGCGTGTGAAAACGCGTGAGAGACAGTCACTTGCAAGTAAGCTTGCAGTGGCTGTCTTTTTTTATATCCTTTGGTCTAAATCATGCTGATATGCAAAAGAAATAGCAATAAAATATTGTGGCTTTTTACCACACTAAACTGCTGAATAAAAAATCAGAATTGAACTAATATAGAAGAACTGTATAGAATGAATTTCTAATACCCTGCAAAATCAAACAAAGTGACTACTGTAATCACGAAACTAATATTTGGAAAGTATTAAAAAATAATAAAATTCACAAAATTTCAATGGTTCATATAAAAATTTTCTATATGATTATGCGCTTGTGAATAATATAATAAGGACAGTTAATAAAGCACATACTTCAAAGGAGGAGTAAATCATGAAAAAGAGCAGAATCTTTCCATTACTTGTAGGAGCAGCACTTTCCACTTCGTTGGTAGCCTGCAGTTCAGGATCGGGATCAGGAAACAAGACAAGTGTTGACAATAGCAAGAAGCCATTAGTATGGTTCAACCGTCAGCCATCTAACAGTTCTACAGGAGAGCTTGACAAGGATGCTTTGAACTTTAACGATAAGACATATTATGTTGGTTTCGATGCAAATCAGGGTGCTGAACTTCAGGGACAGATGGTACTTGATTATATTAAGGAAAATGCAGCATCTATGGACCGTAACGGTGATGGCGTAATCGGTTATATTTTAGCAATTGGTGATATCGGACATAACGATTCCATCGCACGTACACGTGGTGTTCGTTCCGCACTTGGAACTGGTGTTGAGACTGATGGAGTAGTTGATGCATCTCCTATCGGAACAAATGCAGATGGTTCTTCAAAGATCGTTCAGGATGCTACTATTGAGGTAGATGGAAAAGAATATACTATCCGTGAGCTGGCAGCACAGGAAATGAAGAACTCCGCAGGTGCTACATGGGATGCAGCTACTGCTGGTAACGCAATCGGTACTTGGGCAGCATCTTTTGGTGATGAGATTGATGTTGTCGTATCTAACAACGATGGTATGGGAATGTCTATGTTCAATGCATGGGCAAAAGAAAACGAAGTACCTACATTTGGTTATGATGCAAACAGTGACGCAGTTGCAGCGATTGCAGAAGGCTACGGCGGAACAATTTCCCAGCATGCAGACGTTCAGGCTTATCTGACACTGAGAGTTTTGAGAAATGCACTTGACGGTGTAGATATTGATACTGGTATTGGTACTGCAGATGCAGCAGGCAACAAGCTGGAAGAAGGCGTTGATTACAGATATAGTGCAGATGAGAGATCCTACTATGCATTAAATATTGCGATCACAGCAGATAACTATAAGGATTTCACCGATTCTACCAAGGTATACAGCAAGGTTTCAAATCAGCTGGATGCTTCTAAGAGCCCGGAGAAGAAGGTATGGTTGAATATCTATAATGCTTCTGATAACTTCTTAAGCTCAACTTATCAGCCGCTTCTTCAGAACTATGATGATCTGCTGAACTTAAAGGTTGAATACATTGGCGGTGATGGTCAGACAGAGTCTAACATTACAAACCGTCTTGGTAATCCAGGCGAATATGATGCATTCGCAATCAATATGGTTAAGACAGACAATGCAGCATCTTATACATCTCTCCTTAAGCAGTAATTGATAGAGATTTTTTGCTAGCAAAAGGTCCGAGGGTGTTAGAACTTCTGACACCCTCTTTTTCTGAAAGGAGTAAGGATATGGCAGAAGGTAAGAAAGATATCGTCTTGTCGATCCGTGGCATGAGCAAATCATTCGGAAGAAACAAGGTTCTAAAGCATATCGACATGGATGTGCCGAGAGGCTCAATCATGGGTCTGATGGGTGAAAATGGTGCTGGTAAATCGACAATGATGAAATGTCTTTTTGGTACGTATCAAAAAGATGAAGGAACAATAATTTTAGACGGGAAAGAGATTAGCTTTACAGGTCCAAAGGATGCTTTGGAAAATGGTGTGGCAATGGTTCATCAGGAGTTGAATCAGTGTCTGGAAAGAAACGTAATTGACAATCTGTTCCTGGGTCGTTACCCAAAAACATCCCTCGGAGTAATTGATGAGGGAAGAATGAAAAAAGAGGCTTCTGATTTATTCCGTAAGCTTGGCATTACGGTAGATCTTTCACAGCCGATGAAAAAAATGTCTGTTTCAAAGAGACAGATGTGTGAAATTGCAAAGGCAATTTCCTATAATTCAAAGGTGATTGTTTTGGATGAGCCAACCTCCTCTCTGACAGCACCGGAAGTAGAAAAATTATTTAAGATGATGAGACAGCTTCGTGAACAGGGAATTTCACTTATCTATATCTCTCATAAGATGGATGAGATCTTTGAGATCTGTGACCAGGTTTCTGTTCTTCGAGATGGTGCTCTTGTAATGACTAAAAACTGTAGTGATACCAATATGAATGAATTGATTTCTGCTATGGTAGGAAGATCACTAGATAATCGTTTCCCGCCTGTTGATAATACACCGGGTGATGTGATTTTAAGAGTAGAGCATTTATCTACGAAATATGCACCGAAGCTTCAAGATATAACCTTTGATGTAAAAAAGGGAGAGATATTTGGTTTATATGGTCTGGTTGGTGCAGGTCGTACAGAGCTTCTTGAGACAATATTTGGTATTCGTACAAGAGCAGCCGGACGTGTCTACTATGATGATAAGCTTATGAATTTCCACTCATCAAAAGATGCAATGGATCATGGATTTGCGTTAATTACTGAGGAACGTAAAGCTGATGGATTATTCTTAAAAGCAGATATCACTTTTAATACAACAATTGCTAATATGAATCAGTATAAATCTGGAATTGCATTATCTAAGGATGAAATGGTAAGAGCAACTGCAGAAGAAATTCGTATTATGCATACAAAGTGCATGGGACCAGATGATATGATTGCAAATCTTTCTGGTGGAAATCAGCAGAAGGCAATTTTTGGAAGATGGCTGGAGCGTTCGCCAAAGATTTTCATGATGGACGATCCAACACGAGGCATTGATGTTGGTGCTAAGTACGAAATTTATGAACTGATTATTGATATGGCTAAGCAGGGAAAGACAATCATTGTTGTTTCATCTGAGATGCCGGAGATTCTTGGAATTACAAACCGAATCGGTGTAATGTCAAACGGTCATCTGGCAGGAATTGTAAACACCAAGGAAACAAATCAGGAAGAACTGCTTAGACTTAGTGCAAAGTATTTGTAATAGAGAGGAGTACGAGAGCTATGGCAAATGATATGAGATATCTTTCGGAAGAAGAGGAAGCAAAGCTTTTAAAGCCGATTGATGAATATGTTGGTAAAATACAGGCACAGATAGATGCACTGCGTGTAGATGGTTCTGATCAGGTGCAGGCATTAAAGACACATATCTCTTTGACAAAGGAAGATAAGAATTATACAAAAGAGGAGCAGAATGAGATTATCCGAAAGGATCAGGCGCTTCTTGTAAAGGCAAGAGAGGTAGAAAATGCAAATAAAGATAAAGTTTCCAAGCTGATTGCAGATGCAGAATCTTATCTGAAGACTCATTTTAAGAAAGATTATTACGATAAGGTTGCAGCAAGCTGTGCAGCTCAAAAGGAAGCTGAGAATGCAGAATATGCAAAAGTTCGTGAGAAGCTGAAAGCAGAGCATGAGCGCACAATTTCCGGAATGACAGACAAGCAGGAGCTTAAGGACGAGAAGTATGTATATAAGAATCGTCTGTATGATGCACAGATGGTGCATGAGTCAAAGCTTCAGGAAATCAAGGACAGAAAGCATGAGGCATTTGTGCATCAGTATCATCTGATTGATTTGCTTCGTATGTCAAAGTTTACTTATGGACAGAAGAAGCTGCAGAAACTGGAAAATTATAAATATACATTTAACACTCCGCAGTTTCTTTACAAAAACGGACTTTATATTGTAATTATCCTGATTTTTATCGCACTTTGCTTTATCACTCCAGTTGTAAAGGATACGCAGCTTCTGACAACAGCTAATATTTTGAATATTCTTCAGCAGGCATCACCTCGTATCTTCCTTGCTCTTGGTGTAGCAGGATTGATTCTGTTAACTGGTACTGATCTTTCTGTAGGCCGAATGGTTGGTATGGGTATGGTAACAGCAACCATTATTATGCACAACGGTATTAATACAGGCGGCGTATTTGGCCATATCTTTGACTTCACCGGAATCCCGGCACCAGCTCGTGCAATATTAGCACTGCTTGTATGTGTGATTCTGACAACTGGATTTGCATCAATCGCAGGTTTCTTTATGGCGAGATTTAAGATGCATCCATTTATCTCTACCATGGCAAACATGCTTATTATCTTTGGTCTTGTAACATATGCAACAAAGGGTGTATCCTTTGGTGCAATTGATTCTTCCATCCCGGCAATGTTTATTCCAAGAATTGGAAATTTCCCAACCATCATTCTGTGGGCAGTTGTTGCAGTAGCAGTTGTATGGTTCATCTGGAATAAGACAACGTTTGGTAAGAATCTGTATGCAGTTGGCGGCAATCCAGAGGCAGCAGCTGTATCTGGTATTTCTGTATTTGCAGTAACAATGGGCGCATTCGTTCTTGCAGGTATCCTGTATGGATTTGGTGCTTGGCTGGAATGTAATCGTATGATCGGTTCCGGTAGTGCAGCTTATGGACAAGGATGGGATATGGATGCCATCGCTGCCTGCGTTGTTGGTGGTGTATCCTTTACTGGTGGTATTGGTAAGATCTCTGGTGTTGTAACTGGTGTATTGATCTTTACTGCACTGACTTATTCTCTTACTATTCTTGGTATCGATACAAACCTTCAGTTTATCTTCGAAGGTATTATCATTCTCGTAGCAGTTACACTTGACTGCCTCAAGTACGTAAAGAAGAAGTAATGCACAAAAATGTATAAGAAAATAAGATTACTAGTGGAAAATTAGTAAAAAAAGAGTATAATGAAGATGGCACGAATCTATTTATAAAGAATTTCGTGCCATTTTTTGTAAATGCAGAAAGATTTCTTAGCAAACATGGAGGAATATAGATGACTACATATAAAGTACTTCTTGTAGATGATGAGGAAGAAGTCAGAAATGCAATTGAACAAAGAATTAGTTGGGAAGAATTGGGGTTTGAGGTAATCGGAAAAGCACAGAATGGCGTAAAAGCTATGGAAATAGCAGAAAAACTGCAGCCAGATGTGGTCATTACCGATATCAAAATGCCGTATATGAATGGATTGGAACTGGCACGTAATTTAAAGGAAGAGAATCCAGGCGTGCGAATTTTAATTCTGACTGGATTTGATGAGTTTGAATATGCCAAGGAAGCAGTTCATCTTGAAATTGAAGAGTATATATTAAAACCGGTCAATGCCAATGAGCTTTCTGAATGTCTTAAACGATTAAAAAATGTACTTGATAAAGAAAGAGAAGAAAAATTAAATGTAAGAAAGCTAGAGCAGTACTATACAGATTCCCTTCCTGTACTTCAAACGAATTTCTTTTGCTCTCTCGTGGAGGGACGCATTTCAGACAGTGAAATCAATAAATTTTTAAATGATTATCAGATCTCTTTGCCAGGTCCATATTTTTGCTGTGCTGTTTTTCATACATCAGAAAATCATGTTCCTGACGGGATGACACCACTTCTTCTTTCAATATCTGTACAAAGAGAAGTAAAAGAAAAATTCCGCGGCAAATGGGACAGCAGATATTTTTCATATTTGGGAAATATCGTTATGGTAGCAAATTTAGGCAAAGAAGATGAAATTACGAGGCTGACGGATGACTGTGACCGTTTCTGCAAATGGGCAGACCGCTTTTTTGGTGCAGTTGTTACTGTTGGAATCGGTAAGGTGTGCAATGAAGTATCAAATCTTCGTTTTTCTTATGAAGGGGCATGGGAAGCACTTTCGTATCGCGTTATTTATGGATCAGGCTGTTCTATTAATATTGCAGATATTGCACCGAAAGGGCAGGGACTTTCCATGCAGCCAGATGATATTAATATGAATGATGTGTTTAAGGCAGTTCATATTGGGGTACGTGAAGACATTGAACATGCAGTTTTTTCTTTGGTAAAAGAGCTGAAAAATAATGCAAAAACAATTATGCAGTATAATTTTACTGTGCTGGAAATTGTTGGGCACTTATATCGCTTTTGTGGAAACAATCATATGAAATTTGAAGACCATGCCGGAGAAATCAAAAATGCGTATGAAGAAATTACAAAGATGGATGAAAGTGCATTATTAGCCTGGCTTGTCAGAGTAGCATTATCGATCAGCGATGAATTAAAAAATGCCAGAAATTCTTCACTGCGTTATCTTATTTCAGAAGCAAAAAACATTGTTCGTGATGAGTATGCAGATGCAGATCTGTCACTTGATACTGTATGTTCAAAGCTTGGTGTGTCAAATTCCTATTTTTCTTCTATTTTTAAGAAAGAAGTGGGCATTTCATTTATTACATATCTGACAGATTACAGAATGCAGCAGGCTGTTCATCTGATGCTTGAAACAAATGAAAAGAATTACGAGATTGCAGAACATGTTGGCTATGAAGACGCAAATTATTTTGGCTATGTTTTTAAACGCAAGTATGGAATGTCGCCTTCAAAATATCGCACAGAGCATATGGGAAAATGAGTATGAAAAAAAGAAAAGTGTCAGATATTCAGTCTGTCATTATGACAGTTCTTTCTTTGATGACAGTAATTACATCTATATCTATGGGGTTATTGCTTTACAATCGATATGAAATGGCTATGCGTCAGAATGAAGTTCGAAACACACAAAATCTTATGGAAAGCACAGTTAATTCCATGGAGCAGTATCTGAAAAATATGAGACAGATTTCAGATACCGTCACATATAATATTATACAGGCCTTTGATGTATCTAGTCCGGAGTTTAATCAGCAGCTGAGTTTTCTATATGATTTTAATAAGGACAAAATACAGAGCATTGCGCTTTATGATATGGAAGGAAATCTTATTGTGGCAGAGCCAGTTACACTGCAGAAGGAAGGCATAGAGGTGCTTTGGCAACCATGGTTTGAAAATGCAGCAGAGGAAATTGAAAATATGCACTTTTCAACGCCTCATATGCAGAATTTGTTTCAGGATGATGCAAAAACTTATCATTGGGTAATTTCCCTAAGTCGTGCAGTAGACGGCATTGATGGTGACAGACCGGAAAATGGCATTTTGCTTGTTGATATGAAATATTCCTTTATTGAGGAAATGATGAACCGGGTGAATGATCAAAACAGGGGGCGATATTATTATGTCTGTGATGGGGAAGGAAATCTGATTTATCATCCTTACGCAAATGAAATCAGCAATGGATTGTTTGAGGAAGATTTTAGCATTGTATGCAGCAGTGAAGATGGTGTATATAAAAATCTGCGCAGCCCAAGTGGAGATAAGCAGACTGCAATTGTAAGTACCATATCATATACGGGATGGAAGATGGTAGGCATTGTAAAGCAGGACATTAGGACAGACAGCCGCGAGCAGTTTCGTATTTATATGGTAATTGTTGTTATTATGCTGATCATGATGCTTCTTTTAGTCAATCGTATTGTGTCGAAAAGGATTTCAAGCCCAATTCTTAAGCTGGATGCATCTGTAAGAGCATATGAGGCTGGGGAAAAGCCTGATATCTATATTGGAGGCTCATATGAGATTCGTCATCTTGGAAAATCTGTCCAGCATTCATATGAGGAAATTGAGCGGTTAATGAAAGAAATTGTGAAGCAGCAGAATGAGCGAAGAAAGAGTGAACTTGCCGCACTGCAAAGTCAGATCAATCCTCATTTTCTTTATAATACTTTGGAATCTATCACTTGGATGGTTGAGGCCAATAAAAATCAGGATGCTGTTTTCATGATATCTGAGCTAGCCAAGCTGTTTAGAATTAGTTTGTCAAGAGGAAAGACTATTATTAGTATTGAGGATGAGCTAAAGCACTGCAAAAATTATATGAATATTCAAAAGTATCGCTACAAGGAGCGCTTTGTGACAGAATATGATGTTTCAGAAGAAATTTATCCGTTCTGTACTGTAAAGCTTATTTTGCAGCCGATTCTTGAAAATGCTATATATTATGGTGTAGGAAATATGGATGAGGATGACCAACCTAAAATTATTGTCAAAGGCTGGAAAGATGATGCAGAAATCTATCTCTCAGTTACGGATAATGGAATGGGAATGCGTCATGAAGATGTAGAAAATATTTTAAAAGATAATCAGAAAGGACCAAAACATGGTTCTGGTGTAGGACTCATTAATGTGCACACGCGTATTCAGCTGATGTTTGGCAATAAATATGGCCTTATCGTGGAGAGTGAACCAGATGAGGGAACAACGGTCACGATACATCTGCCTGCTGTGCCATACACTAAGGAAAATTGTGAGGCGCTTGAGACTCCGGGAAAGCCAACCAGAAATGAGGGTGAATCATGAAAAAAACAAAAACTACTTTTTTGTTAGCAGAAATTTGTCTTGGCATATTGCTGCTGTTTTGTGTGCATCTGATTTTTGAAGATGAAAAGCCGCAGAAGCGTGTAGCAGTTATTGTTGAAAAATCAGGTGATGAAAAATGGAACTCATTTATGAATGGTCTAAAGCAGGCGGCTGGAATAGCAAATATACATTTGATTATTTGCAACACAGATGAAATTGAAAACGCAGAGGAAGAGAAGAACTTGATTTATGATCAGCTTGATAATCAGGTTGATGCATTTATTGTTCAGGCGGCGCCGGGCAGGGATACTATTGATATGCTTAGAGAAATTCGCGTACAAAAGCCAATGCTTCTCGTAGCAAATGATGCGCTTCGTGAAAAAGAGGAAGACCATACATCAAAATATTCTGATTTGCCTGTTATTGCGCCGGACTATTATCGTATGGGATATACATTGGCACAGGACTTATTAAGCCGCAATCAAAATAATATTCAGGGCAAAACTGTTGGAATTATAAGCGGATTTAAGAAAACAGACTGTACTGATAAATGTATGCAGGGTGTATTAGATGTGCTTTCTGATACAGGATGTGAGATTCAGTTTGATATGAATATCACATATGATATGGCAATTACACAGAGGCTAAAAGAGCAGCAGCCAGTTGACTATTTGATTGTATTTGATACAAGTGCCTTAGAGCAGGTAGCAGGGATGTATGCACAGAAAAAAGAGAGTGACACGAAAATCTATGGGATTGGAAATAGTATAAAGTGTGTATATTATCTTGATGATTCTGTGATTGATGGGCTGATTGCGATAGATGGATATAGCATGGGATATCACAGCGTTATAGAAATTTCAAAAGTGCTGAAAAATCATCTGTATACGATTAACAACCAGACGATTGAGTATCATCTGCTGCATAAAGAAGATATTTTCAGAGAAGAGGTACAGCATTTTCTTCATACGTATGATTGAGAATTTGCATATGGTCAGCCAAAAAGAAATGGAGATTTCAATGAAACAGTATCAGATAAGAAGTATTCTGATCGGATGCATGCTGTTGTGTCTGACAGGATGTACGGCTAGTAGTGAGAAAAAAAGAGATGTTCTTCGTGTTGGTGTTGTACTATACACGCAGGATGATCCTTTTATTAATGCGCTTACAGATTGTCTGAAGGAGGATCTGGCGGGATATGAGTCAGATTCTCTAAAGGTAATTATGACTGTAAGGGATGGAAAAAATGATCAGAAGATTCAAAATGAAGTTGTAAAGGAAATGCTTGATGCTGGCTGTGAGATACTTGCTGTTGATCTCGTTGACAGAACAGAACCATCAAATATAATAAAGATGGCAAAAAAGGAAAATATACCTGTTATTTTCTTTAATAGAGAGCCAGTGAGAGAGGATTTGATGCAGTGGGATAAGCTGTATTATGTAGGTGGAGATGCAAGACAGTCCGGTATCATGCAGGGTGAGATTGCAGCAGATATGATACGAGACAATGACGCAGTAGATCGAAATCAGGACGGAAAGATTCAATATGTACTTCTTGAGGGTGAGACAGGTCATCAGGATGCAATCATTCGAACAGACAGTGTTGTAAAAACAATTAAGGAACAGGGCATTATATTAGAAAGACTAAGTTTCCAGTTTGCAAACTGGAATCGTGGCCAAGCTGAAAATAAGATGACACAGCTGATTAATCAATATGGAGACGAGATTGAACTAGTGCTTTCTAATAATGATGAGATGGCTCTTGGTGCAGTTGCTGCGTATGATGCACTTGATTATGATAAAGATAGACGTCCGATAATTTTTGGAATAGATGGTTTGGAGGGTGCATTGGAGGCTGTCCAAAAAGGCACCATTCAGGGAACTGTGTATAATGACAGACATGGACAGGCTGAGCAGATTTCACGCCTTGCGATGACACTGTTTCAAGGTCAGACACCGCCAAAAGAGGATCTGGAAAATGAACGATATATCTTTTTGCCATATCAAAAGGTGACAGCAGAAAATGTGGAATCATTTATGGAACAATAAAAAGGTTCATTTTCGGAAAGGAAAGATTGAAAATGGAAGATTGGCTAAAAAACTATTATGAACAGACAGATCCGCTTAACAGACAGCAGATGCTTCTGGAAAATAAAAATGAAACTATGAGTGAAGAAGATAAACTTCGGATGAAGCTCTGGGAGGCCAGATATGGAAAAGGTAAGCCAAGGAAAGATATGTTTGTTGGTTATCTGATGAATTTAAAATATATAGTGGAAAGCGGAAGCATGGATTTGGGAGGCAGAAAGAAAAAGCTTGCGATAGAAGCTATTCTTGGTCTGAATCTATATGAATTTGAAAGAAAGCCAAAGACTCAGCAGGAAATAATTTTTTTAGAGTTAAAAAATACATGCAGAAAATATATTGAGATTAGTACAGGAGGACGTGGCTTTACTTCTGTTATTTTTGGAATGGGACAGCTGTCAGATGAAAGCATTGCAGGAAAGATCGCTGAACAAATAAGCAGAATCGTGTTTGATGCACCTCATAGTCTGCGAATGGAAAAAGAATTTGAGCCGCTTCAAAGAGCAGCTTTAGAGGTGTTTAGAGAAATATATCCTAATCGCGAACATTTTCTGAAAAAAAGATAAGGTATGATAAACGGTGTATTTTCTCTTTAACGCTACTTGTATTTGCATATCAAAAACGATATACTGTAACTGCTTTAACGCTTTAATTATAAGGAGGAGATGAGTATGGCAGAATATTGTATCAGCTGCTGTTCTACAGCTGATTTGACGAAGGAATATTTTGATAAGCGTGGAATCCGTTATGTGTGCTTTCATTATGAACTGGGAGGAACGGACTATCTGGATGATCTTGGTCAGACGATGCCTCCGGCAGAATTATATCGCAGAATGCTTGCAGGTGAGGATGTAAAGACATCACAGGTCAGTATCGGTGAGTATGCAGATTTTTTTAGAAAAATATTTGATGAGGGAAAGGATATCCTTCATTTAACGCTTTCAAGCGGAATTTCAGGCAGCTACAATTCAGCATGTATTGCAGCAGAACAGGTAAGAGAAGAATATCCAAACAGAAAAATTTATGTAGTGGATTCACTGGCAGCTTCCTCTGGTTATGGTTTGTTAGTAGATACTTTGGCAGACAGAAAGGATGCAGGAGAGAGCATAGATGAACTGTATGCATGGGTGTGTGAAAATAAAAAGAAACTGCAGCACTGGTTTTTTACTTCTGATCTTACATTTTTTATTAGAGGCGGAAGAGTGTCGAAGGCAGCTGGATTTTTTGGAGGTATGCTTGGAATCTGCCCTCTCTTAAATGTGGACTATGAGGGACGTCTGACAGCAAGAGAGAAGGTGCGCACGAAAAAAAAGGTGATTCAGCGCATCGTTCAGAAGATGGAAGAAAATGCCGAGGGAGGTTTGGCATATTCGGGCAAATGCTATATCTGTCAGTCGGAGTGTATGGATGATGCAAAAGCTGTTGCAATGCTCGTTGAGAGTCGTTTTCCTAATTTAAATGGAAAAGTTGAAATTTATCCAATTGGTGCTACAATTGGCAGTCATACCGGCCCGGGAACAGTAGCATTATTTTTCTGGGGAAAGGAACGCGTGGATTGACGCAGTTTTGTAAAAGAAATGTAATGTTTTTTGGATATTTGAAACATTGAAATAAACGCGTACTTATGGTATGATACGAAAGGTTAAAGGCGTTATCGTTTACGTTATACGCAGACGATAACTTAAAAAAAGCCGCAAAAATGCGGCAGAACGGAGAAGCATATGATTTGCCCGAAATGTGGTGCCAGACTAGCGCAGGGAAGCACGATTTGTCCAATTTGCGGAACAAAGATACGCCCCTCTAAAGTCAAGGTACAAGACAATTATGAAGAGCAGCCAGATCAAGGCTACGATTCAGATTCAGATGATGATTATGAAGAAAATCTGAATGATGATTACGATTATGACGAAGAGGATGACAGCTATGGTAATGATGATTATGACAATGATGATTATGAACCGGCTAATCCAAAAACAAATCGTATTCTTGTTGTTATTATTATCACAGTAATTGCATTGATTGCTGCGATGATCGTAATGATTGTTCTTCTTTTCAGCAGTGGAAAAAAGAGCAATAAGCAGATTCCGTATACAGTAGATAAGATACAGGATACGGATACGAAGAAAGAAACACAGAAAGAAACTCAAAAGGAGACAGAAACTGAAGTAGTTGAAATCAAAGACAACAAGGTTACTTCAGGAAGAAATGTCTATGAGCTTTCAAATGATGAGCTGAAGCTTGTTGAGTACAATGATCAGGGACAGGTTGTTCGTATTCCAGCAGAAATCGGTGGATATCCGGTAACTTCAATTGGTTCACATGCATTTAAGAACAATACGTCAGTTCAGTATTTAAAGCTTCCAGATGGAATGAAGGAACTAGATGATTCTGCATTGTCTGATATTGAGCTTTTGAAAGAAGTTGTAGTTCCGGAATCAGTTGAGAAGATTGGAAACCTTGCTTTTTCAAAGGTTCAGAAGGCAATTTGTGTAAAGGGAAGCTTTGCATGGAATTATATGAAGTATATGGCAGATGAGGTAGTTGAGGGAACTTCACTTTCACTTGACAATAATGCGTCCACGCCATCAAGCTCTGCGCAGCAGACAGTTCCAACGCAGCCGACGACTGCACAGCAGGCAGCATCACAGCCGCAGCCGCAGCAGACGCCAGCCCCGTCTCCAGAGCAGACACCGGCCCCGGCTCCGTCTTCAGATCAGACGCCGGCAACGCAGCCATCATCAGATCAGACACCGGCTACAGCCCCGTCATCAGATCAGGCGCCAGCCACAAATCCATCACCAGATGAGACACCGGCCCCGGCTCCATCACCAGATGAGACGCCAGCCACAAATCCGTCTCCAGATGAGACACCAGCACCAGATCCGTCTCCAGATGAGACACCAGCACCAGATCCGTCTCCAGATGAGACGCCGGAAGCACCAACAGAGCGAAATGCAGAAAATATTCTTGCAAAGATTTCTGCAGATTCCGGCGGAAGCGTTGTAGGAAACAGCTATATGTTCTACGATTTTAATGGAAACGGCGTTCAGGAAGCATTTGCACTTGTTGACGTAGGCGGACGAAAGGAAATCTGGTACAATGGAGAGGATTCTACTTCCAATGCAGTTGAGATTTTCCCGATCACTGATGTTGCATCATGCAGTGTTAATGCTATCGCAAATGGCACAACACAGTTTGTTTTGAGCGTCACTACTTCAACAGGAGAATCATATTCCTGTATTTATGGAGCAGATGGTGCAAATGGCTATATGGTAGCAGATTTGCTTCCGGGTGTATTTGTATCAGATGGCGTAAGCCTACAGTTAGACAATGGAATGAATGGAGTTGCATATCTGCTTGCTTCTGACGGAGGCTATAGTGAGTATGCAGCACAGGAGCTGGCAAAGAGTCAGTTTGATGCGATGCCGGGTGCACAGGATATCTGGTCACAGGTAAGCGCACTGATTGGTGCAGAACCAGCAGACCTTCATTTCTGGAATCGTTCAAGTGCAGTTGGAAATTTAATTCAGATTGCATTTACAGATGCAGCAGGAACACCGAGCTATATCAATGTATCATGGACTCAGGATGGAATGCAGTTTGAAGATGGTGCACTTAATGTTCACAATGGTGTGGTAAAATCTTCTTATACAGGATTAAATCAGATTCAGCCGCAGGAAGTTCCGCAGGTCGAGACAGAGCCGGCTGATCCAGCTACAGAGATTTCATTTGCAGATGGAACAGCAGTTACGCTTTCAGCAGAAGGAACTAATTATACGGCAGATCTTAATGGAGATGGTGCAGCAGACTTCTTCAAATATCGTACTGAGGTAGCAGAGGATGGAAGTACAACCAGCCTTATCGTCAATATGAATGGTACCGATTATACAGTTGGTACAGGAATCAGTGCAGCATATAAGGTAGAGGTATGTGATCTGAACACATCCGATAATCAGCTTAATCTTGTGGTTGTTGGAACAGGTACAGACAACTCTGTTACCAGTTTCCGTGTATTCAACGGAACAGATCTTTCTACACCGCTTATGCAGGATGGAACATTTAACGTGCTTAACGGATATGGAAATGCAGCGCGCCTGTATAATACGTCCCATGTACTTACACCTTCTTCCGCAAATGGAACATTTGATGAAAATGGTGGATTTACGCTGGCAGTGACAAGCCCGATTTCTATTGACAGTCTTGGACGTTATGTCTGCAAAATTCCATATGAGTTAAAAGATGGTGTGATTACAGAGGATGCATTAAGTGAGACAACTGGAAACTACGAATATGAACTTGTTGATCTGACATCACAGGAACAGTTTAATTATATTCTGGCAGCAGATACAAATTTGTTAAGTTCGGCAGCAGCAGATGCTGCGCCAGCGGCAACACTTGGCACAGGAACACAGGTATTCCCAAGAAAGCTGATCCAGGCGGCAAATGAACCAGGTGCATTTTATCTTTACGTAGAGGATGCATCAGGAAACGCTGGATATCTTCCACTTGGTGAGGGACAGACATTGTTCCAGAGCGTACCACAATAATTTATAAGCAGACAAAAAAACTGGCCTCCCGCGGGAGACCAGTTTTTTTGGAGGTGTTTCTTCTATACTATATAATGTGATACCTACGAATTGCTCCGTTGCGATGCAACTCTCGCAATTCTAAAAACATTCGGATTCGCTGATTTTCTTCGAAAATCGCTGCATCCTCATGTTTTTGCGGGTTCCAAGCTCAAAGCCTTTAGTGCAAGCACGAACGGCTTTTTGAGCTTTTAACCCTGGTATCACATACTTGTCCAGCGACCAGATGAACCGCATGGAAGAACAAGACCAGACTGTGTTACAGGAAGACCAATTTCATCAGAAACAACATGACCGCCAAATTTGCTTACAACCTCAAGTCCAAGAAGATATGTTAAGACAGAAGCAGCAAAACCAGTTGTGTAGCTGTTAATAAGGAAAAACAGCGGTTTATCAGAAAGAAGCTGTGAACACAGTGATACGAGTGGATGAATGGCATCCTCAATTTTCCAAATTTCACCTTTAGGTCCGCGTCCGTAAGATGGCGGATCCATGATGATTGCATCATAGTGATTGCCGCGTCGGATTTCTCGCTCAACAAATTTCTGACAATCATCAACAATCCAGCGAATCGGTGCATCAGACAGTCCACTAGATGCTGCATTTTCCTTTGCCCAGGCAACCATGCCCTTTGAAGCATCCACATGAGTAACAGAAGCGCCTGCAGCAGCGGCAGCAAGTGTCGCACCGCCAGTGTAGGCAAATAAATTAAGTACTTTAATAGGACGGTTTGCATTTTGAATCAGGTTAGAAAACCAATCCCAGTTTGCAGCCTGCTCAGGGAATAAGCCTGTGTGCTTAAAAGAGAAAGGCTTTAACTGGAAGGTGAGCTTTCCATAATGAATGCTCCACTGCTGCGGCAGAGAGAAAAACTCCCATTCACCGCCTCCCTTGCTGCTTCTATGGTAGTGCCCGTTCTTTTTCTTCCAACCCGGATTGGTGTGCGGAGTGTTCCATACAACCTGAGGGTCCGGACGTACCAGAAGATAATTTCCCCAGCGCTCCAGTTTCTCTCCATTAGAGGTATCAAGGACTTCATAGTCCTTCCAGTTATCAGCCAGCCACATAATAATATCCAACCTTTCTTCTATATATAATGTAAATGAATTATGTTCTGTTATGATTTCAAATCACACCTATAAGTATAAGAAAGAACACGTCTCCTGTCAATAGAGTGTTGCCAGGGAGGTTTATGAACCACCCTTCGTAAAACTTCCGGGTTGAAAAAAAACTTTAAAAAATTTGAAAAAAGTGCTTGCATTTTGTTTTGATATAGTGTATAGTATACCTTGCTGTGACATGATAGCAAAGAAGCGCGAGGTTGCTGCCGATAGGGCAGGTTTTCCGTGGAGCGAATGTCAAGTCAAGAAACTGGCGACAAGTCACTGTATACAATGAAACATCTACAAACATTGAGGTAGAAACGGACTGTGCGGAGATTAGGAAACGCACGGGGTAGTGTACAGTCACCACTTGTCGTACTTATTTAAAAAGTGCGAAAAGGAGGCGGCTTTTTTTTATGGCAAGTCAAGTAATGAGAATCACTCTGAAGGCGTACGATCATCAGCTGGTAGATCAGTCCGCTGCAAAGATCGTTGATACTGTTAAGAAAACAGGCTCTAAGGTAAGCGGACCAGTTCCGATGCCGACTAAGAAAGAGGTTGTTACAATTCTGAGAGCGGTACACAAGTACAAGGACTCCAGAGAGCAGTTCGAGCAGAGAACTCACAAGAGACTCATCGATATCATTCAGCCATCTCAGAAGACAGTAGATTCACTGTCCCGTCTGGAGATGCCAGCTGGTGTATATATTGATATTAAGATGAAAAACAAGTAATTTTAAACAAGTATGTCCGGAATTACGTTGATATAGAAGCAACAAGCAATTGTTCCACTTATGTCCACGGTTCTAGGATGATTGGGAAAAATCCCAATCCGCTGTAGATTCACAGGAGGTAATAGGATGAAGAAGGCTATTTTAGCAACAAAGGTCGGAATGACACAGATCTTCGACGAAAAGGGCACACTGGTTCCGGTTACCGTACTGCAGGCTGGACCATGTGTAGTAACACAGGTTAAGACCGTAGCAAACGACGGTTACAGCGCAGTTCAGGTAGGTTTCGTTGACAAGCGCGAGAAGCTGGTTAACAAGCCGGTTAAGGGACATTTTGACAAGGCTGGCGTTTCTTACAAGAGATTCGTAAGAGAGTTCAGACTTGATGATGCTGAGAATTACTCAGTTAAGGATGAGATTAAGGCAGACGTTTTCGCAGCAGGCGAGAAGGTTGATGCTACTGCAATCTCCAAAGGTAAGGGCTTCCAGGGCGCTATTAAGAGACACGGACAGTCCAGAGGACCTATGGCTCATGGTTCTAAGTACCATCGTCATGCTGGTTCCAACGGCCCTGCAACAACACCAGGACGCGTATTCAAGGGTAAGCACATGCCAGGTCATATGGGACATGTACAGGTAACAATCCAGAACCTTGAGATCGTAAGAGTTGATGCTGAGCAGAACCTGATTCTGGTTAAGGGTGCAGTACCTGGACCGAAGAAGTCTTTAGTAACATTGAAGTATTCAGTAAAGGCTTGATCGCTTTTACAGAAGTTGGAAGGAGGACCACACTAATGGCTACAGTAGCTGTTTATAATATGCAGGGTGCCGAGGTCGGTAAGATGGATCTGAATGATGCAATCTTTGGCGTAGAAGTCAATGAGCATCTGGTAAAGATGGTTGTTACCGCACATCTGGCAGCAGAGCGTCAGGGAACTCAGAAAGCAAAGACACGTTCTGAGGTATCCGGAGGCGGAAGAAAACCATGGAAGCAGAAGGGAACCGGTCACGCAAGACAGGGTTCAACAAGAGCTCCGCAGTGGACAGGCGGCGGTGTTGTATTCGCTCCAGTACCGAGAGATTACACCATTAAGCTGAACAAGAAAGAGAAGAGAGCTGCTCTGAAGTCTGCTCTGACCAGCAGAGTACAGGAGAACAAGTTCATCGTTGTTGATGAGCTGGCTCTGAATGAGATTAAGACAAAGAAGTTCGTAGAGGTTATGAACAACCTTAAGGTTTCTAAGGCTTTAGTTGTTCTGGCTGAGGACGATCAGAACGTAATCAAGTCCGCAAGCAATGTAGCATCTGTAAAGACTGCAAATGCAGGCATGATCAACGTATACGATATTTTAAAGTACAGCACTGTTGTTGCTACTAAGGCAGCAGTAGAGAAGATTGAGGAGGTCTATGCGTAATGGCTGATATTAGATATTATGACGTTATTTTAAAGCCGGTTGTTACAGAAAAGAGCATGGACATCATGGCTGACAAGAAGTACACCTTCCTGGTTCATCCGGAAGCTAACAAGGCAATGATCAAGGAAGCTGTAGAGAAGATGTTCCCTGGAACCGAGGTTAAGACCGTTAACACAATGAACAATGACGGAAAGACCAAGAGAAGAGGAAGAACAGAAGGAAAGACCGTAAAGACAAAGAAGGCAATCGTAACCTTGACTGAGAACAGCAAGGAGATTGAGGTATTTGCAGGTCTGTAATTCCCACAAGGAATATACGCACAAAAGCGTGACAATAAATGCTGTAAAGGAGAACAATCATGGGAATCAAAAAGTATACCCCATATACACCGTCCAGAAGAAATATGACGGGTCTGGATTTCACTGAGATCACAAAGAATGCTCCAGAGAAGTCCCTGACAGTATCTTTAAAGAAGAACTCCGGCCGCAATAATCAGGGTAAGATTACCGTAAGACATCATGGCGGCGGTTCAAGAAGAAAATATAGAATCATTGATTTCAAGCGCAACAAGGATAACATTCCTGCAACCGTTCTTTCTATCGAGTACGATCCGAACAGAACAGCTAATATCGCTCTTATCTGCTACGCAGATGGTCAGAAGGCTTACATCTTAGCTCCTCAGGGACTTAAGGTTGGTCAGAAGATCATGAACGGTGAGCATGCAGAGGCTAGACTTGGTAACTGTTTACCATTATCCTTAATTCCGATTGGTACTGAGGTACACAACGTTGAGCTGTATCCGGGTGCTGGTGCACAGATGGTACGTTCCGCTGGTGTTGCTGCTCAGTTGATGGCTAAGGAAGGCAAGTATGCTACCTTAAGACTTCCATCAGGTGAGATGAGAATGGTTCCGATCAACTGCCGTGCTACTATCGGTGTTGTTGGTAACGGAGAGCACTCTCTGGTTAACATTGGTAAGGCTGGACGTAAGCGTCACATGGGTATTCGCCCGACAGTCCGCGGTTCTGTTATGAACCCGAATGACCATCCACACGGTGGTGGTGAGGGACGTGCTCCGGTAGGACGTCCAGGTCCGTGTACACCTTGGGGTAAGCCTGCACTGGGTCTGAAGACCAGATCTAAGAAGAAGGCATCCAATAAGCTGATCGTAAGAAGAAGAGACGGAAAAGCTTTATCTAAGTAATTTTGTCTCACATTGAATCGAATTAAGGAGGTTAAAACCTATGGCTCGCTCATTAAAGAAAGGACCATTTGCTGACGAGAGTTTACTGAAGAAGGTAGACGCTATGAACGCAGCGGGACAGAAGCAGGTTATTAAGACCTGGTCTCGTCGTTCTACAATCTTCCCGCAGATGGTTGGACATACAATTGCAGTTCATGACGGAAGAAAGCATGTTCCGGTATATGTTACCGAGGATATGGTAGGTCATAAGCTGGGCGAATTCGTTGCTACCAGAACCTTTAAAGGTCACGGTAAGGACGACAAGAAGAGCAAACGTTAATCGGATATACTTGAAAGGAGGTAACACAAGTCATGGCAAAAGGACATAGATCCCAAATTAAGAGAGCAAGAAATGAGCAGAAGGACACCAGACCATCTGCAACCCTTTCTTATGCAAGAGTTTCTGTTCAGAAGGCTTGTTTTGTATTAGATGCCATTAGAGGCAAGGACGTTGCAACTGCACTTGGTATTGTAACTTACAATCCGAGATATGCATCTTCTTTAATCAAGAAGCTGCTTGAGTCTGCAGTAGCAAACGCAGAGAACAATAATGGAATGAAGGCAGGTAACCTTTACGTAGAGGAGTGCTACGCTAACCAGGCACCTACCATGAAGAGAATCAAACCGAGAGCACAGGGTAGAGCTTATCGTATCTTAAAGAGAACAAGCCACATTACTGTAGTTCTGAACGAGAAATAATAGGAGGGCACTATGGGACAGAAAGTTAATCCTCATGGCATGAGAGTCGGCATCATCAAGGACTGGAATTCCAAGTGGTATGCTGAAGCTGATTTTTCTGATAACCTTGTAGAGGACTACAATATCAGAAAGTTCTTAAAGAAGAAGTTATACAGTGCTGGTGTATCTAAGATCGATATCGAGCGTGCATCAGACCGTGTTAAGATTATTATCTTCACTGCTAAGCCGGGTATTGTAATCGGCAAGGGCGGAGCTGAGATCGAGAAGTTAAAGGGCGAGCTTGCTCCGTACGTAAATGGCAAGAAGGTTTTTGTAGATATTAAAGAGGTTAAGAGACCGGATAAGGAAGCTGTTTTAGTAGCTGAGAACATTGCTGCACAGCTTGAGAACCGTGTATCTTTCCGTAGAGCTATGAAGTCCGTTATGAGCAGAGCTATGAAGTCTGGTGCTCTTGGTATCAAGACAACCTGTTCTGGACGTCTGGGCGGTGCTGATATGGCCCGTACCGAAACTTACAGCGATGGAACTATCCCGCTGCAGACTCTGCGTGCTGACATTGATTATGGTTTCGCAGAGGCAAACACTACCTACGGTAAGGTTGGTGTTAAGGTTTGGATCTACAAGGGTGAGGTCCTTCCTACCAAGTCTAACAAGGAAGGGAGCGATAAATAATTATGTTAATGCCAAAGAGAGTTAAGCGTCGTAAGCAGTTCCGCGGTTCTATGGCTGGTAAGGCTAACAGAGGAACTACGATCACCTATGGTGAGTACGGTATTGTTGCTACCGAGCCTTGTTGGATTAAGTCCAACCAGATCGAGGCAGCTCGTATTGCCATGACACGTTACATCAAGCGTGGTGGCCAGGTATTCATTAAGATTTTCCCAGATAAGCCAGTATCCGCAAAGCCGGCTGAGACTCGTATGGGTTCCGGAAAGGGTGCTCTTGAGTATTGGGTAGCAGTAGTAAAGCCAGGCCGCGTTCTCTTCGAGATCGGCGGTGTGGATGAAGCAACAGCAAAGGAAGCTCTTCGTCTTGCAACACACAAGTTGCCACTGAAGTGTAAGATCGTTTCCAAGGCAGACTTAGAAGGCGGTGATAACAGTGAAAATTAATAAGTATGTAGAAGAACTTAATGCGAAATCGTCCGCAGAGTTAAATGAAGAATTAGTAGCTGCTAAGAAGGAACTTTTTAATTTAAGATTCCAGAATGCAACCAACCAGTTAGATAATACCAGCAGAATCAAAGAGGTTCGCAAGAATATTGCAAGAATTCAGACTGTTTTGGCTGCCAAGGCAAACTAAATGGCAACGAAAGGAATGGTTATGGAAGAGAGAAATCTGAGAAAGACCCGTACAGGTAAGGTTGTCAGCAACAAGATGGACAAGACCATTGTCGTTGCTGTTGAGAATAATGTAAAGCACCCGGTTATCGGTAAGATCGTTAAGAGAACCTACAAGCTGAAGGCTCACGACGAGAACAACACCTGCAACATCGGTGACACCGTAAAGGTTATGGAGACTAGACCGCTGTCTAAGGATAAGAGATGGAGACTGGTTGAAGTAATCGAGCGTGCGAAGTAATTTTTCGATTTTCAAGTGAGTTAATGAATAGATCCTGAATCGTTTCAGGACGGAAGGAGTAAGGCATGATTCAGCAGGAAACCAGATTAAAGGTTGCTGATAACAGCGGAGCAAAGGAGCTCCTTTGCATCCGTGTTATGGGTGGATCTACAAGAAGATATGCAGATATCGGTGATGTTATCGTTGCTTCCGTTAAAGATGCAACACCAGGCGGTGTTGTAAAGAAGGGCGACGTTGTAAAGGCCGTAGTTGTTCGTACTGTAAAGGGTGTTCATCGTGCAGACGGTTCTTATATCAAGTTCGATGAGAACGCAGCAGTTATTATCAAGGAGGATAAGACTCCAAGAGGAACCCGTATTTTTGGACCAGTTGCAAGAGAGTTAAGAGAGAAGCAGTTCATGAAGATCGTTTCTCTGGCTCCGGAAGTATTATAAGGAGGATCACGACTGTGGCTAGCAAGATTAAGAAGGGCGATACCGTTAAGGTTATCGCCGGCAAGGATAAAGAAAAGGAAGGCAAGGTTCTTTCTGTAGACGCTAAGAACAACAAGGTTGTTGTTGAGGGCGTTAACATGGTAACAAAGCACAGCAAGCCAAGCGCAGCTAATCAGCAGGGCGGAATCATCGAGAAGGAAGCTCCGATCGATCTTTCTAACGTAATGTACAGCGCTAAGGGACAGGCTGTAAGAGTTGGCTTCTCTGTTCAGGACGGCAAGAAGGTTCGTGTAAACAAGAAGACCGGCGAGGTTATCGACTAATACAGAGAGGAGGTAAGAAACAGTGAGTGCAAGATTAAAGGAAATGTATCAGAACGAGATGGTTGATGCCATGATTAAGAAGTTCGGCTACAAGAACATCATGGAAGTTCCGAAGCTTGACAAGATCGTAGTAAATATGGGTGTTGGCGAAGCTAAGGAAAATGCGAAGCTGCTTGATTCTGCTGTAAAGGATATGGAGATCATTACCGGACAGAAGGCTATCGTAACAAAGGCTAAGAAGTCCGTTGCTAACTTCAAGATCAGAGAGGGTATGCCGATCGGCTGCAAGACCACTCTTCGCGGAGACAAGATGTATGAGTTCGCTGATCGTCTGATCAACCTGGCTTTACCTCGTGTACGTGACTTCAGAGGTGTAAGCGCTAATTCATTTGATGGCAGAGGTAACTATGCTCTGGGTATCAAAGAGCAGTTAATCTTCCCTGAGATCGAGTATGACAAGATTGATAAGACCAGAGGTATGGATATCATTTTTGTTACTACCGCTAAGACAGACGAAGAAGCACGTTATTTACTGACATTATTTAATATGCCGTTTGAAAAATAATTAGGAGGAGATTTCCATGGCAAAGACTTCTATGAAGATTAAGCAGTCCAAGAAAGCAAAGTTTTCTACACAGGAATATAGCCGTTGTAGAATTTGCGGACGTCCGCACGCTTATTTAAGAAAATACGGCATCTGCAGAATTTGCTTCCGTGAATTAGCATATAAGGGTGAGATCCCGGGAGTTAAGAAGGCAAGCTGGTAAGCAATATGCACAGGGCATTTTGCCTTTGTGCGGCTACCCGGCCAGACTTACAAACCAGTGAAGAGTAGTATATAAGGAGGAAAACTTCAATGGCAATGAGCGATCCAGTTGCAGATATGCTTACAAGAATCCGTAATGCAAACACTGCAAAGCATGATACAGTAGATATTCCGGCATCCAAGATGAAGGTTGCAATCGCAGATATCCTTGTTAACGAGGGATATATTGAGAAGTATGAGTTAGTTGAGGATGGTAATTTTAAGAACATCCATGTAGTTTTAAAGTATGGTAAGGACAAGAACGAGAAGGTTATCACTGGTTTAAAGAAAATTTCCAAGCCAGGCCTTCGTGTTTACGCAAATTGTGAGGATCTTCCTCATGTTCTGGGCGGACTTGGTATCGCAATCGTTTCTACCAATAAGGGTGTAATGACCGATAAGGAAGCAAGAAAGCTCAATGTAGGCGGAGAGGTATTAGCGTTCGTTTGGTAATAAGCGAGCGAGATTATCGCATAAGGCAAGTGGCAGCAATTAGGTTGCCATACTGCCATGCATTTAAATAGAATCCACATATATAGGAGGTATGGGCATGTCACGAATTGGAAGGATGCCGATCGCTATCCCAGCAGGAGTAACTGTTACGGTAGCAGAAAATAACACGGTGACTGTAAAAGGACCAAAGGGAACTCTTGAGAGAACTTTTGCTCCAGAATTAGGAATTAAGGTTGAGGGCAGCGAAGTAGTTGTTACTAGACCAAACGATTCAAAGAAGAATAAGTCTTTACATGGTCTGACAAGAACTCTGATCAATAACATGGTTATTGGTGTAAGCACAGGCTTCGAGAAGGTTCTTGAGATCAATGGTGTTGGTTATAGAGGAGCTAAGCAGGGCAAGAAGCTCGTGCTGAACCTTGGATATTCTCACCCGGTTGAAATTGCTGATCCAGAAGGTATTGAGACTGTTATGGAAGGACAGAACAAGATCATTATCAAGGGTATTGATAAGGAGAAGGTTGGTCAGTTCGCAGCAGAGATCAGAACTAAGAGAGAGCCAGAGCCGTATAAGGGCAAGGGTATCAAGTACGCTGATGAGACAATCAGACGTAAGGTTGGTAAGACCGGTAAGAAATAAATAAGGAGAGTGAGAAAGAATGGTTAGTAAGGTATCTAGATCAAAGGTTCGCGAAGAAAAGCATAGAAGAATGCGCAGACATATTATCGGTACTCCTGAAAGACCTCGTATGGCAGTGTTCAGAAGCAACAACCATATGTATGTTCAGATTATTGATGATGTAGCACAGACAACCTTAGTGTCAGCTTCTACTCTTCAGAAAGACGTTAAGGAAAAATTAGAAAAGACCAACGATGTAGCAGCTGCTGCATATTTAGGAACTGTTATTGCAAAGAAGGCTCAGGAAGCTGGAATCAAGTCTGTTGTATTTGACAGAGGTGGCTTCATTTATCAGGGTAAGATTCAGGCACTGGCAGATGCAGCAAGAGAAGCTGGTCTGGAATTCTAATCAAGGAGGAAGAAGACACATGAAACGTACAAATATTGACGCAACTCAGCTTGAATTAGCTGATACCGTAGTTGCTATCAAGCGTGTATCCAAGACCGTTAAGGGTGGACGTACCATGCGTTTCTCCGCTCTGGTTGTAGTTGGAGACAAGAATGGTCATGTAGGTGTTGGTATGGGCAAGGCTGCTGAGATCCCGGAGGCAATCCGTAAGGGTAAGCAGGCAGCTGAGAAGAACATGATTACCGTTCCGCTTGATGAGAATAAGAGTATCCCACACGATTTTATTGGAAAGTTCGGAAGCGCATCTGTACTTCTGAAGAAGTCCCCGGAAGGTACCGGTATCATCGCAGGCGGCCCGGCTCGTTCCGTACTTGAGTTCGCAGGCGTAGAGAATATCCGTACTAAGTCCTTAGGCTCCAGCAACAAGGCTAACGTTGTTCTTGCAACATTGGCTGGTCTGGCTGCTCTGAAGACCCCGGAGGAAGTTGCAAAGCGTCGCGGTAAGACTGTAGAAGAGATTATCGGCTAAGGAGGGAAATACAATGGCTGAAAAGTTAAAGATCACATTAGTGAAGTCCCCGATTGGTGCAATCCCAAAGCAGAGAGCAACCGTAGAGGCTCTTGGACTTCGCAAGCTTAACAAGACTGTTGAGCTGCCGGATAACGATGCTGTAAGAGGCATGGTATGGCATGTAAAGCATTTAGTAAAGGTTGAAGAGATTTAATTTCAGAGGAGGTTACGTGATGGACTTATCTAATTTAAAGGCAGCTGAAGGCTCCGTACACAGCGGTAATTTCAGAAGAGGCCGTGGACATGGTTCGGGCAACGGTAAGACTGCTGGTAAGGGCCATAAGGGTCAGAAGGCACGTTCTGGAGCACCAAGAATCGGTTTCGAGGGTGGCCAGATGCCGTTATACAGAAGACTTCCTAAGAGAGGCTTCACAAATAGAAATACAAAGCTCGTTGCATACGTTAACGTAGAGAAACTTAACAAGTTTGAGGATGGCGCAGTAGTTGACATCCAGACTTTAGTTGAGGCTGGTGCAGTAAAGAACAGATTTGATGCTGTAAAGATTCTTGGAAACGGAGACCTGACCAAGAAGCTGACCGTTAAGGCAAACGCTTTCTCTGAGGGAGCTAAGGCTAAAATCGAGGCTGCTGGTGGAAACGTAGAGGTGATCTAATGTTCAAAACGCTTCAGAATGCGTTAAAGATGAAGGAATTAAGAGGTCGTCTTATATTCACATTTTTAATGCTCCTGGTAATCCGTTTTGGTTCACAGTTACCAGTTCCGGGCGTTGATCCTGATTATTTCGCTGATTTCTTTAATGGAAGCAATGGCGATGCGTTTAACTTGTTCAATGCTATGACGGGTGGTTCTTTCGAGAACTTCTCCATCTTGGCATTGAGCATTTCGCCATACATTACATCTTCCATTATTATTCAGCTGCTGACAATTGCAATTCCAAAGCTGGAAGAGCTGCAGCAGGATGGTCAGGAAGGAAGAAAAAAGATCGCAGAGATTACCAGATATGTTACTGTAGGTCTTGCTCTGATTCAGTCTACTGCTATGTCTATTGGATTTGGCAGAAGCGGAATGTTTGAGCATTATACCTGGTACAATGTGGTAGTATGTGTAATTACTCTGACAGCCGGCAGTGCTTTCCTTATGTGGGTTGGCGAGCGTATCACAGAAAAGGGTGTTGGAAATGGTATTTCAGTTGTCCTGTTATACAACATTATTTCCAGACTTCCAGATGATGCAATCACTATTTATGAAACCTTCATGTCAGGACGCAGCATCGCTGTACAGATTTTAATTGCAGTTTTCGTAATTGCAATTCTTCTTGCAATTCTTGGATTTACGGTACTGCTGAATGCAGCTGAAAGAAGAATTCCGGTTCAGTATGCGCAGAAGGTGCAGGGACGCAGAAGTGTAGGCGGACGTTCAACATATATTCCTGTAAAGGTAAATACAGCAAACGTTATGCCTGTTATTTTCGCATCCTCACTTATGTCCATGCCGCAGATTATCGGATCATTTTTCGGCTACCAGATCGATGTAACAACGATCGGCGGAAAGATTATGGCAATGTTAAGCTCAAACTACTGGTTTAGACCGTCACTTCCGTTATATTCAATTGGCGTTGTGATTTATGTAGCGTTGCTTATCGTTTTTGCTTATTTCTATACATCAATTTCTTTCAATCCATTAGAGATTGCCGATAACATGAAAAAGTCTGGTGGTTTTATTCCAGGTGTAAGACCAGGAAAGCCAACTAGTGATTTCTTAAACAACATGCTCAATCACCTGATCATCATCGGTGCTGTTGGTTTGACCATCATTGCATTGCTTCCGATCATCTTGAGTGGTATATTCAATATTACAAGACTTTCCTTCATGGGAACTTCTTTGATCATTATTGTAAATGTTGTTTTAGAGACGGCAAAATCAATTGAATCCAAGATGGTGGCTAGAGAGTACGAGAGTATATTCTAAAACAGTTCACGTGTTCCAGCAGATTCGGATAAATTCCATGCTTGCATGGGAATTTGACGAATCAATGGAACAAGGTGAATGCCCGTGAATGAGCAAAACAAAGCTGCGAGCAAACTTTGTTTGCGATTAGCAGCGATGCACGGTACGTGCAGTTTTGCGAATGGGCATTCAGTGAACTGTATTTTTATGAGAAAATCTCCTGTTTTGCAGGGGATTTTCTTGCTTTTTAAGAACAAATCTGTTATGATATTTCTGATTATAATTATAATTGCGGTAACGCATGCTGCTTTTGCGGCGGAATGAGAGGAATTATGAAGATTATCATGTTAGGAGCACCTGGTGCAGGCAAGGGCACACAGGCAGCAAAGATTGCAGCAAAATATCAGATTCCACATATCTCTACAGGAGATATTTTCCGTGCCAATCTGAAGGCTGGAACAGAGTTAGGCAAGAAGGCAAAGGAGTACATGGATCAGGGACTGTTAGTTCCGGATGAGCTTACTTGTGATCTTGTAACAGATCGTGTGTCAAAAGACGATTGCGCAAATGGATACATTTTGGATGGATTTCCAAGAACAATTCCGCAGGCGAAAGCGTTAGAGGCTGCACTTGAGAAGATGGGAACTGATATTGATTATGCAATCAATGTAGACGTTCCTGATGCAAACATTGTAAAACGTATGTCTGGCCGCAGAGCCTGTGTAACCTGTGGAGCTACCTATCATATCGAGCACATTCCGCCTAAGGTAGAAGGAATCTGTGATCGCTGCGGCGGCGAATTAATCCTGCGCAGCGACGACAAGCCTGAAACCGTACAGAAGCGTCTTGACGTATACCATGCACAGACACAGCCGCTGATTGATTTTTATGAATCAAAGAAAAAGCTGGTTACAGTGGATGGTACAAAGGATATGGAAGACGTGTTCGCTGATATCACGGCAGTTTTGGAAGGCTGAAAAGCAAGGCGAAAATAAGATTCGTCATTGAAGATCTGTGGCGGGGACACTGCCACAGGTCTGTGCGTATAGGGTTACGCAAGGAATGAGGAGAAAATGGCTGTTTCAATTAAATCAGAAAAAGAAATCGAGTTGATGAGAGTGTCCTGTAAGAACCTCTCCGTTATGTTTGATGAGCTGGAAAAGATCATTAAACCGGGTATTTCCACGTGGGAGATCAACAAGGTCGGTGAAGAGATCATCCGTGATTTCGGATGCACCCCGAACTTCAAAAACTACGAGGGATATCCGGCTTCAATCTGTACTTCTGTAAATGAAGTTGTAGTTCATGGAATACCAAGCAAGAAGCGTATTTTAAAAGAAGGTGATATTATCAGTCTGGATGCGGGAATGATTTATAAAGGATATCATTCTGATGCTGCCAGAACATTTGCTGTTGGCGAGATCTCAAAAGAAGCCAGACAGTTAGTTGATGTTACCAGACAGAGCTTCTTTGAAGGAATCCGTTATGCAAAAGCAGGAAATCATCTTCATGATATTTCAGCAGCGATTCAGAAGTATGCGGAGAGCTTTGGTTATGGAGTTGTGCGTGAGCTTGTTGGTCATGGCATTGGCACACATTTGCATGAAGATCCGCAAATTCCAAACTTTAAGACAATTGGAAGAGGAATCCGCCTGCGCCCTGGCATGACACTGGCCATAGAGCCGATGATCACGATGGGTGATTATGCAGTCAGCGTATTAGATGATGACTGGACGGTAGTAACCGATGATAACTCGTTGGCAGCGCATTATGAGAACACAGTTCTGATTACGGATGGAGATCCAGAAATTCTGACACTTCCGAATTGGGACAAAAAAGAATGGCAGTAGGCATGTAAGTAAGAAAGGATTGAAAAAGTAATGTCAAAGGCAGAAAAGTTTGAAATGGAAGGCAAAGTATTGGAGAAGCTCCCGAACGCAATGTTTCAGGTAGAACTGGATAATGGTCATCAGGTGCTGGCTCATATCAGCGGAAAGCTTCGTATGAACTATATCCGTATCCTTCCGGGTGATAAGGTAACAGTAGAGCTGTCTCCATATGATCTGGCAAAGGGCAGAATTGTTTGGAGAGATAAGTAAAGAAAAATTTTGAAAAAAATTTAAAAATATGCTTGACGAAATCTAAATGATTGTGCTATACTAAAAAACGGACTTTTGTGAAGTTTCTTTCTTTTTAATAGGACTTTAATTAGGTTTTTAAATAAGAATAGAAGCAACCCAAACCATTACCAATGTGGTTCCAGAAAGGAGAAAATACTGTGAAAGTAAGATCATCAGTAAAGCCGATCTGCGAAAAGTGCAAGGTTATTAAGAGAAAGGGTATCATCCGCATTATTTGTGAGAACCCGAAGCATAAGCAGAGACAAGGCTAATGACCCGGGCAATTGAGACACACGGAAACGTTGTTTCAAAAAGTTCAATTTTATGAAAGTGAAAATGGAGGTGCAAAACACACATGGCTCGTATTTCAGGCGTTGATTTACCAAGAGAAAAGCGTGTGGAGATTGGTCTGACTTACATCTACGGAATCGGTAGAGTAAGTTCCAACAAGATTCTTGCTGCAGCAGATGTTAACCCGGATACCCGTGTTAAGGATCTGACTGACGAGGAAGTTGCAAGAATTCGTGACGTTATCGATGGAGAGTACACTGTAGAGGGTGACTTAAGAAGAGAAGTTGCCATGGATATCAAGAGACTCCAGGAGATTGGTTGCTATAGAGGCATCCGTCACAGAAAGAGCCTTCCTGTCCGCGGACAGAAGACAAAGACCAACGCTAGAACACGTAAGGGTCCTAAGAAGACAGTTGCTAACAAGAAGAAGTAATTTAAGTAAATAGCAGCTTATAACTACTCGTAAAGAGAGAAAGAGAAATAAGAAGAAAGTAGGTTAGTTTAATGGCTAAGAATGTGTCAGCAAAGAAAGTGACAAAAAAGCGTGTAAAGAAAAACGTTGAACGTGGACAGGCCCATATTCAGTCATCTTTCAACAATACAATTGTTACGTTGACTGATACCCAGGGAAACGCTTTATCCTGGGCAAGTGCAGGCGGTCTTGGATTTAAAGGTTCAAGGAAATCTACTCCTTATGCAGCTCAGATGGCAGCAGAGACTGCTACTAAGGCAGCTTTAATACATGGATTAAAGTCCGTTGATGTTATGGTAAAGGGACCGGGTTCAGGTCGTGAGGCAGCTATCCGTGCACTTCAGGCTTGTGGTCTTGAAGTTACCAGCATCAAGGATGTGACACCAGTTCCGCATAATGGTTGTCGTCCGCCAAAGCGTAGAAGAGTTTAATTAGGAGGTATTAAAGATGGCAGTAAGTAGAGTTCCAGTGCTTAAGAGATGCAGATCTCTTGATATGGACCCAATTTATCTTGGATATGACAAGAAGTCTAATAGACAGTCTAAGAGAGCTAATAAGAAGATGAGCGAGTACGGTCTGCAGATGCGTGAAAAGCAGAAGGCAAAGCTTATCTATGGTGTTTTGGAGAAACCTTTTAGAAATTATTATGCAAAGGCAGAGCGTCAGACTGGTATGACCGGTGAGAACCTGATGATTCTTCTGGAGCGTAGATTAGATAATGTTATTTTCCGTCTTGGTTTCGCTCGTACAAGAGACGAGGCTAGACAGATTGTTGACCACAAGCATGTGCTTGTAAACGGTTCCTGTGTAAACATCCCGTCTTACTTAATCAAGGCTGGTGATGTAATCTCCATCAAGGAAAAGGTTCAGGATTCCCAGCGTTATAAGGACATCGTAGCAGTAACAGGCAGCAGAATGGTACCGGAGTGGTTAGAGGCTAATATCGAGGCTTTAAGCGGAACTGTTAAGCAGATCCCAACTAGAGAGATGATCGATGTTCCGGTAGACGAGATGCTGATTGTCGAGTTGTATTCTAAATAATAATTTTTCATTGTTTAGCAGTAATGGTTTTGCAAAGCTTTGCAGCCTACTGCTAAACAAGCTGATTTTATTTGAATGCTTCTCTTAAAGCATCCTATAAGGAGGGGCTAATAGTGTTTGATTTCGAAAAACCCAAGATTGAAATTAAGGAGATGTCTGAAGATAACAGATATGGCAAGTTTGTAGTAGAGCCGCTTGAGAGAGGCTATGGTATTACACTTGGCAATTCCTTAAGAAGAATCATGCTGTCTTCGCTTCCGGGTGCAGCTGTCAGTCAGATTAAGATTGAGGGCGTGCTTCACGAGTTCTCCTCTATCCCGGGAGTGAAAGAAGATGTTACAGAGATCGTCATGAATGTGAAGAGTCTTGAAATCAAGAACAACAGCGAGACAAACGAGCCAAAGATTGCTTATATCGAGCATGAGGGCGAAGGTGTTGTTACCGCTGCTGACATTCAGGTTGATCAGGATATTGAAATTATGAATCCGGACCAGGTAATTGCAACACTTAGCGGCGGAGAAGATTGCCGTCTCTATATGGAGCTTACCATTACCAAGGGACGTGGATATATCAGTGCAGAGAAGAATAAGAACAGTGAACTGCCAATCGGCGTGATTGCAGTAGATTCCATCTACACACCAATCGAGAGAGTCAATGTGACTGTTGAGAATACCCGTGTGGGACAGGTTACTGATTATGATAAACTGACACTCGACGTATATACTAACGGTACGTTAGCACCAGATGAAGCAGTCAGCCTGGCTGCAAAGGTTCTGAATGAGCACCTGAATCTGTTCATTGATCTTTCCGAGAACGCCAAGTCCGCTGAGGTCATGGTTGAGAAGGAAAACAATGAGAAGGAAAAGGTTCTCGAGATGAACATCGATGAACTGGAGCTGTCCGTTCGTTCCTACAATTGTTTGAAGAGAGCCGGAATCAACACAGTTGAAGAACTTTGCAACAAGACTGCTGAGGATATGATGAAAGTCAGAAACCTTGGTAAGAAATCTCTTGATGAGGTTAACGCAAAGCTGAAGGAACTGGGGTTGGATTTTAAGTCCGGTGAAGAGTAAGTTAAACGGAGGTAAATCACAGTGGCAGGTTACAGAAAGCTTGGAAGAACTTCTAACCAGAGAAAGGCCATGATCAGAGGCCAGGTTACAAGTCTTCTTTACAATGGCAAGATTGTTACAACAGAAGCAAGAGCAAAGGAAGTCAAGAAGGTTGCTGAAGGACTTATCGCTCTGGCTGTTAAGGAAAAGGATAACTACGAGACCGTTACTGTTAAGGCTAAGGTTGCCCGCAAGGACGCTGATGGCAAGAACGTAAAGGAAGTAGTAAACGGCAAGAAGGTTACTGTTTATGATGAAGTAGAGAAGGAAATCCAGAAGGATAAGGCTTCCAGACTTCATGCAAGAAGACAGATGATGAAGGTTCTCTACGGAGTAACTGAGGTTCCGTCTACCAACGCTGGTAAGAAGAAGGGAACAAAGTCCGTAGATATGCCGAAGAAGCTCTTCGATGAGATCGCTCCAAAGTACGTTAACCGTAACGGCGGTTACACTCGTATCGTAAAGATCGGTCTTCGTAAGGGTGACAACGCAATGGAAGTACTGTTAGAGTTAGTTTAAAAACAATAACAATTCCATACGAATAGAAGATGAGCCATGCAGGTAGCTGCATGGCTTTATTTTGTTTTACAGTTCACATATCACGTTAGATTCGGATAAATCCCATGCTTGCATGAGGATTTGACAAATCAACGGGCGTCCTGTGAACTGGTGGCTAACCGGAAGGTTACGAAGGGGACCTCGGCGATGGCTTTGTCGACCTCTCTTTTCCGCAGGTACCTGTTACGTTCCTTATTATCATACGTTATTTTGAAAGTCCTGCTACAACGTTCGGTCTCGTAAAGCACATTCGCCTCAGCCGCCCACTACATATCTGTGTTTACATAGCTTGCAATTCAGGCGGCATCATGCTATGATAATCGAGTGTTAGAGAGAGGAGGCCACAGATGGGCATTATCAGTATAAAAAATCTAGTTCACCGTTTCAGCAAGTATGGCGACAATGGTGAAGAGATTGGCGAAAAGACTGCGCTAGAACAGGTATCTCTTGATATTGAGAAAGGAAGCTTTGTTGCAATATTGGGTCATAACGGCTCGGGCAAGTCAACACTGGCAAAACATTTAAATGCCTTGCTGTTGCCTACCGAGGGAACTGTATATATATCGGACAAGTTGTCATCCGATGAGAAAAATTTATGGAAGATTCGCCAGTCTACCGGCATGGTTTTCCAGAATCCAGATAATCAGATCGTAGCTAATGTTGTGGAGGAGGATGTCGGATTTGGGCCGGAAAATATGGGCGTACCGACAGAGGAAATCTGGAAGCGTGTCAATGAAAGTTTAAAGGCTGTTGGTATGGAAACATACCGTATGCAGTCACCAAATAAATTGTCTGGCGGACAGAAGCAGCGTGTTGCAATCGCAGGAATCATGGCGATGAAGCCGCAGATTATTGTTATGGATGAACCGACTGCTATGCTTGATCCGAGCGGCCGAAAGGAAGTTCTCGATACCGTTCATGAATTGAATAAAAAGGAAAAAATCACAGTCATTTTGATCACCCACTATATGGAAGAGGTCATTGATGCTGACCGCGTAGTTGTTGTAGATGGCGGCCGCATTGTAGATGATGGAACACCACGAGAGATTTTCTCACAGGTAGAACAGTTAAAGCGTTATCATCTTGACGTGCCGCAGGTGACGGAACTTGCATGGGAGTTAAAGAAGGAAGGTCTGCCATTTAAAGATGGTGTGCTCAGTGTCAATGAGTTTACAGATGAGTTTAAGCGAGTGTGCAATGCCGATTTTTCTGGTCATGCAGCACAAGTTTCAAGAAAAGAGAATTATTCAGAAGATAATTGTTCAAAAACAGTGAATAGTGAGCAGGCGCAGGTTTTGTTGCAGCTATCTCATGTCACACATGTCTATGACCCGGACAGCAAAGAGTCATTCCCAGCATTAAATGATGTGAGTTTGTCTGTTCATAAAAATGAATTTATCGGAATTATTGGTCATACAGGTTCTGGAAAGTCAACGCTGATCCAGCATTTAAATGGCCTTATGAAACCGACAAGCGGAACCATCACATATGATGGAAAAGATATATGGCAGGATGGCTATCCGTTAAAAGAGCTTCGCAGCAAGGTAGGTCTTGTGTTTCAGTATCCAGAGTATCAGCTGTTTGAGGAAAGCGTCTTTAAGGATGTATGCTTTGGCCCGAAAAATCAGGGATTGACTGAAAATGAAGTAAAGGAAAGGGCAACCGAGGCACTTAAGATGGTAGGAATTGACGAATCACTTTATGAAGCATCGCCATTCGAACTGTCAGGCGGACAAAAGAGGCGTGTGGCAATCGCCGGCGTGTTGGCAATGAATCCGCAGATTTTAATATTAGATGAGCCGACAGCAGGTCTTGATCCAAAGGGAAGAGATGATATATTAGGACAGATCGCAAAGCTGCAGAAAGAGCGCGGCATCACGATAGTGCTTGTTTCACACAGCATGGAGGATGTGGCACAATATGCAAGCCGTATTCTCGTTGTAAATGGTGGAAAGATTGTGTTCGATGATAAGCCGCGAAAGGTATTTGAACACGAAAAAGAGCTTCACGAGATGGGTCTTGCTATTCCGCAGGTGACACAGCTGATGCATCAGCTAAAGAGTGAAGGTTACCCTGTTTTTGAAAATGCCATTACTGTACAGGAGGCAAGAAAAAATCTTTTGATGTATTTTCAGGGCAAGAAAAAACAGGATTGCAAGAGCAAAGACCAGAACAATCAGGATCAGAAGAACCTGATTGAGTCACGTAGAAAGCCGGAGGAAAAAACTGTATGATTCGAGATATTACAATAGGACAATATTATGCGGCAGATTCCATAATTCATCGGCTTGATCCGCGTGTCAAGCTGGCAGGTACTATGCTTTATATTATTAGTCTGTTTACGGCAGATGGACCGATCTGCTATCTGCTAGCAGTATTTGCGTTAGCAGCTGTGATTCATCTGTCAACTGTTCCATTCAAATTTATGGCAAGAGGATTAAAGAGTATTGTAATTATTCTTTTGATTACAGTTTCTTTTAATTTGTTTTTGACACCGGGAACAAGTATTATAGATGTGTGGCTGCTTCGCCATATAACATGGGAGGGCTTAGAAAAGGCCGTATACATGGGAATACGTTTGATTCTTTTAATTCTTGGCTCATCCATCATGACACTTACGACAACGCCAAATGCGCTGACAGACGGCTTAGAAAAGAGTCTTGGTTTCTTAAAAAAGGTCAAGATTCCAGTACATGAAATTGCAATGACCATGTCAATTGCACTTCGTTTTATCCCAATTTTGATTGAAGAGACAGACAAGATCATGAAGGCGCAGACTGCCAGAGGTGCCGATTTTGAGAGCGGCGGTTTTATAAAAAAAGCCAAAGCGATGGTGCCGCTTCTTGTACCGCTGTTTATTTCAGCATTTCGCCGTGCATCCGATCTTGCAATGGCGATGGAAGCAAGATGCTATCATGGAGATGAGAACCGCACAAAAATGAAGCCGCTAAAATATGCAGCGATTGATAGAAAAGCATATCTATGCCTGCTTTTATACATGGTGGTTATGGTTGTGTTAGCAGTTATGTGGAAGTAAGCAGATAAAAATAGATTTTTCCAAATAAGTTTTGAGAGTGAGAAATAGAATGACAAAGCGAGTAAAAATGGTCGTTGCCTATGATGGAACGAATTACTGTGGATGGCAGAAGCAGCCAAATGGCATCTGTATAGAGGAAGTGTTAAACCGTGAGCTGTCCAAGCTGCTAAATGAGCCGATTGAGGTGATCGGTGCCAGCCGAACAGATTCTGGTGTTCATGCAAGAGGCAACATTGCGGTGTTTGATACCCATGCGCGTATGCCAGCTGACAAAATCTGTATCGCGCTCAACCAGCGTCTGCCAAAGGATATCGTAATTCAGGAGTCTTGTGAGGTTGAACCAGATTATCATCCAAGAAAGCGCAATACAAGAAAGACTTACGAGTATCGCATTTTAAATAGAAGAGTGCCACTGCCTGATCAGCGTTTAAATTCCTATTTTTATTATTATGCGCTTGATGTGGATAAGATGAGAGAAGCAGCGCAGTACCTTGTCGGTGAGCATGATTTTAAGAGCTTTTGCTCAATCCGCACGCAGGTGGAGGATACAGTTCGCCGTATTTATTCGATTACAATAAAAAAGAATGAAGATGACCGCATTGATATCCGCATCAGTGGAAATGGATTTCTCTACAATATGGTGCGCATTATCGTGGGCAGTTTAGTAAAGGTTGGCTGCGGTTTCTGGAAGCCAGAGCAGATCAAAGAGGCACTTGAGGCACGAGATCGAAGCAAGGCGGGTCCGAAGGCACCGGCAGAGGGATTAACGCTGATTTCCATCGAGGAAGAGACACTTCCGGCTGTAATCCGTGAGGAGAATGAGCACTGGTCTTATCGTATCAATCAGGGCGAAATCGAAAGTTTTGGTAAAGCATATATCCAAATCTATGAATGCGATGAGTGTGATTTTGAGAGGCTTCTTTTGCGTCTTGTCAAGCAGGCATCCAGAAATGGAGCTGCGCAGATACATGTAAGAGACAATACCGGACATTTAACACTTGGCTATAAGGCAGAATACTTCACGTTTCGTCAGGAGTATATCCAGTGGGATGAGACAGAGAACGCAGAAGCGCACTGGTATGTCACAAGCGATGAGAAGAAAAATCAGAAAACTGCTCTTGAGGAAAAAACAGAAATTTAATAGAAGTTTGAAAACAGAAAAAGGGTATTTATGAAGAAACAAAAAAACGATAATGAAAAACAGATTGGGGTTTACTTGTTCCAAGTCGTCTCTATACTTATTTTATTTTTCTGTGTTTGGCTGTTGACAAGAGAAAAAACGTATAATGAGATTGATGTCAATAAGGTCGCACAAAATTTGGTCGAGCTCATGCCAGACACGGTCGTATCAGAAAGCGATATGGTCGTAAAGGAACGTTTTGGGTTGGAGGCAAATGCCTTTAATGCGCTTGTCTACTATGGACCAGATTCCAATATGGATGCGGCGGAGCTGCTGCTAATTGACATGAAAGATACGAGCCAGAAGGAGACCGTAACAGATGCGATTCAAAAAAGAATTGACTATCAAAAGACCTGCTTTGAAGGTTATGGTGTCGATCAGATGGAACTCATCAATCAGGCCAAAACAATTGTCTATGGTCATTATGTGCTCTTTATTGTATCAAAAGACAGCCAACCCGCAAGGGATGCATTTTCAGAGGCGGTCACCAAATAGTGATTATAAATTGTATGACAGATAACGGTTGTAAATAGTAATCACAAAAAGGAACAGGAGATAAAATATGGTATTTTCAAGTATGACTTTTTTATTTGCATTTTTGCCTGTTGTGGTTTTGGTGTACATGCTTAGTCCCAAGCAGATGAAAAATGCAATTCTTTTAATCGCAAGTTTATTCTTTTATGCATGGGGAGAACCGAGAAACATTCTACTCATGCTCTTAAGCATTGTTGTGAATTATGTGTTTGGACGTATCATAGAGGCAGACAGAGCATCACAGTCAAAAATGCGTGTCTGGAACTTGGGCTTTGCAGTTGCCTGGAATGTGCTGATGCTTGGAATTTTTAAATACGTTTCCGGGATTTCGCAGACACTTCATGCAATGCTGCCGTCCCTCATTCCAGTTGCAAAGATTGCGCTGCCGATAGGTATCTCATTTTATACGTTTCAGGCGATTTCCTACCTTGTTGATGTGTACCGCGGAACAACAAGAGCGCAAAACAATTTGGTTAATTTTGCCCTCTATATTGCAATGTTTCCGCAGTTGATTGCCGGTCCGATCGTGCGATACGAGGACGTGGAGCAGCAGATTAGAAGCCGTAGGGTAACGCTTGCAGGCTTTGGCGTGGGCTGTGAGTTCTTTATTCGTGGCATGGTGAAGAAGGTATTGTTTGCCAATTTGCTCGGCCAGATTTTTGTGCGTATTCAAGCGCTAAACAATATGCAGTCATCTGTTGTAACTGCATGGATTGGTGCGATCTTATATACATTACAGATCTATTACGATTTTAGTGGTTATTCTGATATGGCGATTGGTCTTGGAAGAATGTTTGGTTTCCATTTTCCACAGAATTTCAATTATCCATATATCGCCGCAAGCATAACCGATTTCTGGCGAAGATGGCATATGACACTTGGAACCTGGTTTCGCGAGTACGTGTACATTCCGCTTGGCGGAAATCGCGTGACAACTGCAAAGCATATCCGAAACTTGCTGATTGTTTGGGGACTGACTGGTGTATGGCACGGCGCAGGCATTAACTTTTTGCTTTGGGGTCTTTACTATGGCGTGCTGCTTATCATTGAAAAGTATTTGATTGGCGGATTTTTAAACAAGCATAAGGTGATTGGGCATGCATTTACACTCATTGCAGTAGTGATTGGCTGGATGTTGTTTGCAAATACAAGCTTTGCTTCATTGGGACAATATTTTGGTATGATGTTTGGCATCGGCGGCGTTTCCTTTTTTAATGCAACAGCAGGATATTTTATGCGCACAAGTATTGTTTTATTGGTGCTTGGTGTACTCTTTTCTACACCGATTATGCACCAGATAGGCGAGCATATTTTTGTACGTTACCCAAAGGTAAGCGCAGCAGTTCGAGTGTTTTTATTTTTACTTTGTATTGCGGCGCTTGTCTACCAGACATATAATCCATTTTTATATTTCAGATTCTAAGGAGGTTTGCCTTGAACACAAAAGAAATTCGCAAAAGAAAAGGCTTTTATTTTTGCCTGCTGGCATTTACCAGTGTCTTGCTTCTTTTGCTTTTGAGTATCGTCAGCCTGTTCTGGCCGACCAGACGTTTTTCTGCATCCGAGCGTAGAAATCTTGCTCAGCGCCCTAAGCTTTCCTATGAGGGAATTGTTGATGGAACTTTTTCAAATGAGGTGGAAAGCTACTTGGCGGATCAGTATCCTGCAAGAGACATTTGGGTCTATTTAAATTCTTTGCAAAACCGCATCCTTGGAATTGATTATCAAAATGGAATTTATCGAGGCAAGGACGGGTATCTGATTCAAGGCTTTGAAAAGAGTGAAATTGATAAAGAGGATCAGAAAAAGCAGGAAATTTTGAATTCATTTTTAGAACGCAATTCACAACTTCAAAGCTATGTAATGCTTGTGCCGACAGCATCATGGATTTTAAAAGATCTCTTGCCGTCAGGTGCACCGCAGGGGGATGAAAAGAGCTGGTATGAGAGCTGGCTTTCGACCTCGAAAATCTCAGAGTTATCAAATGTTACAGTTGTTGACTGTGCAGATGAATTAGCAGAGGCAGCAAAGACTAATCAGATTTATTATAGAACAGATCACCATTGGACAACGTATGGTGCAAGTGCTGCATTTAAAGAGCTTGCAAAGCAGATGGATCTTCCTTATGAGGAAGGTGATTTTGAGGCGTACACTGTTCACACAAAGTTTCAGGGAACTATGATGTCTTCGAGTGGTTTTTATTCAGGAACAAAAGATACAATTGATCTTTATTTGCCAAAGGAACCTGAAACAATTCTTGTGACTAATAAAGAAGCACAGACGACAGCAACGACTATTTACTCAGAAGAAGGACTCCTTGGAAATGATCCATATGAGGTCTTTTTAGGCGGAAATTATGGACTCTTGAATATTCGCACCAGTTCGCAGAGCAAAAGAAAACTGCTTTTATTAAAGGATTCCTATGCGAATGCAATGATTGGCTTTTTGACTCCATATTTTTCTGAGATTGATATCGTCGATCCGCGCTACTACAGCAGTGATCTTGATATGCAGATCGCTGTAAATCAATATACCGATCTTTTGATTCTCTACAATTTGCAAAGCTTTGCAAAGGATTCGTCACTTGCGCTTGTCTTGGGAGAGGAGGCAGCAGAATGAGGAAATATACACGTTTGCTTCGTATTGCGTTGTCAATTTTAGGAAGCTTTTTGCTTGCCTTTGTGGTGCTTGGATTGATATTTACCTTTCGAATCAAGAAATCAACGGTCACAGCAGAGGCAAAGAGTTTGGTGGAAAACTTAGGCACAAAATCAGAGCTTGATGCGGCAAGTGAGCTGGCAGCACTGAAGCAGACAGAGGTGCAAACACAGGCTGCAGATACGCAAGGACAGATGGAAACACAGGAATTGGCACAGAACGACCCGGCAGAGGGACAAGAACAAAATCAGGCTCCTGTAGAAACTGAACAGGAGAGTGGTACCTCACTCGATGCTTTGATCGCGCAGTGGAACGAACAGCTCGATGCAGACACGGTGACGAATCTTAGCGAAGAGGAGCAGATTGCAGTACATACTCTCTTTGCCAATACAATCTTTTTTGGTGATTCAATGACACAGGCCATCAGCGATTGTGGTTTTATGGACGCAGCGAATGTCGTCTATCAGCGAAGCGCGACAATTGACGTGCTGATACCGAAAATACCAGAGGTTGCAGCTACATTGCCACAGCAGGTTATCATCTTTACCGGATTAAATGACTGCAATCATTACACCGATATCGCAGACTACAGACGGGATTATGTGACGATGCTCCAACAGTTAAAGGCATCCATTCCAGGCGTAAAGATTGTTGTCAGCAGTCTGCTTCCTCCATCCGATGCGTTTGGCGCAACGAGACCAGATTTGGCGAGGGCACCACAGTTTGATCAGGAGTTGCGGGCGATCTGCCAGGAAAATGATGTCACATATGTGGACAGTACCTGGATTGTGCGCCAGAAGAACTATCAGGAGGATGGCATTCATATGAATCGAACTTTTTATAGGGTTTGGTTTCGCTACCTCAAAGCTCTGCTAGGTAATCAGTAGCGATTTGAGGGGATAGCCGCTACAGTTCACAGATACGACAATATTTGCAGTATAGCCCGAAGGTGAATGGATTTCACGAGCCGGACACTTGGAGCAGGTCTTTCAATGTAATGTATAATAATAATGAGCATAACAGGAGCCTGCGGAGTTTGGTCCGGCGACGAAACCATTGCACCGAAGGGCTTTCGTAACATAGTCCCGTGAACTGTAACGGAAAACCTCATTTTTTTTGAAAAAATCAAGAAAAGCAGTTGACACACACGGCAGAGTGTAATATAATAAGGAAGCTGTGTTTAAATATGGTTTAGACACAGTTGATAGCGTGTATGTGTCTGGCTAAGCCAAGCCCCGGTAAAGACAGACTGCTTACAATAAATGTAGTATAGTTAAATGGATATATTTATTTAGGAGGGAAACCAATGAAGACTTACATGGCAAATCCTGCAAAAGTTGAGAAGAAGTGGTATGTTGTAGATGCTGAAGGACAGACATTAGGTCGTCTTGCATCCGAGGTTGCTAAGGTATTAAGAGGAAAGAACAAGCCAGAGTTCACACCTTTCGTTGATACAGGTGATTATGTAATCGTTATCAATGCTGAGAAGATTGTAGTTAGCGGAAAGAAGATGGAGCAGAAGCTGTATCACACCCATTCCGCATATGTTGGTGGTTTCAAGACCGCTACTTTAAAGGAAATGATCGAGAAGAAGCCAGAGAAGGTTGTTGAGCTTGCAGTAGCAGGTATGCTTCCAAAGGGACCGTTGGGCAGAGAGATGTACACAAAGCTTCACGTATATGCAGGAGCAGAGCATCCGCACGCAGCACAGAAGCCAGAAGTATTGACATTCTAATAGGTAGTGTAAGGAGGAAATCACAGTGGCTAAGACAAAGTTTTATGGAACAGGTAGAAGAAAGAGCAGTATTGCCAGAGTATATTTAGTACCAGGTACTGGTAATATCACCATCAATAAGAGAGATATCGACAACTACTTTGGTCTTGAGACCTTAAAGATGGTTGTACGTCAGCCGCTTGCAGCAACTGAGACTGCTGACAAGTTTGACGTTTTAGTTAACGTTCATGGTGGTGGAACAACAGGTCAGGCTGGTGCAATCCGTCATGGTATCTCCCGTGCACTTCTGCAGGCAGACGCTGAGTATCGTCCAGTTCTGAAGAAGGCAGGTTTCTTAACAAGAGATCCAAGAATGAAGGAAAGAAAGAAGCCAGGTTTAAAGGCAGCTCGTCGTGCTCCACAGTTCAGCAAGAGATAATCAGACCAAACAACTTCAAGAAAACCGCGGAAATTCAACGTTTCTGCGGTTTTTTTAATACCCAAAAGTTCTGTTGTCATGTGTCGTTACATGTTGTCAAAACTGAATATAAGTACCTTACATAGAGCGTCAGCTCATTCTTTAGATTTGAAGAATGAGTTGGCGCTCTTTTTCTGTTTTCGGAAAAGGAACGCTTCAAAAGATCGCATGATTTACGCCAAAATAAAATATTGATAACTTCAACTGAATATTGAAAAATAAACTTGCATGTGATAGAATGATTCGAGATGGGCTTACTATGCCCAGTTGCTATTTGAAGACATGATTTCAGATATAGGTAAAGTAGTGAGGTAGACATCATGGCAATCAGTTATCGAAAGCTTTGGATACAACTAATTTATAGAAATATGAACAAGACAGAACTTAGAGAAGTGTCTGGAATTACAACTAATGCGTTAGCTGCACTCGGAAAAGATGAGAGGGTTACCACTGATGTTCTAAATAAAATTTGTCTGGCATTGAAATGTGATGTCGGTGACATTATGGAGATTATTCCAGATGAAGAATATAAAAAGAGGCAGGAACGAGCAAAAGAATTGAATCCTGTGCGTAAAGAGGAGGAATGAAGTAGATGATCGAAATGAAAGTATTATCTGCACCTTTTGCTTGTCGAACAAAAGACCTTCTATGGTATCGAGAAACAAAGCAGTGCATTGAATTATTAAGAGAGGGAAAGTCTCTTGATGACATTAAAATCCTGAGTGAAAACGAGAATATTTTCAATGCGGCATCTTCAAGTCGTGCGGATAACATTCGTGTTGTCACGGCAAGACGATTGAAGGCAGTGAATGAAGAATTTCTCAGCTTCTTCTCTGCGCAAGATGCGATGGCACAAAAGCAGCTGTGTGTTGTTCTTGTCATGCTCACGGATCGAACATTTTATGAATTTATGAATGCGATTTTCAAAGAAAAAATGATCTTAGGAGTTTATGAATTGCATGACAGTGATCTGGTTGGATTTGTTCATAGATTACAGGAATCAGACGAACGGATCGCAAAATGGTCAGATGCAGCAGTGATAAAAGTTCGAGACAACTATAAGTATATCTTGAAGGAAGCAGAGTTTATATCTAAGACTGGAACAACACGAGAAATCGTTCGTCCAATCATTAGTGATGCGATGAAAACTTTTTTAATAGATGAAGGATTATTGCCAATTTACAAAATCTTAGCAGGAGAAAGTGTATGAAAACGATAGAAGAAAGACTGGATATCTTAGAAGAAAAAATGAGGCAGGAGTCCTTTCGGACAAACACGGGACTGGGGGGAGAAGTTGGATACTATGTATTCGACTATGATCCGAATCAGGAACTTGTCGTTCGAGAACGAGTGAATAGTTTAGGCAGCTCAAATACAGTTTTGAAATTTGGATATCAGTTGAAGATATTTGATCTTTATGAGTTGATTCTTCAGTTATTGGAAGAGGAAGGAGTCCTGGAAGATTTAAAGGATCTGGAAGAAGAGGAAGGAACGGATTATGTGTTCCAGAGCATTTCAGATGTGCTTCGCTTTGATGACAAGGACAGTTTGATTATTCGCTACATTATGGACAACACACCAGATGACTCGGTGGTGTTTCTTACGGGCGTAGGAAAGAGTTATCCGATTTTACGGTCACACAAGATACTCAATAATTTGCATCAGGTGATGGATCATTGTCCGGTAATTTTGTTCTTCCCAGGAAGATACAATGGCGACTCCCTCAATATTTTTGGAGAGGCAGCCAACGATCAGAACGAGAATTACTACAGAGCATTTCCGATAGTTGACAGATAAGGGAGGAAGCAGAACATGAAGATTGAAAAGATGTTTTTAAAGGACATTGATCGTCCTATTTCTGGCGTTATCAAGGTTGGACATATAGAGAATGAAGATAAAAAAACAGAACTGGATGAGTACGTTGTAACACGAGAACTGACGAAGCATTTCCGTGAGTTCTTTGATAATTACACGGCGAGCATAGATACGTCGACGGATAATATTGGAGTTTGGATTTCCGGTTTCTTTGGAAGTGGTAAATCTCATTTCTTAAAGATATTATCTTATGTTCTTGACGATACGCTTGTTGATGGAAAACATGCAAATGAATACTTCAAGAATAAAGACAATATTCAAGTGGATCCGACTATCTATGCCAACATGGAGCGTGCTTCTCATACACCAACGCAGGCGATTCTGTTTAATGTGGATTCTAAGAGTACATCTACCGCAAAGTCTGACAGTAATGCAATCGTTACTGTTTTTAATCGTGTATTTAATGAGAAGCTTGGTTATGACGGAGCGAATCCGGCACTTGCTGATCTTGAGAGACAATTGGATGAAGAGGGAAAGTATGAGCTGTTCCAGGATACATTTCGCCGCTTACATGGACAGGAGTGGAAAGAAGTAAGAAATAAGTTCCGTGTCATTCGGGGACGAGTAGAGAAGACTCTTGTTGAGATGGGATACATGGATGAGGAGAATGCAAAACTTTGGGTAAAGGAGTCTACGACTCAGAATTATCAGATTGCTATCGAAGATTTTGCTGAGCGTGTTCATCAGTACATTGAAAGATCTGGCAAGAGAGTTGTTTTCTTGGTGGATGAAATCGGTCAGTTTATTAGTACCGATTCTAAATTGATGCTGAACTTACAGACTATGACAGAAGAACTTGGTGTCCGTTGCCATGGTAAAGCATGGATTATCGTAACTGCACAGGAAGATATTGATTCCATGACAGCCAATATGGATGTCACAGCAGAAAGCAAGAATGACTTCTCTAAGATTCAGGGACGTTTTAAGACAAGATTGTCACTGACTTCCGTCAATGCGGATGAAGTTATTCGTGAAAGAATTTTAAAGAAAAATGAAGCGGGAACCATGACCTTGAAGGCATTGTATGACTCAGAGGAAACAGTCATTTTGAATGCAGTAGACTTCAAAGATAATGGACGTGAGATGAAGAAGTACAAGAGTGCAGATGAGTTTGCGGAAGTATATCCGTTCTTACCGTACCAGTTCCATTTGCTTGCAGATATTTTAAATGCAATCCGCTTAAATAGCTCTTCGGGACGTCATCAGTCAGAGGGGGAGCGTTCTATGCTTGGAGCGTTCCAGCAGGCTGCAAAAGCTGTGATGTACAAGGAGGAAGGTACGATTGTTCCGCTGTATCGTTTTTTTGATGATCTTGTGGAATTTATCGACCACACACATGCGATTGTAATTCTTCGTGCGCAGGAGAATGAAAGAATTAACCCAAACAAAGAGGAGGACTGTTTCCCGGTCAATGTATTGAAAGTGTTGTTCCTTCTTAAATATGTTCAGGGAATTCCGCTTACGGAAAATAATATTGTGAACTTCATGATGACCAATATCCATGAAGATAAGGCAGAACTTAGAAAGAAAGTATCAGAAGCATTACAGCTGCTTGTGAACAATTTGCTTGTTTCACAGATCCAGGATACATACGAGTTCTTGACAGACGAAGAACAGGATATTAATCGTCAGATTCGTGATCGTAATATTGCAGAGCGTGACATCATGGCTGCAATCACGAAGGTTGTATATGACAGTATCTACAATAATGCTCGTTACCGTGTTCCGAAGTTCAACGGTAGATATACCTTTGCCTTCAATCAGTTCCTAGATAACATTCCGAACAAGGGAAATCAGAACAATCAGATTGGACTTCGTATTATCACACCACGTTATACGGGAACAACTGGTGATGGAAATGTAGATGACACGACACTTTCCATGATTTCTGCAAGAAACCAGGAAGCTATCTTAAAGCTACCAGTAGATAGCAATCCATATTATAAAGAGATGCAGAATGCACTCAAGATTGAAGATTATATTCGTTCTGTTGCTGATCCTCAAAAGGGAAAATCAACGGTTATTCGTAATACCAAGATGCAGGAAGCTGGAAAGAGTAGATCAGCTGCATTAGATGCATTAAAGGAAGCAATCGGAAATGCAGCTATATTTGTAAATGGACAGCACATTACCGATATCAAGTCTCATGATTCGGTCGTGAGAATCAATGAGGCATTAGGAAGACTGGTAGATACTATTTACTACAAGCTTTCCTATATCGATTCTCCGAAGGATGATATTGCAATCAAGAATTTGTTCAAGACAGACAATCAGGCAAAACTGGAGCTTGGAGATGCAGGAGAACCAAACTCTTTAGCATTAAGAGAGGCATTTGAGTATATCAATAGAACCACTTCAATACATTCCATGATTTCAATGAAATCTTTACTGGATCATTTTGTGCTTGATCCATACGGATATACAGAGATGGATACGAAGTGGATCATTGCTAAACTTTTCAAGGATGGAAAGATTAGTGCAACCGCAGAGAAAGAACCAATCACAATCTTTAACCGTGATGCCAATGATCTGGGAACTTATTTTACGAACCGTCGGTATGAGGATAAGCTTCTATTCAAGGCAAAAGAGATCATTGATCCTGCACAGGTTACAGATTGTCGCAAGGTAATTAAGGAATTGTTCAACCGTACTGAAACATCGGATGATGCAGACCGTGTAATGTCTACTTTCAAGGATGCTTCCAATGGTTTGAAGAAAGAACTGGAATGGATGCTTCGTGAACAGCATAACCAACCAAAGTATCCGGGCAAGTCCATTATGGAAGAAGTAAAGAGTTCTCTTGCACAGTTTGAGTCTATCACTGACGAGACAACTTTCTTCCGCACAATTTCAAGACAGAAAGCGGATTTGATGGAGCTGGCAGAAGATCTGGCACCTGTTCGCACTTTCTACAACAGTGATACGCAGAAGAAGATCTTTGATGATTATGGACTTCGTGCACTTAGGTTCTATGATTCCAGTAAAGAGCATATTACGGATGCGACATTAACAAGGATTGTTGACCAGATTAGATCCATTATTACAAATCGTTCTCCGTATGAAAGAATTAAAGATCTTCCAAATCTATATGAGAAGTTTATTGAAAGCTATGATCAGGTGTTGGATGCAAAACTGGAACCGGTAAAGCAGGTTATTGAGCAGGATCAGAAGATTGTTTTGGATGCGCTGGAAGGTAAGGAATATCAGAGCAAGTACGAAGTACGTGTAAAGAGAGAATTCCATGAACTTTCAGAGCGTGCAACAAATGAGCCAAACATCTCCGACATGCTTGGATTCAAGGACAAAGCAGATAGCTTATGCAAGAAATACTTGGATGAATTTGCAAGTATTCCTGAACCGCAGCAAACTCCTTCTAGTATTGATACAAATGGTGGCGAGGATGTTGTTCCAGTGACTCCACCGTTGAAAAAGCCAAAGGTTAAGAATGTTATGGCACGCAATATCGTTGCGGATACTTGGTATATCAAGAATGCGACGGATATTGATAACTACCTGAATAATTTAAGAAAACAGATTGAAGCAGAGCTTGCTGACAGTGATGAAGTAAGACTACATCTGTAAGAAAAGATAAGGAGCTGGAAATGGATAAGACAGCAATCAAGAATTTTGCTATATGGGCAAGAAATAAATTAAAGAGTGATATCAAGGTAAGAGCTGGTTTTATGGGCATTACTGAAAGTGGCATTGCGTCCCCACTTCCGGCATCAACATCAGACATCCAGTATTTTGATGTAGCGTCCAGCGAACCTGTAAAGCTGCAGGGAAGAGAAATTGAGATGCGAAGGCGTATTGTGTCTAAACTGGAACAGCACGCCAAAGAATCAGGATATCAGATCGCCTATGATAGCCTGATTGAAAATACGGCATCCGAATGGTTCAATCGTCTGATTGCAATCCGTTACATGGAAGTGAATGACTACTTCTCTGACGGCCTTAGAATGCTTTCCTCTGTACAGGAAGGAAAACAGGATCCGGATATCGTAAGCAGACCGTTTGGCTCTGACTTGGAATTCACAGAAAAGGAAAGCGCACAGATCAATGATTGGATGGACCATAACAAGGCAGATAATCTGTTTAGATTCCTGCTTTTAAAGCGCTGCAATCAGTTGGCGGAGGCCCTTCCTGGACTCTTTGAAGAAGCAGGGGATGCATCAGAATTCTTCCTTCGCCTGGGATTTGTAGAGAAGGATGGGTTTGTATATAAGCTTGTTCATGATATTGAAGAAGAGGACTGGAAAGATCAGGTACAGATCATCGGATGGATGTACCAGTACTATATTGCTGAAAAGCATAATCAGGTAGTCAATATCAATAAAGGAACTGTCAAAAAAGAAGACATTCCAGCAGCAACACAGCTGTTTACAACAGACTGGGTTGTTCGTTACATGGTGGATAACTCTTTGGGACGCTATTGGATCGAACGCCATCCAGAGAGTAATCTTGCAGACAAACTTGAGTTTTTTGTAAAGCCGAAGAATGGAGATATTACATACATTGATGAAGATGTTACACCAGAAGAAATGACGTTCTTGGACGACTGTATGGGAAGCGGTCATATTCTTGTGTATGCATTTGATGTGCTCATGGAGATTTATCGCGAACGGGGATACTCTGACCGTGAAGCAGCAAGATCTATTGTAGAGAACAACTTATATGGTCTTGATATTGATGATCGATGCACACAGCTTGCCTATTTTGCAGTCATGATGAAGGCGAGAAGCTATGATGGAAGATTCCTTACGCGTGGAATTGAACCAAACGTGCTTGCAATTCAGGAAAGCAACGGAATTGATACTTTTATGAACGAAAAAATTAATCCAGATAAGGAAATGAATAAGATCGGACAGTATCTGATTCATACATTTAAGGATGCAAAGGAATTAGGTTCTTTAGTTTCAGTAGAGGAAAAAGATTACGATGGATTCCTAAATTATCTCGATGATTGTATGAATAATGCGGAATATGATATTGATGTTTATCAGTGGCGGATGGATGTGCTACCTGAGGTTTGCGCACTGGCGAAGCAGGCAAAGGTTCTTTCAAAAAAGTATGTATCAGTTACTACCAATCCGCCTTATCTCAATAAGATGGAAGGTAAGCTGAAGAAATTCGTACAGGATAATTACAAGGACTATTCTGGTGATTTGTTCAGCGTATTTATGTATCGCAATTTTGAACTTTGTAGAAAAGATGGATACATGGGCTATATGACTCCATTTGTGTGGATGTTCATTAAGACCTATGAGAAGCTTAGAAAACATATTATTGATAATAAACACATAAACACGCTAATTCAGATGGAATATTCTGCATTTGAGGAAGCAACAGTTCCTATTTGCTCTTTTGTTTTAAAAAATCAAAAGGATAGGCAGTTTTCATTGTGTTTTAGATTATCTAAATTTAAAGGTGGAATGGGCATTCAAAAAATTAAAGTACAAGAAGCAATCGCTAGTAGTCAGTGTGATTACTTCTATGAATCACATCAAAATGAATATTTAAAAATTCCAGGAATGCCAATTGTCTACTGGGGAAGCGATAATGCAATATCTGCATTTGAAAGAGGAAAGATATTATCGTTACGTGCTGATTTAAAACAAGGACTAAAGACGGGCGATAATGGCAGATTTGTACGAAATTGGCATGAAGTTAAAAAGAATAGCTTTGTTATTTTTGGTGGAGAAAAATGGTTTCCATACAATAAAGGCGGTGCATATAGACAATGGTATGGAAATAATGATTCGATTGTTAATTGGGAAAATGATGGTGAGGAAATAAAAAATTTTAGAGATGACAGGGGAAAATTGCGTTCAAGACCACAGAATTTAACGTTTATGAAAAAAGAAGGTTTAACCTATACAGATATAAGTTCGACATATTTTGGAATTAGATGGAGTCCGAAGGGATTTTTGTTTGATGCTACTGGTTCAATGATTTTTTTTCAAAATAATCAGGATTTAAAGTATGGATTAGGCTTTTTAGCAAGCTGTGTCGCAACTAATTATACAGAATATTTTAGTCCAACATTACATTTCGAAGTTGGAGAGGTATCAAGACTTCCGTTTTTGGATAGTGAAAAATATAAAAATAGCGTAATAGAAAATGTGAATCAAAATATTGAAATTGCGAAACATGATTGGGATGCATATGAAACCTCTTGGGATTTTATTAGACATCCATTAATTTCTGTAATAGCTGGGAATAGTATGCTATTTGATGATGTAAGTAATATTGATCTTGCAGAATGCTATATGCTTTGGAAGCAGGAAAATGAGGAACGCTTTATTCAACTAAAATCAAATGAAGAAGAACTGAATCGCATTTTTATTGATATATATGGTCTTCAGGACGAACTGACATCTGTTGTAGAAGAGAAGGATATTACAGTTCACCGTATCTACGACACTAAAAACGATGTCCCGGAGTCAATGCAGGGAAGCCCTTATGTAAGAACTATGAGAGATGAGATTACTTCACTTTTGTCCTATATCGTTGGCTGCATGTTTGGCCGCTATTCTCTTAGTACAGAAGGTCTTGCATATGCCGGTGGAGAATGGGATGAAACAAAGTATTCAAATTTCTTGCCGGATGAAGATAATGTCATTCCAATTACCGATCATAAGTACATGGATGATGATATTGTGGAACGTCTTTGTGAGTTTTTAAAGATTGTATATGGCGAGAAATCGTTGGAAACTAACCTTGATTTTATTGCTAATGCACTTGGAGGCAAGGGAGCGACAAGCAGAGAAGTTATCCGTAATTATTTCTTGAATGATTTCTTCAAGGATCATTGCAAGACCTATCAGAAGCGTCCGATTTATTGGCTTTTTGATAGTGGAAAGCAGAATGGCTTTAAGGCTCTTGTTTATATGCATCGCTGGGATAAGAACTCCATCGGTCGTGTACTGGTATATCTTCATAAGATTCAGGAAAAATATGAAATAGAAGTACGTGCCATTGATGCAATGCTTGAGCATATGACGGATAAACGGCAGCAGGCAGTGGAAGAACAGAGAAGAGATCATCTGTTGAAGCAGATTGCTGAGATTAAAGAATACGACGAAAGTCTGGATCATATGACAAATGAACATATTGATATTGATCTGGATGATGGAGTCAAAGTGAATTATGAGAAGGTGCAGACAGACCGTAATGGAACTCAGTTTAAGATCTTAGCACCAATCAAATAAAAACTCTTTAACGGCTCGGTTTGTGAACCATTAAAGAGCCGTTAAGCAGTAGAAAGGAGAAGACTATGGATTTAAAAACATTACATTCTATTCTTGAAATTGGAGAGACCATAGCTGTTGAGTTTAAGCGATGTGGTAATGGTATCGAAAGTGATGTCTACGAGTCTGTTTGTTCATTTTTGAATCGTTTTGGTGGAGATTTATTCCTTGGAGTTCTGAATGATGGATGGGTCTGTGGACTGCCAGAGAAAGCCGCACCGGATATGATTAAGAATTTTATCAAGCAGATCAGTAATCCGTTAGTCTTTTCTCCGACAATCTACTTGGCACCGGAAATCGTGAAAACAGAGGATGGAAAGACCATCATTCACGTACATGTACCGCCAAGTGCAGAGGTTCACAGTTATAAGAAGGTAATCTATGATCGTGTGGATGATGCAGATGTGAAGGTAACTGCAACTGCACAAATTGCACAGATGTATATTCGTAAGCAGAATATTTTTACTGAGAAGAAGATCTATCCGTATGTCACAATGGATGATTTGAGAATGGATCTCTTACCAAGAGTGCGACAGATGGCAGTGAATAATGCAGGAGGCACGCATCCATGGCAGGAGATGTCCGATCAGGATCTTCTCAAAAGTGCAGGTCTGTACGGCGCAGATCGTGCTACCGGCGAAACAGGAATCAATCTTGCGGGAATTATGTTATTGGGAAAAGATACGACAATATTAGATGTCTGCCCGGCATATCTGACAGATGCACTGCTTCGTAAGGTGAATATAGATCGTTACGATGACAGAGAGGTGGTACAGACCAATCTGATAGAAAGCTATGATCGATTGATGGAGTTTGCAAAGAAGCATCTCTTGGATAAGTTCTTCCTAGAGGATGTCAACCGTGTTAGTCTTCGGAATATCATTGCAAGAGAGATGATTAGTAACACCCTCATGCATCGAGAATACACAAGTTCCTACATGGCAAAGTTTGTCATCGAAAAGGATCAGATGTATGTGGAGAACGCTAATAGAGCGACAGGAGACTGGTTTATCACACCGGATAATCTAGAGCCGAATCCGAAAAATCCGATTATTGCAAAGTTTTTCCGAACGATTGGGTTGGCAGATAATCTTGGCTCAGGTACAAGAAAGCTGTTTAAATACAGCAAATGTTATTCTGGAAAAGATCCGGAATTCAAGGAAGGCGATGTGTTCCGGATTTGTGTACCATTAGATGATGCATATTCTTTTGACTATTCATTAGGTAATGGCTCAAATAAAGGCTCAAATAATGAACCATTAAATGAGACGATAAACGAGCCGTTAAATGAAAATGAAAAAACAATTATTGACTTTATTCAAAAGAATCCTTCGGCAACAAAAGAATTGGTCGCAGAAGGAACAGGTTTATCGCTTGCAAAAGTAAAGCGTTTGTTTACTTCCTTACAGAAGAAGGAAATTGTCTCCAGACAAGGATCGAAAAAGAACGGAAAGTGGGTAGTATCAGATGGACGAACTGAATCTTCAGGAGATTGAGAAAAAGTTAAATACAGAATATCAAAGCGGACAGAGAATGGTTTTCTGGTATGATGCAGAAAGCTCCTTTGAAGATGAGGTTGATCAGCTGAATCTCCCTGGAGTTCAGATTGTGCATTTATCGGAGCAGAATGCATTCCGTGTGAAGATGTTGTTAGAGCATGAAGAACCAGATAGTAGATTTTTAATCTATGCACCGTTTGAAAAGCCGGATGTGTCCAAGAATCATCTAGAAGACACGCTATTGTATTCGAGAGAATTTTATGCTGATAAGCTTTCCTTGATTGCTGCGGAGGTAAGGCTTCCGGCAAGGCTTCGCAGTACATTTGAAGGATTGAAGGGATTCTTTAATGCTGAGAAGGCAAAGGTTACTGCAGCACAGCGTAAAGCTGGTAACGAGCGTATCAATGCGTTTATTGAACGCTCCCATGATTTTGACACGACATCAGCAGATGAAGATCTGGTGATGTTGATTGCAATGTGTGTTGTTGCAAATGCACGTAATACGACGGTAGATGATCTTTTCTATGCGGTATTTTCTGCAGGAGATATTGAACAGCAGCAGATTATAGCGGATCTGTCTAAATTTGGACTTGAGGATGCGTTCTGGAAATTAGCTGACAGCAGATTTGGATATGATGACTCAAAGCCTAGTCTATTGAAACTTGTCATGTCGTTGTTTGCTGTGTATACCTTCCACGAGGATTTGGAAGTTGCGCCAAAAGAATGGAAGATCTTCATGCAGGATCGCATGAAACGGCAGGCAAGCAACATCACAGTTCTTCTTGAGAACATGATGAACAATGTGATCTATCAGGAATGTTTTGATGAATTGTCTGATCTGGTTGCCGAAAAATTGAATGTATCTAAGGCTTTGATGGTGATTCCTCTGGAATCGTTGATAAGCGTTGGTTCATTCAGAACAATCGACCATGCAATTCTGCACTGGATGATCGAACGCATTCTCGCAGAAGATAAGAATGCAGCACTGAATGGGTATAGCATCACGGCTCTTTGCACTCTTAGGGAGAAGCAGCACTTTCATCGTGCTTTTGAACCAGAGTATAAGGCAATCCGTGCAGCAAGACAGTTACTGGATGCAACAGGATTTGCTGCTGAGGATGCATTGAAAGATCAGATTAATGCGTATGTAGATAAAAATTATCGCATTGATACAGAATATCGTCATTTTATCGCTGCGTATGACTGTATTGAGAACACGACCCCATTTGAAAAAGTACGTGAGCTGATCCAGAACATTTACACAACGGAATACTTGGAGAAATCAGTATTTGCGTGGAGTACAGCTTTTGAGAACAATAATCTGCAGAAAGTCATTCCACTCCAGAGGCATTTCTACTCAGATGAGGTAAGACTAATTAAGGAAAAGGTTGTAGTCATTATTTCCGATGCCTTCCGTTTTGAAGCGGCAAAGGAATTGGAGGAAGTATTTGCAGAAGATCAGAACTGCACCGTTCAGATGAAGGTGAAGATGGGAACACTTCCTGCGGTAACAGCTGTTGGTATGGCAGAATTACTACCACATAAGAGCATTGAGATGGCAGATGATGATTCGCATAAGATTTTGATTGATGGGAAGCCTTGTGCCACTACTATGCAGAGAGAGCAGATTCTTCAGTCTGCAAATGCAAACTCCGCTGCAATCGATTTTGATTCCATCAATGGAATGAAAACGACAGAACTTCGTGCTTTTACATCCGGAAAAGAAGTGATTTATGTATATCACAATCGTATTGATGCTACCGGTGAGGCAATGAAGACAGAGAACTCCGTGTTCAGAGCAGTAGACGATACCATTTCTGAAATTTTCAAATTGGTAAAGAAGCTTTCAAAGAGCGGCAATGTATACCGTTTCTTAATAACAGCAGATCATGGCTTTATCTATACGAGAAAAACTTTGGAGGCTACAGATAAGCTTGAAAATGAGGTTGGCAAGGAAGGCTTAGCGGATAGAAGATTCATTATCTCAAAAAGTAATTTGTCCAGACTAGGTGTGTATGCCATGAGATTAAGCGCTATGCTCAGTAGTAATGATGATCGCTATATCAATCTGGCCAAAGGAATGAGTGTGTTTAAATGCGGTGGCGGAATGAATTATGTTCATGGTGGATCTTCTCCACAGGAATTGTTGATTCCGACATTGTATGTAAAGACACGGCGTGGCGTTGTTGATACAGAAGACGCCATGATCAATTTAATCACAGAGGTTAGAAAAGTAACGAATCTTCGTATTTCCCTTGATTTCTATCAAGAGAAGCCAATAAATGATCTGGTAAAGGCTGCTACATATCGAATCCATTTTGTATCCAGTGACGGAGAAATAATCTCTAATGAGGTGATTTATAAGGCGGATTCTAAGTCAGACAAAGCAGGGGATCGAATTGTTTCAATGAAGTTCGATATTAAGAAGAAAAATTATGACAATAACCTGAGGTATTTCCTCAAGGTAATCAATGATAAGACAAATGTGGAAGTCCTTTCCAGACAGGTGATTATGGATCTTCCATTTACGGATGATTTTGGATTCGGGGTGTAAAAGATGGACATGTTAGAAGAAAAGAATAATACAAGAGAGCAGATCCAGCGTAAATTGCGCCAGAATTTTGATGGCAAGATTGTTCGTAAGGATCTTACTAAGAAAATCAAAGAAGGTGCAAATGTACCAGTATATGTACTGGAATTTTTGCTTGGACAGTACTGTAGTTCAGACGATGAAGACATCGTCCAATCCGGTGTTGAAACCGTGAAGAGAATCTTGTCCGAAAACTATGTGCGTCCGGATGAGTCTGAAAAGGTGCTTTCTAAATTGCGTCAGACAGGATCTATGACAATCATTGACCGTGTGAGTGTGCACCTGAATCTGAAGTATGACGAATATGAAGCAGAATTTTCTAACTTGGGATTAGGCGGAGTACCAATCAGTGACGAGTATCCGACACAGTATGACCGTTTGTTGTGCGGTGGTATCTGGTGCATTATTCAGCTTGAGTACAATAATAATGATTATGCATCCGAGATTATTTTGGAGGGCAACAAGAAGAATAAAAAGAATGCACCGTTGATTTCTATCCATAAACTGACACCGATTCAGATGCCGCATGTGGATCTGGATGACCTGAAAGATGGAAGAAAAGCATTTACGAAGGAAGAATGGCTTGATATTTTGCTTCGCTCTACAGGTATGGAGCCGGATGAATTTACATATCGTGAGAAATGGCTTCTTCTGACCAGAATGCTGCCACTCGTAGAAAATAACTTCAATTTCTGTGAGCTTGGACCACGTAGTACTGGTAAGTCACATATTTACAAAGAGATTTCACCGAATAGTATTTTAGTCTCCGGTGGTCAGACCACCGTTGCGAATCTATTCTATAACATGGGAAGAAAGACGGTTGGCCTTGTCGGTATGTGGGATTGTGTAGCATTTGATGAGGTTGCCGGTATCAACTTCAAGGATAAAGATGGCGTGCAAATCATGAAAGACTACATGGCGTCCGGATCCTTTGCACGCGGTAAGGAAGAGATAGCAGCAAGTGCATCAATGGTATTTGTTGGAAATATCAATCAGAGTGTAGATGTGCTTCTGAAGACATCAAGTTTGTTTGATCCCTTCCCTGTAGAGATGGGAACTGATACAGCGTTCTTAGATCGTATGCATTGCTATAACCCAGGATGGGAGATTCCGAAGTTTAGACCGGATCATTTTACTAATGACTATGGCTTCATTACAGACTATCTTGCGGAATTTATTCGTGAACTGAGAAAAGCTAGTTACGGAGATGCTTTGGATAAATACTTCCGTTTGGGAAGAAATCTGAATCAGCGTGACACGATTGCTGTCCGTAGAATGGTAGATGGATATGTGAAGCTTCTCTATCCGAATGGAGAGTTTGCAAAAGAAGATATCGAAGAAATCCTGCGAGTGGCTCTTGAAATGCGCCGTCGTGTAAAAGAGCAATTAAAGAAGCTTGGAGGCATGGAATTCTATGATGTGAATTTCAGCTACATTGATAACGAAACTTTTGAAGAGAAGTTTGTATCCGTACCGGAACAAGGCGGTGGAAAGCTTATTCCGGAAGGTATCTGCAATCCTGGACAGATTTATTCTGTTGCCAGAGGAAAATCAGGAATGATTGGTGTATTCCGCTTAGAGTCTCAGATGTTGCCAGGCAATGGAAAATTTGAACGCACTGGCCTGGGAAGTGACCGAGATGCAAAAGAAGCAACAAATACTGCATTTAACTTCTTAAAAGCGAATAGCAATCGCATTAGCGGATCCATTAGTGTGACATCCAAAGATTATATTATCGGATATCAAGATCTGCAGGGAATTGGAATGACGGACAGGTTGGCACTTCTGACACTGATTGCACTTTGCTCGATTGCGTTAGGAAAACCGACGGTTGGAACACTGGCAGTATTAGGAGAAATCAGTATCAGTGGATCTATGATCAAGGTAGATGAGTTGGCGAATACACTGCAAGTGTGCCTCGACAGTGGAGTAAAGAAGGTGCTACTTCCGATTACATCTGCAGCAGACCTTGGAACTGTACTTCCGGAACTTATGGGAAGCTTCCAGATCATCTTCTATAACAGTGCGGAAGATGCGGTATTTAAGGCGTTAGGCGTAGAGTGATTGAAATATGTCTCATGGTGGAATAGCAGAACAATGTAAGTGAATGGAGGGGAGATGTATGTTGGATTCAAAAGCAATTGAAACACTTTCTGTGAATGCAGTCAGAAATAGTATTGTTATCTGTCCTATATTAGATCAATTCATTCCAGACAATGATAAAGAACCGAGCTGGGATGGAAATGTCTACATATATAACAGTAGTTCCAAAACAAAGGACAACTTAAAGGGAAGATTACCCGTTCAGGTAAAGGGAACAGAAAATAATGATTTTTTAAAAGAAAAAATCACATTTTCAATGGAGACAGCAGATTTGAAAAACTATCTATATGATGGTGGCTGTATGTTATTTGTTGTCTATGTATCCAGTGACGGAATGTCAAATAAAATCTATTACGCCCAATTGGTACCTGTAAAATTGCGAATGATATTAGCTCAGGCAGGTGACCAAAAAACAAAAACTGTTGAGTTAAATGAGCTGCCAGCTGATATCAATAAACGAGGATCAGTTTTTTTAAGTTGCCTTCAAAATTGCCAAAAACAAAAAAGTATTTTGGATGTAAAGCTATATTCTTTAGATGAGCTCGAAAAAGGGGGATTGATAGAAAGTATCACAATTCCTTTATCGGCAATGGGAGAAAAAGATCCTATTGAAGTTCTTCTAAATAGTGAAGTTTATATGTATGCAAAGATTAAGGGAACTACTATTCCTCAACCTTTAGAGATGCTTTCTCAGAGTTTATATACAAAAGAAGATGTGTCTCAACCAGTAACTGTAAATGGAATTAAGTTTTATGATGGCTATTCACGAATTAAAAGCAAGAAGGAAACTACTGTTAAAATTGGAAGCTCTTTTCAAATCACGTTTCCGAAAGATGAATCTGCATGTAAGATCAATTATGAAAACTCAAATAAATTGAGGATAATTGCGAAAGATTTAAAATTCTTTTTGGCATGCTTAGATGCAGGCCAGTTTGAAATTAATGGTGCAGTTTTTCCGATGCACTTTGAAGCTGGGAATTTCAATAATTTTGATAGAGAACAGGAAAATCAAAGATTAGAATTTTACTGCAGGGCAGTTCAGTCATTAGATATATTACATTGTGATTCGGATCTAAATATTGACGAACTGAGTGAAGAAAATTTAAGAAATTTAAATAGGTTATCAATTGCATTTGTTGACGGTGAAGAAGTAAGAAATTTGAGAAAGGATATTCCGTTCGTAGCCACTATAGATATTGGACCTTTAAAGTTTGCGTTAGTATTTGAGCAGAGCAAAGAGAATGAAGGCTCGTATAGAATTTATGATTTTTTTACAAAAGAGCAAAAGGTAGCCTTTGAAAATGAAAATGGAGAAATGATCCCCACTTCTCAGTATTCAATAATCCAGGCGAAGGATATGATTACTCTTAGTAATATCCGAACAGAAGTTTTGTTACCTTCTTTTCAGGCAATAAAGAATCGCGAAATATATGAAAGAGCAAATTGGTTTTTATTAGAGCTTTTGGATGCCTATGATCAGTCTGGAAGAGATGATTTTTTGACTGTGGCTCATGATTTTGCTTCATGGCTTATAAAATCTGTCTATATAGATGAATATGTTTCAAAAATAAATTATTATCAAGTGATTAAACGAACAAGAGCATTGAATATTATGGAACAAACAGAGTTATGGGGAATGCTAAGTGATTCATCAACGCCACGCATTGGGAGGGTTGGTATTTATATTTTGTTAGAGCAGTGGATTCCTGCAATGCAAGAATACACTTTATTATCTAAAAAGGATAAAGACAGCTTTGTGAAATTTCCGATAATTAAATTATGGAGTTCATTTAATGTCCAAAGAATTGATGAAAAAAGTAATTTGTAAGGGCATAATTGAAATCAACAGGTAAGGAAAATGCTATGGAGAAAACAAAAGTGGATCTTGACCAGATTCAAAAAGAAATAAAGCCATATCTTCGGAAGGGATTTTTACAAAAAGCATATGTGGATTCCAATGATGTTTCTCGAATCTGTCGTATATTCCGTGGAAAATACAGTAATGTGGATATAGGACCGAAGCCAGGAGACGATGGCAAGCCATACCTTATGATTAAGGTGAGGCAATTCCTATTAGGCGGGGAACTGAAATACGAAATCAAAGTTAAAGGTAAAAGCATTCGCACTCATAAACCAAAAGATTCTCTCTCTTGGATAGATAGAATTGAATAGTGGGATACTCTTATGTCTGTAGTGCAAATGTACTTTCTGCGTGGCTGAGAATTATGCGATTTTTCAATTTTAGGCATGGTATTTAAATCCAATGCGTAAGAATACCTGGCACTCTTACACTCGGACTCTGACCATCTTGAAAGGACACTTGGCGGGAATGCTGAACGGAGTCTGCGGTTATGAAAACCACATAGAGTACATGAAGCGTTCCCTTGCCGTTGTTGATAGGATGGAAAAGTTGGTAAAAGAGCTGTTGTATGTTTCTAAAGAATAGGGAACTCAAAAAACTGAATATAAAACCGTTGATTTTGCGGAAATATTTCGGGTACAGATTGCCACAGTAACAGATTTATTGGAAGAAAAGAAACAGCGCCTTGAAGCAAATATTCCTATCCACCTTTATTGTGAAGTGGAACAAGCACAGATGGAACGGGCAATTCAAAATATATTGGTAAACGCAATTCACTATTCTCCAAGTGGTGAACTGATTCGTATATCTTTGTCTGAAATGGATGGCACGATTCGTGGTGAAATTGAAAATACAGGTGTCCATGTGTCTGATGATGCTATCCCACATTTGTTTGAAGCTTTCTATCGGGCAGACGCATCTCGTAACCGCAATACAGGCGGAACCGGATTAGGACTTTATATTGTTCATAAAATTATGAAAATGCACCATGCAAAGTACGGCATTTCAAATACAAGCAATGGTGTACTGTTTTGGTTTGAATTGTCCTGCAAGCAGTCGATAGACAACTCCATCTAAAATTCATAATCCATGCAAACTATATCCAAATTGCTTTGTTATATTATAGCTGTCCTCAAGAGGGCAGCTATAATTTTTAGAAAGCGAGGTTTTATCTATGAAGAACA
>CAKQXY010000012.1 GCA_934292725.1 uncultured Lachnospiraceae bacterium
AAATTAGATAGCGAAAGCCAATGCACATGTTTCATGACACATTGGTGTCTTTCGCAGAAAGACGGGTAATAAGCATGCTATTTAGTGAGTTGTACGGTGCGTATTATAATACGGTTGCTTGTATTATAAATAAGGCAATTAGTCATCCAATCAAATCGACACATATTGAAGAAATTATAAAAGAGTATGCCTTTAGCGACAGCTTCTTAGAAATTTCGCAGGCAATTCGCAAGCAAAATTGGAAAGTGTTACGATCCGATGGGACAACGCCCATTAAAAATGCACCGACGATGCCACTTACTATATTGGAAAAACGTTGGCTGAAAGCAATTAAAGATGATCCTAGGATTCGACTTTTTCTGGATGAACCATCTGAATTTGATTTTGATGATGTGGAGCCATTATTTTTGCCAGAGGATGTCTGTGTGTTTGACCGATACACGGACGGTGATCCTTATGAGGATAAGAAGTATCAAAAATACTTTCGAATGATTTTGGACGCAGTAAAAAATGAGTATCCGCTTGAGATTGAGTGGACAAATCGAAGAGGGGATCCGGTCCGAAAAATAATTTCTCCCCAATATCTTGAATATTCAGAAAAGGATGATAAATTTCGATTGATTGGAGAAGGAATTCCATTTGACGGAAGTATCAATCTTGGAAGAATTATTGATTGTGTAAGAAGTAATGCATTCTATAAAGTCTATAAGGAAAATAAAAATACAGATGGACGTAGGCATGTGGTAATTGAATTGACGGATGAGCGTCGTGCACTTGAGCGTGTGCTTCTTCATTTTGCGCATTTTGAGAAAAAGGCAGAAAAACTTGACGAGACGCATTACCGTGTAATCGTCTATTATGACAGGAAGGATGAAACGGAGATGGTAATACGAATTCTCTCGTTTGGTCCAATGGTTCGAGTAGTCGAGCCGAATCATTTTGTAGAACAGATGAAAAAACGTCTGATGCAGCAAAGAGAATATATAAATTGAAAGTTCGCAACTTTTTTTCCGTGATAATCCTTTTCTTTTGATGTAATATAAGCACTGTAAACGAAAAGACGCATACAGCAAATCTTATTTAGAAAGGTTTTTCGGCGAAAAAAAAGAAGCCGTGTGCGTCTTGTGTTTATTTGATTGCTTCCCGCTCATGACCCTTTGACCCTTTCACAACAAAAGAATGGAGATTGTCATGTTAGAGTTTATTAATCAGGAAGCCAACATAACGACAACTGAAAATGGCGCTGCCACCTATGCCTCAACAAATTCGTACTGTCTGGATTTGTTTGCAACGATTGGGGCACTTCGTAATAGCTACGAGGACGAAATCGTTTCGCGTTTCATACGAGCCTATGCGGAGAATGCAGATCTGGCTATGAAGATCTTGTTCTTTGCCAGAGACATCCGAGGGGGCTTAGGCGAAAGACGAGTGTTTCGCGTCATCCTTTCGTGGCTGGCAGAAAATGAACCATATTCAGTGAGACAAAACCTGGCGTACATAGCAGAGTATGGGCGCTACGACGATTACCTGGTGCTGATGGATACAGCTTGCGAGCGGGAAATGCTGGATCTTTTGAAGGCACAATTTGACAATGATTTGGCGAACCTTGACAAACACGGGGAGGTATCACTTCTGGCGAAGTGGCTTCCATCCGTCAACACATCAAGCAAAGATACGGTTTATCTGGCAAAACGAGTGGCCAGAGCGTTCGGCATGAACGATGCTTCTTACCGTAAGGCGCTCAGCGCGCTTCGAGCGCAGATTCATATCATTGAGAATAATTTGCGTACACGTGATTATACGTTTGACTATGAAAAACAGCCGTCCAGAGCGATGTTTAAGTATAAGCAGGCTTTTATTCGCAATGACCAAGAGCGATATATGACGTTTTTGAATAACGTTTTACAGGGAAAAGCAACGCTTCACGCGGACAATGTTGCACCATATGAGTTGATTCGCCCATATGTAATGTGCAATTCGGCTTTTGAATTAATAAATCCGATTGTAGAGGAGGAAAAGGTTACACTAAATACATTGTGGACAGCATTACCAGACTTTTGTGGTGATGAGGATATGCTTGCTGTTATTGATACATCTGGCTCAATGTACTGGAGAGGTGGCTTACCGGCGGCGGTTGCACTTTCTCTTGGTTTATATCTGGCAGAACATAACAAAGGCCGTTTTCGCAATCATTTTGTTACATTTTCCGATCATCCCCATTTCGTTCGATTAAAGGGGAAAACCTTTGCTGATAAGCTTCAGTATGCACTGACATTTTGTGAGGGGTGGGGTACCGATTTGGAGGCGGTATTTGAACTCATTTTGCGTGCAGCAGTTATGAATAAGCTTCCACAGAAGGAGCTTCCAGGCAAGTTAGTCATTATCTCCGACATGGAGTTTAATGTGTGTGTCACAAATGCATCGGAAACAAATTTTGAGAATGCACGCAGACGATATGAGGCATATGGCTATAAACTTCCAGAAATCGTATTCTGGAATGTGGGAAGCCGAAATCGTCAACAGCCAGTTACAATGAATGAGCAGGGCGTGGCATTGGTTTCTGGTGTAACACCGCGACTTTTCTCAATGATTGCAGGAAACGAGTTGTCACCATATAAGTTAATGATGGAAACGCTTGGAAGTGAGCGTTATGCGTCGATCGTGGCTTAATGAAATAGTTACTGTTCACGGGATACCCATTCGCAAAACCGCACGTTCTGTGCGTCGCTGCAAAACGCGAACAAAGTCCGCGCGCAGCTTTGTTTTGCTCATTAACGGGCGTCCACTTCGTCCTGCTGATCTGTCAAATCTTCATGCAAGCATGAGATTTATCCAGATCTAGCATGACGCGTGAACTGTAACATAAAATAAGTCTTGCAGGTTAAACTGCAGGGCTTTTTTTATTCGAAGCAAAGTAGAAATCGAAGTGTGATGTAAAAGTGGACAGAGAACAGAAAAATTTGCATATCGAATATCTGTGAACACACATCATAAACAAAAAGGACACAAATTTTTAACGAATCTAACAGACGGCGAACACCTTGCTTTTTTATACTCTGATCATAACAAAGAAAGAGCACAGCAAATAAAGCTGATGCAGAAAAGAGGTATGATTATGAGAAGAAAAAGTTCTTTATGGAAAACAACAGCGGTATCGCTTTCAGCAATGATGACATTATCTATGGGAGCTGCAGTGTTGGCTGCAAACACTGAGCAGACCACACATGAAAGCCAGACTGAGGATGATACAGAAAATAATAGTGCAGATACTGATGAGGTGTCTAACAGCGAAGAAACAAAGACCACTGAGTGCAAGATTGAGCTTTCTGATAATGGCATCCTAGTTGATGGTGAGGCAATTTCCGAGAATCCGGAGGATTCTGTTTATGCTGGAGCAGACATTGTTTATTACAAAGAAGGACAGGACAGCACTTATGGTGCAGGCGACGAGGATGATGGCCATTCCGAGGAAGAGGCAGCTGAGCATACCGTTATCACGATCACAAAGGCAGGAACATATCGTGTGAGTGGAACTCTCTCAAAAGGACAGATTGCCATTGATCTGGGAGAGGATTCCAGAGATGACGAAAGTGCAGTCGTAAATTTGATTTTGGATAACGCTGATATCACTTGCACCGTTTCTTCTGCAATTGTTGTTTACAATGCGTATGAGTGTGGAAGTGATGATACAGAGACTGCGACAAAAGATATTGATACTACAAACGCAGGTGTTCACATCATTCTGGCAGACGACAGCGAGAATACTGTAACTGGCTCCCATGTGGCAAAAATTTATAAGGAAGGAACTACACAGGAAGACGTAGATGCCGGAAATGCAAAGAAGCAGTGGAAGTTTGACGCTGCAATCGAATCTCTTGTCTCAATTGCATTTGATGCAGAGGAAGAAGGAACTGGTTCGCTTGCTGTAAATTCTGATAATGAGGGAATTGAGACGTATCTTCATTTGACTGTAAATGGCGGCAATATTACTATAAATTCTTTTGATGATGGAATAAATGCAAATGAGGATGGCGTATCTGTTATTACAATCAACGGTGGTGTTGTGACTGTTAATGCAGGTGCTGGACAGGAAGGTGATGGCATTGATTCAAATGGATGGATTGTCATCAACGATGGATTTATCGTAACAGCAGCTAATGCAACAAGTCCAGATAGCGGTGTGGACTCTGACAATGGCATTTATATCAATGGCGGAACTGTACTTGCCAGCGGCAATATGTATGATGAGGTATCCAATGATTCAGAGCAGGCATTTGTAGTATTAAGCTTTGCAGACAGCATTGAGGCTGGTCAGATGTTCGCATTGAAGAATGCAGATGGAGACGTAATTACAGCTTTCTCAGCAGCAAATGAGTTCCAGACACTTGTATACAGCAGCAGTGAGTTAGCCGATGGTGATTATACGCTATACGAAATTTCTTCAGTAACATCCATTGAGGATGAGACTCAGTTACAGTATGGTTCCAAGAACGCAGGCGGCTTCGGTGGAAAGGGCGGCGCACCGATGGATGGACAGGCACCGAATGGACAGGAAGGAGAGGCACCGTCCATGCCAGAGGGAGAGATGCCGTCTAAGCCAGACGGAGAAGCACCATCCATGCCAGATGGAGAAGCACCATCTAAGCCAGAGGGAGAGATGCCGTCCATGCCAGATGGAGAAGCACCATCCATGCCAGACGGAGAGATGCCATCTAAGCCAGACGGTGAAGCACCAGACATGGCACAGGGTGGCGATGAGGAAGGTGGAACAGTATTTACCATTTCTGGTATTACCAACACTTTCTCAAATATCAGCAAAGCAACGGAATCTGAGTAAAGAGAAAAGTTTTGAGCAGTTGAACAGATTTTAGATTAAGATTTTAGAGGCAGCATCGCTCAGGATGCTGCCTCTTTTAATATGTATTTTGCATCTTATCTATTGAATTACGCAAGTTAGCTTTTTGAGGGTGGACAGGGCGAAAAAAATTGATATTATAAAAGTTAGAAGGAGAGTATGGGCAGCTGACAAGGATATTTAGGTGCTATTGGAGGTGATGTAGTTTATGCGTTTTGAGGTTAAGCAGATTGAAAAAGAAAATGAAGAGTCTGTGCTTGTGTTCTGCTATGACGCACAGGAATCGTGGGTACAAGATGTTAAAAAGGCTGCTTATGGGCAAATTTTTGTACGTGGCTACAAAAATGATAAGCTGTATCGCCTAAGTCTTTCTGACATTTACTATTTTGAGGTAGTTGATGGTGTTTCTTTTCTTTATACTCAAAGTGAAGTGTTTCGAGCAAAAGAAAAATTGTATGAATTTGAAAGTGTGAGTGCAAAGAGCTGCTTATTTCGGTGTAGCAAGTCAATGATTTTGAATGCAGACAAGATTGATTATGTACGTCCTTCTGTTTCGGGAAGATTTGAGGCTGTATTGTCAAATGGAGAAATAGTGATTGTATCACGCAAATATGTCTCAGAATTAAAACGATTGCTAGACTGTTAGAGAGTATGATTGATAATACGTGTTCAAGTGATTTAACGAAAAATTTAAGGAGGCTGAGCAAAATGAAGGATGTTTTATTTTGGACAAGAAGGTTTGTAATGATCTATGGAATCATTATGATATGCACTTTTTTCATGTGCCTTTTTTTCAACCCAACATCAGAATTGCCTGTAGTGTCTTTCTTTGGAAGAATTATTGTCTTTACTTTGCTAGGTATGGCAACACTCATTGTTTATTATTCAAAAGAGGAATTAACAAGAAAAGAATGGTGGTGTCGTACTATACTGCATTTTGTGATTTTAGAGGCAGTTTATCTTCCATTGGCACATCATTGGCACTTTTGGTATGGAAAGCTAGATGCGATTATTTATGCGTCATTTATTTTAGCAGCGAAATTTTTCTGGCATTTGATTGACTATGGACTAAATGCAAGGACAGCTTCTGAAATTAATGAGCAAATTAGAAAGCGAAGATTGAAACAGAAAACATGACAATACACTATGAAAAATTAAACGGAAAAAACTTTAACTCACATTCACTGGATCATTTCGTGAGACATCAACGGGTAAGTGAATGTTGGCGTAACGTGCATGGACAGTGGAAACTGATACCGATAGAATTTGAAGAAAACTGGACAGGAGATCCAAAAAGCAGCCAATATATTGAGACAAATTTGAAAGAGGCAGACAGGCGGATTGCAATGGATATTGTAAATAGGTTTGGAAAGTAGGTGAGAAACGATGTTACGTAAAAGAATCATTTTATTGGAGGTAATGTGGCCTATGCGTTTTGAAGGTGCTTGACAAATATACAGATTTCATTGTACAATCACCCCTAATAAAGGGGAGTAACCTGCGTTTTAAATTATACGTTTGCAGTGTCGTCAGTACGGTGGAGACATCCGGCACTGCAAGGAACTGGTGAGACTTTTATTGCATGTTTTGTCATGCAATAAAGGTTTCTTTTTTTATCAGAAGGAGGAAAAAAGAATGGATCTAAGCAAAATGTCTATTAAAAAAATCCGGGAGCTTATTGTGTTTACGGCACTTCTTGTGGTCGCCTTGTGGAAGTTTGATGTGGTACTGGGTGTGCTAAAAACAATATGGGATATTATATTTCCATTTGTGCTTGGTGGAGCAATCGCATTTCTTACCAATGTGCCGATGAGCTTTTTGGAAAAGAAAATTTTTGAAAATGCAAAAAAGAAAAATAAGATAGTTAGAAAATTGAAAAGACCGATAAGTTTGATTCTTACTATTGTATTAGTAGTTGGTGTGATCGCATTGGTGATGTTCGGTGTGATTCCGCAGCTTACACGGACAATGGGGACTTTGGTGACGAGCATTAATGATTTTATTCCGCAGATGCAAAGTTGGATTGGAGACTTTTTCCATAATAATCAGGAAATTATGAATCTGGTAGATCAGATAGAGTTTGATCCAGATCAGGCGATCAAGTGGGGAATAAGCCTTCTCGGAAACGGTGCAGGAAATATGATGAATACTACAATGTCAGCAGTGGGTTCCATAGTCAGTGGAGTAGCGACCTTTTTCATTGCGTTCTCTTTTGCCTGCTATATTCTCTTTCAGAAAGAAAAGTTGCATGTACAGATCAGAAAAGTATTTTTCGCTTTTCTTCCAAGACAAAAAGCAGACGCTTTCCTTAAAGTATGTTCTCTAACTTATCGGACATTTGCAAACTTTCTTGCAGGCCAGTGTCTGGAAGCTGTGATTCTAGGAAGTATGTTTGTTGTTACATTAAGTATTTTGAGAATGCCATATGCACTTTTGATTGGAGTTTTAATTGCGTTTACGGCATTAATTCCTATTTTTGGAGCCTTCATCGGATGTGCAGTAGGAAGCTTTTTAATCTTTATGGTAAGCCCACAACAGGCAATTTTATTCGTAATAGTATTTCTTGTGCTGCAGCAGATTGAGGGAAATCTGATATATCCTCATGTTGTTGGTGAATCTGTAGGTCTTCCATCAATATGGGTTTTAGCGGCAGTTACGATTGGTGGAAATCTCATGGGAATAGTTGGAATGCTTGTTTTTATTCCGCTGTTGTCAGTGTTATACACTATTTTTCGGGAATTTGTATATCTGCGCCTGAAAAAACAAAATATCAAACAGGTAACAAAGACAGAAATAGAGGAATATACAAAAGAGGAAGAATTATAATATAAAATAAATTATAATAAAATGGTTTATTGTAATGGGAGACTGCACATATGACAGCCTCCCATTTTTATATGTTTCTGGTTGACTTATGTTTATACATACAAGGATAAGCTGGAATTGGACAATAAGCAGATCGTGTTGGATGAAATGAATAAGGATTTCCGAGAAAATTAGTTGCATTTGCTTATGAAGTCATTTATGATATATTCAACAAATGTGGATTTACGTAGCGTATATTTGATATTGCACAGGAAAACACAGAGATACTTCTTGTTAATGGAGAATCAACTGAGGACAGGGAGAAAATGCAGAGAAAATCCTGATGGTCTACATGCAGTAGTGACGATGAGGAGAATATGAAACAACGAGGTGAAGAAGATGACAATCAAAGAGATTGCAAAGATATGTAATGTATCTACAGCGACAGTGTCTAACGTTATCAATGGAAAAAATAAGTCAAGTAATGAGACAACAAAAAAGATTATGGATGTGATTCGGGAATCTGGTTATCAGCCGAGTTATCTGGCAAAGAATCTCAGAAGCAAAAGAACGAAAACGATAGGAATTATTGTAGAGGACCTGATGTTATTCAATATACCAGCTATCATTGAAGGAATCATGGAATGCTGTGAAAAAAATGGATATAAGATCATTCTGGAAAATCTGCGTCTGTATGTGAGATGGCATGGAGAATGGTTTCATAATGATGAGCTGAGAGAGAATGAATTGAGGGACGCATTAAAGCAAGTGGAATCAGTTAATGTTGATGGGATTATTTACGTAGCAGGTCATGAGCGACGGATGGAAGTTTTTCAAAAATATACAAATCTTCCTACAGTGGTAGCATATACACAGGCAAGTTCAAAAAATATACCATCAGTTATGCTGGATGATTACAATGGTGGTTATGCGATGACCGCGTATCTGCTTTCCAAGGGACATGAGCGTATCGGTGTGATTGCAGGTGAACAGGATAATGCACACGCGATCCACAGAATGAAAGGCATACAGAAAGCGTTCTTTGATCATGGAAAACTGTTTGATCCAGATCTGGTGGAATATGTCAGATGGGAACGTGAAGGAGGATACTCTGTGGCGAAAAAAATGGCAGATCAGAAAGTAAGTGCTATTTTTTGTATGTCAGATACGATTGCTGGAGGTGTATACGACTATATGAACGAAAATGGGGTTGTCATCGGAAAAGATATTTCAGTTGTGGGATATGATAACAGAATGATTTCCGAATATTTGGTGCCAAAACTGACAACTATGAGGCTGCCGTTAGAACAGATTGGCTATAAATCGGCAGATATACTTATTGGTATACTGGAAAAAAATGAACTGCCAGAAAATATGGAAGTTAGGATGGAATGTCAACTGATAGAGCGAGACTCAGTAGTTGATTTAATAAAGTGTTAAACGATTAACTATAATACAAAGGATGCCACTAAGGAAAAAGAAAACGTGACAGGAACAGATGTGCAAAATGAATAAAAATCAAGAGCTGATATTGTAAAATAAATAAAAAATATGCTGTTGACAATGTAAGTGCTGCGTGATATTATGGCATTAACAACAAGTAAATCAATTAACCAAGGAGGGTTATGTATGAAGAAGTTAACAGCAGCGCTCATGTGTGGAGCAATGACAATGTCTTTATTCGCCACAGCACAGGCTGGAGAGACTGGAAGCGAGCAGAAAGATGCAGTTCAGGAAGCAATTGATGCGAGAAAAGAAGAAGCAGAGAAGACTGGAGAGTATCAGAAGATTATTATTTCTTTCTTTGATTGGACGGGAGCTCCGGCAGGAATTGATCGTATCAATGAAGCACTCAGCGAACATACCAGAGAGACATTGGGAGTGGATATTGAGCTTATGATCATTGATTCGGCAGCTTACAGTGAGGATATGAAGTTAATGCTTTCCACTGGTGAGCAGGTAGATATCTTCTCAACATGTGGCCCGGGATACATGACATGCGTAAATAACGGATATACATTAGATTTTGAGGAAGATGATCTTTTCCAGACATATGGAGAAGGAATTCAGGAAAAAGTCAGAGCAGAATATCTGGATGCATGTCGTGTAGGCGGTGTATTATATGGTGCTCCGCCAATTAAAGACTATGCAATTCAGACATCAGCAGTGTGCATTGGACAGGAGTATCTCGATGCAATCGGATATGATTATGATGCAGCAGAAAAAGATGATCTTGGATATGCAAAAGTTGACTGGGATGAAATTAATAAAATTTTTGCACAGATCCATGAAGCATTCCCAGATAAGTATGTAATGGCTATTCAGGATAATGAGCTGACACAGGGAAGTACCGTAGATAATATCGGTGGCGACTACTATGGAACACTTCTTGATCCGGTAAACAGCCTCAAGGTTGAAAACGTTTATGAGTCCGATATTTTTAAAGAATGGTGTGAGCGCGCATATGAGTGGAATCAGAATGGATATCTTTCCAAAGATGCTATGACAGATAAGACAGGTGCTTCTGCAAAAGTAAAATCTGGCGCTTACATGGCTATGATGGCTTGCTGCAAACCTGGTTATGAAACACAGATCACCGGTGAGTGTGGACGTTCAATGAAAGTATTCGATGTAGGTGAAAGTTTCATGTCATCTTCTTCCGTGTCTTCTTTCCCATGGTGCATCAACCAGAACACTGATGATCCGGTTGCAGCTATGCAGGTATTAGATGCTCTCTATACAGATTCTGTTGTTGAAAACTTAATCTGTTGGGGACAGGAAGGCGTTGAATATACGGTAAATGATGAAGGTACCATCAACTACGCAGAAGGTGTTGACGCTAATAATTCTGAGTATTATCCAAACGTACTGTGGATGATGCCAAATCCATATGTAGCACATGTATGGGAAGGTGATTCTTTAGATATTGGACAGCAGATGTCTGATTTCAATGACAACTGCCCGAATAAATCTAAAGCACTTGGTTTTACCTGGGATAACAGCGACTATTCCGCAGAGTTCACAGCTCTTCAGAATGCATACGATCAGTATGGATTAATAGCTGTATATGGATTCGAAGAACCTGAAAAAGCAATTGCTGAATTAAACGAGGCATTAAAAGCAGCAGGCTTGGAAGAGTATATGGCAGCAAAACAGGAAGCTCTTGATGAATGGGCAGCAGAGAATAATATTAAATAATGAAATGAAACTATAAAATGACAAAAAGGCGGAGAAGTAAAAAGAAATCTTTTTCCTCCGCTTTTTTTGTACAACAGGAAGCTTGTTGAAATGTTCTGGTGTGGAAAAAGTCTTCTGGCAGGATTCTTTCTGAAACAATGCTTTAAAAATGCTGCCAGAAGGTAGCAGCAGAATGGAGATTTTATGAAAAAAAGGAAACATCTAAAAAGATATCTGTCCCTATATGTTATGGCATTACCTGGATTGATTTATCTGTTTATTAATAACTTTATGCCATTACCAGGTCTTGTTCTGGCATTTAAAAAGTATAATGCAAAAAAAGGAATCTTTGGCTCACCATTTGTCGGATTTAAGAACTTTAAATACCTGTTTGTAACCAAAGATGCATTTATAATTACAAGAAACACCATCCTTTACAATTTAGCATTCATTGTTATTAATACGATATTGGCGATTGCAGTAGCAATTCTGCTTGCGGAGATGACATCCAAGATGAAAAAGGTATATCAGTGTCTGATTTTGCTGCCATATATGATTTCTATGGTCATTGTAAGTTATCTTGTATTTGGATTCCTTTCTACAGAGAATGGATTTATCAACAATACCGTTTTAAGGGTGCTTGGAATGGAGCCAATTTCCTGGTATATGAAAAAACAGTATTGGCCATTCATTCTTGTTTTTGTAAACGCATGGAAAGTAATTGGCTATAACTGTATCATTTATCTTGCAGCAATTCTTGGAATTGATCGTAGTATTTATGAGTCAGCAGCAATTGATGGTGCGAGCAAATGGGCTCAGATTAAAAATATTACAATCCCACTGTTAAGACCGACTGTAATTATGCTGACATTACTTGCAGTAGGAAGAATTTTCTATTCTGATTTTGGATTGTTTTATCAGGTGCCGCAGAATCAGGGAGCATTGTTTTCTGTAACAAACACCATTGATACGTATGTGTATCGGGGATTGCTGGAATTAGGTGATATGTCAATGGCATCAGCAGCAGGCCTGTATCAGTCCGTCATTGGATTTATACTTATCTTAAGTGCAAACTGGGCAATCCGTAAGATTGATCCGGAAAGTGCAATGTTTTAAGGGGGGAGTGACAGAGATGAGAGGAAAAGAAGAGAAAAGATTTCAAATTCTGGCACATATTATACTGGCACTACTGTCTGCCTTAGCAGTTATACCATTTGTTCTTATGATTGTATCATCACTGACGGATAATAATACACTTGTTGCAAATGGATATTCTTTCTGGCCTGAAAAATGGAGTCTTTATGCCTATGAATACATATTCAATACAGGTAACTCAGTATTACATGCTTATGGAATTTCTATTGTATTAACCATAGTTGGAACTTTAATTGCACTGATTCTGACAACAATGCTTTCTTATGTGATTTCCAGAAAAGAACTTCCAGGGCGAGGAGTTATTACTTTTCTTGTTGTATTTACCATGCTGTTTAATGGTGGTCTTGTACCGACTTATATGGTCTATGCCAAGATTTTTAATGTAAAAAATACGTTCATGGCATTGCTAGTACCTGGTCTTTTGATGAACGGCTTTAATATTATGCTTATGAAATCATATTTTTGCACAAATATTCCAGATGAAATATTGGATGCAGCATATATTGATGGTGCAACAGAATTTCAGGCATTTTATAAGGTTGCACTTCCACTTGCAAAACCAATTGTTGCAACAATTGCATTATTTGTAGGTATCGCGTACTGGAACGACTGGATGAACGGTTACATCTATATTACAAAGAATACAGATTTGTATTCTGTACAGAATCTTCTGAACCGTATGATGCAGAACATACAGTATCTTTCACAGAATAGTTCTAATATTCAGCAGGCAGGCGTAGGACTCAATGCCATTCCAACTGCGTCCGTACGAATGGCCATGGCGACGGTAGGTGTATTGCCGATCCTCGTTGTTTATCCTTTTGTCCAGAAATATTTTGTAAAAGGTATTACGCTTGGAGGCGTAAAAGGTTAAATAACTTTGGAATGACATAGGAGGATATATCAATGACAACTGTAAGTAATCCAATTTTATCAGGATTTTATCCAGATCCATCTATTTGCAGAGTGGGTACTCAGTATTATCTTGTGAATTCTACTTTTGCATATTTTCCAGGAGTATCTGTGATGGAGAGCAGTGATTTAAAACACTGGAAGCAGATTGGAAGTGTGCTAGAGAGAAAAGAACAGCTTCCGTTGGATGGATGTGGACATTCAGAAGGAATTTTTGCACCGACAATTCGGTATTATAATGGAACATTTTATATGATCACGACCAATATTTCTGGCGGAGGAAATTTTGTGGTCACAGCAAAAGATCCTAAAGGACCATGGTCAGATCCTTACTGGCTAGGGGAAGCTGCGCAGGGAATTGATCCGAGCCTTTTCTTTGATGATGATGGAACCTGTTGGTATATCGGAACCCATCCAAATCCAGACGGAGTGCGTTACAATGGAGATTGGATGATCTGGATTCAACGTCTAGATCTTGAGACGATGCAGCTTATAGGGGAAAGTTATAATATATGGAAAGGTGCCATGCGTGATGTAATTTGGCCTGAGGGTCCACATCTGTTGAAGAAAGACGGTTGGTATTATGTGATTAACGCAGAGGGAGGAACAGGACCAAATCACAGCATTTGTGTTGCAAGAAGCAGAAATATTACAGGATCGTATGAAAACAATCTCAATAATCCGATTCTGACGCATAGACATATGGGAAAAGAGTATCCGATTGCTTGTGTAGGACATGGAGATTTTGTGGAGAGTATTGAAGGTGACTGGTATGTAGTTATGCTTGGAACAAGACCATATAAGGGAAAGACGGTAATCGGAAGAGAGACCTTTATTGCTAAAGTAGAGTGGGAAGATGGCTGGCCAGTGATTAACCCGGGAATCGGACATCTTGAGGATGTTGTTGAGCTGAATACAACGGAAGAACCAGATTTTGTCACACCGATTGTTACACATTTTCACACGAAAAAAATGCCTGTTAACTGGATGAGCCTCAGAGGACCAAGGGAAGATTTTGCGTCGCTGGCTGAAAGAGAGGGATACCTGCGTATACATCTTTGCCCAGAATCACTGAAAGAAAGGGCGGCATGTGCATATCTTGCACGCAGAATCAGTGATTTTGATTGGCAGGCAGAATGGATGCTTGACTATGAGCCGATAAAAGAAAATGAATGTGCCGGTGCTGCAGTTATGATGGATAATGACAATCACATCCGTATGGAAATAAGAAAAGAAGGCAGTGGCCGCGCGATAATTTTAGTTAGATGCCAGAAGGGAATTGAGGAAGAGATTGCAAGACAGCCAATCGGAGCAGGAGAAGTATTGCTTCGCATAGTCGAAAGAGATCTGAAATGTTCTTTCTATGCACAGGCAGGTGGAGAGACTGTGACGGTTGCGGAAAATATAGATTATGCATTTATGAGTATTGAAGATGCAGATGGTTTTACTGGTGATACGATTGGAATGTATGCATCTTCAAATGGTATAGAAAGCACTGCCTATGCAGATTATGAATGGTTTGCATATCAGGCGCTATAAGATTGGTACAAAAGGGAACTTGAAAAAAATTTTATCCTTTGAACAGACTAGGCACTGGATGATACTCGTATTGTATCATCCGGCGCTTTTTTGTTTTTAATTTGCTAATAAGGATTTATGCAAACAACGAAACCATTGCAATAAAGTGTTTTCATAACATTACATGTCAACTGCAGTAAAATATCACAAAAAATAGCCGCAGATTTTGTTACGGGTTACACGTTTAACCTTTGAAAAAATAATATTTCTGTTGTACCATGTAATTACAAGATTAGGAAAAGAGGGAATCAGCATGGAACAGGATAGGGTTCGAATTGTGGATGTTGCAGATGCATTAGGTCTTAGCACAGCGACTGTTTCAAAAGTAATTCATGGTAAAACAGAAAAGATTTCTGATGAAACAATAAAACGTGTTCAGCAGGAGCTTGAAAGATCGGGATACATCCCGAATATGGCAGGTATTTTGCTTGCGAGAAATAATTCAAGAATTATTGGAGTAGTGGTCAATGACCATGAAAAGTATGAGGGCAGAGTTTTAGAAGATGGTTTTGTGATGTCATCATTAAATGCTCTTTCACGTGAGGTAAATGAAAAAGGATACTTCTTGATGATAAAAACGACAGCTGATATCAGTGAAATTCCAGTGTTTGCTTCCATGTGGAATATGGATGGGCTGATTTTAATGGGATTTTGCGAAGCCGATTATGAGAAACTTCGAAATCAGATGAGGATATCATTTGTAGTGTATGATGGCTACTTTGAGAAATGTTCTAAGGTAGTTAACCTGGTCATAAATCATTATGATGGCGGTTATCAGGCTGGAAAATATTTCAAGGAGCTTGGTCATAAAAAAGCATTATGCATAGCAGATAATTTTATTTGCATGGATAAGGAACGCATCGAAGGTTTTCGTAAAGCATTTGAGCCGGGAGAGACATTAAGATGGCAGATTCCAAAGACACAAAGGGAAAGAAAGTGCTTTTATCAAGATAATTTTCAAGAATTGTTAAAGAGCAGTGTCACGGCTGTTTTTGCAGTGTCAGATTTTTATGCACTAGAGTTTATGCGTTTTTTACAGGGAAAAGGGATACAAATCCCAAAGGATATCCAGATTATAGGATTTGATGATAACACGGCAAGCAGGGAAAGCAATCCTTTACTTACGACGATTCATCAGGATGCATCTTTAAGGGCAAAAACTGCAATCCATTGTCTTGAAGCTATGCGAGATGGATTAAATTGTGAGACTGAAATTGTGCTTCCAGTTGAACTGGTAAAAAGAGAAAGTACGGGGGTGTTATAATGTCAAAGTTCATGAAATCATTATGTAAAATAGCGATTCCCGTTACATTGCAAAGTATGCTGCAGGCATCATTTTCAATTGTTGACCAGATTATGATTGGGCAGCTAGGAGAGACTAACATATCGGCGGTTGGATTATGCGGCAATTTCTCTTTGATTTTTTCTGTAGTAATTGGTGCAGTCGGCACAGTTGCCGGGATATTAATCTCACAGTTTATTGGAGCTGAAGATACAAAAGAAGCATGGTGTAGCTTTGATGTGAGCATTGTTTGCGGAATTATAGTATCAGCAATGTTTTTACTTGCAGCAGGCGGTTTTTCAACACAGATCCTTGGACTTTATACTAAAGATACAGGTATTATAAATGCAGGTGCAATTTATTTTAAAATTGTAGCATTTTCCTATATTCCAATGGCCGTAAGTAATATTTTATCCTCATGGATGCGCTGTAAAGAGCATGCAGCAATACCATTTTGGGCAAGCTTTGGTGCAGTAGCTGTAAACACAGGACTTAATTATTTGCTGATATTTGGAAAATTTGGATTTCCATGTATGGGAATAAAAGGAGCAGCAATAGCCACACTTATTTCTCAGTTGTTTAATCTGGCATTTATTATTATTGGATTTATCTTAAGTATCAGAAAAGATAAAGATAAACCAGTATTGTCACTTCATTTTAAGAAGATTACAATAAAAGATTATCTGATAATGATTATGCCAATTTTGATAAGTGAATTTCTGTGGAGCCTCGGGCAGAATGTGGAGTCTGCAGTATATGGTCATCTTGGCACATCAAACCTTGCGGCCTATACACTTACCTGTCCAATTCAAGGACTGATTGTAGGTGCATTGAGTGGATTGTCAGCAGCTGCGGGCGTAATGGTCGGCAAGAGACTTGGCAAGAAAGAATATGATGAGGCTTATATAGAATCTAAGAAAATTATGTATGCAGGTTTAGCTGGTGCAATAGCTGTATCGTCATTACTCATTATTTTTGCAGGAGTCTATACAAGCTTTTATCGTGTGGATTATAGCGTAAAAGAGCTTGGAAAAATATTGCTTGTGATATTTGCTTTATATGCACCTGTTAAGGTTGAAAATATGATTCTTGGAGGAGGAATTATCAGAAGCGGCGGCAATACAAAAATAATCATGGTGATTGATATTGTTGGTACATGGTGCATTGGAATACCTCTTTGTATGCTTGCAGCATATGTTTTTAATTGGGGAATCGTAGGTGTATACACGCTGCTCACCACGGAAGAAATATTCAGGCTTGTTGTATCACTGATTATATTTAAAAAGCGTAAATGGATGATTAGTTTATCATAGTCACCAGAGTTTTACAGTAAAAAAAATCTGGGGCGAATGAGGAATCGAAGCCATCGGAGATGATTGAGGGTGTTTCAACTGCTGTTTATGAATGAAGGTGAAACCGTTCCTTACGTCAAAAATGTGTTACCGTTGCTGGATGAAAGTTATGACAGGATTCTGCATTCCATTATGTCTGATTTTTCGATAGAGGAAAAATCGGCGGAACGAATATATCGACACTTATGGATATATACACATGGCATTGCCTGCCTGTGTGCCACAAAGACTTGCAGGTTTGAACAGGATGATATTCAGGAGATGCTTACAGAACTGTTTTTAAGTCTTTTGAAAAATGCAAAAGAGCAGAGTTGATTCGGGGATTGGAAGCATTGTATCAGTATGCCGCTGAAGTAAAATCGAGTACGGAAGAACTGCTTGGAAAGCTGCCTTATCGGGATTTAAAAAAGAAATTTGGCGAGGCAGATAAGGAAAGATTGCGGTTGAGATTGTTGCAGGCATTTATCTAAGTGCAGAACCTGACAGGCTCATAGGACTTGCTGAAATGTTTGATTATAAAAAAAGAACAAACCAGATAACCATAGGTTATCGAATCAATGAAGCATATTGGCACAGAGGAATTGCAACGGAAACGGTAGCATTGCTGATAGCATATTTATGTGACGATATAGGGATTCAGACAATAAAAGCATTTGTTATGCCGGAGAATAAATACTCTGAAAGAGTTCTTATGAACAATGGCTTTACTAAAGATAAGAATATGGTTCAGGGTAAAAATTGGGGTGGAAAAGAAGTGGTTGGTTTGCACGTATTTAACTACAAAAACGGTCATGTAAATCTCTTTTGATAAAGAATATTGACACCAAATGCGACACCACGTATAATATAGATAGGAGGTATTCAGAATGTCAAAATGGGATAAACTATTAACGAGAATATGTGCTTTATCAAAAGACCTCCGGTTTGATGAATTGCGTAAAGTATTGGAAAGCTATGGATATGTAATGAATGCCCCAAAGGGCGGAAGCAGTCATTACACGTTCAGAAAAGCTGGATGTCAACCGATTACGATACCGAAGCATGAACCCATTAAAAAAGTGTATGTAGAGATGGTAAAGCAGATTGTGGAAAGTGAGGCGGTGAATGATGAAAACGCTGAATGATTATTTGACAATGAATTATCGTATGGAAATTGTAGAGGATAAGGACGAGGGTGGTTTCGTGGTTTCATTTCCGGAGCTTCCGGGATGTATTACCTGTGGAGAAACAGTAGAATCCGCTGTCGCAAATGCTTTAGATGCCAAGAAAGCATGGTTAGAAGCTGCTATGGAAGATGGTATTGAAATCCACGAGCCAGACAGCTTAGAGGATTATTCTGGACAGTTTAAACTTAGAATCCCACGCAGTCTGCATCGTTCCCTTGCAGAACATTCTAAGAGGGAAGGTATCAGCATGAATCAGTATTGTGTATATCTTCTTTCCAGAAACGATGCAGTTTATTCAAAATAGCGGTTGCATACAGTATTTGTAATCGTTATAACGAAATGGCAACACTTTGGCAACAGAAAATCAGTAAGCCAAAATAAAATGTGCAAATGAAGTAAAATATCGGCGGATTCCAAATAAAACTTAAACAAAATAGCTTAAACCAAAGAAGCGACTTGCCGAGTTTGAATAACGGACTAAAATACCGAAAGCCTGTATTTATGCGGGTTTCCGGCATTTGCTTTATCAAATGGCTCTAGTTTGGCTCTATTTGTGAGAGCAATAATTGCAAGAAAATAGATGAAATCTAATAAGGAGCATTATATGACGAAAGTGAATTTTTATGATAGTATTAATGATTCAATGCTGAAGTTTGCAGTTATTATTGCCAGACATAATGGTAAATGGGTATTTTGCAAGCACAAGGAAAGAAATACATGGGAGGCACCGGGGGGACATAGAGAAGATGGTGAGGATATTCTTGAAACAGCCAAACGAGAACTATATGAAGAAACAGGAGCAATAACTTTTGATATTACTCCAATTTGTATATATTCTGTGACTGCACCAGATAATTTCGATGGAATGGAGACTTTTGGAAAATTATTCTTCTCAGATATACATACATTTGAAAAAGAGCTTCACAGTGAAATTGAAAAAATAGCAATTATGGATGAACTACCGATTAATTGGACTTACCCAGAAATTCAACCCAAACTGCTAGAAGAAGCAAGAAAAAGAGGATTTTGCCCCAAAAAGGACGAAATAAAATGGCTATTTTTTGATGTTGGATCGACATTGGTTGATGAAAGCAAAGTTTATGAAGACAGGATGAAAAGGATAGCGGATTTATCAGGTTTAACTTACGAGCAAATTTATAAATATGCCATGTCGTTTTATAAAGAAAACAAAAAAGGAGATTTAGAGGTAGCAAGGCAATTGGGGGTGAAATTACCTAAATGGGAATCGCAATACGAGAGGCTGTATACAGATACTAAAGATTGTTTGAAAAAGTTAAGTAGAATTTATAAAATTGGTGTAATTGCAAACCAATCATTAGGAACTTCTGAGAGATTAGAAAATCTTGGAGTACGAAAATATATTGATTTGATTATCGCATCAGCAGAAGAAGGCGTTTCAAAACCTGATAGGCGCATATTTGAAATTGCATTGGAAAGAAGCTGTTGTAAGCCAGAGAATGCAGTCATGATTGGTGACCGTATTGATAATGATATTGTACCCGCAAAACAGTTGGGTATGAAAACTATATGGGTAAAACAGGGATTTGGAAGTTTGTGGAATATAACAGATGAGAGTGAAAAAGCTGATATTGAAATTAATAACTTATCTGATATATTAAAGTATTTATAGGGAATGAGTCTATGAAATAAGATTCAATTTACAATTGCTCTTGCAGAACATATGATATATGTTAGGGTACTCTTTAAGGAAAGTACCCATGACAGGGCATTAAGTGTCTGGGGGTGCTTGCTTAGCGCCGATGACGGCTTATGAGATCATTTCGATTTTCATTGGGATATTAGCATTGTTGATGTCCTTTGGTAGCTTGATTATAGCGTAGCTTGCCTTTTTCGATAAGCACTGGAACGATATAATGCAAAACAGAAACGGAAAGATCGCGTGATTGATAATTACTATGAAAAAATCAGAAGGGGCAAGCAAGAAAAGTTATTTCATGAAGTGATATTTCAGATTGGAAATAAAGATGATATGAATGCTAATAGTTCAGTTTATTGATAAGTTGGCATCTTTTTTGAATTCATATAATCAAGAGCCTATATATATTTTGTGTAATGATATTAATCTTAGCAAATCTATGGGCGGAGGAAGAGGTTTGATTGATATCAATCATGTTACAGTTCATGAATAAGCCAATATTGTTGCATGACACATGAACTGTAACTCAATCATCTCCGGTGTTTTTTTCTTTGCAATAAAACCTTGTTTTTAGAGTGGTAGACGTGATATAATTGTACAATAAAATCAAAGGGAGTAACAGCAATGGAAAAATACAGTACTGCCAAAAAAAGAATAATAAAATATAGCTGTGTTGTTGGACTAATTTCTTTTATGCTTCTGTTTCTTGTTGGACGCGCGATCCTTGGCTATATGGAAAAAGAAGAGAAAGCAGGAGCAGCCTATATGGCGCAAAGTACTGTAAGGAGAATTAAAGCACAGCTAGAGCGATATGTAGTTAGTTCAGATTTAGTGGAAAATATTATTAATGCAGGCTATAAATTAGATGAAGAAGCATTCTCTGAGCTGGCAAGTATTATTCCGAATGAAAATGGTATAGTAAAAGCATTTGAGCTAGCACCAGATGGGATCATTACAGATGTTTATCCAATAGAGGGCAATGAGAAAGCATTTGGGATTGATGTGCTTACCGAGCATGAGCGAAGTGTTGATGCCAATTTGGCTAAAGAAACAAAAGAATATACACTTGGCGGTCCCTATGAATTGAAGCAGGGCGGAATGGGGGCATTGCTTTTAAATCCAGTCTATCAGCCAGATGATGGCGAAGACAGCACATTTTGGGGGTTTGTGATTACAGTAATTGACTGGGATCGCTTTGTAAGTGAATTAAAGCTTGAGAAGTTGAGTGAAGCTTCATTTTATTATAAAATCTGGAAAAAAGACAAAAGTACAGGTGAACAGGTTGTGTTGGCGCAAAACAAGGAAAAGCTTTCAAAAAATTGCCTGACGCTAGAGTGCAGTATTCCAAATGAAGTATTGTACTTTGATATAGAGCCGTCTGCTGGATGGATAACAATATCTTATTGGATTTCAGTTATCCTTACAATATTGGTTTTGTCGATGTTAATTGCTTCTATTTTTTATCAGGTTCTTAGTAAAAACAATCAAGAGAAGCAGTATGCAGAGCAGCTGCAGAGATCAGCAGAAATGGCAAAAAATGCAAATGAAGCTAAGACAAGATTTTTATTTAATATGAGTCATGATATTCGCACACCGATGAATGCAATAATTGGATTTTCAAGTCTTTTGGAGAAAAATCTTCAAAATGGAGAAAAGGCTAAAGAATATCTGAAAAAGATCCAATCTTCTAGTACACTTATGATGACAATAATAAATCAGGTTTTGGAGATGGCGCGCATAGAAAGCGGAACGGCCACGTTAAGGCTAAAGGCAGAGGATTTAGGAGTCATTTTTCATGAGGTTAGCAGCGTATTTGAATCAGATATAAGAAAAAAGAATCTTCAGTATTCAATCGATGCTAATGTTTGCCATAAGTATGCCGTCTGTGACAAAACAAAGCTCCAGGAAATTTATTTGAATATCGTAAGCAATGCAGTCAAATATACGCCGAGTGGAAAGTCGATTCATGTGACAGTCAAAGAGATTGCATCAGATGATAAAATGGCACAATATTGTTTTATTTGCGAAGATAAAGGAATAGGAATGAGTGAAGAATATCTTCCTCATATCTTTGAAGAATTTTCCAGAGAGCATACATCAACGGAGAATAAAGTTGTAGGTACAGGCCTTGGTCTTCCAATTGTGAAATCACTTGTTGAGCTGATGGGTGGAAGCATTAGGGCAGAGAGCCGTCAGGGAGTGGGTACAAGGTTTACGGTAACAGTTTCACTGGAAACAGCATCGAAGGAAGATGTATATAAAGAACAAGAAAAACAGCTTGATATGGCTGATATCAGAGGCAAGAGGATTTTGCTTGCAGAGGACAATGAGCTGAATGCTGAAATAGCAATAGAGTTGTTGCAGGAAGAAGGACTTTTAGTGGAGCTTGCTACTGACGGTCAAGAATGTTTTGATATGCTTGATCAGGCAGAAGAAGGCTATTATGATCTGATTCTTATGGACATTCAGATGCCTAATGTAAATGGCTACGAAGCAACTGTAAAAATAAGGCAGATGGAAAATGATAAGAAAGCTCAAATTCCAATTGTTGCGATGACGGCAAATGTATTTGCAGAAGATCGTAAACTTGCATTGGATTTGGGAATGAATGGACATATATCAAAGCCGATAGATATGAAAAAGGTAAGAAAAGTCTTGTATAATATTTTAAAAGCAGAATAAAAATTGACAAACAAAATTCCTATGTTATAATAGCAGGCAGAGAAAAATGATAACAAAAGAGAATAGGGGAGTTTTAAAATGAAGGCGAAGCTTGCGAGAACGGCATTTGAATATGGCGTGATCACAGTAGCGACACTGCTTTTAGTAGTTGGCGTGTATTTTTTTAAGTTTCCAAATAATTTTTCATTTGGAGGAGTAACTGGTATTGCTGTTGTGCTTTCAGCAGTCAGCAAAGCATCGGCAAGTTCCTACACATTTATCATCAATATGGCGCTTCTGGTGTTAGGCTTTTTATTCTTAGGAAAAAGCTTTGGCGCGAAGACAGTCTATGTCAGTGTTTTGACATCCGTTGGCTTGTCTGCACTGGAAAAATGGTTTCCAATGAGCGCACCATTAACGGCCGAGCCAGTGCTGGAACTGATTTTTGCAATCTTTCTTCCGGCGCTTAGTGCAGCCATTTTATTCAATATTGGCGCATCTGGCGGTGGCACAGATATCATTGCAATGATCTTAAAGAAATATACAAGCGTGCCAATTGGCACAGCACTATTTTTAGTAGATTGCGTTATTGTTATATCATCTTGCTTTGTATTTGATATTCAGACAGGTCTGTTCTCACTGACAGGTCTTTTGGCAAAGTCACTTGTCATTGATAACGTAATTGAGAGTATTAATCGCTGTAAGGTATTTTTAATTGTCTGCGATGATCCAGATCCGATTTGTGAATTTATTTACCGGGATCTTAAGCGCAGCGCAACTGTTTATAAAGCACATGGCGCTTTCACGCACAATCAGAAGATGATTATTATGTCAGTTATGAAGCGTGGACAGGCAGTGCAGCTTAGAAACTTTGTAAAGCGCTATCAGCCAGGCGCATTTATTGCCATTGTAAATTCAAGTGAAATCATCGGAAAGGGCTTCCGTGGATTGAACTGATGAACTAGCCACGGGGACAGGTACAGTGGCACTTTATCTGTCACCATGGCTTTCAAACATCAAATGAAAAAACAAGGAGAAGAATCATGCCGCATTAACTGTTATCAAACGGCAACTAAATAAAAGCGTCATAAACCTAGGGGAAACGCTCTGGGTTTATCGTGACGCTTTTTTGTGTACAAAAAATTGATTCCAGATGTATACAATACGTTCGATAACAGGAGAATTAGAATGAAAAAATCAAAATTGAATAAAATTAAGAGCATTAAAAGTATTAAGTGTGGCATTCACATGTCAAGCTTAATGGACAGCTACGATGCAGTATCATTCTTCAACGGACTTGTCTTTTTTGCGCCTGTATCGCTTTTGGTGCGCACACAGGCAGGGGTATCACAGAGCATGTTTTTTTTGCTGCAGGCGCTTCTTTCTACAATTATCTTTCTGGGAGAGATTCCAACTGGCTTTTTGACAGATCGAATCGGATATAAGCGTTCCCTTGTGTTTTCACAGAGCCTGCTTCTTCTAGCACGCTGCCTTTTATTTATCAGCTTTCTTTGTAAGAACCCTGTGCTGTTTGCAATAGAAGCAGCAGTCGAAGGAGTATCTTATTGCTTTTCTTCTGGTACAGACAGTGCCTATATGTATGAGATGTACGGTAACGAAGCGTATCTTTCCAAAATAGCACATGCATCCAATTGTGGCACCGCAGGCTTTCTGATCAGTACGCTTAGTTATGTAATCATTTATCATCTATGTGGTATAGAAGGACTTCTCCTCTCTACGATTGCAGCAGGTATAGCCGCGGCAGTCTTTTCTGTAAAACTGAAAGCAGAGCCATCAAAAAATAAACAGATCTGCTATGCAGAAGAAAACGAAACAGAAAACAAGAACTCTGCTAAGAAGGAAACATGTGCATTTAATATAGAAGAAACAGTAAAAGTAAAAATAGAAGAAATGGAAAAGCAGGAAGATCATCCAATCAGAAAGCTGCTTTCGGTCATGAAGCATCCAAAAGCATTTTTGTTTGCGTCAGCTCTTTCCATCTTTCAGGTATCATGGCTGTTAATCAATTTCTTTTATGTCGAGAAATTGGGAGAGTGCGGGATTTCACCAGAGTGGATGTCCGCTGTGATTTTGGGCTATTCCGCAATGGAGATGCTTGCAGAGCCGATCATCAGAAAGCTTGGAACATCCTTTTCAAAAAAATGGGCGCGTCGATTTGGCATTCTCTGCGGTGTGGGTTTTCTGACATTCGGCTTTGTCTCAAAGCGTACCCTTATATTGCCGCTAATGCTAATACTTCCGCTTCTCTTAAAACTGCCAGAGTATTTTGTCATGGAACAGGAAAATATTCTGGTAGATTTGCTTGGTGTGAAAACACAGCGAGCGGCGGCGTTATCCATTCTGAACATGGGGGTCAGCATTATGGAGATACTAGCATTATTTGCATCGGCAGTGCTGACGGCAGTAGGAATCGGATGGTGTTTTATTGGAGTTGGAGTTCTTCTAATTATTTGCATGTTATGCATATTCGTCATTGACAATCAGTAAAAATCTGATATACTGAAAAGCAGAAAAAAGAAAGGCATGTGATACTCTAAAAAAGGGTAACTGCATGTACGGTGAGGGAATGATTATTCGATAAGTTGATTTGGAGTAACAAAATGGTAAAACCGTAAAGGTCTTGTTTGTGTGCGCCGAATCAGTTTATCGGGAGTTATTCTCTCTATTTTTATGCCCAATGGCTTTCGGCAGCGCATATTTTAGATGAAAATTCGCGAAAAATCAACGACTGTTTCGGTGTGCAAGAAAGGCACAGGTACAACGTATATGCTGCAAATAAAAAATTTAACATTGACACACAAAAAGGATTTGCGTGAAATTTTAAGTGACTTTTCCTGCGTATTCAATAACGGCGACAAAGCCGTAATCATTGGCGAGGAGGGAAACGGAAAATCAACTCTTCTAAAATGGCTGTATGATCCGTCCATGGTCGAGGAATACTGTGAGGTAGAGGGGGAGCGCCTTATATCAGGTGAAGTACTCGGGTATCTTGCGCAGGAATTGCCCAAAGAAGACCAGCAAAAAAGCGTCTATGAATTTTTTTCGGAACAAGAAAGCTTCTGGAATCAAACACCAAAAGAACTGAACCAGACTGCGGTAAAATTTCACATCGCTCCTGACTTTTTCTACAGGGAGCAGCAAATGAGCACGCTTTCTGGTGGAGAGAAGGTAAAGGCACAGCTGATGCGAATCCTTTTCGCAGAACCAACTGTCCTGTTGCTCGATGAGCCATCAAACGACATTGACATTGAGACATTAGAGACACTTGAAGAACTGATTTTATCGTGGGACAAGATCGTCATCTATATTTCGCATGATGAAACCTTAATTGAACGCACGGCGAACAAGATTATTCACATCGAGCAGATTCGCCGCAAGACAAAGAGCCGCTTTTGCATCGCAAACACAAGCTACACAGAATATCTCAAAAATCGCAGCAGTAAGATGGAGAATCAGGCACGCCAGGCGGCAGATGAGCGCCGCCAGAAGCAAATCCGCGATGAGAAATTCCAAAGAATATATCAGAGCGTCGAACATGCACAAGCGGTAATTACGCGTCAAAATCCGTCCGGTGGACGTCTCCTAAAGAAAAAGATGCACGCTGTCAAGTCAATGGGACGTCGTTTTGAGCGGGAGGACGAGAACATGACCGCCATGCCAGAGGAGGAGACCGCGATCTACTTTGAGCTTGGAACGAAGGACTCGCAAATTCCGGCGGGAAAAACGGTACTTGACTACTCGCTTGATCAGCTGACCTCGCCGGATGGCAGCCGTGTGTTGGCAGAGCATATTTCGCTTCGCATTCGCGGCAGCGAGAAGATTTGCATCATTGGAAAGAATGGAGCTGGAAAAACAACGCTTTTGAAAAAGATTGCAAAAGACCTCATGGAACGATCGGACATTCGTGCTGAATATATGCCGCAAAATTACGAAGATCAGCTTGACATGTCGCTCACACCAGTTGAATATTTAAACACAACTGGCGACAAGGAGGAGATGACGCGGATTCGCACGTATCTTGGCGCACTCAAATATACGGCAGATGAGATGGATCATCCGATCCGGGAATTGTCTGGTGGACAGAAGGCAAAGGTTCTTCTTTTGAAGATGAGTTTGTCAAATGCAAATGTCCTAATTCTTGATGAGCCGACAAGAAACTTTTCGCCGCTGTCTGGTCCTGTCATCCGTCAGATGCTTGCCGCATTTCCAGGGGCGATCATCAGCATTTCCCATGACCGAAAATACATCATGGAGGTGTGCGAGAAGGTTTATCGCCTCGAAACACACGGGTTAGTGGAAACAAACCTGTAAAGCGAAGGATAAACCCGAAAAAACAGTGCAAAATAAGGAAAAATAAGCAAAAAACAAAAAAGGTAGGCACTTCTGTGCTTGCCTTTTTTTTAACAATGTTGTATAATAAGCCAGTATCAACCTATAAAAACCGTAGGAAATAGGTTTGAATAGGTTTTAAAACTTTATTGGTTCGCCATAATATTCATTATTATTATTTTGAGGAGGCACTGCGATGTCAGCACCATTATTACAGATAGAAGGATTATCAGTTCGCGTAGAGGATAAAGAGATTCTGCACGGAATTGATCTGCAGATTAAAAAAGGAGAAACCCATGTTTTGATGGGACCAAACGGAGCTGGAAAGTCTACACTTGGCTATGCACTTATGGGAAATCCTAAGTATCAGATTACTGGAGGAAAGATCCTGTTTGAGGGCAAGGATATTTCTGAAGAAACACCGGATAAGAGAGCAAAAGATGGAATGTTCTTATCTTTCCAGAATCCGATTGAGATTCCAGGTGTATCTTTAACAAACTTTATCCGCAGCGGCGTAGAACAGCGTACCGGAAAGAGAATCCGTTTCTTTGCATATAAGAAGGAGCTTGAGGAAATGATGAAGGTTCTTCAGATGGATCCGTCCTATGCAGAGAGAGATTTAAATGTAGGTTTTTCAGGTGGTGAGAAAAAGAAGGCTGAGATTTTACAGATGTTAATGTTAAAGCCATCTTTTGCAATTCTTGATGAGACAGACTCTGGTTTGGATGTTGATGCAGTAAGAACTGTATCAAGCGGTGTAGAAGAGTATCAAAAGAGCATTCACGGCGGTCTTTTAATTATCACACACAGCACAAGAATCTTAGAGTCTCTTCACGTAGATGCTACTCATGTTCTTGTAGATGGACGTATTGTGGCATCAGGAGATGGATCTTTAGTAGATGAGATCAACGAAAACGGTTTTGAGCGTTTTCTGTAATAGAATAGAAGGAGACGCAAAGCGATTATGAAAGAAAAGACTTATGTAGAAGATGTCGATAGAAGCATGTATGACTTTAGAAATGAAGACAAAGATGCTTATAAAGTAAAGGAAGGTTTAAATCCTGCGATTGTAGAGCAGATTTCAAACGAGAAGCATGATCCAGAGTGGATGAAAGAATTTCGTATGAAATCTCTTGAGATTTTCAATAATAGTACGATGCCGGATGAATGGGGTCCATCCATCGAGGGACTTGATATGGATAACATTGTAACTTATGTTCGTCCAAACACTCATATGGCAGCAAAGTGGTCAGAGGTTCCGGAAGAGATTAAGGATACTTTTGAAAAGCTTGGTATCCCGAAGGCAGAGCGTGAGTCTCTGGCTGGTGTTGGTGCTCAGTACGACTCCGAGCTTGTTTATCACAATGTAAAGGAAGAGGTAGCAGCACAGGGCGTTATCTATACTGATATGGAGAGCGCATTAAATGGCGAGTATGCAGATATGGTACACAAGCACTTTATGAAGCTTGTTCCGCCGACTGATCATAAATTTGCCGCACTTCATGGTGCTGTATGGTCTGGCGGTTCCTTTGTCTATGTTCCAAAGGGTGTATCAGTTACTATTCCGTTACAGTCTTATTTCAGACTGAATGCACCAGGTGCAGGTCAGTTTGAGCATACACTTATCATCGTTGATGAGGGTGCATATCTGCACTTTATTGAGGGATGTTCTGCACCAAAGTACAACGTAGCTAACCTTCATGCAGGCTGCGTGGAGCTGTTTGTTGGAAAGAATGCGACACTTCGCTATTCCACTATCGAGAACTGGTCCAAGAACATGTACAATTTAAATACAAAGCGTGCAAAAGTTGAAGAAGGCGGAAAGATCGAGTGGGTATCAGGTTCATTCGGTTCTCATGTATCTTATTTGTACCCGATGAGTATCTTAAACGGTGAGGGTGCAAGCGCTGAGTTTACAGGAATTACCTTTGCCGGAAAGGGTCAGAACCTGGATACTGGTACAAAGGTAGTTCACAATGCACCTAATACGTCCTCCTATGTAAATACAAAGTCTATTTCAAAGGATGGCGGTGTAAGTACCTTTAGAAGCAGTGTTGTTGTAAACAGCAAGGCAAAGCACAGCAAGTCAGCTGTCTCTTGTCAGTCTCTGATGCTTGATGATATTTCACGTTCTGATACAATTCCGGCTATGGATATCCGCACAAAGGATGCCAATATCGGTCATGAGGCAAGAATCGGACGAATAAGCGATGAGGCTGTATTCTATCTGATGTCAAGAGGTATTTCAGAGGAAGATGCAAGAGCGATGATCGTCAGCGGATTTGCAGATGAAGTATCAAAGGAACTGCCGCTTGAGTATGCAATGGAGATGAACAATCTGATTCGCCTGGAGATGAAGGGCAGCATCGGATGATGGAGAGAGGTGAACACGTTTTGGAGATGAAGATAAATAAATTGCCGGCCGGAACATGGAGATGGCTGCATATGAATAATGCTCGCATTGAGCAGGAAGCAGATCTGGCGTTATGTCAGGTTGCGATTCAATGTCCAGATGCGATTGTAAAGACAGAAACATCAGAGGAACAGCTTAATCAGATTCGTACAGGTATGGGCGAAGATATGACAAAGCTGCTACAGGAGTCTGGAACACAGGCAATCTGTTTTACAGCGGAGGAAGGTGTAAAGGAGGCAGCTCCAGTAACACTTTCATTTGGCTATCAGGATACTGACCGCAAGGGAAATAGAATTGATCTGTATTTGAAAGAAAACAGTGAGATGACAGTTGTAATGGATTACCACAGCAACGAGGGAACTGGTACTGCAGCAATTCAGACAAAGATTCACGCAGAGAAGAATGCAAAGTTAAAGCTGATTCAGATTGAACGTCTTGGAGAAGGCTTTGATTGCATGAATGATATCGGTGCCTACTGCGAAGATGGTGCAGGAGTTGAACTTGTACAGTTAGTTATCGGTGGAAAAAATGTCTATATGGGTGCAGAGACAACACTTGCTGGAAAAGAATCTGATTTTACAGCAGCAATAGGCTATCAGGTGACAGGTGAAAATCGTCTTGATATGAATTACAATGCCGTTCATGAAGGCAAGAAGACAACGAGCAGCATGACAGCAAATGGTGTGCTTCGCGACCATGCAAAGAAGCTGTTTCGCGGTACCATTGACTTTAAGAAGGGTGCAAAAGGCGCAAAGGGTGATGAGTTAGAGGATGTACTTCTTCTTGATGATGGCGTTCAGAACCAGACAATCCCGTTGATTCTTTGTGCAGAGGAGGATGTAGAAGGAAATCATGGTGCATCCATCGGAAGCCTTGACGATGAGCTGATTTTCTATCTGGAATCAAGAGGAATCAGTGAAGAGGCTGCATATGAGCTAATGGCAAAGGCAAGATTAAAGGCTGTCTGCAAGAAGATTCCGGTTGAAGGTCTTCGCGCAGAACTTAATGAAATGTTAGATGGCGAGGAGCCGGTTGGAGAGGAGCAGTAAAATGACGACAGAAGAAAGAAAGGCGGAAGATGCACGCTTTCGCCAGGAATATCCACTGTTTGCACAGTATCCAGAGCTGATTTATCTTGATAACGCAGCGACCACGCAAAAGCCATCATGTGTCATTCAGGCAGAATCAGCATTTTATGAAAAATATAATGCTAACCCATTTCGTGGTGTTTATGAGCTGGCCGAGTTTGCTACAGAGCATTATGAGGAGGCTAGAGCAGCTGTTGCAGAGCTTCTTCATGCAAATACAGATGAGATTGTTTTTACCAGAAATGCATCAGAGAGTCTGAATTTGATTGCATACAGTTTAGGAAATCTTGTGCTTCGTCCTGGCGATGAGGTTCTTGTCAGCATTATGGAACATCACAGCAATCTGCTTGTATGGCAGCAGGCAGCAAAGCGCACAGGTGCAACGCTTCGTTATCTTGACTGCACACAGGATGGAAAGATTACCGCCGAGATGGTAGAGGCTGCTATTACTGATAAAACAAAGATTTTCGCTGTGACTCAGATTTCAAATGTACTGGGATGGAAAAATGATATTAAATCATTTGCAGAGATCTGTCATAGAAAAGGCTGTCTGATTGTAGCAGATGGTGCACAGAGCGTTCCTCATATTGAGGTCGATGTCAAGGCACTTGATGTTGATTTTCTGGCATTTTCCGGTCATAAGATGATGGGACCAATGGGTATTGGTGCGCTGTACGGAAAGAAGGAACTGTTAGAATCAATGCCGCCATTTTTATTTGGCGGAGAGATGATTGATACCGTCACAAGAGAGGGTGCCGTGTATGCACCAGTTCCGCATAAGTTTGAGGCAGGTACTGTTAATGCAGCAGGTGCAGTTGGACTTATGGCAGCGATCCGTTACTTAAAAGAGATTGGATTTGATACTATTGAAAGACGTGAGGCAGAATTAACGCAGTATGCAGTAAAGCGCCTTTTGGCAATTCCTGGCGTGCACATTCTTGGTTCACAGGATCCAAGTGAGCATCACAGCATTGTGACATTCCTTGTTGACAATGTGCATCCGCATGATGTTGCATCTATTCTCGATATGGATCACATCGCAGTACGTGCAGGTCATCATTGTGCACAGCCGCTTCTGCAGCATTTAAATACGTCAGCAACCACACGTGCAAGCTTTGCATTTTATAATACAATGGAAGAGGTTGATGCTCTGGCAGACAGTCTCGCTCAGGTAAGAAGGAGGATGGGTTACGTTGACTAACAAAACCTTTTATAATGAAATTTTAATCGATCACAACATGCATCCGGGTCATAAGCATGATTTAGACGATGCAAACATGGTGATGGAAGGCTTAAATCCAACATGCGGCGATCATATTTGGCTGAAACTCAAGGTTGAAGATGGTGTGATCGTAGATGGCTCCTTTGTAGGCGAGGGCTGTGCAGTTTCCCAGGCATCTGCTGATATGATGCTCGATCTGATTATCGGACAGAAGGTAGAAGATGCTGAGAAACTGGCAGATAACTTCTTAAAGATGATCAAGGGAACAGCTACAGAAGAAGAAATTGAAAGTCTTGAAGAAGCATCTGCGCTTGAGGATATCGCGCATATGCCGGCACGTGTAAAGTGTGCAGTGCTCGGATGGCATACCATGGAAGAGATGCTTAAATGTGATAAGTGCAGCGGACATGGGGAGTGCAGTCACTGCAACCCGGAAGGTTGATAAAAAAGTTTTGCTTAAAGAGTCTTACTGATTTTCTCAAATGGAGATCAGTAAGACTTTTGTGATTTTAAAATAAGATTCGATAAATTGTTTTGGTAAAATACCTTGTAGGTGGCGTGGATTCATGATATCCTAAAGGCATTAAAGATGCGTAGAGTAGAAACTTAGACAGGAGGCGTGGTATGGCAAGAACGATCAGTATCGGAAATCAGAGCTTTCAAGAGATTCGAGAAAAAGGCTATTTTTTCGTGGACAAAACCAGCTTTATTAAGGAGTGGTGGGAGTCAGCAGATACCGCAACGCTGATTACTCGTCCGCGCCGTTTTGGTAAAACGATGAATATGGATATGTTAAATTGTTTCTTTTCCAATCGCTTTCAGGGCAGAGGCGATCTGTTTGAGGGGCTATCGATATGGAAAGAAGAAGCATACAGGAGATTACAGGGGACGTATCCAGTCATTTTTGTAAGCTTTGCAGATGTAAAACAGGACAATTGCAAGGATGCAGTGCAAAAAATTAAAAATATTATCGCGCAGGTTTATCGCCAGTTTTTTGATGAGCAGGATGAAAAACTGCCTAATCAAATTGCACAGGTAATGCGTGCAGATATGAGTGATGTTGTGGCGCAAGGAGCTTTGCAGCGATTGTCAGAGGAATTAGCAGGGCGATATGGAAAAAAAGTCCTTATTTTTCTGGATGAATATGACACACCAATGCAGGAAGCATACCTGCATGGATATTGGGATGAATTTACTGGATTTATCCGTGGATTGTTCAATTCTACATTTAAGAGCAACTTTTTTATGGAACGTGGAATCATGACGGGAATTACCCGCGTTTCCAAGGAATCGGTATTTTCTGATTTAAATAATTTAAGTGTGGTAACAACAACATCTGAAAAATATGCATCATGTTTTGGCTTTACGCAGGAGGAAGTAACAGAAGCACTTGAAGAGTACGGCATGGCTAAGACAAAAGAGGCGGTAAGACAGTGGTATAATGGTTTTACGTTTGGTAACCATCGGGATATTTATAATCCGTGGTCAATCACGAATTTCCTAAAGGAAAAACGCTTTCTTCCATACTGGGCATCAACAAGCTCGAATGGTCTTGCCAGTCAGCTAATTCGCACGGCATCGGCTGGATTAAAGGAAAAAATGGAAGCTTTGTTAAATGGACAGGCTATTACTGTAAATTTTGATGAGCAGATTGTGTACAGTCAGCTTGATGATAATGAGAGTGCGATCTGGAGTTTGCTGACCGCATCGGGATATTTAAAAATTGAGAAAGTTGAATACCGAGGTATTTTATTTGAACCCTGGTATACCTTGTGTATTACAAATCTTGAGACAGTCAGCATGTTTTCTACGATGTTTAAGGGATGGTTTTCCAACTCAGACGCCAATTATAATGGTTTTATCAAAGCATTGCTTGGCGGTAATTTAAAAGAAATGAATCTCTATATGAATGATGTCGTATTGGCAACGTTCAGCAATTTCGATACGGGAAAGCATCCATCAGTGAGAACACAGCCAGAGCGTTTTTATCATGGATTTGTTTTGGGACTTTTGGTTGAACTGCGTGGGCGCTACAGCGTGCAATCGAATAAGGAAAGCGGCTATGGGCGCTATGATATTTGCCTGATTCCTCAGAATCACACCGATCCAGCTATCATATTGGAATTTAAAGTGCATGATCCAGATGAGGAAAAGACCCTTTCGGACACGGTAATGTCCGCATTAAAACAAATCGAAGACAAGGCATATGATGCCGTTTTGCTTGATGCAGGAGTGGGTAAGGAGCGGATTCATCATTACGGTTTTGCTTTTGAGGGAAAGACTGTGTTGATTGGAAGTGATGATGTAAAAAAAATTAGACAAAATTAAAAAACTCCTCATGTTTTTTCAAAAAAATACATTGCAGCTTGCCTCCAGCCTGTTTATAATAAAAATAGCAACTAATTGTACAAAGAAAAACGAAATAGGAGGTACCAAAATGAATCAGGCAAATTTAGCAAAATTGTTTCATAATTACATTGAGAGCTACAATGTATTAACGGATAAGGAACATGATGAGCTTTATAAGTGGAGAGCGGTAAACCATTTTCAGTGTCATTGGGATCTGGAAGCAGAGAATTTTGGAGAAATGTTTGAGCAGGCGATGGGACAATCCTTCAATCTCATCAACAATAGCATTGTGCAGCCAACGAGTGGAATTGTCTTTTTGTGTAAGCAGAATAAGGAAACAGAAGAGGAAGTACGGGAAGAATTTAGAAAGATGCTTGCGCCAGATGATGGAGACATAAGAGTACGACAGGAGCGGATTGATGCGTTTGCAGCAGCGATTAACGAAAAATTACAGAAGGTGGCACCGGGCAAATGGAAGTATGATCAGGACAGAAGATCTGTTATTATGTATCTGAGTTTTATTTCTCCAGATGACAATTTCATGTTTAAATCAACTGAGGCAAGAGCTTTTGCAAATGGTTGTGAATTTGGGGAAGATATCGGAAGTGGCCAGACATTTCGACTAGATGTGTATTATCGGATGTGCAGGGAGCTGGCAGAAGAAATTAAAAAGAATGAGAAGCTGTGTGCACTTTTAGAGGAGAAGCTGCAAGGTGAAGCAAACGCCGATGAGGACAAAACAAATCCGATCACAGAGCTTGCAGGGCGCTACAATATTTATGCCTATGATATCATTTATTGCGCAAATGCTTATAATCTTTATGGCAATATTCCGGTTCGTAAAAAAACAAAATTAAGCAGCATCGAGCAGAAAAAGCAGGACAGACAAATTCGGATACAGGAACTCGCATCACAGCGCGATGAGGCAAAAGAACAGATTGAGCAGGTAGAAAATTTGCTAAAAGAAAATCCGCTTCCAGATATTAAAGGTATGAGCGTAAAAAATATTCGATATGGAGCAGGAACAGTAGCAGAGCAAAGTGGCAAATATCTTACCGTGGAATTTTCAGCCGGTACAAAGAAGTTTGTGCTTCCAGATGCAGTGGCAAAAGGTTTTTTAAAGATCGAAGATGCGGATGCCATGGGAAGTTTTGAAAAAATTGGCTTGCTTACGGAAAGAAAAGAAAAATATACGAGAGAAATCGAAATGCTGACGACAGAGATCACGAGATTAAGTCAGATAAAATAAAAGAGCAAAAAAGAAGGAAAATCGGCGATGGAAAAGATGGAAACGAAAGAAAACATTACGGAAGAAAAAAACATGGAAAAACATGTATCAGCAGATACTTGTACACGATGGGGAATTTATGAGGTAGCACTTGATGGACCAAAGGAGGGCAATCCGTTTACCGAGCAGCATGTAACGGGAACCTTTCATGGTGCAAATGAGACAGTATTGTGTGATGGATTTTATGATGGAGATGGCATTTACCGTATTCGTTTTATGCCATCCTTTGAGGGAGAGTATACCTATCAGATTCAGACCACATTTGGCAAAGAATATGAAGGCCATTTTACAGTTATAAAGCCAAAGGTGGGAGCTCATGGGCCAGTGCGTGTTGCAAATACTTATCATATGGCTTACGAGGATGGCACGCCATATTATTCAATTGGAACAACCTGTTATGTGTGGGAGCTACAGAGCGATGAATTAATTGAGCAAACATTTGATACACTCAAAAACAGTGCGTTTAATAAGATTCGTTTTTGTATTTTCCCGAAGCACTATGATTACAATTTGCGTGAGCCACGTTCATATCCATATGAGGGAACACCAATGGATTCTAGCATATTAACACCAGAAAATTTTGGTGATTATACAGGAAAGACAAAGGGAAATCACTGGGATTTCACACGCTTTAATCCAAAGCATTTTCAGCATATTGAAAATTGTATTCGTCGTCTTGGTGAGCTTGGAATAGAGGCAGACCTGATTATGATGCATCCGTATGACCGCTGGGGCTTTTCTAAGATGACAAAAGAGCAGGACGATCTTTACTGGAACTATGCAGTTGCTCGCTTTAGTGCTTTTGCAAATGTATGGTGGTCACTGGCAAATGAGTATGATCTTATGCCGCATAAAGCAATTCAGGATTGGGAGCGCTATGCATCAATTCTGTGTGAAAAGGATCCATATCATCATATGCGTTCCATACATAACTGTGTGTCATTGTACGATTTTTCAAGACCATGGATTACACATTGCAGCGTACAGCGCACTGATCTATATAAGAGTTCTGAAATCACAAATGAACTCCGTGAGCGTTATCATAAGCCTGTTGTGCTTGACGAAATTGCTTATGAGGGTGATATCCAGCATGGATGGGGAAATCTGACAGGAGAAGAGATGCTTCGCCGATTCTGGGAGGCAGCCTGCAGGGGCGGATATCCTGGTCACGGCGAAACTTATTTAAATAAGGAAAATATTTTGTGGTGGTCACATGGCGGCATTCTTCATGGAGAGAGTCACAAGCGATTTGGCTTTTTGCTGGATCGCTTAAAGGAGACGCCAGGTCTTGGCTTGATGCCGTATTCGCGCACGTGGGATGAAGTGTGTGCGGTGCCGCAGGAGATTACTCCTGGAGAGGCAGAGTGTGGCTGCAAGGAATATTACTTGATTTATTACAGCTTTATGCGCCCAACCTTCCGAGAGTTTCATTTTGATGATCAATCAAAATGGCATGTTCGCGTACTTGATACATGGAATATGACAATTGACGACAGAGGCACCTTTACTGGCAAGTTTAAGGTGACACTTCCGGCAAAGCCGTATATGGCAGTGCAGATCTGGCGTGAGAACGGCACAGAGCAATAAAAAGACAAATTTATTTTTGATTTGTGTTTGTTTGATTTCGCTGCGTGCATTTTACCAGTCAAAAAAAGCATCTTACCCCGATTTGCTTGCCGCAATCTTGTGTTTACGCTATTCTTCTAATAGAGAGCTTGATAGAGAGGAGTGGCTTATGATGCAGGAAGATTTTATGCAAACAAGTTCGATGCAGGAAATTGAAATTCGAGTGAAAAACCTCAAGAAATATTTCAAAGAAGTCAAAGCGGTAGATGACATCAGCTTTGAAGTGCAAAAGGGTGAGCTGTTTGGTTTTTTAGGCGTAAATGGCGCTGGAAAATCAACGACAATCCGCATGATGTGCACGCTGTTTTCTCCGACAGATGGAGAGATCTGGATTGGAGGACAGCAGGCTGGAATACAGGATGAAGAGATTCGCCAGAAAATTGGTGTGGTCTGGCAGGAAAATGTGTTGGATGATCGACTTACGGTAAAAGAAAATTTGCAGGTGCGCGCTGCAATGTATAAGACAACGCGTGCATGGCAAAAGGAACGCATTCAGACAGTATGCGAGAGACTTCATTTGGAGGATATCTACACGAGGCGTTATGCAAAGCTTTCCGGCGGACAAAAGCGGCGATGTGAAATTGCAGCAGCTCTTTTAAATGACCCTGAGGTTTTATTTTTAGATGAACCGACAACTGGCCTTGATCCGGCTACGAGAAAGCAGGTTTGGAACAGCGTAGAATCACTTCAGCGTGATGATCAGGTGACGGTTTTTCTGACGACTCATTACATGGAAGAGGCGGCAGCGGCAGGTCATATCGCCATTATCGACAAAGGAAAACTTTGTGAGTTTGGAACACCACAGGAATTAAAAATGCGCTATGCAAAGGATACGCTTACGTTATATTATAAAGAAAAAGCACCGCAGACAAAAACATTTGACCATAGTATGGAGGCGCTTCCGATCTTGAATCGTCTGGCAGATGAATTGGAAGGCTTTGAGCTGCAGCAGGGAACCATGGATGACGTGTTTCTGGCTGTTACTGGAAAGAGCCTGAAAGGAGGTGCACTATGAGTCAAATAAAAGCAATGACAAAACGAAATCTGTTAATCTATTTTCGAGACAAGGGAACAGTTTTTTTCTCAGTGCTGTCTGCACTTATTGTGCTTGCAATCATGGTAATGTTTCTTGGAGAATCGTCATCGAGCGGTCTGCTTGAAGCACTGAATCAATATGGAAGCGGTGCAGCAGAGGACAATGCTAAAAATGCTTCGTGGATGGTACAGTTATGGATTTTGGGCGGCATTCTTGGAATTAATAGCGTAACAGTATCGATGACAGCAATTGGTGCGATGGTGGAGGATGAAGAAAGAGGACGGTTACGTTCATTTTATGTGACGCCCGCGAGTCGCTTAAATTTGTCACTTGGCTATATTTTATCCGCATGGTGCAGCGGCATGGTGATCTGCCTCATTACACTTGCGGCAGGCGAAGGATATTTTGCATTGAAAGGTCATCCGCTGCTTCGTGCAAGTGATATTGCAGCACTTGTCGGTGTGATTGCACTCAATGTTTTTACTTTTTCTGCTATTGGCTACCTCATTGCACTATTTGTGCGCACGTCAAGCGCATGGAGCGGTTTGCTTACTGTAGTGGGTACACTAGTCGGATTTGTGGGCGGCACGTACATTCCGGTATCATCAATGTCAGCAGGACTACAAAATGTGGTAAAGCTTCTTCCTGTTATCCATGGAACCGCCTTGATGCGCCGTATTTGTATGCAGGAGGCAGCCAAAACAGTATTTGCCGGTATGTCAGGTGATGTACAAAAAATCTTTTTTGAAGAGATGGGCGTTGTACTGAAAAATGGTACAGAAAATATCAGCATCGCAGGTCATATATTGATGCTAGTTGCGTGGGCTGTCGCAGCTATTACCGTGTCTTCTGCCTTTGTCAAGAAAAGAAAGCTAAAAGACAGGTAAGATAAAGAAATGGGGAATTGAATGAAAGTAACTATACAAGAGTGCGCAAGTGATGAGGAAGAGGAAATTATTATCAGGTGCCGCGGGATTGATGAGCGGATCAGCCGTCTTCTTAAAGCACTTCAGACTGACCAGAAAAAGCTAACTGTGTTTGATGGTGAGAAGATGCATCAGGTACAGCTTTGCGATGTCTGCTATTTTGAAGCAGTCGATAATCGCGTATTTGCCTGCATGGACCGAGAAGTATTTGAGGTGCGGTCAAAACTGTACGAAATCGAGCAACAATATGGAAGTGCCGATTTTTTTCGGGTTTCCAAATCGGTAATACTGAATCTGTCAAAAGTAGATCATTTTAGTCCGATGTTTCAGGGGCGAATGGATGCTTGCATGACAAATGGTGAACATGTCGTGATTTCCAGACAATATGTATCACTCTTAAAAAACAGATTGGGTTTGAAGTAGGAAGGGAGGAAGACGTGTGTCGAAGTTTGAATTTGTGTTGAATAAATTTTATGAAATTACAGCTTGGTCGCTGTTTGCGGCGGTTGCTATGACAGTATTAAACGGAGGCGACGGCATGGTTCCGGCTTATATTTTATGGCAGATTCCATTATTGTCCTTTTTAGGAGCACTTTCCTCTCTGATTTATCCTTGGGATCGCAGCATGACAAGAAAAGAGTTTGTGATTCGCATTGCCATTCACTATCTGATTATGAATGGGATTGTGCTTGGTGGAGGCAGCTTGTTTGGCTGGTTTGATATTCATGAGCCACTGCAGGTTGCTATGATGGTATTATCCGTTGCCATTATCTTTTTCATTATTTCCCTGTATTCGTGGACGAAGGGAAATCGGGAAGCACAAAAGCTGAACCAACGTTTGAAAAAGCGTAATGACAACGAATCATGATAAATCGAAAAAAATATAGTAGATCAAACAATTAGACTAGCAGTTAAGTCAATCACAAATGAAATTAACTTTTATTTGTGTGTTGTCTGTTTTAACTTAATATTATGTCGCCTTCTAAATTCATCAATGGTTGCAAGACCGGCATCTGATACAGGGCGGATCCACTTTCCTGAGTAGAGATGGCACTGCATGATAATATAGCGAATCGGCTCATCAATATAGCAGAACGCAAACACGAGAAGAAATGGTGCATGAAAATAAAAATTAGAAAGATATACAAACGGAAGCACCATAAGATACATGAACGTAATCTCCATAATGGAACCAAAAGCGGCATCTCCGGCAGAACGGTAGGTGTCGTTTTGTGCCCAGTTTCCCATACGAATGATGGCAGCAATGCTGTAAATGATAAGCATGCCAGTACCAATTTCATACGATTTTCCTGAAAGTCCGAGCGTATGAAGAAGTGGATTGTGAACGAGCAAAAGTGTCAGACAGGCAATGCTTATAATGGCGCTGCACAGATAAACCAGACGCTTAGCGCGCTCAAAGGCAAGCTCGTGATTGCCGGCGCCAACTTCTTTTCCAACGAGAATCGAGGCTGCATTGGAAAAGCCACTGAAGAATGCAATGACGAGACCTTCCATAGTACGAAAGACAGCGACAGCAGCAATTGCCTGCTCACTTTGACGTCCCAGAACAACATTGATCATCATATTTCCAACACCGATCAGAACTTCGTTGCAGATGATTGGGAAGCACTTGATCAGATAATTTTGCAGGGATTCCTTTGTCCAACGAAAATGTTTGGAAAATTCCAAGACAAATGGAATCCTTTGATGAAGGATAAATCCAATCAAAATTAAAAGATTCACAATACCGGCAAGAACAGTTCCGACAGCGGCACCAGCAGCACCCATCTCTGGAAGTCCAAATTTTCCAAAAATGAAAAGATAATTAAAAAAGCAATTGGCGATAACAGAGGCGATGCCGCCATAAAGCGGAATTTTTACGCGCTCAATGGAACGAAGGAGTGCACTCATTGCCATTGACAAAACCTGGAGCGGGTACGCAAAGCCAACAATTCTAAGGTAAGAAATACCAATTGCCTGAATTTCAGGCTTGTCGGTGTAGACTCCCATGATAAAAGAAGGTGCTCCGATTGCAAGACCGGCAAAAACAAGAGCAACAGTCATCATAAAAAGAAGCGTCATTCCATAAGAGCGAGTAATTCCATCATGATCCTTTGCTCCCCAATATTGAGCGAAAAACAGCATGCCGCCGCCAATAAAACCCCAGTATCCGGAGAACATCAAACTGGAAAATTGAGCACATAATCCGACAGCACCGACCGCTTTTTCTCCGATAGAAGCCAGCATAATGGTGTCAACCATACTGCCTGTGGTGGTGAGCAGATTCTGGAGGGCTACTGGTATTGCAATAATTGCAATGTGCTTTAGAAAGTACCCCCAGTCAAATTTTTTCTGCTTCATAAGAAAAACCTCCCCAAAAACAATAATAAAATGCAGAAACAGCGCTATTATATCATGGTTTAATATGTTTTTCCATGTAGGATTTTGCTTAAATGATATACTTTTTGGAAGAATATGGTCTTGCCATTTTTGACGCACTGTACTATAATGACGACAAAAGAAAAGACAGGCAGGTGATGTAGTGAAATATAAAAAAGGAAGATTATGGAAGATTCCAACGCTTGTCGTATGTGCAGTTTTATTTGGACTATTGGCGGCTGATATCAGTGGATCATATGTGACTGCGCCGATTGATGTTGCAGCGTATCATATTTTAAGGTCATTTAAGAGCGGTGCAGCGACAGGATTTTTCAAAATAATGACTAACATGGTTCATCCAGTAGTACTTTTAGTAATAAGTCTTTCGATGATTCATATTTTAAAGCAGCGCAAATATTTTATAGCTTTGCTTGGAAATCTGATTTTGACAGTTCTTTTGAATGTAGCAATCAAGGGCAGTTTTATGAGAATACGTCCGCCGCAGGAGATGCATCTTGTTATGGAGAGCGGTTATAGCTTTCCAAGTGGACATGCCATGGTGGCAGCGTCATTTTATGGATTTCTTGCATATATGCTTAAGCAGGCAGACTTGAAAAAAAGTCAAAGATATGCGCTTACAGTGATGAATGCGCTGATTGTATTTTTAGTTGGCTGCAGCCGAATTTATCTTGGCGTGCATTATGCAACTGATGTTATTGGTGGATTTTGCGTTTCCGTAATGTATCTGATTTTATATACTGAGGTTATTAGTCATTACTTTGCAGCAGAGGCATTAGATGCGGCACATCATCATTTAGATGTAAAGCAAGAGCTTGTTTTAAGTTTTGCCTATGCATTTCGCGGCATATTTGATGGCATCAAAAATGAACGAAATATGATGATACATTATTCAGCAGTTGTATTAGTTGTAGTTTTTGGTGTTACATTAAAGCTGACAGTGACCGAATGGGGCATTTGCCTTATATTATGTGGAATGGTCATTGCACTTGAGCAGGTCAATACTGCAATAGAAGCAGTAGTTGATCTGGTGACAGAGGAACACAAAGAGCTGGCACGTTTAGCGAAAGACACAGCGGCAGGTGCTGTGCTTGTAGCAGCTATCACGGCGGCCATTGTAGGTGGACTAATTTTCTTTCCTAAATTAGCACAGCTTTTTGGATTATAAATTTAACACAAACAGAAAGGCAGGTAACATTATGGATTTTAAGGTAACAGATCTTGTAAAGAATGTAGTTTTGGCAGGTATTGGTGCAGCAGCCGTGACAACTGAGAAGGCAAAGGATGTTGCAGATGAACTCGTAAAGAAGGGAAGCCTGACCGTAGAGCAGGGAAAGGTGTTAAACGAGGAGCTTAAACACAACATTAAAGAAACCTTGGATAATAAGAAAAAAAAGGATGCTTCTATTGAGGAGCTGCTGTCTGCGATGACACCAGATCAGATTGATGCTTTAAAGGAGCTGTTAAATAAGGCAGCTAAGCCACAGGAGGAAGAGCCAAAGACAGAAGCACCACAGGAAGAAGAACAAGAGGCAGAGCAAAAAGAGAATACACAGGATGAGTGAGAGAGAAGACAGATCAAGACTTTCTGAGATCATGCAGGTACTGCGGCGTTATCGTATTACAAAAGGGATAACGCCGGTAAAGGTACGTGAGATATTAGAAGAACTAGGACCAACTTATGTAAAGCTTGGACAAATTCTTTCAATACGAACAGATTTAATTTCAGCTGAGTATTGCAAAGAACTGCAGAAACTGCGCTCTCAGGTCAGCCCAATGCCATATGATGAGGTTAGGGCTGTACTTTATGAAGCATACAAAAAAGACCCGGAGGATGTTTTTGCATCAATTGTAAAGACACCAATCGGGTCTGCTTCGATTGCGCAGGTTCATGAAGCATTTCTTAAAAGTGGTGAGCATGTGGTGCTCAAGGTTCAAAGACGCGGCATTTATGGCACAATGGAAAGAGATGTTGCTATGATGCAGCGTATGCTTCGTTTTGTGCCGCCTGCACTTAAAGGTCTTGTTGATTTAGAGCGTGTGATAAGTGAGTTTTGGTCAGCAGCGAAAGAGGAGATGGATTTTCTTCGCGAAGCTGCAAATATGGAAACATTTTCAAAAAACAATGAGAACGTTGTTTTTGTTGCATCTCCTAAGTTGTATAGGGAACTGACAACAGCGCAGGTTCTTGTAATGGAGTATATTGATGGCTGCAGCATTTCAGATACGCATACATTAGAGCAGGAGGGCTACGACCTAGTTGAAATAGGAGAAAAGCTTGCCGACAATTATGTGCGCCAGATTATGCAGGATGGATTTTTTCATGCCGATCCACATCCGGGAAATCTTCGGATTCGCGGTGGAAAAATTGTCTGGCTTGATATGGGAATGATGGGACGCCTAACGCCAAGAGACAAAAGCTTGATAGCAAAGGCAGTAAAGGCAATCGCAAGAGGAAATAATTCCGAGCTGGTTGATGTGATACTGGCGCTTGGTATTTTTCATGGAAAGCCAAATCGAATCCGCTTATATACCGATATTGAAGGACTCATGACACGCTACGGCACGATGGATATCGGCAGTATTGACATTGCTGCACTTTTAACAGATTTAATAGAGATAATGAGTGCCAATGAGCTTGCAATGCCGGCACAGCTGACACTTCTCGCAAGAGGAATGACGACGATTGAGGGTGTAATTGCAGATTTAAGCCCTCAGGTAAATATCGTGGAGGTAGCATCTGGGCGTATTTCGGCATCATTTTGGGAAAATGTAAATTGGAAAGAAGAACTCAAAAATGAGGGAAGCCAGCTTTATCGCTCAATCAACAGGGCAATGGACATTCCCGTACTAATGGCAGATCTTTTGCAGAGCTATCGAAATAATGAGACGAGAATTAAGCTTGATCTTCACGCGACAGAGGATTTGTCGCAGATGCTTGAAAAGCTTGTCTCGAAGATGGTTATGGGAATTGTTATAGCAGCACTTCTTCTGGCATCAAGTATTTTATGTACCACACAAATGCAGCCGCGCCTGTTTGGAATACCAGCACTTGGTTTCCTGGGCTATATAATGGCGCTTGGTCTTGCAGGTTATCTGGTGTGGGAGCACTTTAAGAACAAAAATAAATAGCATGCATCAGGTGTGTGATGGCAAAGGCAGGTTTAGGATGATACCATTTGCGATTTTATCAGGCAAAATAAAGACAAAGACAGATGAAAAAGAGATTCGTCTGTTGGAGCTGTCGCCTGATTATTTTACTTTTCGTCTGTTAAAAGAACAGGCAAAAAAATATGTACAGCAATTATCAGATGCAGGACAGCAAGGCAACATAGTGCTGTCCTTTTTTCAGTTTCAGAAAAGAAGCTATCATGAAGTGATACTGGATTGTGCAAAGGATGTTTCAAAAATTGAATTGATGCCACAAAAACAGATGGAGGGGCTTGTCTTTGAGATTCGTATTGATGTAAAAAACGAAGAATACCGCATATATACGGAACGCTTTAATAAGGAGTATCTGAATTATATATATTTAAAGATTGATGAGACAGAAGCAGATATGTCACAGGCATTAGTTGGCTATCCGGCAGAAAAGGAACATACTTTTTCAGATACGTTAAAGAAACAGCGAGCAGCATGGTCACAAGTGCCTGATGAAACAAAGAAGTCACTGGCAGAGCGAGTAGATGGCATTGAGCTAGATAACCCGGCCTGGTATCAGGCATATCTGTCAAAGCCTCTTAAGGATTTTATTCCTCTTTATTGGGAAAGCAGTGGATGGATTGATATAGATTTATGTAAGGTTACATTGCGTGTACCAAAATATTTTTATATTGGAAATGCATATTGTTTTCATCTTTTTCCTAAAAAGGCACAGTTAGAGGCTATGCTTGAAAAGACATGGGTTGATCATATTTTCCCTGTTTGTGTGTTTGCACCTGTTGAAGAAAAAGATCTCATAAAAATAGAAGAAATATTAAAGCTTCTTTCAGACTGGTGTCAAAATAAATGTGTAAAAATTGAACTTGTAATAAATGATTGGGGAATGGCAGGTTTGATCAGGGAAAAATATCCGAATCAGTTTTTGCTGACGCTTGGATGCCTTTTGTCAAAACAAAGACGTGACACAAGAATGAACTATGTTAATAGAAATGACAGTGAGTTTAGTAAAGAAAAAAGCCAGATGGATGCTCCGTTTTACAGACAGTATCTTGCTAAGCATTTTAATATAACGCGTGTGTCATTTCAAAACAGCGGCATTGAACAATCATTTTTTACGCCGGACAGTATGATTGGCATGACGCTTCATTTTCCGTATTTTCAAATGAATACTTCTGGATGGTGTCCGCTTTTGGCAATGCTTTACAGAGGAAGCAGAGGAAGGCAGACAGCAGTTGATTATTGCCATTGTGAATGTATGACATATGCATTTGAGTATCCTGATTTTCTTTGCATGACAGGGAGGTATAACAGTATTTTTGGATATAATGATTCGATTAGAATAGAAAAAGAAGGAGTTCGTCTTGTGGCTGGATTTTTAAATACACCATTAAAAAATGATTCGGCAAAGGGGACAAAGCTATGAAAATTACAGCAGGATTAGGCTCTGTTGATGATTATCTTCCTTATGTGGAAGCAGGGGCAGATGAATTTTTTTGCGGCTATGTGCCATATGAATGGATGAAAAACGGAGGATTGACATATCCGCTAAATCGCAGAGAGGTGCTTTATTATAACGTGCAGATCGGATCTGAAAGTGAAATGGAGATTTTAGCAGCACTTGTCAGAAAAAAGAAAAAAATAGTCACGGTAGCGTTAAATGGGCTATTTTATGCACCTCATCAATATCCGATGATAGAAGCACTTATTAAACGTTTGTTCCATATGGGATTTTCATCATTTATTGTTGGAGATATGGCATTGCTTATCTTTTTAAAAAAGAACCTGACAGTTCCGGCAGAAATTCATGTAAGTGGTGAAATGTCGGAATCAAATCATATAATGATTGATGAGATGAGGAGTCTTGGTGCAAAGCGGATTATTTTTCATCGTAAGGTAACACCGCAGGAGATGAAAAGCTGTATTGATTATCAAAAAATGAAGTATCCAAAACAGCCGCTTGAGTATGAAGCTTTTGCATTAAATGAGCTTTGTCATTTTACAGGTGCATTTTGCAGCAGTCTTCATTGTGATGAATTAGCACCAGCCTGCCGTCTACCTTATAGACTTATAAAAACAGAACAAGCAGATATTTTGAATTATAAGAGACAGCCAGATCAGGAAAATGCAGGAGAGGATTTTGTGCTTGGACAAAGCGGATGTGGTCTGTGTGCACTTTGGCAGCTGCGCGCTGCAGGCATCACGCATATTAAGCTTGTAAGCCGTGGAAATTATACGGCGGATACCATAGAAGATATCCGCCAATTAAAAAATGCTCTTAATATTTTAGAAAAATCAACCTGCGAGAAAGACTATAAAAAACAAATGAAAAGCAGGCTGTTTGCAAATGACTGCAGCCATAACTGTTATTATATTACAGAAAATTGACTAGCAGCTGATATGTTGTAATTAAAACAGCAGGCAAAAGATTAGAGTGACCACTGTGTGCGAAGCCATGCATCTGCAAGACAAGGCCAGATGGAAACTTCTGCGTTTGGCTCACGTGAACAAGGATTGCCAGGCATATGGTTTGGAAATTCTCTCTCTAAATCTGCCAGCTTTTCTTTGGACACATCAACATTGGCAGTACCAGCTTTAATCGCTTCAACAGTATATTTGAATGGATCTAGTGTATACAGTTCACCGAAGATTCCCTGTGCCCATGAAGCTGTTGCAAGAGAAAGTCCATGAGGACCCTGTGAGAAAACATGATGAGCAAATGAAACACCATTTTTCTTGCAGGCATCAGCAAACAGATAACTGTTTTCAACGGGAACTATTTCATCAGTTACAGTCTGCCACAGAAAGCTAGGAGGTGTCTGTGGAGTTACCTGTGTCTCAAGAGACATATATTCTAGCTCATCTGCTGTTGGGTTAGCACCAAGCAGATTTTGCATGGAGCCTTCATGTGTATAAGGACCAGAGGTGATAACAGGGTAACATAAAAGCATTGCATCTGGCCTTGCACTGACGTTACTATAGAGCGGATTTTTTTCTTCAATATCATTATAATGTACGCCTTCGCTGGCAGTCAGATGACCGCCGGCAGAAAAGCCACATGTTGCAATGCAGTCAGGCTTGATGCCGTATTCCTTGCTGCGGCTTCTGACAATGCGAACAGCACGCGCAAGATCACGCATTGGCTGATCCTTAAGAGGGATCGTTCCAAGCAGATTTGTCGTGTAGGTGAGAACAAAAGTCTGATAACCCTTATGGTAGAAATCAAGAGCGACAATGCCTGCCTCTGTTGGTGATGCAATATAGTAGGCGCCTCCTGGAACAACGAGCACACAAGGACGCTCTTTATTGTCTTCATGAAGATAGCCAGTCAGAAACGGAACAAATCCGTAGCCCTGAGGCCAGGTGTATTCACCATCTTCCCAGATTGAAAAACGAATTGTTTTCATAAAAAAATACCATGCCTTTCCGTATAATTGCAGCAAAGCTGCTTTTCTTTTTTTATAGCACGATTCAGACTGAATGGCAAGCAGAAAGTTGTATGTAGACATTTTGAAATGGATATGGTAGCATTATTGTAGTGATTGAAAGAAGGAGGCGAACCATATGAGAGTATTAATTTTATCGTGCGGTACGGGCGGAGGCCATAATGCAGCAGCAAGTGCGATGAAAGAAGCGTTAGAGGCGCGTGGTCACAGTGCAGAGGTATTGAATCCATATACATTAAAAACTAATAAGCTGGCAAAAGTGATCGACAGTGTCTATGTACGGCTGGTGCAGATCTCTCCGACATTATTTGGCTGTGTTTATAAAATTGGTGATGCCTACCGCAGACTGCCATGGCGTTCACCAGTCTATTTTGTAAATGCACAGATGGTTCCAGTTATGGATAAGTATTTAAAGGAAAATAAATATGACGCGATTTTAATGCCGCATCTGTTTCCGGCAGAGATGGTAACGCAGATGAAGGCAAAAGGGATCGATCTTCCACCAACGATTTTTGTTGCAACTGACTATGTGTGTACCCCATTTACGGAAGAAACTAATTGTGATGCGTATGTAATTCCATCAAGACATGTAAGGTATGATTTTTTAAGAAGAGGAATACCAGAAGAAAAGATAAAATCGCTTGGCATTCCTGTTCGAAGGGAGTTTGCGAAAAAGGTTTCAAAAGAAGAAGCCAGAAAAGAGCTTGGATTAGAGGAGAATACGTTTTATCTGCTTGTAAGTGCAGGCAGCATGGGAGCGGGCGGAATTGTGAAAACAATTAAGCTTTTGTATCGTTGGTGCAAAAAGCAAAATAAGAAGCTTGAGAAAAAGCGTAAGAACGAGAATGAAAATCAGCGTCAGACAAAGTTAATTATTATATGTGGAAATAATAAGGTACTGTATGAGACACTGCAAAAGATTGTTGGCAATGATGATTGTGTTATATTGACTGGATTTACAAAGCAGATGGCACTTTATCTGAAGGCAAGTGATGTGTGTATTACAAAGCCAGGTGGTCTTTCAAGTACTGAGGCTGCAGTTGCAAATATACCATTTATACATGCAATGGCAATTCCAGGCTGCGAAACACGAAATCTTGAATTTTTTGAATCATGCGGCATGAGCATAGGTGTGAAAAAATCAAAGGGTCAACTGATTCGAGCAGTGAATAGAATCCAGGGTAAGGAGCTTTGTGAGACAATGAAGCTTGCACAAAGAAAATTTGTGCGTCCAGACAGCGGCATGGCAATATGCCGTCTGACAGAAAAAATGGTACAGGACAGACAAAATGTAAATTTATAGTAACTACGATTTGACATGGTTCTAAACAGATGCAATTTAGTTACAATTAAAAAAAGCCGGCGAGCCTTAGTGGCCAGCCGGTTTCTTGTTTAATAGATCGTGTTCCCAGGTCAGATCCGCATGAGCGAGTCTGTAGAAAAGAATTAACAGAGGAACAAGAGCGATCCAGATTGATTTTTCATTCATAAATTTACAGAAGACTGAAAGTAAGAAAGCACCAACACAGAAGCAGACGATCATGCCAAGATGTTCCATACCACGATTAAAACCTTTCTGATCATGCTTTCTAACTAGCTTTGCAACGCCAATTCCAACCTGACGAATATGGTTGGTGCAGAAGGTTGTTGCCATCGGAATACCCTCAGCCTGACGGAATGTATTATACTGCATTGAGGCAATAAAGTTAACAGCGACCTGAACAACAGGATCTGGTACTGTTGTTGGAATAAATCCAATGATAAAAAGAATAAGTGCTTCAAATCCAACAAGCCAAGTATCCCAACGGAACAGGCCATAGTGCTTAATTGGTGTAGGGAGAATCTCGGAGGCAATCGCACCAAGAACATAAGCGGATATTGGAATAAAATAGAAAAGTGCATGCTTAAAGTTGCCTTCTCCAAGTGAAATTCCCAGCATCAAAAAGTTTGCCGTCTGTGCATTACAGAAAACACCGCCGCGTACAACATATGTGTAAGCACCCATAATACCTGACGTCAGCATTAAAAGATAGAAAACACTTACATGTTCGCATGTAAGATAACCAGAAGAATCATGTCTCAATTTCAGAGTCATTGCAGAACATCTCCTTAATGAAATAGTAGTGTAAAGAATATCAAGTACACTTCATATTATTATAAAGCAAAAAGTGATTTTGGACTATGCACGAAAGGGACAAAAAAAAGATGAAAAACATGACGGAAGTTGTCAGTTTCGGGGAAAAGAATAGAAAGTTCAAAATACTGAACTTTTAAAATAAAACTTGAACTTTTACGATTACCGTGCTATAGTGTGCATGTAGGAAATTGAACTAAGATGATAAGGAGTGTATATGGCAGCGTTTGCAGAACGATTGAAAGAGGCTATGGAATTAAAGGGGCTGAAACAGGCTGATGTTATTCGTCTGGCACAGCCATTTGGAGAGCCGGTCGGCATTCGGATCGGCAAGAGCCATATGAGTCAGTATGTGAGTGGCAAGACAGAGCCAAGGCGTGATATTTTAAAGGTTTTGGCACAGGCGCTTGAGGTAGATTATTTGTGGCTTGAGGGCGATGATGTGGCAATGACAGCAGACAGTCAGCCGGCAAAAGAGCAGCAGAGTAAAAATTCATGGAGTATAGGAGAAGACGGTATGAGAACATTTAATAAATCATCAAAGCTGGACAATGTATTGTATGATGTGAGAGGACCGGTTGTAGAGGAAGCAAAGAGAATGGAAGATGCAGGTATGCATGTTTTGAAATTAAACATCGGAAATCCAGCACCGTTTGGTTTTCGTACACCAGAAGAAGTTATCTTTGATATGCGTCAGCAGCTTACTGAGTGTGAGGGCTACTCTGATTCTAAGGGCTTATTCTCAGCAAGAAAGGCTATCATGCAGTATGCTCAGCTAAAGAATCTTCCGAATGTTACGATCAATGACATTTATACGGGAAATGGTGTCAGCGAGCTTATCAATCTGTCTATGCAGGCACTTCTTGATGAGGGAGATGAGATTTTAATTCCGTCACCTGATTATCCTCTGTGGACAGCAACAGCTACACTTGCCGGTGGAAAGGTTGTTCACTATGTTTGTGATGAACAGGCAGAATGGTATCCTGATATGGATGATATTAAAAAGAAGATCACAGACCGTACAAAGGCCATTGTTTTGATTAATCCAAATAATCCGACTGGTGCACTATATCCAAAGGAAGTATTGATGGAGATTGTAAAAATTGCAAGAGAGCATCAGTTAATCATTTTCTCAGATGAGATTTATGATCGTCTTGTTATGGATGGAGAAGAGCATATCTCAATTGCATCGCTGGCACCAGATCTGTTTTGCGTAACATTCAGCGGCCTTTCTAAATCTCACATGATTGCAGGTTTTCGTATTGGCTGGATGATATTAAGCGGAAAGAAGGAACTGGCAAAAGATTATATTGAAGGCTTGAACATGCTGTCAAACATGCGACTTTGCTCAAATGTGCCGGCACAGTCTATCGTACAGACTGCACTTGGAGGCTATCAGAGCGTAAATAACTATATTATCCCAGGCGGCCGTATTTATGAGCAGAGAGAGTATATCTATAAGGTATTAAATGATATTCCGGGTATAAGTGTTGTAAAGCCAAAGGCAGCTTTTTATGCCTTCCCAAAGATCGATACAAAACGCTTTAATATCGTAGATGATGAGAAATTTGCTCTTGATTTCTTAAAGGAAAAGAAGGTTCTTATCGTACATGGAGGCGGCTTTAATTGGAAGCAGCCAGACCATTTCCGCATTGTATATCTGCCGCGTATTGAGATACTTGAGGAATCATTAAACAATCTGCGTGATTTCTTATCGACATATCAGCAGTAACCTTCGCAAAAACTTAAAGAAACCGTAAGAATCACTTCCTTGTGTTTGAGATATCGCTGTGCTATAGTAAAAGAAAAAGCTGTGTCGAAAGATGCAAAACAGTGCAGTCAAATGTGATGCGCATGGGGAGGCCGGATGAAAAAACAAATTATACTTTTTGTGCTCCTGTTGTCGCTTATGACAGCAGGAGTTTTTTCTTTACAGAATACGATTGGCTATGCAAGCGAGTCATCAGGAAGAAAGATCGTGACTATTGTTTTTGATGATTCATTTAGTATGGCAAATGAGAATCGCTACTCGAATGCTAATTATGCGATTCAGGCATTTATTGCGCTTTTAAATGAAGAGGATGAGCTTCATTTAATTTATATGAGTGATGCTGCAAGACAGCTGGCGGCGCAGCCGGGAAATTTTGATCCATCAGCGATTGCAAAAGATATTGACCTGACAAATCCGCAATCAGGTGCCGATCAGGTTAGAAACAATCCATGGCAGGGTGCAGGAACACCGTTTGGTGCAGTGCAGATGGGATATAATGAATTATTGTCTCATGAAGATACTGATCCTTCCACACAATATTATCTGATCGTATTGTCAGATGGTGGTTTTATGGATGATGCGACAAATCAGATTACGATTGACACTGGGACTGTGCAGGGACAGTTTGAATCATTTTATGGAACATTGATGCCAAACCAGACACATATGAATACATATTATTTGGCAATTGGTGCAGAGGCGGTAGCGCTTACTGATCGGCCAGATCTTAACTTTCATGCGCAGACGGCATCAGATGGCCAGAGTATGATTCATGCAATAGGAGCGTTGGCGGATACTATTTCAGGCCGCTATCGTCTTGATGCTTCAGAGATTTCTGTTTCTGATACGCTTGTCAGTTTTACCAGCGCACTGCCATTAAAGAGTGTGTCCTTTTTATCGCAGGGAAGAGAGGCAGCAGTATCTTCTGTCACTGGACCAAATGGCGAAAACTATGAAATAAGGCGAAACGTGACTCTTGCACCAGATGGCTACAATGCCGATCCATCACTTTTTGGAAATGCAATCGTGACAGATGCAGGTGGTGCGAATATGCCTGCTGGTACATATCAGGTGCAGTTTACAGCAGGAGTTGATCCAGGCAGTCTGAATGTTATGATTGAGCCGGCTGTGGAGTGCCGTTTGGCTGTACAATATAATGGGGAGACAGTTTCGGCGGAAAAATTAGCAGAAATTCCAGAGGGAGAGACTGTTACGATCACGGCGCAGGCCGTTGAGAGCGGAACAGATACGGTAGTTGATAGTTCCTTTTTAGAGGAAGGAACTGCCAATACACTTGTCTACGAGGTAGATGGAAATGAAATTGCACGTTCCGATACAGGTGAGCTGACGATCACTTTGCAGCTTGGTGTGGGACGCATAAGCGGACAAATACAGATGCCAGGCTTTTTGCCAAAGACGGCAGATGAGCGTTTTACGACAAAGTCAAAAGTTGTATATCGTGTAGAATCAGATGCAGCAGATGTATCCGTGCGTCAGAATGAGTTAGATTCCTGCGAAGAAATTCGCTTTTATCTTACAGCAGATGGCGTGAAAATGAGTGCTGAGGAAGCAAAGAATTATCCGCTTTCCACGCCAGTATTAACTGGTGCAGAGGTGGAGTATGAGTGGTACCAGGATGAGGAAAGTGGTGAGTGGATTTTTAAGCCAAAGGGTGAAACAGACAGTACTGGTACACTTACGGTTTATGTAGAAAATGAAGAATTAGAAGCATCAGGTCAGGCAGTTATTGAGGTAATTCCAAAGATACATTATCAGATCATACAGACTGGCGGACAGGATGCAAGCGTTGGGCAAACCGCTCTTGGTCGAATGGAGCCGATTTCATTCCAGATTACCGCAGACGGCGTGGCACTTAATAAAAAGGAAATCGAAGCATTAAAGACAGGACTAAACTTAAGCGTTGCATTTACAAATCGTTCCTTCTTTATCTGGAAGACAGGCGATCAGGACGGTGGCATCTCAGGCAGATGGCACATCGAAGAAGATGGAAACTGTGTTTACCAGCCACGTGGCCTTAGCTGGTTTTACGGAACGGGTGAGGTGACACTCGAACTTCCAGAGGAGGCATCATGCACGGCAGTTTTTACAATAGAGGAAAGAAGTTTTCTTTATTGGATACCGATTGGATTTGTCTTATTCTCACTTTTTCTTCTCTGGTGTATCATAGGCTGGATTCGTCAGCCTAAATTCAACAATCAGATCATGGAGATTGTGGTATATACAAAGTTTGGAAGTGCAATTCAGGAATCACCGCGCATCAAGGTTATGAAGCGGCGCATCGGATTGATTCCATATCGTGCATGCCGAATGCGTGTAGGTGATCTTGTATTTATTGCAGCGCCAGGCCGAAAAATCGTATTAGATAAGGATTGTGTGAGAGGACGCGTTGTATATTCAGGTAAGGTTCGGTTTATGGGAAGAAGTGCAGGAAACATGAAACGTTTGCTTCGTATGATGGAACCGGCAAAGCGTGATGTGCGCATGGTGCGCGGCATGGAACTTTATGTGGCACCAGATAAAAATGCACAGGCGCTGACGGGATACCGTATTACAGGGTAAGCAGAAAGGTATGGGTATTGGTATGGATGCATATGAGCAGATGGGAAGAGAACTTTTTGAAAAAAGTCAGGGTGCACCGATATTGCTTATTGGTATGGGCGGTGTCGGAGGCCGCATTGTGGCACAGATAGATAAAATGCTGGCAAAGGATTCACCAAGGCGCGATAAGGTGGCGATTCTTGCAATTGACACAAATGTAAAGGACCTTCGAAAGCTGCGTGAGCAGGGAATAGAGACAATTCAGATCAGCGATGAGCGTCTGGTTCGTCAATATTTGAAGGATCATCCTCAGTATATGAGTTGGTTCCCGAATAACATTTTTTTGAATAACAGAGGAATGCTTGAGGGAGCCGGACAGATTAGAGCAATCTCAAGACTCGCAGCACTTGCTGCAGAGGAAGAAGGAAAGTTTCGTCCGATTGAAGAGGCAGTCAGAAAAATTGCAGCTGTCACGGGAAGCGGATTAAAGGAAAATATCATGACGATGGTTGTCGGATCAATATGTGGCGGTACAGGAGCCGGCATGTTTATCCAGATCCCATTTTATGTCAAAAAAATCATTCAAAAGGTGCTTGCAATTCCAAATGTGATGGTTAGAGGCATGTTTTTGGGACCTGATATTATGGCACCTATTCAGCCGGGAGATTTAAATCGTCAGGCTGTATATGTTAATGCATATGCCTGCCTAAAAGAATTAAATGCGTTTTATCTATTGCAGAGACGTGATGCCTCATCGTCACTTCTTCGCATGGAATATTATGATTACGGAGAAAATGAGGATCTTGAGGCAGAGGTGATGGAGTCGCGTCAGATGTATCAGGCGATTGCAAAGGATCTTTCGTCAAAGGGAGTGGCTGTACTAGATGAAGAAATACCAGAGGAGGTACAGGAGGAATATCTAAAGCGAAACGGAACTATTCCATATGATCATCTGTTTTTATTTGACAGCAGCTTTAATGGCGGCACGATCGGTCAAAAGCAGTTAGCCGAGGTAGAGCGCATGATTGCGTCCATGGCGTATGTGCATCTTCTTACAGATGTAGGAGAAAATGCGCTGTCTGTTGAGGATAACTTTATTCTTTCCACAATTGGAAGCAATGGTATGGCACGCTTTGGAAGTGCAGGTCTTTGCAAGATTATTTATCCTGGTGAGCAGATAATGCAGTATTGCTCAATGAGATGGATCACAGAGCTTGTTGATTCTTATTGGATGCGCATTGATAAGCGTTTTGAGGAAGAACTTATTCTGGCAAGGGAAGAACAGGCAATGAATCCGCGTATTCAGCTGCCTGGAATTATCGAGCGTTATCAGGAGATTTTTTTGGAGGAGACATCAGGAGAATATGCAAGTATGGCATCATTATATGCTCAGGTTTTCATGCAGAGTGATGATGGAACAGATTTTTCACTTGCAGACCGCTTTTTGGAGCAGATTGAGGAGATGATAGAGGATGCGACTTCAAAGGAAAGCCTGCAGCGCCTTGGAGAATCATGCATGGATATTTCTATTGATCAATGGATTCAGTCGCCAGAAGCAGCAAGACAGGGAGTAGCAACAAATAAGCAGTCAATTAGAAATTATAGAGCTGCTGTCATGAAGGTTATTGATGATACGAAATATTCACTTCCAAACCAAATGATTCCGGCAACGCTTAGCGCAATGATTCAGATGAGTGACCGCGACAGCTGTATTGCTCAGATTCTTGGTCGTGTGCATCCGATTGCGGCTCGTTACCTTTTATATGCGATTTTAGAGCAGACTGCGGCACGGGCAAGAGAGGCGAATGAGGATTGCTTTGGACTTGAGCTTGATCTGATCAGCACGGCAGATTATGATATAAGCGGCAAAAATCCAGGACTTCCGATAGAGGCTATTCTTGGAAAAAGGATGAATCGCAAACAAATGCGTCAGGTACTTGAGGTGTATGAGGATGCGTCTGGAAGAACAGCTGCAAATTTGACTGCATATTTATCGGCGCAGCTTCGCGCAAATGTTTATGAGACGCTGCAAAAACGTCTTGAAAAGCTGTGTGATCTGTACAGACGTTTTTTCAATGTATTAGAAAGTTCTACGGATGATCTTAGAAGACAGATTCGCGAGCTCAAAACGATGGGAAGACAGTCATCTGTAGGAGAACAATATATTTGCTGCAGTGAACCGTGTCTGGAAGCATTATATGAAAGATTTGCTCTTCTGTGTCAGAATACGGGTGCCGAGCTTCCACAGGAGTCAGCAAGAATGATTCTTCGAAATATTTACGGAGAGATGGAGCTGGAATTAAAGAAAAACAATATGGAAGACCGCCGCAGAGAGGATATGGCTTATAATAACCGCATGAGGACGATATTTAATCAGGCGGTGGCAGAGGTGATGCAGCAAAAAGCGCGTGAGCAGGCTTCTTCTGTAGTGGAAATAAGTATATATGATGCATTTGCACTTGAGATGCAGACAGAGCTTGGCATTGTGCGTGAGCATGATCGTGTCCATTATGATGCAATGCTGGATGCATGGATTAAAAGCAAGGTATCAGCTGCCATGACAATGGCACAGCCTTGGATCGGCATATGCAATACAGTTGGTGCGACAACTATGTCTGTTTATCTTGCAATGCATCCTGACAATGCTGTTAGAATGGATAATACACCATCTGTCGAGGCGACAGCAGCACGTTATTTAAAAGAACGCACAACACCACAGGGTCATGCAGTTACTGTACTGATCCATGATAATTTCCGCCAGAATGAATTGATTTGCTATAAGGCACGCTACAACTTGCTCATTGAAAATCTTGATAAATTCAAACGGGCAGGCGAGGCACATCGCTACTATGAGCAGCGAATCAACCGTATTGGTCAGCTGCCAGGTACGTCAAGAGAATCAGAGATCATTACTGTAATCAATCCTCATTTAAATAAATATTGGTGCGAGGAAGGTTTTCTTCCAAGTATTTATCCAGCGCAGCGAATTGTGGATGAAAAAAATAACATGCGAGCCTTTTTCTATGCACTAACACTTGAAAAGCCTTGCTGTGTGCGTTTGAAAAATACTAAGGGGAAAATATCATGGTGGTTTCTTCGTGGTATGGATACGATACGTGTCAAGGCAGCTGGAGTGCCTATTGCAAGCTCATATGCAGATCTGTATGAAGCAATGAAATTTAACAGGGATATGAAATATACACTTTTATATTATGGAAAAAATCATCTGCATCGCATAAAGGCTCAAAGTATGCAGGATCAGCTAGAGCAGGAAATTTACACGCAGCCAATAATTGCTGATATGATTCAGCAGGAGAAAGAGCCAGACGATGAAAACATGCTTGATATTTTTGAAAAGATGTCAAGAAGTATGGAAAGTGCACATTTTAATCGTCTGCTAGAGGGATTGGCACAGTTTATTCGTGAGTATTGTGAGTACATGTTTGATAAAGATGAGGTCAAGGTAATATACGCATGCCGAAATATAAGAAATGCTATTGCCACCTTCTCAAAGCTTTATCAAAGAAGCAAACAGGAAAAGCTTACCTACAGAGAGGAACATTTATTGTCAGTTTTTCTTGAGCTTTATGAAGAAGATGACATGGCAGATTCAAATGCAGGATTAAGCAAAGTACTTTATGATACTGAGGATCCGGATGCAGAAGCTGCAGCCGCAAAAGATGAGCCGGGCGAGAAAATTTTTACAGATGATTATGATGATCTGGCCTAAACAAAAGCAGTGCGATAGTAAGGGGGTGAAAAGATGCTGTATGTGGTGAATGTGGAAGCGTGTATTCATCAGGAAAATTATGGTATTTTTTTCTATGAGCCTGCAGCAAAACAAAAAATAGAGCTGTTTGAGGCAAAATGGACATTTGAGTCACTGACAGATGCGTTTTCACAAATTGCAGCGCATATAAACCGCCGCGAGTTTGAGGATAATGATTATCAGGTCATCGTATGTGTAAGAAAACATAAAAGAGCATCAAGACATCAGGTGAATGCACAGCGTATATGGCATGACACAACTCTTTATGCAAAGACACTCACAGCAAGAGCACTTGAGCAGTCTGGTATGACATCTGTACTGACTTCATCGTATACAAGAAAGTTAAAAATTGTTTTTCAGTCTGAACAGGAATATTTTGGAAGTGCACAGCAGATAAGCAGCTGGGAGGAGGAACAGGAAGGACTTAGATCCTTTTTAGGAAGTCTGCAGGATGCGTGTGAGACTATACAAAATGATCAGAGTGATCATGAAAATATAGCTGGTGAGAAAAATTCATATGTCATGGTAGACAGCTTTGGACTGCCATCAGTGCTTACTCCTAAGGAGTGGGAGAACACTCTTTTTCAGGCGCTTACTCTTGCAGTGCTTCACGCAAAGAAGGAATCTTCACAGACATGGCTTCAAAGAAGGATTCTTTCTGTAATGGAGGAAGAAAAGCTGCTTGACGAGAAAATGAGAATGCCAGAGGAAGAGCTTCCACAGGTTGATAATGTAAATTCGCCAGATGAAATATCAGATGAGAATTATGGTGAATATATAAGCCATCGTCTTAGAAGTGTAATCGAAGGCAGTCAGATAGGGCGTGTATGTGAAGTTATTTATTGGCCGGTTGCAGCAAACAGCAGCCAGGCAAGCACACTTGCTATGTTTGGACTTGTGGAACTTTTGTGTACGCAAAAGGAAATTACACAAGAAAGCATACAGCGTTATTTGACACAGGGAGATCCTCGTGCTGCCAAACAATTGCAGGAACATTTTTTTACTGTTTTGGAAGGATACCGGTATCAGCTTAGAAAGAAACGTCAGCAGATCATACGTGAAATTCAGTCAGAGCGTGCAGATTTATATGCATCAAATGACAAAGATACATCTTTCGAGCAGGAACAAAGGATTCATATAGAGCCTTTGATGGTTCCGAGTGCACCGCAGGAATATCAGGAGCATTTAAAAAATGTAAAGATGCAGCTTGACATCTGTGAGCTTTCTTTAAAAGAAGGAAAGAAAAGTGAGATGAAGGAGCGCATAGAGCAGGCTTCTGATATCATTTTTCAGGCAACAGATGGTTTAGAGAATGAGCTTGTGGCATATCAAAAGGAGGCAGCGAAGACACTTTATAGGGAGATAGAGCAGTCAGCGTCAATTGGTTTTGAATCAATGTCATCAGTAAATAAGCCAAGCGAAACATTTATTCAAACAAAAAAGATACAGAAACAAAAAACAGAAGCATCTGCAAAGGAAATGATCACAAAATGGAAGCATGACATGAATTTTCTTGTTCACTGCGCAAAGCTTACAGGATTTTTGCCATCATTTTTGTATCTGTGCGGCTGCATGGCATTTGTTTCAGGTGTCTATTTTCTAGTTCACAAGGGTGAAGGCGTACAGTCTGTGTATGCAGGTCTTTGTGCTATGGCTGTTATCATTATTTTTCTGGCAGCGGGCAGTTTTAATATTTCTGGCTATTTTATGAAGGAGATTCGTAAGAGCTATGCACATTTGCAAAATCAGATAGAGCAAGTTTTGAAGGCGTATCAATTTAGAGCACAGGATTATGAAAATTGCCTGAATGAATGGCTGGGTGAATTTAATAAGCAGCAGTTCAAGAAAGATCAGGCACAAAAAAATCAAAGCAAAAATGATCAGGTATCAGCGCGTGCATGGCATCTTGCAAACATCAAGCGCATTTTAGATTTGCTGGATTCATTTGGGTTTGAGCAGAATAATCATGTGAACGTACAAACAGAAGATGCAACGATTGCATCACGCATTGTGCAGCCAATGGATTATAGTCAAAAAGAGCTTGGAAACGAATGCTATTGGCCAGTTTGGACAGAAAATGAGATTGAAAGGGGGCAGAGAAGGTGAAAGAAATTGTGACGATTTGTTTTGCTTTATTATTTCTGGCACTTGATTTGTCTCTGATTGTTTCATTAAAGAGGCTCATAAAGGCAGGAAGCAAGATTCAGGGAGCAGCGGCAGCTGTCTGCTATGGAATTTTTGGTGTCGTGGCTGTATTTGTGTGCGGCATTGGAAGTGAAAGCATGTATCAGTCAATGAAAAAGACAGCATTGTTTTCTTATACAAAAACAAATTTTTTGTCTGGAATCAATCCGCAGGTTTTATACTTTCTTTTCTATATACTGCTGATTAATTTTGCAGTATGTATTGCTGGTCTTTTGATTTGGTGGTTTATTTTACTTATGAGTAAATTAACATGCGTTCAAAATGCATCCGTATATATCAAAGAAAAAATGAGAAAACGTCCATTTACAACTATACTTGGCAAATGGCTGTGGAATCTTAGCAGTGCGATGCTTGTTTTATTTTTAATTCAGATTGTGTGTGGACTAATTGCAGTGTATGTGAAAATTCCAGAGTTTTCTTATGTAAGAAAAACACAGTGGTTATACGGCTTTTTTAGGCTTACGTTTTTGATTAGTCTTGTAATGGCTGGTGTTGGCAGAGCACTTAGCTATGATGTTAAATGGTCACTTGAACAGGGAACACCACAAGAGTCAGTCACACAAAAAGCTGAAGAAAAGCAAGCATCTTATGAGCAATTGCTTTTGGGTGTTAATCTGAGGGTGGCATCTGGAAGCAATTTGAAAATGGTGCTTCCAGATTATCTGTATGAATGCTTTCAAAGACGACGCAGAGTAGTTTTTCTATGCAGAGGAAAAGAAGAAAAACTGCATTGGCAGATGACTTTAACTGATATGCTTACGGGACGCTTTGGTGAAATTTGTTTGATTAGAATTGGTGAAGCAATGCACTTGAAGAATCGGGAAGATATTGATATACTGGTGGCGGATGCGGATGAATTTTTACATACAAATTTACAGCGAATTTGGCCGCAGTGGTTTTTTCAGGTAGGATTTGTCATTTTGTCGGATTCACATCGTTTTCTGGCAGATACGACACAGGCAGATGCTTTTTTCGCTCTTTGGAGACAGATGACTAGTCAGGATTTTTCGCAAAGAAACAGCAAATCTTCGATTCAGTATTTGTTTTTAGACTGTACAATGAGCGCACAGGAAAAAGAAGCACTTGTTTATTATGCAGGAGGCGATGTTGAAGATCAAGCTGACTGGGAAAAAGAAGCATCTAATGAGGAAAGCAGAGAGTTAGTTCCATGGCTTGTTGTATCACAGGCAGGTCTTTACAGAAGATTACTTCTTTTAATGCAGACAGAAAATGGGGTGCCTGAGAGTTGGCTTATCAGACAAAAAAAGCGCTTTGGTATGGAACATGCATCAACAGAGGAGTTTCTAAAAAACGTATTGTCAGCTGTTCTTCCAGACTGCCCGGTGCAAAACATTTATGATATCTTTTCATTTGAGGAGGAGCCGGCCTGGCCGCATGGCAAATGGAAAGTTCGCTTAAGCGATGCAGCAGCAGAGACAATTTTGACAAGGAGAGACACAGAGAAAAAGATTGTCAGCACTCGTCCAGGAATGATTCGCCTGCCGGATATGGTCTACGAAATGGAAGATGTGGCGCCGCTTGGAAGCAAGCTTAAGCAAAACAATTGGCGTATGCAGCTTTGTGAGGCAAAGATAAAACGAACATGTAAGGGAGTTTATTTCCTTGCAGAAACAAGGAGTCTTTCTGATTATGATCATATGATACATGAGGAATATGAAGAAAAATCAGTATTTAGACAGCCTGATCAGTACGAGACAGTTTTTTTGCAGCTTACAATTATGTGCAGTGAAAGTTCAGAGAAAAAACAGCTTGCGCAGTTATTGGCAGCAGTTTGCAATGAAGTGTTATCGACCATCTTTCCTTATAATAAAGGGCAAATTACGTCATGTTATCGTGATGAGGATTCTTTTTTGGGAATAGTTCCTTTTGTTAGACATAGTCAGACAAAGGAAAATATGTACCAGGATGCGTTTGTGATTGATCTTATCGAAAATCAGAGTGAGGAAGGACTTGCCGCAGCAATTTATAAAAACAGCAGTCTGCTTTTTATGCTGTGCAGGGAATGGCTAAGCCGCGCCGTAGATGATCCAAAGTCAAATGAGGCCGCGCTTGTAGATTATATTATGAAAATACAGCAAACACAGCTAATGCTTCCAGCCGCATCTGAAAGTGCAGGACAGCTTGCCGGATTAGCGAAGCTCCTCTTGGGACTTTTGAGTGAGCAAATATGATTGACACCTGCCATTAAAATGGCGATGAACAGCTAGAAAATTAGGAGGAAAACAAAATGAGTGGAGAAAAAAATCAGGTATTAGAGAACATGAAAACAAGAAGAAGTGTCCGCAAATATAAGCCGGATATGGTTCCGAAGGAAATTATTGAGAAGATTGCAGAGGCTGGAACATACGCTGCAACTGGCATGGGCAAGCAGTCTCCAATCATTATTGCTGTTACAAACAAAGAACTTAGAGATCGCCTTTCCAAAATGAATGCACAGGTTATGGGATCAAATGGCGATCCGTTTTACGGTGCACCAGTAGTTTTAATCGTTCTGGCAAATAAAAATTATGGCACTTATGTTTACGATGGAAGCCTTGTTATGGGTAATCTGATGTTAGCCGCACACGAGCTAGGCATAGCAAGCTGCTGGATCCACCGTGCAAAAGAAGAATTTGAAAGCCCAGAAGGAAAGCAGATCTTAAAAGATTTAGGCATTACAGGTGATTACGAAGGCATCGGTCATTGTATTTTGGGTTACGCTGACTGCGAAGAGCCAACAGCTGCACCAAGAAAAGAAAACTATGTGATTTTTGCGGAGTAAGCACAAAAGTGTTTATAGGAATTTAACTTGCCTCTTTTCGAAAATGGCGGTATACTTGCTATATGAAGCGATTTACCGCTTTTCGGAAAGGGGTTTTTCATGGCTATAGCGACAAAAAAACTTCTGGCGGACGGTTTAAAAGAGCTGCTGGAGAAAAAAACATTAGATAAAATCACGGTAAAAGAGTTGGTGGCTACCTGCGGTGTAAATCGCCAGACCTTTTATTATAACTTTCAGGATATTTATGAATTATTGGAATGGATTTTTATAGAAGAAGGAAAACGCGTCAGAAAAGAAACAGCAGAAAAGAAAAATTGGCAGGATAGGCTTCATGCTGTGATTGATGAACTGAATAAAGAAGATAATAGGCGTCTTATTTTGAATGCATTTTATTCTGTAAATCCTATGCAGATTGACCGTTTTATGCAAAATTATTTTCGGCCGGCTGTAGAAGAAATTCTAACTGAATATATTCAGAATGTGGATATTTCTGAGGAAAACCGCGAATTTATGATTCGCATGTATGATTTGTTCTGGGTGGATCTTGTGATGCGATGGATTCAGTCAGGCATGGAGATTAGTGAGATGACAGGTGATATTGAAAAGATCATGTATGTCATGACAGGCTCTAGCCAGTACATAGCACAAAGTTTGAAGGCATTTGAAAATAAGGATCGCAAAGCACTGCGGCCAGCAGGCGAAAAACATTAAATAAAAATCAGCTAGACAAAACAGGCACTTTGTTTAAATTTAAACAGAGTGCTTTTTTTTGTCTATTCCCTTTATTTTCAACAATAGGTACAATAAAGTCAATTCAAAAGCAATAGCATTTATACAAAAGCTGCAGCCGCGAAGGATTACAGTTCACAAAATACGAATAGACGAATTGCAATCAAAAGATGGGAGGAATCGATATGTTTGGACAGGAATTAAAGAAAATGGGTATTGCCACTGCATACCGTTATATTGAGAAGAATCCAAAGGATAATTTAAGGAAGCTTATGACCTGGGTGGACCGCATTGCAGGAGAAGGTCCTGATAGCTTTGAGGAGCAAAGAAAGGTAATATGGGATGTTTTGGATCATCCAGAGTCCAATATGTATCAGCTGATCATGCGTGTCATTGAAGAGGTTGATCCGGAGGTTGTGAAGACAGTATTTTCAAACTTCTTTTTAAATGCAGCTATTCTTGGATGGCCAAAACAGGAGAAGTTAAGAGCTGAATATAATTGCAATATTCCGTGGGCTATTCTTCTTGACCCAACATCTGCTTGTAATCTGCATTGTACAGGATGCTGGGCTGCTGAGTACGGCAATAAATTAAATCTTACATTTGATGAGATTGACAGCATTATTGAACAGGGAAAAGAGCTTGGCATTTACTTCTATATTTATACCGGCGGCGAGCCGCTTGTCAGAAAGAATGATCTGATTGCACTGTGCAAGAAGCATTCCGATTGTATTTTCCTTTCATTTACAAACGCAACGCTGATTGATGAGGCATTTGCTGATGATATGCTTCGCGTAAAGAATTTTGTTCCTGCAATCAGTGTAGAAGGTGATATGGCAGCACATGACGGCAGAAGAGGAAAAGGCTCATACGAAAAGGTTGAAAAGGCGATGAAGCTGTTAAAGGAGAAGAAGCTTCCATTTGGTGTTTCATGCTGTTATACAAGTGCAAACTGTGACAGCATCAGCAGTGATGAGTTTTATGATTGGCTTGTTGATAAAGGTGTATTATTTGCATGGTATTTCCACTATATGCCAGTTGGAAATGATGCTGTACCGCAGCTTATGCCGACACCATCTCAGAGAGAGATGATGTATGACCGTGTTCGCTATTGCAGACGCACAAAGCCGCTCTTTGCAATCGACTTCCAGAACGATGGCGAGTATGTTGGCGGATGTGTAGCTGGAGGACGCCGTTATCTGCATATCAATGCAAATGGTGATGTAGATCCATGTGTATTTATTCATTATTCCGACAGCAACATTCGTGAGAAGACACTTCTTGAGTGTCTGCAGTCTCCGTTATTTATGGCATATCATGAGAATCAGCCATTTAACGAGAATCATCTTCGCCCATGTCCAATGCTTGAGAATCCGCAGAAGTTACGCGAGATGGTAGCAAAGACACAGGCAAAATCAACTGATATGCAAAGCCCAGAGAGTGCAGATCATCTTTGCAGTAAATGTGATGAGTATGCAAAGAACTGGACACCATCTGCAGAAAAATTGTGGAGCAAGTCACATAAAGAATAAGTGATAGGCAGCCTGAAAGTTAACAAAGGGCTTTTCATGAACTTAGAATCCTCCCTGATAAGATACCATTTATTTGTATTTGGTATCTTGCGTCAGGGAGGATTTTTGCATTGTAAATTTTGCAAGAAAAATGAATTGACAGCCGCTTATTGCAAGGGTAAGCTAATATTATGAAAATTAAGGTTCATTGCTAGAATATTAGAAAGAGGGTGCAAAGAATGGGAAGATTTGTAAATCCAGGAAACAGTGAGTGATGAGTGGGATATGTTAATTAGAGATGAATCAGCAAAAGAAAATGTGCAGAAAGAGTATATTGATTTTTTGAGAGGAATGGTTAAATGAGAAAAGAAAAGCTAAGAAAAAAGCAGCTAAGAAAAAAACAGTGCCTTATAATTGCTATGAGTATTTTAACAGTGCCATTTAATAATATCCATCATGTGCAGGCTACAGAGACAGATCAGCAATATCGAAATCTGGAAAAGTTATGTTTGGTGTGGGGTTATACAAAATATCGTCATCCAGTATTTCTTTCAGGTCAAAAAGATTGGGATGAAGAGCTATTAAATTTAGTTGATCCGGTCTGCGAAGCTTCTAATGATGACCAAGTAAATGAAATCCTGTATGAATGGTTTGAAGGACTTGGCAGTACAGACTATGGAACAGATTTTTATGATATGTCATGGGAAAATGCAGATGAGGATGATAAATTGTTTTTAGCAGATACAACATGGCGAGACAATCCAGAATATCTTGGTGAAGACCTATCATCTGTATTAATGGAAATAGATAAAGTTCCAACGGTATATCGTGGAAAAGCACCAATGTTTATTACGCGATACCATATTAGCATGGCTAGTTTTGATAATGAAAAAGTGCTTAACGATTTTGACTTTTCAGATAAGGCAGATCGGTTGCTTGGACTATTTCGTATGTGGAATGTAATTGAGTATTACTACCCGTATTTGAATATCTTAGATAAAGAATGGATTGAAATTCTTGATGAGATGATTCCGATTATGCTTGAGGGAGATGATGAGCATAGCTACTGTATGGCGATGGAACATTTTACCGCACAGCTTCATGATGCACATGCTTTATATGGATATGCTGGTGTATTGGAAGAATATGGTGAGTACAGTGCACCAGTACGCTTAATTCAAGCAGAAGGGAAATATGTGGTAAATCTTGTATATAAAGACTGCGACCTTCAAGTAGGAGATGTGATTGTGGCATTTAATGGCAGACCAATTGAGGATATTATTGAAGAACAAAAACAATACATATCCATCACAGAAGATGATAAGATTTTAAATCAGATGGAGGGATTTCTCTTAAGGGCAAAGGAATCAGATATGGATATTACTGTCCGTCGAGGTGATGATGAGATTTCTGTCAAAATACAAGGGTTATCATTAGAGGAAAATCAGGCAGTAAAAGTAAAAGAAAAAGAACCTTATGAAGTATTAGATAATAATATTGGACTAATGAATCCTAGCGTGTTAGCAGATGATGAATTTTCAGATATTATGAAAAAAGTGAAAGAAACAAATGGACTTATTATTGACCTGAGACAATATCCTAAAATTGGTAATTGGATTAATAAACTTGCCGAGTATATTAAAACGAAAGAGACACCATTTTGCAGATCTATTTATAATTCTCCTACAATTCCAGGAGCCTATTTAACAAATTATGTAGAAACATCAGGAGGGAAACAAGTACCATATCATTATGAAAAGCCAGTAGTAATTTTAATGAATGAGCGAACACAGAGTTTGGCAGAATATACGATAATGATGTTTCGTGACGCAGATAATACCGTTGTGATGGGTTCAAATTCGGTTGGGTCAGATGGTAATTTAGCCTATTTATATGCTCCAGAGGGAAATATTTTACAATTTTCAGGTATTGGAATATTGACAGCAGAAGGAGAACAAACACAGAGAATTGGATTATCACCTGATATTTATGTGGAGCCTACGATTGCAGGAATTCGAGAAGGTAGAGATGAGCTGATTGAAGCTGCGATTCAGTATATTGAGAAGAAAAGTAATTAAAAGTTGATAAGTAAGAAGGGGGGAAAGTGAATCGTAAAAAGCCCGGGCAAGGTAAAGACGTTCAAGAGGATAGATGAACCATTGAAAAAATTCCACTGAAATGAGATTTCTTTATGGGAGGGAATGGATATGCAGAACAAAAGATGGAACAGGATCAGAGTGGGGATAGCAGCTGTAATTACTAGTGTCAGTTTCGCAGGTGCGAATACCGTTTCGGTAGAGTGTGCTAAACAAATAACGCCAGAAACGATAACAGAAGAACCAACGACACAGGATTTTATGGATCTGATTGAGTATACCAAAGACTGGCAGACAGCAGAAGAGGTAACACCAGAGAGTGCGAGCACGGAATAATTGCAGTCAATCGAGGTGACTCAAAAAGATCCAATGACAATGGTTCCAATCAAGGGTATACATGCGTGTTATGGTACGATTGTAGAAATAAGGGATAACTATATTTTGGTTCAGGGCTTAGAGGAAAATGCAATCAATGATCGAGGAATCGACTGGTATTCAAAGTCTGATATTGCAGCGATAAGCGGTTACGTGGATGGCCATGAGTGCACATCAGTAGATGACTTAAAGGTGGGTGATTTTGTATGTGCAATTCGATTTGGCTATATGCATGATACAACTACTAACGATTTTGATGGAATTGCAAAGTTTATTGTAATTTCGCGCGATACAAATAAAAATGAAAAAGCAGCCGATAAAGATTTAACGAGAGCAGCGGTGCGTTATGCTCAGAAAATCGCAGCAAAGGCAGCTGATAGCGATTATCTTGATAAAATGGAGCTTTCCGATGATGCAATGCAGTATGTGCAGAGTGCAGCAGGACTGTTGGATATTGTACCGGAAGAGATTATGGAGATCAATCTGGAGGATGCAGTTAGTTCGATGTTTATGAGAAAGACAAACATCAATTCTGATCTTCTGGATATGAAAACAAATCTGTTTGGAAATTCAGTGAACCGTGAAATGGATGAAGACATGGCTGCGGCTTCGGCTGCGCTTACAGAGGACGAGTATCTGAGTACCTATTATCCGCTAGCATCGGATGGAGCAGTTGCTTTGTGGTTGTATTATGGCGAAGATCTTCCGAGCGTGTTTACAACATTTGTGCCAAAATCTGAGATAGAGGGGAAGAAGGTAAAAACATTAAATACAACAGAAATCAGAGCAACATTAACAGAACCGTCAACATATCAGCAGGTATGTGTATTGATGGAAAACGGTAGAGAGGGAGATCCGATTAAGACGGCACTGGCAATGAATGCAGACATCTATAACGATTTGAATAGCTTTAAACCATTGATTTCAAATCAGGGCTATTATGTGGGCGAGTCAAGAGAAGCAGCAGATGAGACTTTTTATCGTACCGTCGCTTATGATTCCATTCAATCCGCAGATGATATGAGTGTGCTGATTTCATGGCTGTCAAATGATGTTGAGCAGAAGCTCTACGGTGTGCAGGAGACATTGATCGCTGCGTTGACAGGTGTAACACCTGGAACACTCGAGGCATATTATGCGCCAGCAGAGAATGACAATCCGTATGCGCTTACCGAACTTCGCAACGCAGCATTTAACGCAATGCAGGATACCACAAATCAGACCGCGGCGTGGAATTACTCACAGATCATTCATTCACAGATGTCTGCATACAGCGCGCGTGAGGGATGGGATCGCGATGTACTTCTTGTCTATTCTTTCTCGGATCTGACGGTACTAGTTACGATTGAGCAGGGCGATAACAACTTTATGAAGGTTACCCCGCTGCTTGTTCTGACTGAGAAAAATAATGAAAATCTTGGCTCACAGGATCAGATGGATTCTTTTATTCAATCGTTACTCGAACAGTACAAATTTGAAAAATTTGATATCGCTAATTGACAAAATAGTGCATCGGGTGGTACTTTATCTGACAGGCGAATCATTGAAATGAGGTTCGTACAGAAAGGAAGCATATGTTTATGATTTATGCGGATCATGCAGCAACAACAAAGATTAGTGAGACAGCAAAAATACATAATTCTTATATTCAGCACTCTCATCTGGTCGTGCCTCATATGTATCATAGTTACTGTTCATGGATAAGCCAATATTGCGGCAAAGCCCGAAGGTGAATGGATTTCACGAAACCATTCACCTTCGGGCTTTCGTTGCATGACGCATGAACTGTAACGCATTGTAAATTTTGCAAGAAAAATGAATTGACAGCCGCTTATTGTAAGGGTAAGCTAATATTATGAAGATTAAGGTTCATTGCTAGAATATTAGAAAGAGGGTGCAAAGAATGGGAAGATTTGTAAATCCAGGAAACAGTGCTTTTGCAGTTGCATTGAACTCAGAAATTTATGTGGATAAAACAGAGCTTTTGGAATATACAAATAAAGTTATGAATACAAATGCAAAGTTCATTTGTAACAGCCGTCCACGCAGATTCGGGAAATCTATTACTGCAGAAATGCTTGCAGCATATTATGGAAAAGACTGTGATTCGGAGGTAATGTTCTCAAAACTGAAAATTGGAAAAGATGACACATTCAAGAAGTACTTGAATCAATATGATGTTATTTTATTCGATGTGCAATGGTGTATGATGGATGCTGGCTCACCAGAAGAAACAGTGACCTATATTAATGAGCATTTGGTACAAGAATTAAAAAATGTATATCAAGATGTGGAATTGGAAAATGTAAAGACAGCTTGTGGTGCAATGTCAGCAATCAATGCGGAAAAGGGTGTGCGTTTTGTCGTTATTATTGATGAGTGGGATGTATTGATTCGAGATGAATCTGCAAAAGAAGATGTGCAGAAAGAGTACATTGATTTTTTGAGAGGAATGTTTAAAGGAACTGAGCCGACTAAGTATATTCAACTTGCTTACCTTACGGGAATTCTTCCAATAAAAAAAATCAAAACACAATCGGCACTCAATAATTTTGATGAATTTACGATGCTGGATGCTGGAAGATTAGCTCCTTATATTGGTTTCACTGAAACAGAGGTAAAGCAGCTTTGCTCAAAATATAAAGTGGATTTCGATAAAGTAAAACGTTGGTATGATGGCTATCTTTTGGAAAAAATTCAAGTGTACAATCCTAAGGCGGTTGTAAGTGTTCTGACGAAGGAAAAATTTAAAAGCTATTGGTCTGAAACAGGAACATATGAATCAATTATTCCACTGATTAATATGAATTTTGATGGGTTAAAAAATGCTGTAATTGAAATGCTTTCAGGCGCAAATGTGGAAGTTGATGTGACATTCTTTCAAAATGATACGGTTAATTTTGCAGATAAGGATGATGTGTTAACATATTTAATTCATCTGGGATATTTGGGATATGATGAAGAGACAGAATCTGCATTTGTACCAAATGAAGAAATTCGTCAGGAATTGATTCGAGCAACAAAGAGAACAAAATGGAATCAGATGATTGAATTTCAACAGGAATCACTGGAACTACTAGAGGCAACACTTAGCATGGATAGCGGGACTGTTGCAGAAAAAATTGAAAAAATTCATATGGAATATGCTTCGTCTGTTCAATATAACAATGAAAATTCTTTAAGTAGTGTGCTGACGATTGCCTATTTAAGTTCAATGCAGTTCTATTTTAAGCCAGTTCGTGAATTACCTATGGGAAAAGGATTTGCAGATTTCATTTTTATACCGAAGCCAGAATATCGCGCAGAATATCCAGCGCTTGTGGTTGAGTTAAAATGGAATCAAAATGTTAATACTGCAATCCAGCAAATTCGCGATAAGAATTATCCAGATTCTATAGAGGCATATACGGGAGATATTCTGATAGTGGGAATTTCATATGATAAAAAGAGCAAAAAGCATTTGTGTAAGATTGAAGAATATAAAAAATAAAATTTGGGTTGACCAAAATAATTCGGGCAGTCTTTAAAAATTTTTTCTTTGCGTATCAAGTAAAAATCAAAAGAAAGTTGTCAATATAGTTGACAGGACAAAAGGGAGAAAAGTGCATGCAGAAAATGATATGGACAGGAATCGGAGTGAGTGCGGCGGCAGTCATTGGAACTGTGAGTTTGTTTGGAACAGGAAGACTTCACTTCAATAATGTTATCCAAACTCCAGCTCAGTTAGAGCAAACAGCATCAGAAAATGATCAAACTACACAATCAAGCGAAGTATTAACAGAGCGATCCGTTTATTATGCGCGTAAGCTTGGAAAGAAGGCTTCAGATGCAGAATACTTTAAGAATAGGATGATTTCAGATGATCTAATGGAATACATACAAAAGGCAGTGCCACTTGCAGATGCAGTGCCGACGGAAATGATGCAGATTAATCTAGACTCATTTCAAGTGGAAGAGATGGGAGATGACTTGAAAAGTATTGCACTGACAGACACCACTGAAATTAGCGATATGATTGCAAGGTCACTTGCAACGATGATGGTAGGTACTTCTAGTGACACAAAAGCATTGGCTGCCTATGCGCTGCTTGAAGACAATCAATATTTTAATATGGAGTTGAATGCAACAGTTGGATTGTGGCTGTATTATGGAGAAGATTTGCCATCGGTATTATGTGTGTTTATTCCAAGAGAAGGCGGTACAGAGCTAACAGTCGGTGTGCTAGATGCTGCAAGCTATGAGAAAGTGCGAAAGAAAGTGGCTGAGTCATCTGATCAGAATAGTGATAACAGTGATGATGTTTTAATCGAAGTTTTGGCACAACGATCCAAGATTGACAGCGATTTTGGATCACTTGATTACTCTTACCTAGGTCAAATGACAGATGATTCTTATCCGATGAAAGGATTGCTAGAGGCTATCACTTTAGATATACCAGCAGATGCAACATTTTTCAATCAACTAGTTGATGAAATCATCGGTGAAATGGTCAGTGGAATAACACCAATTGATGAGCTAACACAACTTTTCACCGTCTCATCAGAAGTAGCAGACTATGTAAAAAAAGCACAAACCTGTATGGAAGAAGTAGCAAAAGGATCAGAAAAGGGAACGCTCACAGCTTATAAGGTTCCTTCAAGTTCCTATTGGTCGGCAGAACAAATTGCATCTGGTGTATCAAATGGTTCTAGTATGAACCAGATAGCAGCATCTAGTGTTTTGTCCCGAATAGCTCATGAGCGAACCCCACTGCATGCAATCACAACAGACTGGAAAGATGATGTTGTGTTGGCATATACGTTTTCTGGCTTGGCACTTTTGATCTCGGTAGAAGAAGCAGATAATTGTTACTTGAAGATCAACACAAATTTCGTCTGGCTGGATGAAGAAAACAATGGAAACATCGTAGACCGCATGGTGAAACAGTATGGTCTTGAGCAAATTGATTTAGCTCAATAGGATTGTGTACAATTTTGAAAAAAATAATTAGCATAGATTGACAAAATATCTTCTCTGGTGGTACGGTATCCAAAAGACGAACCATTAAAAAGCACATTGAGGAGAGGTTCGTACAGAAAGGAAGCAGTGGTTTATGATTTATGCGGATCATGCAGCAACAACAAAGATTAGTGAGACAGCAAAGCTTGCTATGTTGTCTGCTATGGAAAAGGATTGGTATAACCCGTCTAGCCTTTATACACAGGGACAGCAGGCATCTGGCACATTGATGGATGCGCGTGTGAGGATTGCCCGTTGTCTTGGCTGTCTGCCAAAGGAAATTTATTTTACTTCAGGCGGAAGTGAGGCAGATAATCAGGCAATTTTGTCGGCAGCAGCTATTGGCAAAAGACAGGGGAAGATGCATATTATTTCAACCGCATTTGAGCATCATGCCGTTTTGCATACATTAAAAAAATTAGAAAAAGAAGGTTTCGAGATTACGCTTCTTGATGTTGGAGAAAAGGGAATTGTAAGTCCTGCACAGGTCGAAAAAGCAATTCGTCCAGATACAGCACTTGTTACGGTTATGTATGCCAATAATGAGATTGGAACTATTCAGCCAATTTGCGAGATCGGAGCAGTGTGCAGACAAAAAGGTGTGCTGTTTCACACCGATGCGGTACAGGCAGCAGGTCATCTTCCTATTAATGTAAAAGATGATCAGATTGACATGCTGTCTTTATCTGCACATAAATTCAATGGTCCAAAGGGAATTGGTGTGCTGTATGCAAAGACAGGTGTGTTTTTGACAAATCTTATAGAGGGCGGCGGACAGGAGCGAGGAAAACGTGCTGGAACAGAAAATCTTCCTGCTATAGTAGGAATGGCGGCAGCGCTTGAGGAAGCTTTGGCACTTCAAAATGAGCGCTTGGTCTATGTGACACAGCTTCGCAATCAGCTGATCGAAGGGTTAAAGAATATTCCAGATGCCATATTAAATGGAGACGAGAAAAGCCGCCTTCCAGGCAATGTGAATTTTTGTTTTAAGGGTACAGAGGCAGAAGGACTCTTACTCTTGCTTGACAACAAAGGAATATGTGCATCATCAGGTTCAGCATGCACATCAGGTTTTCTTGATCCTAGTCATGTGCTTCTTGCAATTGGAAGAGATCCAGAGACAGCAAGAGGCTCTCTTCGTCTGACACTTGATTATGAAAATACCAAAGAAGAGGTAGAGATGATTATTCAGGCTGTTGCCGAGACAGTTAAAATCTTACGTGGAGAATAAAATTGGCGGCTCTAATTTTAGAGCTGCCAAAATAATTACAGATATAACATTTCTGAGTACGCCATGATAAATGGACCGCTTCCTTTTCCTTCATCTGGAAGGTAATATTCAGTGATCTCATAATTATTTGTATTATTTGCACTTGCCTTTAAGTAAATATCTTCCAGTACATTGTCGTGAAGCTTAGTATTTACAATTGCATTAAATGCTTTGATTGCAGGTTCGCGGTAGGACTCGTTAAGCCATCCCTTGCGAACACCTTTTAACATCATATAAATCATCATGGCAGTGCCGCTGACCTCAAGGCGATTTGTCGCGGTAACAGGCTGGTCAGCCAGATTTGCCCATAATCCAGATTCGTCCTGATACTTTAACATGCCATCTGCAAAGAGCTTTAATGCAGCTTTTCTCTCTTCAATATAGCATTCTGGAAGAACTTCCATTACATCGACCATTGCCATTGCATACCAGCCCATTGCGCGGGTCCAGTGGTATGCGCAGACATCCTCACGGCTGTTGCATGCATGATAATACATGCCATTTGGGGCAAGCATAACATCAGCAACCCAGTTCAGGCGCTCATTGATAACAGCAAGCTGCTTTGTATCACCAATTTTTGCAGCATAATGAGCCAAAAACGGCTGCAGCATATAGATGCCATCGAGCCATACCTTATACTTAGGCGGCTGTCCGCCGGCCCAGCAGTGCCAGTAGTTATTGCCAAGTGCATCTTCTGTATATTTTTTAACTACAACATCACCCTTTGAATTGACGTGTTTCGGGTCAGTCAGATCACGGTAAAGCTCAGCCATAACCTCAGCGTAAGCTGGATTTTCATCAAAAGCCTTCATTACTAGTGCAGCAGTCTTATAGCAGTCAGCACCGTGATGATCTACATATCCTGCAAGGTTGCGACTTAAATGATGTACTCCATTTTCATCAGTCACAAGCATTGTATTCAAATATTCTAATACATAATTCTTATATTCAGCACCCTCATCTGGTCGTGCCTCGTATGTATCATAGAGACCCTCCATCACAACACCATTGTAATAGCTCCAGTCAAACAGATAGGGTTTGACAGAAGGAGTACGCTTCTCATTATCCCATGAAAAGAACTTGTGCTCATCAGAAACAACTTCCTTTGGAATGTTGCATGAAGAGTTTATAGTAAGCGCATCCACATAATTTTTTGCCTTTAAAATAGAGGCTTGAATATCAGTAGTTAAATTGCTCATAGCGATTCTCCAATCTTATGAAATTTTATGTAAACTCAGTATACCATGGAAAGTATTTATTGGAAAGAAAAATTTGGGTTATCTCGCGAACTGTAACAGCTCCATGTTACAGTTCATGGATAAGCCAATATTGCGGCAAAGCCCGAAGGTGAATGGATTTCACGAGCCGGACACTTGGAGCAGGTCTTTCAAAACAATGTATAATAAGAAAGAACATAGAAGGAACCTGCGGAGTTTGGTCCGGCGACGAAACCATTGCACCGAAGGGCTTTCGTAAATCCATGAGCAAAGATATTTCTTAAAAGAAATAAGGTCTGGTAATAAATAAGAAAATATGGTATAATGGCACAGATAAAGTTGAAGGGTCAAACCAACAACACGAACAAGACCAAAAATGAAAAAGAGCGAAAAGGAGGATTGCATTATGTTAATTATAAAGAAACGAACGGTGGAGTTTGAAGTGGAAACAAGGGATTGGTGTGACGCATAGCAGTGGCTGTTGCAAATATACAATGAAAGAATTGTATTTGCTATAGCCGTTGCTTTCCGGTAAATAGTACCGCACGGAAAGCCGCTGCAGCCGCAGCGCAGATTGAGAGGAAGGCATGAGCTATAGAAAGGCAGAGGAGATACTGCCAAGAGAATTAATAGAAGTGATTCAGCAGTACGTGGACGGAGAAAATATCTACATTCCGAGAAAGCTGGAGCATCGAAAGGGCTGGGGCGAGCGCACACAGGCACGACAGGAGCTTGATGCACGCAACAGTGCCATATGCAGGGAGCATCGGGAGGGTACGAGTGTCCCGAGACTTTCCCAGAAGTATTATCTTACAGAAAAGAGTATACAGCGGATTATCCGCCAGTATCGTTAATTAAACGGAGGGCTGCCATATGGCAGCCCCCAATTTTTGATAAAAATAGGAGGAATTTTTTTGAAAAAGAAAAGCTTATACCAGTATATCGCGCCAAATATATTGGCAATGGTAGGAATGTCATGCTACATTTTAGCCGATACTTTTTTTATTGCAACATCGCAGGGCACAAATGGTATTACCGCACTGAATCTGGCGCTTCCAATTTATGGTCTTATCTTCGCGATTGGTTCCATGATTGGAACAGGTTCTGCCATTCGTTATAAAATTTTTAGGCGAAAACCCAGGGGCTTGCCCCTGGGATGAAGCCAAGAAATATTTTTCTAAATCTTTAAT
>CAKQXY010000013.1 GCA_934292725.1 uncultured Lachnospiraceae bacterium
CGCAATATTGGCTTGCATAAACAGAAAAAATACGATATATTGAATATAGAGTAACGACCGTGGTTTTGTAGAAAGGAGAAAAGTATGAAGAGACGATCAAAGCTTTCTATTCAGGTATATCGAGCGATAACAGTGACAGCGATTGGACTTATGATTGGAGCAGCACCTATGCGCGTAATGACGGTGCAGGCACAGGAAACACAGAAAAATCAGGAACAGCAGTCAGATGATCAGAAATTGGACTATAAGGTATTTGAGGACAGTTCAGAGAGACTGCTTGAGTGGTCTGATATTTATATGTTGTCAAATGAGGATATTCGAATTGCAAAAAATGAGATATATGCGCGTCATGGACGGCGCTTTGCAAGTACAGATCTGCAGTCTTATTTTGATCAGATGGCATGGTACAATGGGACAGTTCAGCCTCAAAATTTTGATTCTGGATGTTTGAATGCAGTTGAAGTTGCAAATATTAGTTTTTTGGACAGTGAGCAGCAGGCAGGGACAGGATCAGATAACAAGTCTGTCGTAGAAAAAGAGATCAGTCTGCAAAAGCAAGAGAAAGAAATGAACACAGCAAAGATCAATGACAGAATTGGTCTGAGCAGTTTTGCAGATACTGCTGTTGTAAAATACAATGCATCAGATGAACTGCCATCTTATAATGCAGAAGAATCAGCTGTGCAGATGGGCGCTTTTTATGAGAAGAATGGCGAAATTTTTGGAAACATCGGGTTTGACAAGAGTATTAACTATGCAAATGAGGGAAGCATATGCGCCTGGTATCAAAATCATGAATACAGACTTGTGTGTGAAAACAGTGTGGCAAGTGAAGATTATAGTCAATATGAGGATACGTATGTCATGTATGAAGATGACAGAAGGCTGTTTGAATACAAAAAGATGGATGAGCACGTAAGCGGCGGTGCCAGTCCTGGGTATTGGCTTCTGACGCAGAATGCGATTTACGTGGGCAATTATGATGGTCTTTTGGTATTGGACTGGACTGGAACTGTATTGACACAATCTGATCAGTACACATATGCGTTTGATGTGTATGAGAATCAGGTATATATGAGAACAAAAGATGATCATCTGGCATGTGCAGATGTACAGACGCTTGCTAATGCGCATGAGATACGCTATGCATTTGATGAGGAAAGTGAGCGTTCATATGAAACAGCTGGGAACTTTATTTATCAGTCGTATGGTGCACTGTGGCGCTACGATATCGGTGAATCGGATGCAAGTGATAATATGAAGGTACTGGATGTAGACTGTGATTGGGGACAGCTGTGTACATCAGATAGCTACGCCTATGGAATCAGCACCACACCAGTTCGAGATGGAGTGGCAATAGAGCGAATTTCTTATTTGACAGGAGAAAAGGAGACAGCTTGTGTGATTAAAAATGTGGGTTTTGCATTCTTAGATCACGCACAAGGCAGCAAACTTTATTTGCAGTTAGGACCAGATAAAAGTGACTGGACTGGCCAGGAAAGAAACTTTAATATGGTGACAATTGCAATTGACTTTTGGACAGGAACTGTGGAAGTACTTGCCGCAGGATGGTATTCGTGATAGTTTAATATAAAAAAAGCCAAGGAAGAGTCTGGATATATTAGCAGACTTTTCCTTGGCTTAAATTTTAAGCTTTCTTTGTTTCCTTGCTTACAAGGCGCTTTCCGGAATGGAGTACGATTGTAAGACCAAGGATGATCAGAAGAACTGCGATAATTAACTGAAGTCCTTCAACCATGAATACGGCTGTTCCAGCCTGATATGCTTTTACAAGAGCAATGAAACGCTCAACAAGTGCGGTGAAGGTAACACACAGCATGATGATTAACGGAGGGAACAGAGTCTTGTTTGTGCGGCCTGTAACTTTTAAGAATACGCAAAGAGTAATAAGTACAAGTGCACTTAACAGCTGGTTGGCACTTCCAAACAGCGGCCAAATATTTGTATAGCCAACCTTTGTCAGGATATAGCCAAATACAAGGGTGATAACAGTTGCAAAATATTTATTGCAGAATAACTTACGCCATCCTTCTGCATGCTCCATATCATCAACGGAGAACAGTTCCTGGAAGGACATACGGCCGATACGGGCAACAGAATCAAGTGTACTAAGTGCAAGTGCAGATACACACATCGTCATGATACACTGAGCAATGTGAACAGGAATGCCAAACATCTCAAGAAATCCGGCAACACCTGCGGAGAAGATCTGGAACGGAGTTCCAGTAGCGGCAGTGCCGTCAGCGGAAGCAGCAGCACCGGCAACGCACAGTGCTAAAACAGCAAGCAAACTCTCAAGGATCATAGCACCATAACCAACTTTTAACATATCCTTCTCATTGGAGATGGTCTTAGAAGATGTACCAGAAGAAACAAGGCTGTGGAAACCAGAAACAGCACCGCAGGCAACAGTTACAAATAAGATTGGGAACATATCGCCAAGTTTTTCATTGTGGAAACCAGTGTAAACCGGAAGATTCATTGTTGGGTGAGCAACAAGAAGACCAATTGCAGCGGCAGCAATCATAAAGATAAACATGAAGGTGGTCATAAAATCTCTAGGCTGCATCAAAAGCCACATTGGAAGGATAGCGGCAAAGAAGATATATGCGAATGTAACATAGTTCCAAGTTTCTCTTGTAGCGACAATTGGGAAGCTGATACCAAGTACAAAGCAGGCAACCATGCATACCAGTCCAAGAACAACCTCTTTCCAGCCAGTAAACTTCATCTTTTTCTGAATCAGACCAAAGACAACAGCGAAGGCGATAAACATAATGGAAATGCTTCCGGCAGCACCGTTAACTGTAGACTTTGTGATCTCACCTGTGGCAGTATCAGTGACAAAACCATTGAAAGTGCCAGAAACCATATCTGCGAATGCAGCAGTAACAATAAGGGTAAACAGCCAGCAGAACAGTAAGAAAAGCTTTCTTCCAGTCTTGCCGATGTACTGTTCAATTAACATACCCATGGACTTTCCTTCATTTTTAACACTGGCATACAGTGCACCAAAATCAGTAACAGCGCCAAAGAAGATACCGCCAAGCAAAATCCATAACAGAACTGGGAGCCAGCCAAATGCGGCAGCCTGAATTGCACCAGTGACAGGACCGGCACCTGCGATAGAAGAGAACTGATGAGCAAATACAGTCCAGCCATCAGTTGGAACGTAATCCTCGCCATCCTCGTGTGTGTAAGCAGGCGTCTTTGCCTTTGGGTCAATTCCCCATTTCTTTGCCAGCCAGCGTCCATAGAAAACATAACCGGCTAACAGACATACAGCAGCGATTAAAACAATAACTAAAGTGTTCATACCTTATTGCAGCCCATTCGGGTTGCTTCCTCCTTCTTTATAATAATAATGAAATAGATGAAGCGTGAGTAGGCTTATCCGGATGTAGCAGGATGCATGAACTGTGAACAAAAAAACGTCTCCCCGATTTGGATTTTTCCAAATCGAGAAGACGAAATCAATTCGCGTTACCACTTCTCTTGCCGGCTATGCCGACCACTCAATCAGATCAGAGCTTCTTCTAAATCTGTACCCCGTTAACGGTGGGTTTCCGTCCTTTATTACTGCCAAACCAGGATTCACAAAGGCTGCTTCAAGGGGATGAACTCATTCGACATCACTGCCTCGCACCATACGGCAGCTCTCTGGAGATGCTTGAAGAATGAAAACGTATCCTTGTCAATGCATTTCTTATTTATGGTTGCTATTATAGTCAGAAAAATATATTTGTCAATTGCAAATTTGCAACAAATATGGACCGCAGAATAGATGAGTACATTGTTACTTTATCAAGGTGATTTAACGAAGCAGATTGATAACTGGTGAAAAAACAGACAGGCAGAAGCATGTTAAAACGAAGCGCTGTTGTGAAAAAGAAACTAGAAATGGCGCAAATCCTAGGACAGAACAACACTTAAAAGTATCCTGTTAGCCCGGATTTGTTCGAAAAACAGGCACAAAAGAACAGTTGAAGAAAAAAATGAAAAAATTTAAAAAAAACTGTTGACAAATCGCTTGCGATGTTATATACTAATACATGTCTTGAGGAACACGAAAGACAAAAACAAAACATCGGGGTGTGGCTCAGCTTGGCTAGAGCGCCTGGTTTGGGACCAGGAGGCCGCAGGTTCGAATCCTGTCACCCCGATCCTTTTTATGGAAAATTGTTTTATACTATGGTGGGTATAGCGCAGTTGGTTAGCGCGCCAGATTGTGGCTCTGGAGGCCTAGGGTTCGAATCCCTATATCCACCCTTGCAGGTTAAGTCCCTGCGACGTTGGGCTATCGCCAAGCGGTAAGGCACAGGACTTTGACTCCTGCATTACGTTGGTTCGAATCCAACTAGCCCAGGATGGGATACTAGCTCAGTCGGTAGAGCACTTGACTTTTAATCAAGGTGTCGCGGGTTCGAATCCCGCGTGTCTCACGATTTTATACCTGAGAAGCAGATGATGCTCCTCAGGTTTTTTTGTTGCAAAAAATCAGAAGAAAAGAGGTGTGAATTATGCTGTGTATTTTTAAAGAGAACCAAAAAGAACCAAGTAGAACGTTTGAAATAAAAAAACTTGCTATTTGTTCTGCTAGATGATAATATGAAAATATGCTAGGATGAGATTGTTGCTGTCTTGGTAATATAGTTTTGAAAAGGAGCAAGAATTATGAGGAAAATAAATATTCCTGTAGGAACATCCGATTTTGCAGAGATTCGCAGAAAAGGCTATTATTATGTCGACAAAACCAGTTTGATTCGTGAGCTTCTTAAGACAACCGGAACAAAGGTTACCTTAATTACTCGTCCGCGACGGTTTGGTAAAACGCTTGGTATGAGTATGTTGGAAAAATTCTTTGATATCCGAAAAGACAGCAAAAGTCTTTTTGAAGGACTTGAGATAACAAGTGAGCAGACAATGTGCAGCGAATGGATGAATCAATGGCCTGTGATGAACTTAAGTTTTAAGGCGGTTGAAGGAAATGATTTTTCTACGGCATATCGGCAGCTCGTTTTTGAAATTGGAGAGCTTTATAAGAAACATGAATATCTTCTGGAAAGCGCTATGTTAAGTGAAGAGGAAAGGAAGCTTTTTTGGAACATTAAAGAACGTCAGGCTGGGAAAATAGAGGTGATGCGCTCGCTCCAGATTCTTTCTCAATTTCTGAAGAAACATTATGGGAAAGAGGTGATCCTTCTTATTGATGAATATGATGTCCCAGTGGCAAAGGCAACGAATAATGGCTATTATAAGGAAATGCTGGAAATTATGAATGGACTAATGCAGGCATTAAAGGATAATCAGTCTTTGCGGTTTGCTGTTATTACAGGATGTTTAAAGATTGCAAAAGAAAGTATTTTTACAGGAACCAATAATTTTGTATCGGATACCATTACATCGATGCGATTGAACGAATACTTTGGATTTGTTCAAAGCGAGGTGGAACAAATACTCAAGGATGCTGATATTGAAAAGAAGGCAGAAATTATTAAAAAGTGGTATAATGGCTATCATTTTGGGAATTTTGATGTGTATTGCCCTTGGGATGTAATGTGCTATCTTTCAGATTTGCAGAAAAGCCCAGAAGCAAAGCCGGACAGCTATTGGAAAAATACAAGCGATAATGCAATTATTCGTTCTTTTATTGATTTTGCCGGAACAAGTATTACAAAAAAGTTGGAAGTTTTAATGGATGGGGGCTATATTCTTCAGCGAGTAGATGAAAACCTTACGTATGATTATTTGCACTCTTCGGAAGAAAATTTATGGAGTCTGCTGTATTTGACAGGGTATTTGACGCAGGCAAGAGCTACTGAAGTGGAGGGAGAATTATCAGAAAATACAGTTGCATTAAAAATTCCAAACGAGGAAATCAGAGGAATTTTCGAGACGACAGTTAGTAAGTGGTTTGATGAGAGCGCAAAAACTTGGAATCGAACTGCATTGTTTGAAGCAGTTTGGAATGGAAATAGTGAGGGCATTACAAAGGAAATGAGTGCTCTTTTGAGACGAACGATCAGTTATCATGATTATCGGGAAGATTTCTACCATGCATCTCTTACAGGTATCTTTGCTGGTGCAGGTTATCAGGTAGAATCCAATAAGGAGCATGGAGAGGGCAGAAGTGATGTGGTTGTCTGTGACTCTATTAATGGTCGAGTAGCAATATTTGAAGCAAAGCGAACAAAAGTATTAAAAAATCTGGAAGTAGAATGTGATAGTGCATTGCAGCAGATTGACGATCGAATGTATGCAAAAGATTTTGAAGATGCGTATGACGATATTCTTTGCTATGGCATATCGTTTTTTAAAAAACGTTGTATGGTGAAAAAGAAGTGAGAAGAATAAGAAGATGGGGAGAAGTGCCATTTTTGTTTGCATAGTAGGCATTTAAAAATGATAATGTAACTATTGAAATTACAACAGGTCAAAGATACGATAACAATCGGTGAAGTAAGCGTAACACAGACGGGATATTTTGTGGAATGTGCGATATAATCGATTTTATCAATAATTGCAATCAACTTGATGATGAGATGAGGATGAGATAAGGAGGCAAAATGGAAGAGAAGAATAGGATATGTATTTGTCTGGCAACTGATGCAAATTATTTTCCATATTGTTGGAACACGATAGGTTCAATTATGAGTCAGGCAGGAGATGAACGTTATGAGTTTATCGTTTTGGAGACGGGGCTTACAGACGAATGCATGCATACAGCAAAAATCAAACTTTTAAAATGGTCCAATGCGAGCATTCGATTTCTGGATACAACACCATTTTCGGAAGATTTGCCAAAAGATGTAAGAGCATATTATAGTGTTGTTACCTATTATCGTGCTTTATTATTTTCTGATCTTTTTGCGGAGTATGAAAAAATTCTTTATCTGGATTCGGACGTAACAGTGCGAAAGAATATCTCATCTTTATTTCGCATTGATATTACAGAATATGCGGGTGCAGTCGTCAAGGATTATACAATGGATGCCAAAATGTTGTTTGGAATTCCAATAGACTATCAAGGGAAAAGGTACACTGCGCAAAGCTATATTTCAGATATTTTAAAGCTTAGTGATTTTGATTCCTATTTTAATGCGGGTGTTATTTTATTCAATTTGAAAAAATGTAGAGAGCTTTGGAAATACGAGGAAGTCTTGCATGTATTGGGCGAACAAAATTACTACCTTCAGGATCAGGATGCGCTAAATATTTTAATGGAAAACCATCTTTTATATCTTAGTACAGAATGGAATTATCAAAATGTATATGAGTTTTTAAAAGAAGAAACATCAAAAGAAGGAAAGCAACTCTGGAAGCGAGTGAAGAATACAGATCCGGGGATTATTCATTTTGTGAGTTCTGTTAAGCCATGGAATAGTGATGTATGTGCGCTGAAAGAATATTACCGTGAATTTGAATTCTGATTTGGAGGCGTATTGACAAAAGAACAGAGGATGGCTTGTTTTGTGAAGGTAGAAAAAACAAAAGAGTTTTATAATAGCGTAACAAAAGATGATTTATGCAACTGCGCTTACTGTCAGAATTATGTTAGACAAATTAAAGCGGCCTATCCGAAAGTTGCGGACTATTTGCTCCATTTTGGGATTGACATTGAAAAGCCGTTTGAAACAATGTTTGGCAATTTCCGCTTTTGCGGCGCTCGTCAGTATGGGTGGTGCGCCGAAGGTATCTATTTTTATGGGAAAAGGCGATAATGAGCAGGCGGAAAAGGTTATGGGAAGCTGTACATGGATGTTGATTGCATTGTCCATGGTACTGACAGGAATTATGTTAGGATTTGGAAAAACAATCTTGCAGCTGTTTGGCGCAAGCGATGATACAATTTCCTATGCGGTGGATTACATGAATTATTGATTTAATTGCCTACACAGAGAAAAGTATGCGAATCTATTTAGCAATGCTTTTTCTGTATGGAATACAGGTGGCATGTCAGTATAGTTTTGTCGCATTGGATCAGGCGAAGAAGGCAATCTTTCTCACAATATGGCGTAAGATTATTTTGCTGATTCCATTGATTTTTATTTTGCCACAAATTTTATCGGATTCCGTAATGGGCGTTTATCTGGCTGAACCGATTGCAGATACGATTGCCATTTGCACGACAGCACCTATGTTTTATTTGTATTATCGTAATTTACGGGATTGAGAAAGAAAGGAGTTTGTCTGTATTTTCCACAACTGCGAGTACACTCCATCTTCCTTTAGAAGTTCGTCGTGTGTCCCTTCCTGAACAAGGCGTCCGTGATCCAATACAACAATTTTGTCTGCCAGAGAAACCGCGCCTAATCGGTGTGTGATAATAATTCCGGTTTTTCCATTCAGCTCACGCCGAAAAGAATCATACATTGCCTTCTCTTTTAATGGGTCAATGGCAGAGGTGGCCTCATCCAAAACAAGAAATTCACTGTTTTTGTAGAAGCCTCTTGCGCATGAGAGCTGCTGCCATTGCCCACCCGATAAATCTCGCCCGCCGAACTCTTTGCCTAGCACCGTGTCCAGTGACAGGTGAGAATCATTCAAAAAAGTAAGGTTTGCTTGCTTGATTTTTTCATCAGCGGTATGATCTGCGTGATCAGAATGATCCGAATACTCAGAATAATAAAAACGATCAGAACGATTAGATTGATCAAAGCGATCAAAGTCGCTGATTGCAATATTATCCCGGACGGACATTTTATAGCGGGCAAATACTTGTGGGACAACCGATTGCTTCTTGTGAAGTTCCAATTCGGATATGGACGAAATGTCCGTTTCATCATAATATACGGTTCCGCTGCTAGGCAAGAATAAGCCGAGTATGATGTTTGTTAGTGTTGTTTTTCCCGCTCCATTTTCGCCGACAATCGCAAGTACTTCGTCCTTCTTAATAGTCAGATTGATATTATCTAAAACATTATTTCCATTATTTTCGTTTCTTCCATTCTTCCCATTTTTTTCTTGTCTTTCCTGTTGTGGATAGTGGAAAGAAACATGGTCCAGTCGAATTTCCTTTTGGAACGATACAGGATTGCTGCAAGTCGATCGTTCTTCCTTTTCCAGATAATCAAAAAATGGCTGAATCATTTTTCGATATTGCCCCTCGTATCCAATCATGGAAACAAGCGAACTAAGCGCCGAAAGAATCGAAGCATATGCGGCAATCGCAGCAGTGCAGGTAGCATAGTCGATCTTTCCATAAAATAAGAGAACAACCGATATTAAGTATCCACCAAAAGAGCCGAGAAGATCAGCAGGAATGAAAAGCATTTGAAGGATGAATAGCTTCGTTGCTTTTTTCTGTTCAATCGAATCTCGCTGCTTTCGGCTTTCTTTCCATTTACTTATTAACAAGTCAGAAGCATAGGTGATTTTACTTTCTTTGCAGGCAACCTCGTCAATCAATCCTTTAAAATAAGCACTTTCTTCTTTTTGACATTGTTCCAGTGCGATATGGTAGCGTTTCCAGAGCGTAGACTGATAAAGCAAATTTAAGCATGGTGGAATGATTGAAAATGGAAGAAGCAGTAAAAACCATATATTAAAGGTGGAAACATACATCGTTACAACAAGGGCTTGCAAGATTGCCGTCAGAATGCTGATCCAGATTTCGACATATCGAAAAAGATTCTGCTTCGCGCCGTCTGCTAGGCGAATCATTGTAGCAGCAGATGCATCCTCGTAGGTTTCGTTTGATATCATGCTGCTCTTTTGAAAAAGTTTAGCTCGAATTCGCTGCTCAAAAGCTGGAATTACACGAAACTGCACGCGATATCGCTTGTAATAGATGGAGTAGGCCGCGGACAGAATTAACAGAGTGCCATAAAGACAGATAAGTCCAATCATTGTATTGCTATAGCCATAGGAGAGCAGAGAAACAATTTGTCCAGTTGCCCAGACATTAAGGACGGATAAAATGCAGTTAAAAATGCTCCAGAAAATCATTTCAATAAAACTATTTGGAGCTAGCTGGAAGATGAGATGGTAATTTTGTAAATGCTTTAATTTCGAATTTGTATTGCCAGTAGTATTCGCATTATTATGAGTATTATGGTTCGTATCATTCTGTTTCATAGTAGAGCCCTCGCTGTGTTTCAAATAATTCCCGATAGTATTTGCAAGTATTCATCAGCGCATCATGCGTATTCATCGCAATCAAATGGCTGTTGCGCAGAACTAGAATTTGATCTGCTGATTTTACTGTTCCTAATCGATGCGAAATAAACAATGTTGTTTTTGATGCGAACATGTTCTCATAGACACGGTAAAACGCTAGCTCTGACAATGGGTCCAAGGCAGCATTTGGTTCATCTAGCATGATGATTTGTGCTGGTGAGAGAACCGAACGCGCAACAGTCAGCTTTTGCCATTCGCCTCCAGATAAATCAGCACTTTCTTGTTTTAAAAAGCCCAGACTAATGTCGAGTCCATTTTCCTTTTTGCGAACAGGTGCATTAAAATGAAGTGCGTCTAAAACACGGTGAATTTCATCAGAGCGTTGCTGTGTGGACGAACTTGTTGAATTTGTTGAGTCTATTGAACTTGCAGAACTTGGTGAGCTTAGCAAAACATTCTCGTGGATGGAAAGGGGATAGCGGTAAAAGTCCTGAAAGATTGCAGAGAAAATTTGACGCTTTACCTCTTGGGACATCGTTGAGATATCCTTGCCACCAACAAGAATTGATCCGTTTGTCGGCTGATACAGCCCTAAAAGAAGCTTCACAAGCGTCGTTTTTCCGCAGCCATTTTCTCCGACAAGTGCATAGTGCATGCCAGCCTTCAATGTGAAACTAACATCATCTAAAACGGCAGAGGACGCACCCGGATATGCAAAGCTGACATGACGAAATTCAATCCCTTTTGATAAGTCAATCGGTTCATCTGAGGTTCCATTATGATCTTCTTCAAGTTCCAGAAGAGAAAAGAAACCAGATAGGCGATCAAAATTATTTGAAATATCAAAAATTGCGCCATAGAATTGGTTTGCAATTGTGCGCAGATTGGCGATTGCAGTAAAGGCAACGATAAAGGTTCCGATGGAGATGCTGCCCTGCGTTACTGGAGAAATCAGAAGAAGGATTGCGGTCATGCTGTAGATTGCTGAGAACAATGTCGTCAAACATTCTGAAAACAGTCGTTTACGTCCTAACTTGCTATTTTTCTCAATGGCGATCGCACAGTCCTTGTGGTAGCGCTTTTCAATTTCTGGATTGTAGTGAAAAATCTTGCGCTCCATTGCATATTCCCGATGCAGCAACAGCGAAGACAAATAATTGGCATGTCGCATATTTTGAATATATTCGCCCCAGAAATTTCCAGAATTTTTCCCTGCATTTTTATTGATATAAACTCCAAGAAATAACAGTACAAAAATGATAATGGTAGTTCGTGCATCAATTGAAAAAAGAACAACAAAGGATGTAAGAATTTGAATGGCACTTTTTATCCCTATTTGGAGAGCAGCGAAAAAAGCATTGTCGGATTCAGCAGCTTTTTGGGCCTGCTCACAAAGCTCGTGAAAAGACTGCGTCTCAGTAATAGGAAAAGAAATCTTACTGCATTTTTCAATTCGCTGTGTATCGAGTCGTTTCCCGACAATTCGGTTGTGCCGATTTGTTCCCAATTGAAGAACATTTACGAGTAAAGAATTGAGAAGTGCCAACGCAATGAATTGGATTAAATAAAGTAGGAAGTCTTGTGAATTGCCCCCTGCTACTCCTTTAATCGACGCATCAATCAGATTTCGTTGTACGATTATCTGGAATGAGGGAATACATCCAAGAAGCACACATGACAGTATCAAAATGGTAAACAAGCGTATCGGATAATAATTTTGAATATAGGTCAATTTACGCATAAGATTCTATCCTCCCTTTTTTGAAAAGTTTAATGCAAGGCAGCCATAATTACAAGTCTTGAGTTGATGGTGAAAAAATGGTATAATATATGTAGAAAATAAAGTATTTGAAGAAGCATACGAACGATTAAAGAAAGCCAGCAGTGATGAAAAGCTGCCTTTTATGGCATAGAAAAAGAGGACTGCTTTTCTTTCGAAAAGCAATCCTCTCGCCCCTGCCAAGGAGTGCAGTTGAGGGGACTTGAACCCCTACCCAAGTACATGGACATGAACCTGAATCATGCGCGTATGCCAATTCCGCCACAACTGCAAATACACTTGTCTGCATTGGTTATTATGAAAACAGTGCGGGCGACAGGACTTGAACCTGCACGTCATTGACACTAGAACCTAAATCTAGCGCGTCTGCCAATTCCGCCACGCCCGCTTGCTATTCACAATCTGACATCGTGACGTTTGCCCCAATGCATGGAGTATAATATCATAACAATATTGTTTTGTCAACAAGAATTTTCAAAACTTTCAAAAAGTTGATAAAAATACCAATAAGACTTGCAGTTTTACGCATTTCCTGTTACAATAAACTACAGTTATGCCGATGAAAACAAAATTGGACACAATATATAGTAGTACTGTATATTGTGCTTCGTACAAAACAACAGCAGGCAGAATGAGAGGTAGCACAGCCATGATAGAAAAAGAACGTCAAAGTGAATTAATTAGAAAGTTCGTCGTATCACAGGAAATGCCAGATGACGAGATAGCAGATCTGAGCCTGGACGAGCTTACTTATATTTACTTCAACACAGAAATTGCAAAAAAAGATGAGAAATACAAGGCAATTCATTTCCCGATTAAGCAGCAGATTATTTATTGGGGCGTTGTCGATGCGATTAAGAAGGCAGAGACACTGTATGTTGCATTTACAGAAAGACCGAAGTATCCGTACCTTGATCCGGGCAGGAATGTATGGCTGTTTTCAACAGAGGATAACCTGACTAGAGCACTTAATAAACTCGAGGAAGATCGAGGAATGCATCTGATTTATCAGAAGCTGCCAAATCAGGTAATTGTTCCGTTTTTTGCTCAGCTGTATTATTGGGGTATTGAGCAGGTGATTGTTGACAACATGAATCATCCGATGATCGTAAAGCGCTCTGATGTGATGCCAGAGATGGATCAGAAGAAAGATGAGAAGAAGCAGGATCTTTGCAATGGAAAGCTGCAGGCAGCATTAATTCAGCATGCACAGTTTATGGCACAGAATCCTGATGCATCTGTATTTAAGGATGATAAGGAAAAGTTAAAGGTTTATACGATTTTAGCTAATAATGTATTCTTTGAAGTATGTGATGCTAAGTTTATGGCACCGACAGTTATGGAGAAGGATGGAAAGACCTTCCGTGCAGGTGAGGAGATTCCAGAGGGTGCACGTCCTGCAATTGTGTTTATGGGAAAGAAGGATTCTGATCAGAAGGCACTTCCGTTGTTCACTGATATTACAGAGTTCATGAGAGTATATAAGCCGCATGAGATGGGTATTTCAGTTCTGACTTACGAGGCAGCCGAGAAGATGGCAAAGGCAAACAATGCCGAGATCGTAATCAACAGAAATGGAACTGGACTTACTGTAAACGAGCATGTAATGGGTCTGATTGATAAGATCCGTGCAAAGAAGGAAGAAGTAAAGGCGAAAGCTGCTGAGGCTGCAGAAAACGGTGAGGAGTCCGCAAGCGAGCCAACACCTACACCAGTTTCGAATGTACCAAAGACAGTAATGCCGACTGAGACAAAGACAGAGAGCGCATCTAATGAGGCGCAGGGTGAAGTCACATATGGAGATCTTGTTGATGAGCCAGATATGCTGATTGGCGCCTTAAAGAGAACTGCAAAGGCAACAAGACAGGTAAAGCGTATGTGGTTAGCACAGCGTGTACAGGGAAGCAAGGAGGGTTATCTGTTAGTAGCAGAGACTACAAGCAGCTCTGATACCGTTCTTGAGCAGTTAAAGCTTGCTGCGAAGGATTACTTAAACGGAAAAGAAATTGAATGCCGCAGAGCAGATCCGGCAGCGTTAGCAATCGTAGACAATATCAAACCATTTTATAAAAAAGGTATTTTTGGCTAATGCTAAGAATAACGGGCCATTCTGAATCAGGCAGAGTGGCCTTTCCTTTTGATTAATAGGAGGAGCAATGAATATTCTTGATATTATCGGACCAGTTATGGTCGGCCCGTCAAGCTCCCATACAGCGGGAGCTGTTCGAATTGGCCTGGTAGCAGGAAAGCTTTTGGCAGAACCGATCAAAGAGGCACAGATTCATTTGCATGGTTCCTTCTGGGCGACTGGAAGCGGCCATGGTACAGATCGGGCAATTGTCGCCGGACTTTTGGGGCTTGCAGTAGATGATGCAAGGATTCCACAAAGCTTTGAGCTGGCAGATGAGGCTGGAATGAAATTTTCGTTTGATCATGTGGAGCTAGTCGATGCACATCCTAACACTGTCAAGCTAAATCTTACAGGTGTAAATGGAAGTGTGCTTGAGGTAGTAGCAGCTTCAATAGGCGGCGGACGCATTCGTGTCTGTGAAATTGATGGTCTTCCAGCTAATTTTGAGGGTGATTATCCGACATTGATCGTGAGAAATATTGACCAGCCAGGACATGTGATGGAGGTTACGGCAATGCTTGGTCACAAGGGTGTCAATATCGCTACGCTTCAGTTGTTTCGTCAGAGCAGAGGAGGCCAGGCTGCGATGGTTATTGAGTGTGATCAGGAGGTTCCAGCAGAGTCAATCAAGTGGCTGTCCAGACAGGAAGGCATTGTCAAAGTCACATATTTGAGTCAGGCACAAAAGAAAGATTAAAATGATGCAGTGCGAAAGGATTGAGATATGTATAAATCATTAGAAGAAATTGCTCTGGTGTCACAGCAAAAAAATATACCGTTTTGGCAGGTGATCCTTGAGGATGACTGTAAGGAGCGCATGGTAAGTCCCGAGCAGTCAAAAAAAGAATTGATGGCAATGTATAAGGCGATGAAAGAGGCAGATGCAGCATATGATGCCAAACAAAAGTCAAGAAGTGGTATGGTAGGCGGAAATGGACAATTGTTTCATGATGCAGTGGTGTCTGGAAAAACAATCTGCGGTCCTGTCATTGCATCAGCAATTGAAAAAGCACTGAAGATGGGTGAGTCAAACGCCTGTATGAAGCGTATTGTGGCAGCACCTACGGCTGGCGCCTGTGGCGTGGTTCCAGCCGTATATCTAACGCTTCAGGAACAGCGCCAGATTGATGATGAGCGTATGCTTGAGGCAATGTATATAGCATCAGGTGTGGGTGGTGTCATTGCAAACCGTGCATTTCTTGCGGGCGCAGCAGGCGGCTGTCAAGCAGAGATTGGTTCTGCAAGTTCCATGGCGGCAGCAGGAGCTGTTTACCTTGCAGGAGGAGACACCGAGGCAATAATTCATGCAGCAGCCATGGCAATGAAAAATCTGCTTGGTCTTGCATGTGATCCTGTAGCCGGTCTTGTGGAGGTGCCTTGTGTGAAGCGAAATGTTGTAGGTGCAGTCAATGCACTCTCGGCAGCTGATATGGCACTTGCTGGTGTTCGAAGCATCATTCCGCCAGATGAAGTGTTTGACGCTATGAGAAGTGTTGGAATCAGTCTTCCTGAGGCTATCCGCGAGACAGGAAAGGGAGGACTGGCTGCAACAACAACAGGCCAAAAGATTGCGCAGGAGCTTCAGCATGAGTAATCAAGTCCATTGCAGACGACCTGTCAGAGGTTTAACTTTGACAGGTTGTTTTGCCGCAGTATTAGGCGGGCTCATTTTATTTTTGTGCCTTGTCTGTGTAAGTGTAACCGTTACGCTGAATTTTCGCCCACTCTACTATTTAGATATGAAATTGCTTCATATCTCAGACAGCAGCGGTTACAGTAATGACGTGATCAGAAAAAACTTTGATGCGTTGATTCGTTACAATAACATCTGGCATACGGGGATACTTAATTTCCCTGATTTTCCGATGTCAGAATCTGGGCGTATTCACTTTGAGGAAGTGAAAAAAGTATTTAGTATTTTCGAGTATGGTGCATTGATTTTAATTCCATTGTCAGCTGCTGAAATTATAGCAGCAAAGAAAAAACGTTTTGGAAGTCTTTTTGCAGCAGCGGGAATTATTAGTGTCGGTATACCGGCAGCACTTGGTCTTTTGATCGCAGCAAATTGGGAATGGGTATTTATTACATTTCATAAGCTTGTGTTTCAAAATGATTATTGGCTGTTTGATCCATATACGGATCCAGTTATTACGATTTTGCCAGATGAATTTTTTATGCACTGTGCAGCACTTATTATGATTCTTGTGCTGACAGGGAGTCTTGCTTTTTTTGCAGCATGGAAAAAACTGACAAAGAAAAAATAAAATAAGTACATGCCATAAGGCATCAAAGCAAAGGAGAAAAATGGAAACGATTAAGGAAGCAACAGGTGCGGCGATTCGCCCTTTAGATCTTTCATATGAAACAATTCTTTACGCATCCGATTTTGGAGCAGCGCCTAAAAAAAGTGCTGTGGAAAATACTCAGGCGATCAACAGTGCAATTTTGGCAGCATCAAAGCAGGGCGGTGCAACTGTTGTAATTTCAAAAGGAGAGTATCGTACCTATACTATTGAATTAAAAAGTCATGTGCATCTTCATTTCGAAGAAGGTGCAGTGATTCGTGCAGCAAGAACTGATATCAAGCATTCTTACGTAAATCAGGATGGCGAGGGCGGTAATTACCTTGAGCCAGAAGTCAATCGTTTTGCTGGTCTGCAGGATCACGGTCACAGCTATTTTGCAAACAGTCTTTTTTACGGTGCAGATTTGTGTGATATCATGATTTCAGGTGATGGCCTGATTGATGGAAGCAGCTGGAATGAAGAAGAAAAGTGCCGTGAATATGTACTTTTGGGCGGTGATCCGTCTGAGCCAGCTTTTAGAAATGAGAGAGGTCATAACGGTGAGTGGTTTGGAAATAAGGCAATTGCACTTGTGCGCTGTAAAAATGTTGTACTGACAGATTTCTCACTCGTAATCGGCGGTCATTTTGCCATTATTGCAGAAGGTGTTGAAAACATGTATGTTGATGGCATTTTGATTGATACAAATAGAGATGCATTTGATGTAGACTGCTGTAAGGATGTGACAGTTAGAAATAGTGTATTCAATTCACTTACAGATGATGGCCTTGTTATGAAAAGCTCCTATGGTGCTGGTATTTTTATGCCGCTTGAAAATGTGCTTATCGAGGATTGCAAGGTATCTGGCTACGATGCAGGAAGCGTCTATGCAAAGACCTACACAAATGAAAAGCTTGTGGCAGAGGATCGCTGTGGCCCGACAGGACGTGTAAAGCTTGGAACAGAGTCTTCATGTGGCTATCATCAGGTAACAGTGCGCCGTGTTGATTTTGAGCATTCAAGAGGTTTTGCATTAGAAGCAGTAGACGGAAGTGATCTGACAGATATTATTTTTGAAGACAGCCATATGAAGTATATTAGCAGCTCTCCAATTTTTATCCGCGTTGGTGATCGCTGCCGATTCCCTGTAACAGGTATGCAGATGAGCGAGGAGATTCAGGCTAAGGCTCCTAATATTCGTCTGGACAACAGGGGTTTTGTTATTCCTGATAATGAGCATTATCCGGTAATTCCGGCAGTGCGTTATACACCGTCCTACAATAAAACAAAGCTTGTAAGTGTGGACGGACGTTCCTTCTTCACAGTTGTGGATGAAGAAAATCCAGTTACGCTGAATCAGGCAAATTTAGTTAAAGAAGATGGCGTAACTTATGGCAAGGTGTATGTGGCAGGAGAAGGTTACGTGGCAGACCGCACAAAAGCACTTGACGCACCAGAGGCAGCATCAAGGGCAAATGGATGCTCAAGACCGCTTGCAAGGGTAAAAAATATTAGAATTGCACGTATAAGTGCGGAGAGTGTTGATCCAAGATACCCGATTCTTCTTGCCGGTCTTGATGGTAGCAGCATTGAAAATGTACAGCTGGAAGATATTAAGGTGACTTACCGCGGCGGATTAACGATGGAGCATGCGACAGAGCAGCGTCAGTTAAACACGAATTGGGAGTATACACAGTATCAGACAAAGCCGTCCGTTCAGAGCCTTCCTTGGCTTGTGAATACATTTTTCCTGAAAAACGAGGGCTTGCTTCCAAGAGTCGATTGGGATGAAAAGACAAAGAGCTGGAAGGATGATCCTTATAATGTGCCAGAGCTTCCAACTTCTTATCCGGAGCCAAGTATTTTTGGCATCTTGCCGGCATACGGATTTTATGCCCGCCATGTAAAAGGCTTAGAGGTAAAGGGTCTGTCAATTGGTTTTGAAAAAGAAGATACGCGTCATGCAATTGTTCTTGATGATGTGGCAGATGCAAGCTTTGAAGATCTTTCTCTTCAGACAGCCAAAGAAACGCAGGAAGTAGCTTTTGTAACAAGTATGTATAAGCGTCCGGCAAATCTGGAATATGTACCAGATCAGCCATATCATATGACAACGATTACAAATGTAACGCTGCCAGAAAATGTTTCTGTTAAGCTGGCAACAGTTGAGGCACCAGCGCCGGGAACACCGAGAGATTCCTTTTATAGTTGCCCAACACTGCCAATTCCTGAAAATGGCTACCGCTATCAGAAAGAGACAGATGTATATCCATTGCCTCTTACTGTTTTTCCGCCGTTTGAAAATCGTACAACCGGAAAGACAAGAAATCCGGCAGAGGAGACGAGCCGTAAAGAGGTGCCGGGCATGATTTATAATGAAGGTCTTGCGCAGCGTGAGTACACTGTTTATCGTGATCATGGCAAGCATGTATCTGTTACTATGAAGAAGATGACAAAAGAGCAGGTTGGAGAGATTGCAGCAGTTGAGCGTGAGTGCTTCCTTCCGGCAGAGGCTGCATCCGAGAAGGATTTTGAGGAGCGTTTTTTAAGTCCGGCATTCGTTTGCTATGGTGCATACAATGAAGAAGGAGAGCTGATTGGCTTTATTGATGGTGCTTCCTATGATAAACCAGAGCTTCCTGATGAGCTTTATCATGATACTGCAAAGCTTGTGGAAAATGGTCCATGGCAGACTGTATTTGGTGTTAATGTGATTGCGCGATACCGCAGAATGGGTGTTGCAGGTCAGATGGTACGTCACTATGTTGAGGAGAGCCGTAAGCGCGGACAAGACGGTGTTGTATTAACGTGTAAGGATCATCTGCGTCCTCTTTATGAAAAAGCCGGCTTTATATGGCAGGGTGTATCAGCTTCCACACACGGCGGTGTGAAGTGGAATGATATGCTGCTTCGCTTTCGAAAAGGAGAATAAAAGAAATGAAGAAACTATTGATTTATTTAAAGGCATACCGTAAGGAGGCATGTCTGGCACCAATTTTTAAGATGCTTGAGGCTGTCTTTGAGCTGTTTGTGCCGCTTGTTATTAAGGGAATCATCGATTATGGTATTGCAGCAGAAGACCGCGCATATTGTCTTCGCATGGGACTGCTGCTTTTACTGCTTGCCGTAATCGGTCTTGCAATGGCAACTACAGCGCAGTGGTTTTCTGCAAAAGCAGCAGCCGGCTTTGCTGCTAAAATTAAGCAGGTATTAATGGAGCATATACAGAAGCTTTCTTATACTGAGCTTGATACTATTGGTACATCAACGCTGATCACACGTATGACAAGCGATGTCAACCAGGTTCAGACAGGAACGAATCTGGTGCTTCGTCTGTTCATGCGTTCTCCGTTCATTGTATTTGGTTCTATGATTATGGCATTTACTATTGATTTTAAAGCTGCCATGATTTTTGTGATTACAATTCCGCTTCTGTCTGTTGTTGTATTTGGCATTATGCTTTCAAGCATTCCGCTGTATAAAAAGGTACAGTCACAGCTTGACCGCGTGCTTGGTATTACAAGAGAAAATCTGACAGGTGTGCGTGTAATTCGTGCATTTAATAAGGAAGAAGAAGAAATTAGCCACTTTAAGGTAGAGAATGAGCAGTTTACAAGACTGCAGACTTTTGTTGGAAAGATTTCAGCCTTGATGAATCCATTAACATTTGTTATCGTTAATTCTGCAATTCTTGTTCTTGTTTGGACTGGTGCCTGGAGAGTAGAGGGCGGCATTTTGACACAGGGTGCAGTTGTAGCTCTTGTCAACTATATGTCTCAGATCTTAGTCGAGCTGATTAAATTAGCAGATTTGATCATCAACATCACAAAGGCAGTTGCATGTGGAAATCGTATCCAGAAGGTTCTCGAAGTAGAGCCGTCTATGGAAAATGGAAGCAAAGAGTGCATTGAAGAAAAAAACACTCAGGAAAATGCAGTTGATTTTAATCATGTATCATTAACGTATGCAGGTGCAGGGGCACCATCTCTTACTGATATTGATCTTCATGTAAAGACAGGTCAGACAATTGGTATTATAGGTGGAACTGGTTCAGGAAAAACATCTGTTGTTAATTTAATTCCTCGTTTCTATGATGCGACACAAGGAAATGTCCTCGTACTTGGAAAGCCTGTAAAAGAACAGGATATGGAATCACTTAGAAGCCAGATTGCCATCGTGCCTCAAAAGGCAGTGCTGTTTGCCGGAACCATTCGTGAGAACATGAAGTGGGGCAAGGAGGATGCAACAGATGAGGAGATTATGGAGGCACTTACAATTGCTCAGGCAGCTGAGGTAGTGCAGAAAAAGGAAGGTGGCCTTGATGCTTTTGTTGAGCAGGGCGGAAAGAACCTTTCTGGTGGTCAAAGACAGCGTCTTACTATTGCTCGTGCATTAGTAAGAAAGCCACGCATTTTAATTCTTGATGACAGTGCCTCAGCACTTGACTTTGCAACTGATGCAGCTCTTAGAAAGGCAATTCGCGAGATGAAAAATGCACCAACTGTATTTATTGTATCACAGAGAACTTCCTCTATCAGATTTGCTGATCAGATTTTAGTGCTTGATGATGGAAAGAGCGTTGGTGTTGGCACTCATGATGAGCTTCTTACAACGTGCAGTGTATATAAAGAAATTTATGATTCTCAGTATAAAAAGACTGACGGCAAAAAGTCAGGAAAGGAGGCGTAATCATGGCATCGAAGAAAAAATATGATCGTACCAAACAGAAAGAAACACTTGTAAAGGTATTAGAATATATAGAGCATTATCGTGCTGTTTTAGTGTTTTCACTAATTTTAGCGGCGGTGACAGTTGCATGTACGCTTTATCTTCCTATTCTGACAGGAGATGCCATCAATTTGATTTTATCGCCTGGACAGGTGGATTTTGATGGAATTAAACCTATTCTTTATAAAGGTGCAGCTGTTATTATTATCGGTGCAGCCGCACAGTGGATTATGAATATCTGCAATAACCGCATTACTTATGCAGTAGTGCGTGATATTCGTCAGGAGGCCTTTGAAAAGATCGAAAGACTTCCATTAAAATATATCGACAGTCATCCATATGGTGATATAGTAAGCCGTATTATTGCCGATGCTGATCAGTTTTCTGATGGTCTGTTAATGGGCTTTACTCAGCTTTTTAGCGGTGTTATTACAATTGCAGGTACACTGATTTTCATGCTTACAATTAATATTCCAATGACAGCAGCAGTTGTTGTTCTGACACCAATTTCATTCTTTGTGGCAGGTTTCATTGCGAAGAAGACGTTTCATCTGTTCAAGAAGCAGTCAGAGACTAGGGGTGAGCAGACTACACTTATTGATGAGATGATCAATAATCAGAAGGTCGTTAAGGCATTTGGTCAGGAAGAAAAGGTAATGGATCGCTTCAATGAGGTCAATGAACGCCTTCGTGACTGCTCTGTAAAGGCAACATTCTTTTCATCTATCACAAACCCGGCAACACGTTTTGTAAACTCTCTTGTATATGCAGCAGTTGCTGTATTTGGAAGCTTTTTCTCTATTGGCGGCGGAATAAATGTCGGTCAGCTGTATAGCTTTTTAAATTATGCAAACCAGTATACAAAGCCATTTAATTCTATTTCAAGCGTTGTTACGGAGCTTCAGAATGCGCTCGCATGTGCAGGAAGACTTCTTGATCTGATTTATGAAGAGACAGAGGTACCAGATGCAGATAATGCAGAGGTTTTGCAGAATGTTGACGGTGCTGTTAAATTGTCTCATGTAAACTTCTCTTATGATCCTAAACAGAAGCTGATTGAGGATTTAAATCTGTCTGTAAAGCCAGGACAGAGAGTAGCAATTGTTGGTCCGACTGGATGCGGAAAGACTACATTGATAAATCTTCTTATGCGTTTTTATGATACAAATGCTGGTACAATTGAAGTTGACGGTCATAATATTCGCAATGTGACAAGAAAGAGTTTACGAGAAAATTATGGTATGGTGCTTCAGGAGACATGGCTTAAAAGCGGTACAATACGTGAAAATCTGATGATGGGACGCCCAGACGCGACAGAGGAAGAAATGATTCAGGCAGCAAAGGCAGCTCATGCACACAGCTTTATTAAGAGAATGCCAAAGGGATATGATACAGATATAGGACAGGATGGCGGATCTCTTTCTCAGGGACAAAAACAGCTGCTTTGTATTACGCGAGTTATGCTTTGCTTGCCTCCGATGCTGATTCTTGATGAGGCAACGTCTTCCATTGATACACGTACTGAAATAAAGATTCAGGAAGCATTTAGCCGAATGATGCAGGGACGAACAAGCTTTATTGTGGCACATCGTCTTTCAACTATTCAGGAAGCAGATGTGATTCTTGTTATGAAAGATGGCCATATCATCGAGCAGGGCAACCATGAATCATTGCTTGCAAAGAATGGATTCTATGCGAAGCTGTATAATAGTCAGTTTGCGCTGTAACACTGAGATGAATTGCACTTGACAAAAGTGAGAAAATAGCATTGACAATTTTTCTCAATAATGATATACTTCAACGAGTTCCGAGAGGGAGTAGTCGGCGTGCGCTAAGTACGCAGTAGTATCGACAAAATGGTGTATTCACCCGGTGTTACTTGAAATGATGAGACTCAGGGACAGCGCAAGCTGTCTCTGGGTCTTTTTTTACGGCAGAATTCCCACATATGCAAATCTGAACTGTACAACGACACAATGTCAAAACGAAAGGAGTACAAAAATGAGTTTAGTAGAGTTATTTATTCTGGCGGTGGGTCTGTCTATGGATGCGTTTGCCGTATCAATCTGTAAGGGATTGTCTTTAGGAAAAATTACAAAGAAGCATATGGCTATCGCAGGTGCGTGGTTTGGAGGCTTTCAGGCACTGATGCCTCTTATCGGATATTTCCTCGGTAGTTTTTTTGCTGATATGATTACAAAGTATGCGCACTGGATTGCGTTTGTACTGCTTATTATTATCGGTGGAAACATGATCAAGGAAGCGATGGGAGAAGAAGAAAAGGTTGATGCCTGTATGGATGCAAAGGAGATGTTTCTTTTGGCGATTGCCACTAGTATTGATGCACTTGCTGTTGGTGTGACCTTTGCATTCTTAAAGGTACAGATAGTTCCGGCTGTAAGCTTTATTGGCTGTGTAACCTTTGTCTGTTCTGCAATTGGCGTTAAGATTGGAAGTATATTTGGATCTAAATACCGCTCAAAAGCAGAATTTTGCGGAGGCATGATTCTTATTTTGATTGGACTGAAGATTTTGCTTGATGGATTAGGAATTATATAAAAAAGAGAGCAATCACCCAGATGTTAAATGTCTGGATGATTGCTCATTTTTATTCTTAGGATTCGTCTTGATTGTCAAGCAGCGCAAATCCTGCAACATGCGTAGTAGGAAGTGAGAATACAATCGTTCCGGCTTTGCTGTCAGGACCTGCTTTTTTCAGGATAGACTGCATTATAGCTGCCTTTTGGGAAGCTGCTGCAACGATCATGATCAGTTCTTTTTCCTGTGCAATTGTGATGTTATAGAATTTTGGTGCACCCTTTGCGCCAGTTCCTTTTCCGTGAAGGACGGTGCCGCCTCGTGCACCTGCTGCGCGTGCCGCATTCATAACCATATCGGTGCAGCCCTGGCTGCAGACGGCAACGATAAGCTCATGCGCATAATTAAGCGAAGGTGTGTAAGCTGCGTTATCTGTTTCTCCATTTAAAAAGGCCACTGTTTTTCCTCCTCCAACACTTTTAATAGGGACAGCAATCACGATTCCATGACCAGGAACCCCAATGTGCATATGGCGTTTTTGCGCCTGAATCAGTTTTTTTGTTTTTTCTTCACTGGCCACGGTAAACACAATACGTCGTTCATTAGATTCTATGCCAAGAAGATCAAGCATACTTTGCACTGCTGTGCCGCGGCCAGCCATTGTAATGCTAAGCGGCAGATCAAGCTGACTGCAAAGATCCATCAGAATGGAAAGTGAGTCCGGGTTTATGATTGAGATTATGTAATTCATTTCGCATGTCCTCCTTCCCACAATTCAATAATATCGTAGTCGCCATAGACAACAGTAGTTTCTTTTGTACGTTTTTGCTTTTGCTCATAGAAAAGACCGACAAGCTGAATTGAGACGAGAGGCATCATGGCAACGAGTGCAACAACTCCAAACGCATCCTGGAGTACATTGCCGCCAAGCGCGATGCTCGCCCCCATGAAAAACTGAAGCATAAATGTTGCTGTCATCGGACCAGATGCAACACCTCCAGAGTCAAAGGCGATAGCTGTGTAGATATCTGGAACGAAGAAGGTTAAAATTAATGCAGTTGCATAGCCTGGAATTAAAAACCAGAAAAGAGAAATTCCAGTGAGAACGCGAATCATGGAAAGTCCCATTGCAAGTGCAATTGCAATGGAGAGACTGCGCTTGATTACACGCCCAGGGATAGCACCGGCACTGACTGTTTCAATCTGTTTTTCAAGAACTGCAACAGCCGGCTCAGCTGATATGATAAACCAGCCTATTGCCATGGCAAGAGGAACGAGCCACCAGACACTTTTTCCAGAGGAAAGTGCAGCACCAAGCTCAGCGCCAAGCGCAGAAAATCCGATGTTAACGCCGGTCAAAAAGAGTACAAGACCAATATACGTATAAAGTAAGCCAATCATAATCTTTCCGAGGTGTCTGCTGTCAAGATGAAGCAGTGTAAACTGAAACAGAAAGAAGATCACGATGATTGGAAGCATAGCAATGGCAGTTTCCTTTAGATAATGAGGGATTGCATGAAGAAAGGCATATCCAATATCTGTGGTCGTGCCATAAGAAGCAGTGCTAAGATCTGCAACGGCGGCATTGTCCTTGTAGAAAAATCCAAGAATCAAAACGGCAAGAACAGGACCAATCGAGCAGAGCGCAACAAGACCAAAGCTGTCGGCTTCGGCGTTTTTATCGCTTCGTACATTAGACACACCAAGTCCAAGTGCAAGGATAAAAGGAACAGTCATTGGTCCGGTTGTAACACCGCCGGAATCAAAAGCGATGCCAAGAAAGTTTTTGTCAGCAAAAAAAGCAAGCAAAAAGATGATGGCATAAAAGAAGATCAGCAGCAGGCGAAGGCGCATTCCTGTTAGGATACGCAGCATACATACGCTCATAAAAAAGCCTACTCCGGCACCAACTGTGATAAGCAGTACCGTGTTGCTGATATGAGGGACGGTCTGGGCAAGGACCTGGAGATCCGGTTCAGCGATCGTGATCGCGAAGCCCAGAAGAAAACTGACAGCAAGGATCAGCGGGAGATTTTTTGTGCGTGTGAGCGCTGTTCCAATTTGATTTCCAATTGGTGTCATAGACTGCTCAGCTCCCAGTGAGAAAAGGCCCATACCGATAATCAGCATCAGGGCTCCGACAAGAAAGGTCAGGAGAAGATCCGGCTGCATAGGGGAAATGTACAGACACAGAAGAAAGACGATTATAACGATTGGTAAAACAGAAAATAATGATTCTACCACCTTTTCCGTGACTGCGGTGCGTGTTTCTCTCAGATGAATCTGTCTGATAATGATACCTCCTTTAATGTGTTTTCTTTTAGTATAACAGATGATATTTGATCGCGCAACCCGCAAAAACGATTGACAGAAAGTTAACAGGTGAGTATAGTTGGGAGTGGACAAAAATGAATTATATGTGAGAACAGAGGAGATAAATTTCATGGAAAATAAAATTTTGACAACAAATTTTCATACACATACAACTCGCTGTAACCACGCATCTGGCGAGGATCGCCAGTATGTAGAGGAGGCAATAAAGGGTGGACTTAAGGTGCTTGGCTTTTCAGACCATTCACCATATTTCTTTTCAGGTGATTATTATTCTACATTCCGTATGAAAAGAGAGCAGGTGCCGGGATATGTAGATTCTATCTTGGCACTGAAGAAGGAGTACAAGGATGATATTGAGATCAAGCTTGGATTTGAGACAGAGTATTATCCGAAGTATTTCGACAAGCTGTTGGAATTTTACAGTCAGTATCCGATTGATTACATCATTATGGGTCAGCATTTTGTCTTAAACGAGGAAGAGCATATATATAGTGGTGAGCTGCATCATGAGGAAGATATGATGATGCGCTATGTGGATCAGGTTATTGAAGGTCTTGAGACAGGCTGCTTTACTTATCTGGCGCATCCTGATCTGCTTAATTTTGGCGGTTCTAAGGAAAACTATGAAAAGGCAGCAGATAAGCTGTGTGCTTATGCAGCAAAGAATAAGGTGCCGCTTGAAATTAATATGCTTGGTATGAGAGAGCATCGCCATTATCCTAATTTTGAATTTTTTAAGATTGCAGCAAGACATAACTGCGATATTATTTTAGGATGTGATGCGCATGAACCAAAGGATGTGTGTGATCTTGAGTCAGCAAAGACTGCACTTGAGTGGTGCCGTAAGCTTGGACTAAACAGGATTGAATATCCTGAGCTAAAGAAGCCATGCAGAAAGTAGAATGATCAAAACAAAAAGAGCCTGTCAGTGAATTGCGCAAAATATTACGTAATCTACTGATCAGGCTTTTATTTGCTGCCAAATGAAAGATTAAAGAGCAAGTGATCCCATTGGATCCCACGGCTCAAGCATGATTGGTTCAGAATCATACTCTGCGATGTAAGAATCAGGCAGATATTTTTTATTGACAACGATCTGGTACATATATTCGTCAAACCATTCGTCGCTCATGACATAATAACCCTTTTTGCCAGGTGCATCGCCCCAGCTGTTTTCTACGCGCCAGCGATTTGGCTTGCCTTCTTCATCAAGATTTACGCCTTGAAATACCATTGCATGTGTCATTAAGCTTTCACCATACTCAAGGCGCTCTGCCTTATTCATGCCAAATGTAACACCGAGAAGCTTGTCAGTTTGATATGTATTAGTATCAAGAAGTCCCTCATCGCGGGAAGAATCCTTACCGACATCACAGCCAAACCATACAGGAGAACCGTCCTTCATCTGTGCGATTGCTGCTTTTTTGAGCTCTTCAATCGGAAGATTTAAGTAGCGAACCGGGCAGCCTTCCTTTACATTTCCAAGGAATTTTACGCTGTAGCTTCTGTGATAAGGCTTATCAGCAGTAGGAGCATTGATTAAGCTGACATAGTCATCAAGATTTAAGCCAACATATTTTTCAAAGAATGCAGTTCCGGTAAGATTAGTGTCACGTATAAATTTATCATCCTTATCAGTAACCTCAAGGTCAAAAGTCTTTGGAGGTTCGCCAAGGCAGATACATAAAACGCGATAAATTTCTTCCATCATAGATTCCTTTTTTGCGCGAAGCTCGTCTAAAGTAGAACCATCGGCATAAGCCTTGCGCAGACGGCATGCATCCTCACGAAGTTTTCTTGTAAGGGCAGCTGTCATTTCACGTGTAGCAGATGAGGAAACTGTTTCAGGCATTGCTTCTTTTGGGACAACACCATATTTACGGACAAGATTGCACAGCATATCCCACTGTCCGCCATCACCAAGCGGAGCAGATAAAAGGAAGGAGATAAGACGTCCCTGTGTTGGCTCATCGAGTGTTTCAAGAATACTTTCAAGGAAATAGTTGGATTTTTCAAGCTTGTCGTAGAAAAGCGTATAGTTTTGAGACAGCTCAAAGGTCTTTAAATTTAAATTTTTTATTACCTCGAAGCGAAACGTATTAAGTGCTGCAAACATCCAGCAGCGGCCGCTTTGCTTCTGATTTGTAATTTCACCCTGCTCAAGAGAAATAGAGTAGGAGTGACGGCTTTCACGCTGTGCCATTGGATTTTTAGATGCTGCCAGTAATCCGGCAGAGGTAACAGCATTCATAGCAATGCGATTAACTGGATTCGACGAAAATGCAGTGGAAAATTCAGTAAGAACTTCGTTTGTAATATCATGATTCATAATAAAACCCTTCTTTCTGCGTAATGTATACTGCTGTGTTTTGATTGTAGCACCGTCCACGACATTTGTAAAGTAGGGCAAAAAAGAGTAATTTTTTCAACAACATAATTGCATTTTTTTATGATGCACTTTATAATGAAAAACAAGGAGAAATCCAAAGCTTTATAATAACAATGGAAGGGAGACAGGTATGAAAAAACTGATTAATGAGTTCAAGGAATTTGCACTCAAGGGAAACATGCTTGACATGGCAATCGGTTTAATTATGGGTTCGACAAAGATTTGTCCGTACTGCAAGAGTGAAATTCATATTGATGCAGTCAAATGTCCGCACTGTGCATCTGACCTTCCATTAGATGAAAAGAAAGAAGCGGACAAAAAATAAATAAGCAAAATGCTTATGAGCAAAAGGAGAAAGTGATGAGAAAAACACATAGAAACTGGAAGGCAGCAGTATTTGTGCTTGCAGCTGCGCTTTCTACAACACCTGTGTTTGCAGCGAAGGAAAAAGAGGAGAGTACTTCGAAAGAGGCATCAACAGAAAATGATGGCGAGCGCACAATTATTGATCATGCAGGCAATGAGGTTACACTTCCAGAGGAAATAAACAGAATTGTTGTGACTGATACGCTTCCGCTGCCATCTGTATTATCACTATATTTAGACAGTGCAGAAAAGCTTGTCGGAATCAGCCCAGTCAGCATGAGTGCCGCAAAGGCAGGTCTTCTTGGTGAGCTGTATCCGGAAATTCTTGATGCAGATACCTCATTTTTTGAAAATAATGAGCTTAATATTGAGAGCTTATTAGCACTAGAGCCAGATCTTGTTTTTTATAATGCGCAGAACAAGGAGCTTGGCGAATCTCTTGCATCAGCAGGTTTGACAGCAGTTGCAGTTTCTGTTACTAAGTGGGATTACAATGCAGCAGATACATTTGATGCATGGATGGATCTTTTAGCAGACATTTTCCCAGAGGAAAAAGAAAAAGCAGAAGCTGCCAAGGAATATGGTGAAAAAGTAGAAGAAGAAATTCAGGATAAGACAGACGAGCTTAAAGATGAAGAAAAAAAGAATGTATTTTTCTTATTTAACTACAGTGACACTGCACTTGTAACTTCTGGAAAGAATTTCTGGGGACAGTACTGGTGTGATGCAATAAATGCAGTAAATGTAGGCGAGGAAATTGAGGCAGAGCGTTCAAATGCATCTGTCAATATGGAGCAGGTCTACAGTTGGGATCCAGAAATTATCTTCATCAGCAATTTCACAAAGGCAATGCCAGAAGATCTTTACAATAATACAATCGGTGATAATGACTGGAGCAGTGTTAGTGCTGTAAAAAATGAGCAGGTTTACAAGATGCCGCTTGGCGCCTACAGAAGCTTTACGCCAGGTGCAGATACTCCGATGACGCTTATGTGGCTTGCAAAGACAGTTTATCCTGATCTGTTTGAGGACGTTGATATGACTGAGGAAGTCGAAAATTACTATAAGGACGTTTTCAGCATTGAACTGACTGATGATCAGGTTGCACAAATGTATACACCGTCAGCAGATGCGGCAAATGGATATGGAAGCAGCAAATAAAAACAGAAAATGGAATACAAAGCGCAGTCTTGCGGCAGGGGTGATAACCCTTGTCGCATGTGCTGTTTCTTTGGGAATGGGGCGTTATACAATTGCACCATATGATGTGCTTCGTGCTATTTTTGATGTGTTTACTGGTTCTGATACAGTAAGCGATACTATGCGTCATGTAGTCTGTTTTGTGCGTGTGCCACGTATACTTGGGGCACTTTTGTGCGGAGCAGGTCTTGCTGTTGCCGGAGCAGGTTTTCAGGCAGTGTTTGCCAATCCACTTGCTACACCTGATACGCTAGGTGTTGGAAATGCAGCTTCATTTGGTGCGGTGGCAGCCATTTTAATGGGAGCTGGGCGTGCAGGAATACAAAGCAGTGCACTTTTATGCGGACTGTTTTCTGTATGCCTTGTTTATTTATTTGCAGGAACTGGAGGTGAGAACAGAACACTTCGTCTTGTGCTTTCAGGTATGATTATCGGTTCTTTTTTCTCCTCAATGGTATCATTTGCAAAGTATGTGGCAGATCCGCAGGATGAGCTTCCATCAATTACTTACTGGCTTTTAGGCAGCTTGAAAAATATGAGCTGGCCATTACTTTTATCTGGTGCAGGCTGGATTTTGGCAGGAATTGTGATCCTTGTACTTTTCAGGTGGAAGCTGGATGCATTGATGCTAAGCGAGGAAGAGGTGAAAAGCTTTGGAATATCAGTGCACGGTTTTCGTTTTCTGACAGTGGCGGCTTCATCAACAATCACAGCAGCAGTCGTGTCTATGTGCGGACAGATTGGCTGGATTGGTCTTTTGATTCCACATTTTTGCCGAATGATTTATGGAGGGAGCAACAAAGACGTAATTTTGTCTTCGATAGTATATGGTGCATTATTTTTGCTTATTACTGACACAGCGTCGCGCTGTATTACAGCATCAGAAATTCCGGCAGCGATCCTTACAAGTTTGATTGGAGCGCCACTTTTTTTAATTCTGCTTGCTAAAAATGGAGGTCTTCGCGGATGAGGTTAGAGATAAAAGACGCTTCAATTGGCTACAAAAAACAAGTGTTGGCATCAAATATAAATATGGCGAGTGAGCCCGGCATGGTTACAGCGATTCTCGGACAAAATGGCTGCGGCAAGACAACATTTGTGAAGAGTCTGATGAAGCTTATACCATGGTGCGGCGGCGGCGCATTTTTAGATGGTGCTGATATGCGAACTATCAAAGACAGACAGCTGTGGCGAAAAATGGCATATGTGCCTCAAAAATCAACAAGCGTACCATATTCAGCGCTGGATATGGTGCTTCTTGGACGCAATCCATACAAATCACTTTTTGCGCAGCCAGATAGTAATGATAGAAAAATGGCAGAGGCAGCACTAGAGCGTGTTGGAATGCTTTCATTTTCTGAATACTCATATGATAAACTTAGTGCAGGACAGCAGCAGCTTGTAAAGCTTGCGCGAGCACTTGTAGCATCGCCATCGCTTTTAATTATGGATGAGCCTGAGAGCGGACTTGATTTGCGTCACACAGCGCAGCTGATACAGCTGATAAAGGAATTGTGCAAGACAGATAATAAACAGGTTTTATTTATCACGCACAGGCCAGATCATGCGCTTATGACAGCAGATAAGACACTTTTATTTTTGCCAGAGAATGAGCTTTTACATACTTCTTTTGTTTTGTGGGGAGATACGAAAAATATTTTGTGTCAGGAAAATTTAGAACAAGCTTATGGAATACCGTTTGCTATTAGAGAACGCGCTAGAAAGGAGATATCATGCCAAGAAAAAAGACAGCCGTATTTGTGACTGTGATTACAGCACTTCTTGTTGTAATGGTGCTGTCAGTTGCAATGAGCGTTCATCACTATGAAAAAACTGTTTTAATTACGCTGGATGCTGCAGGTGAACAGGCAGCGGGAAATGAGACAGGATTAGCAGAGATTAGGCGACAGCTAGAGGCTGATAAGGCAGATGCTTCAACAGGAACCATGTTTTGGAATGGTTCTGTTTGTGTTACAAAGTATCGCGCATGGGGCGGTCGCACAACGACATATTATGTATGTCCTTATTTAAGTGCAGTATCGACAGAAACAATAGGTGATACACCAAAGGAGTGGACAGTTTCGCTTTCATTTGCAATGTGTGCAACACAGGGAGAGGAACTCGTTAACTTTAATAAAAAATTTGCTGTGCGAGATATCGAATTAAATTGCCGCGCAGGAAAGGATGCAGCAATCTTGTCAGCAGCATATAATGATATGGATATGACAGATATTAATGGGGATCTTCTTTCGTATACATTCCGCGATAAGGAGGAGCTGACAACTGATACAAGTGTTTATGCGAAGCTTATGATGGTATCAAAAAAATCGCTAAATCAAAGTGAGGCTGAGGCTAAGGAAGGTGTAGATGAAAAAGACAGCATGATGGTAAACTGGGCGTTTCGCCTTGAGGAAGATGGCCGCCTAGTCAATAATTTTGATGGCGTTCAGGTGGAAATTCCGTACACAATGGAGGAAACAAATGATTGATCATGGAACATTACTGTCCATTCCGTTTCTGAAAAAGAGCCGTTTTACTGGGTCAGACAGAGGAATGCGCTACAGCATTTATAAAATAGAAGAAGAGAATGAAACATTTCTCGAGGCAGCCGCCTGTCCAGGACCATTTTCCGTAGATTTTACAAAGCCAGAGCTGTTTACAAAAAAGCGTTTCTCATTTGATGATGAAGGACGTGCAGCCGCAGTTGACTGGCTCAATGAGCTCTACGAAGAAAAGCGCGAGTTCTTTGAGGATGTTTATAAGCATCCGGATAAATATTATAAAGAGCATCATAAAACGGATGAATAAAAGGTTTGTATGGCAAGACACTTGCATATTTATCAAAATGTGGTATGATAGCAAAGGCAAACATTGCAGCTTTTGTTGTTAAGAATTGCAAAGAAAGGGAAAAATTATGAGCAAGCAGAATCTGGCGGTTATTTTTGGAGGACAGTCCTCTGAGCATGAGATTTCATGTATGTCCGCATCTAATATTATTCAGTGCATTGATGCACAGCGTTACAACATCATTTTAGTAGGAATCACAAAAGAAGGTCATTGGGTAGAGGCCGCTGATCTTAATGCAGTTCAGGATGGATCCTGGAGACAGTCAAAGACAAGTATTGTATTGTCACCAGATGCAACTAGAAAAGGCCTGTACCGTATGAGCGAGGATGAAAAGGTACAGTTTGTTCATCTTGATGTGATTTTCCCGGTACTGCATGGTTTATACGGAGAGGATGGAACTGTTCAGGGCTTATTTAAGCTTGCAGGTATTCCATTTGTTGGATGTGGTCTATTTGCATCAGCTGCTGGTATGGATAAGCTTTACACAAAGATTATAGTCGATACACTTGGCATACGTCAGGCAAAGTATGTTCCTGTTTACAAGGAAGAGCTGCCTAAGATGGATGAGGTAGTTGCAAGAGTAGAGAGTGCACTGGAATATCCAGTATTTGTAAAGCCATCAAGAGCAGGCTCCTCTAAGGGTGTAAATAAGGCGGCAAACAGAGAGCAGCTTAAGAATGCATTGATCGAAGCAGCAGATAACGACAGAAAAATTCTGGTAGAAGAGACTATTATCGGCCGTGAGGTTGAGTGCGCAGTTCTCGGAAATCTTGATGTAAAGGCATCTGGTGTTGGCGAGATTCTTTCAGCAGATGAGTTCTATGATTTTGATGCAAAGTATTATAATTCCGAGTCTAAAACACTTGTTGACCCGCCGATGCCAGAAAATATGCGTGAGCAGATTCGTGAGGATGCTGTAAAGATCTTTATGGCACTTGATGGAAGAGGACTTTCAAGAGTTGATTTCTTCTTGACTGAGAGTGGTGTTGTGTTTAACGAGATCAATACCCTTCCGGGATTTACTGCAATTAGTATGTATCCAATGCTTTGGGAAGCACAGGGCATCCCGAAGAAAGAGCTTGTTCAGAAGCTGATTGATCTTGCATTCGAACGCTAAGTTTAGTGGTGCAGTCAGGGTCTATATATAGAAAGGCAAGTGAGAAACATGACAAAGGACGTACTTGTAACGGTGCGCGGACTTCAGATGACACCGGACGGAGACGACACAATCGAGGTGACAACGACTGGAAAGTATTATGAAAAGGATGGAAAACGCTATCTTTTCTATGATGAGATTGGCGACGATACCAACCTGATTGTAAAAAATTCAATCCAGATTACAGAAGAACATGTATCTGTCAGCAAAAAAGGGCTGATCAATGCGCAGATGAATTTCGAGAAGGAAAACAAGCTTGTCAGTGTATATGAGACGCCTTATGGACAGATGGAGATGGGTGTATATACGACTGGTATCTGTCTTGATGAGCGCGATGATTTTTTAGAACTGAAGCTTGAATACTTGCTGGAGATAAACAATCAGCATGTCAGTGATAGTGAAATTTTGCTTCAGATTCGCCCACAGCAAAACTGATCAGACGATAATAATATAAAAAACCGTGTATCAATGCGATACACGGCTTTTTGTTTGCTGCGTTATTTGTTTTTCTTTCCCTTAGATTCTGTTTTCTCAGCAGTTGTATTCTTTGCGCTCTTATCTTTTTTGAAGCGTGCAAAGAAACCTTTCTTCTTAGGCGGTGCCGGGATTGCTCCGCCGCGTACACTCTTAATTTCGGTGATGTAAATACCGCTGACAACGGCCTTGACTTCTTTCTTTACCGGAAGGATTTCATATACCTTCGGGTCGGCAATAAGAGTCATGATTCTAGGACCAACCTTTGCTTTTACAAAAGGCATCTTCATGCGGCGCATGTACTTTGGGGTCTGCTGCAAAACCATATCCGGAAGATTTGCATCCTTAAGTTTCATTTTCTTTTTGTCGATAATTAACATGGATAGCGTTTGTTTCATCGCATCCATCTGCTCTTGAGAAACGGCCTGTTTTCTCTGCATTTTGGAGCCTACAAAATAAAGCACTACCAAAAGCACAAGAATTACGGCAAGAATAATGAGCAAAATTTGCCACCAAGTCATTTGGCTTCCTCCTATCTGTTCGTTCTGCCTTCTGCAGAACATTATCAGAAATATTATAACATCTTAATAAATAGGTTGCAACACAAATTTGTCTTGAAATAAGTTATATTTAAAGTAACTGCAGAATAAAATAGATGGGGAAATAGATTTGCTTAGGAAAGGCGGTGCTATAATGAAGGGAAAGATCGTGACATTAGTATTATTATTTTTGGCATCGCTTTTGTTTCCGTATACGATGACGATTCTATGTTTTGATACTGGTCTTATGTCTTATCAGCCAGAAGATTTATATTGCGTGGTTCTTGAAAATGAAGAAACAGTTTCAGCAGAACAGTATCTTGTTGGTATTTTAGCGCAGGAGATAGATCCGTCAATGGAGCAGGAGACGTTAAAGGCACAGGCTATTTTAGCAAGAACGTGGCTGTATCGTGCTATTGGAACAAAAACTTCTGTCTCAGAGAGTGAGCTTGCCATTCATGCGATGACGCTTTCACAGATGAAATCTGTTTGGAGTGAGGATGAATATTTATATTATGAAAAACTACATGCAGCAGTAGTGGAGACAGCCGGGCAGTGCCTTTATTATGGCAATGAGCTTGCAGCACCGCTTTTTCATAAGATCAGCGCAGGGATGACACGCTTTGATCAGACAGGAAGCTGCCCGTATCTTGTTGGTGTTGACTGTGTGTATGATGCTGAATCACCGGGATATCAGACTGTGAAACAATTTACAAGAGAAGAATTTGCAGGACAGCTTAACAAGATTGATGAGACGAGACAGCTTGCAGCCCCAGTGAATGCAGCGGATGTGGCGCTGACACTTGATGCACAGGGTTATGTTATGAATTTGCAGGTGTCAGGGATTAGTTTTTCAGCAGAGGAAGCAGCATTGACACTAGGTATTCCGTCACTTTGGTTTCGATTAGAAGACTATGCCGATACGATTCGTGTGATCGCAAAGGGAATCGGACATGGATATGGAATGAGCCAATATGGGGCAGACAGGTATGCAGGGGAGGGACGAGATTATAAATGGATTTTACAGCATTATTTTCAGGGATGTGAGGTAAAGGATAATTCCAGCAGATAAAAGCTTTAAATATTTCTTTGTTTCTTCGTATAACCGCACAAATATTGGCAAGAATAGGACTAAAGGGAGCAGGAAAAAGTTCCTGATCGCCTAATATACATTGTGCAGTTGTAATCGCACAGAAATGGAGATCATTATGAGAAAGTGGTATGCGTTTTTATCGGGGAAGAAGATGCTTGGCATTGGACTTGGCGCAGTCGTAGCACTTACTGCACTTTTGGCAGTGAATTTTTATCGTGAGCAAAATGACAGGTATGTGACAACAAACGGGAGTACAGATGAGCTGACGCAGGCAGAACAGGCTAATAAAACACAGTCAGATGGGATGCCATCTGAGGCAAATCAGGTGGCAGAGGAGATGAACCATGAGCTTCCAGTTGGAAGTGAAGTTGGAGAGCAGCAGCTCGCAGAGCAGTCAGGGGAAAGCAAAGAGCTTGCCGCAAATGATGCGTCTGGACAGAATGCAAATCAGGATAGCAGCCAGAATACAGAACAGGCAGCATCAGATGAAGTGGCAGAGGTTGCAGGTCATACAAGCCTTGTATCCATGAATTTAAATTTTGACGCATCAAAGAAGCTTCAGTGGCCGGTCGCAGGAAGAGAGCTTATCAAGTCTTTTTCAATGGACGGACTTGTATATTATCCAACATTAGAGGAATATAAGGTGTGCCCGGCAATTATGGTACAGGCAAAACCAGGGGATGCCGTTTTAGCGCCAGCAGACGGTGTTGTCTCAAAAATTGCGGCTAATGAAGAAATTGGAACGTATCTTTGCGTAACGCTTGGCGATGAATATCAGGCAATTATCGGAAATATGGACAATGTTTCAGTGGCAGAGGGTGATTATGTATTAAAGGGAACTGTGCTTGGCGGACTGGCAGAGCCGACTAAATATTATGTCACAGAAGGACCGAATTTATATTTTGAACTGCAAAAAAATGGAGAGCCGGTTGATCCGCTCGATTATCTTGAGTGACAGAACTTTGATACCATATTGCAGGCAAGCTTGCACCGGCTTTGACTTTCTGTCTTTTTGACCCGGGTATCTTCAAAGCAAACTATGAAAAAACGCGCAGAACTGAAATCTGCGCGTTAAAATTATGGCAGCGATATAAAGCCGCATCTAATTACGGCCGAATGCCCTTTGACATGTTGCTGTTGTGGTAGCGAGGGTCAAGGGTCACATCCTCGCCAAACCACTTTGGAGGAATAAAGCTTCTGGCAGCAGATTCATCAGGAAACTCAACCTCAACGAGCAGTACACCGTTTAAAGCACCGTCAAAAATATCTAGCTCGGCAGTCAGATCGTTACCAATCGGGATGCGGTAGCGTGTCTTTGAAATTACAGTGCCGTCAGCTTTTACAATAAGATGCTCATAGGCATCTTTTGTAAGCGGCAGGTTATACTCCTCACGAACCATCATGCCAACGCCTTTATAGGTCATATAATAAGAATCACCGTCTCTTCGCACGCGCACGACAGGGGCAGTACACAGATATCCCTGTTCTATGCGTGTGTGTGGATACGATTCAAGATTGTCAGGAAGCTTAGTTGGGACAAATTTACGTTCAATTTCCATAATAAATACCAGACCTTTCAATTGTTTATTGAAGTTCACGAGAAAAGTTTACGAACCGTGAACACTTATAATGATTTTCAGAAATCAGTATATCCCATGTTGACAGATTCATCAAGATTTTTTATACTGAGGTCAAAAAAGAAAGGCAGGAAAAAAATATGGTTTACGCATTTATGGCAGATGGCTGTGAAGAGGTTGAGGCATTGGCAGTGATTGATCTTCTTAGAAGAGCAGGAGAAGAGGTAGAGCTTGTTTCCATACATAATAAAGATATGACACAGGGCTCTCATGGAATTGGAATTAAAAATGATGTCATGCTAAAAGATATTTTTGTTGATGCAGCAGATACTTTATTTTTGCCGGGCGGCGGTGTTGGAACTAAGAACTTAAAAGCGTGCGAAGAGCTTTCTAAGCTGCTTGTTTCACATAATGCAAAGGGCGGACGTATTGCAGCTATCTGTGCAGCACCGAGCGCACTTGGCATTTTAGGAATTTTGGAAGGAAAGAATGCAACATGCTATCCAGGCTTTGAAGACCAGTTAAAGGGAGCTGAGTTTAAGGCCGTTCCAGTTGTTACCGATGGAAATATTACAACAAGCCGCGGCATGGGCACATCCATATTGCTTGGACTTGAGTTAGTAAAGCTGTTAAAAGATGAGGAAACATCAAAGAAGCTTGCAGAAGCAATTATGATGCCGTAATTATTGCTTGCAATTTTGCGGCTTGTGTTGTATAATCGTATATTGCAGACATATGACTAAAATAGATAGTAGTTAGATGTGGCAAGCGTCATATGATAAGGACGAAAGTTTTTTTAGGAGGAACCAGTAATGAGTGTACAGGTAGAAAATCTGGAAAAGAGCATGGCAAAGCTGACAATTGAAGTCAGCGCTGAGCAGTTTGAGGCAGCCATGCAGAAAGCATATATCAAGAACAAGGGCAGAATTCAGCTGCCTGGTTTCCGCAAGGGCAAGGCACCTCGTGCTATGATCGAAAAGATGTACGGCGCAGGTATCTTCTATGAGGACGCGGCAAATGAGATTATTCCGGAAGCTTACGAAGAGGCAGCAAAGGAGAGTGGTTTAGTAATCACTTCCCAGCCAGAGATCGATGTAACACAGATCGAGAAGGGCAAGTCCTTCATTTTTACTGCAACTGTAGCAGTTAAGCCGGAAGTAACTCTTGGCGAGTATAAGGGTCTTGAGTATGAGGCACAGCCAGTAGAAGTTACCGACGAAGAGGTTGAGGAAGAGCTGAAGAAGGTTCAGAATCAGCAGGCAAGAACTGTAACTGTAGAGGATCGTCCGGTAGCTGACGGTGACATCGTTACCATCGACTATGAGGGATTTGTTGACGGAACTGCATTTGCAGGCGGCAAGGGTACTGATTATGATCTGACCATCGGTTCTCACAGCTTCATCGATACTTTCGAGGAGCAGTTAGTTGGCAAGAATGCTGGCGAGGAGACTGAGGTTAACGTTACATTCCCAGAGCAGTATCATGAGGCTAGCCTGGCAGGAAAGCCGGCTACATTTAAGGTAACTGTTAAGGCAATCAAGGCTAAGGAGCTGCCAGAGCTTGATGATGAGTTCGCAAGCGAGGTTTCCGATTTCGAGACTCTTGACGAGTACAAGGCTGATTTAAAGGCTAAGGCTTTAGAGCGCAAGGAGAAGGAAGCTAAGACTGCAAAGCAGAACGCTTTAGTAGACAAGGCTGTTGAGAATGCATCCATGGAGATCGCAGACGCTATGATCACTTCTCAGGCACGCAACATGGCAAATGATTTCGCACAGAGACTGCAGATGCAGGGCATGACTGTTGATCAGTATCTTCAGTACACTGGTCTGACAAGAGAGGCTCTTGTTGATCAGATGAAGCCGCAGGCTGAGACTCGTATCAAGAATCGTCTTGTTCTTGAGGCAGTTGCTAAGGCTGAGAACATTGAAGTTTCTGACGAAGAGGTTGAGGCTGAGATGCAGAAGATGGCAGACGCATACAAGATGGAGCTTGACAAGGTTAAGGAGTATCTTGGTGAGGCTGGCAAGGATAGCTTAAAGGATGATCTGGCTGTACAGAAGGCAGTTGATCTGATCGTAGACAGCGCAAAATAAAAAATAACTAGAACTATAAATAAATAGAGGCAGCGGCAAAAAGCCGCTGTCTTTTGGAAAGGATATGGTGACATATATGGCATTAGTACCTTATGTGGTGGAGCAGACAAACCGCGGAGAGCGTTCTTATGACATTTATTCCCGTCTTCTCAAAGAGAGAATTATTTTCTTGGGCGAGGAAGTGAATAATGTAACAGCAAACCTGATCGTGGCACAGCTGCTGTTTTTGGAGTCTGAGGATCCAAACAAGGATATCAGCTTTTACATCAACAGCCCTGGTGGTTCCATCAGCGATGGTATGGCAATTTACGATACGATGAAGTACATCAAGTGTGATGTATCTACAATCTGCATCGGTATGGCAGCCAGCATGGGCGCATTCCTTTTATCAGGAGGAACCAAAGGCAAGCGTTATGCGCTTCCTAATGCGGAGATTATGATTCATCAGCCGTCCGGTGGTTCCCAGGGTCAGGCAACTGATATGAAGATCGTTGCTGAACATATTCTGAAAACAAAGGCACGCATGAACAGACTTATGGCAGAGCATACAGGCCAGCCAGTTGAGAAGGTTGAGGCAGATACCGAGAGAGATAACTGGATGACAGCTGAAGAAGCAAAAGAATATGGCTTGATTGATGAGATTATCACGAATCATTGATGATTAAAGGGGATTGACTATGGCAACAAGATCAGAGGATTTACGCTGCTCTTTCTGTGGAAAGTCGCAGAGACAGGTGCGCAAGCTGATTGCGGGATTAAACGGAAGTTACATCTGCGATGAGTGTACTGAGATTTGCTACGAAATTCTTCAGGAAGAAGAAAATGGCGAGGAAGAAGCAGGCGGATATAATCCAGGAGACATTAACCTGTTAAAACCAAAGCAGATCATGGAGCATCTCAACCAATACGTAATTGGACAGGATGAGGCAAAAAAAGCACTGGCAGTAGCTGTGTACAACCATTATAAGCGCATTACCCACATTGAAGAGAGCAGTGACGTTGAGATTCAAAAGAGTAATATTCTCATGCTTGGTCCGACTGGTTCAGGAAAGACTTACATGGCACAGTCGTTGGCGAAGTTACTCAATGTTCCGTTTGCAATTGCAGATGCAACTTCCCTGACAGAGGCTGGTTATGTGGGCGAAGATGTTGAAAACATCCTGTTAAAGCTAATTCAGGCAGCCGATTATAACATCGAGCGTGCAGAATACGGTATCATTTATATTGATGAGATTGATAAGATCACGAAGAAGTCTGAGAATGTATCTATTACCAGAGACGTTTCTGGTGAAGGTGTTCAGCAGGCATTATTAAAGATTTTAGAGGGAACCGTAGCAAGCGTTCCGCCGCAGGGTGGAAGAAAGCATCCGCATCAGGAGCTTTTACAGATTGATACCACCAACATTTTATTTATCTGCGGAGGTGCATTTGACGGTCTTGAAAAGATCGTAGAGAGCCGCCTTGGAAGCGGATCAATTGGATTTGGCGCTGAGATTATTGGAAAAGATGAGCGCAGCATCAGTGAATTGTTTGCGCAGGTGCTTCCAGAAGATTTGGTAAAGTTTGGACTTATACCAGAGTTTATCGGACGTCTTCCTGTTATGGTATCACTTGAGCAGCTTGATGAGGCAGCTCTTGTAAAGATTCTTACAGAGCCGAAAAATGCGATTACAAAGCAGTACACGAAGCTGTTTGATATTGATGGTGTAAAGCTCACCTTTACAGAGGATGCAGTCAAAGCAGTTGCGAAGAAGGCACAGGAAAGAAAGACTGGTGCAAGAGGCTTACGCGCAATTCTTGAGTCCGTCATGATGGATACCATGTACGAGCTGCCTTCAGATGATACAGTAGGAGAATGTATCATCACTGAGCAGACAGTAGAGGGAACAGAAAAGCCGCAGATCGTGCGCCGCGATATTGAGGTTGTAAAGCGGGAAGAAAGAGCCCGCAGATTCCTGAATAAATCCGGGGAGACTGCTTGACAGTCTCCCCCTTTCTATTTTTATAAGGGAGAAAAACAGTGCAAAATACATTAATTACAATCGCTCTGCGTGGAATCACTGTATTGCCGCGTATGAGGATTTATCTGGATATGAACAGGCCGATGTCGATTGCAGCGGCGACCAATGCACAGAAGACAAATCAGAATGTATTTCTGGTTGCACAGAAGGATCCAAGTGTGGAAAATCCGGGGCAGGAGCAGCTAGAGCAATTTGGTGTCATTGCTCAGGTAAAACAAATTATTAAGGGACCTGAAGACAGCTTCCGTGTGCTGGTCACAGGTCTGCAGTCGGCAAAGTTAGAATCAATTGAGGAATATGTGCCAAATTTGATTGCAAGGGTGACTGTCTTTGAGTCGAAAAAAAGCGATGAACAAGAAATACTGGCAGATGATTTAGACAAAGAGGATCAGGAAAAAGAAATTGAGGAAGAGGCTAAAATTCGTGTACTCAAGGATCTGATTGAACAATACTGCCGTGTTCAGCCAAAGGCCAGCAGGGAATTGGCCAATTTATTGCTGCAGCACATGGATATCGGAGGTTTTTGCGCACTTATAGCATGTAATTTGCCTATGAAGCAGCAGGAACGTCAGAAATATCTGGCCGCATATCCGGATGAGGAAAAACGCTACGAATTTATTTTGGAGTGGCTAAGCAACGAAACGCTTGTAGAGCGATTTCGCGCGGAATATCAGAGCAAGGTGAAAAATGCGCTTGATAAGCAGCAGCGTGACTATATTTTGCGTGAACAAATGCGCCTTATTCGAAAGGAACTTGGTGAGGGAGCAGAATCTGCGGCAGACCGTTATGAAAGACAGCTAAAAGAGCTTAAAGCACCAGAAGAAGTAAAAAAACAGCTTGAAAAAGAAATCAAGCGTCTGCGCAGTAATCCTATGGATGGTCCAGAAAGCAAGGTTAGTCAGAATTACATTGAGACATTGCTTGAGATGCCATGGGAGGAGCGCACAAAAGAGCATATCTCAATACGTGCAGCAAGAGAGGAACTTGATAAGGATCATTATGGCCTTGAAAAGGTAAAGGAGCAGGTGTTAGAATTTCTTGCTGTCAGACAGCTGCAGATGAATGCGCAGGAGGCTGATAAAGAGCAGGAAAAAACACAGCCGCGAAAAGGCGGTCGTATTCTTTGTCTTGTAGGACCTCCAGGAACAGGAAAAACATCAATTGCCCGCTCCATTGCTTCTGCATTAAACCGCAAGTATGTGCGTATCAGTCTTGGCGGTGTGCATGATGAGGCTGAGATTCGAGGCCATAGACGAACATATGTCGCAGCGATGCCGGGACGTATTGCGCAGGCCATCAAAAAGGCAGGTGTTATAAATCCTCTGATGCTTCTTGATGAGCTTGATAAAATGGGAAGCGACAGTTTACATGGAGATGTATCATCTGCGATGTTAGAAGTACTTGACCCAGAACAGAACGCAACATTTACAGATCACTATCTTGAGGTACCGCTTGATCTTTCAGATGTGTTATTTGTCGCAACAGCAAATAATTTACAGACAGTTCCGCAGCCATTACTTGATCGTATGGAGATCATAGAGGTCAGCAGCTATACTGAAAAAGAAAAATATCAGATTGCCAGCCGTTTTCTGCTCCCAAAACAGATTAAAGAGGCAGCACTGCCAGAAGATCTTTTAAGAGTGGATCAGAGTGCACTTGAAAAGGTGATAAGCGGCTATACAAAAGAGGCTGGTGTTCGTGGACTTGAAAGACAGCTTGCTATTATTTGCCGCAAGGCTGCTCTAAAATATCTTGAGGAAAACTGCGAACAAATTGAAATCACACCAGACAATTTGTCCGATTATTTAGGCAGAGAGCGTTTCCACAAAGAAGAAATAGCAGCAAAGGGTGAGCCGGGAATTGTAAGAGGTTTGGCATGGACAAGCGTAGGTGGTGTAACTTTAGAAGTTGAAGTAAATGTAACACCTGGTAAGGGACAGATGAAGCTGACAGGAAAGCTTGGTGATGTCATGAAGGAGTCAGCACAGGCAGCGCTTAGCTGTGTACAGAGTGTGGCAGGTGAGTATGGTATTGAAAGTGATTGGTTTGAAACACATGATATACATATTCATATTCCGGAGGGTGCAGTGCCAAAGGATGGTCCGAGTGCCGGAATTACAATGGCAACGGCAATTCTTTCTGCAGTAACAAACCGTGCAGTGCGGCCAGATGTAGCAATGACAGGTGAGATTACGCTTCGCGGCCGTGTACTTGCAATTGGCGGCTTAAAGGAAAAACTTCTCGCAGCGAAGGCAGCAGGTGTATCGCTTGTATTTGTGCCGGCTGATAACCGTGCTGACTATGAGGAGTTGACGGACGAAGTAACAACAGGGCTGTGCGTACGCTTTGTAACGCATATGCGCGAAGTTGTAAAGGAGGTTTTTGAAGCATGATTATCAAATCAGTCAATCTGGAGACAGTCTGCGGTATAACTAGCAAGCTTCCAGAAAATGAATTTTCAGAATTTGCATTTGCAGGAAAATCAAACGTAGGAAAGTCTTCTTTAATTAATGGCCTGATCAGCCGTAAGGCATATGCGCGTACATCAGCAGAGCCAGGAAAGACACAGACAATTAATTATTATAAGGTCGAGTATCGCGAGAAGTCTCAAAAAGAGATAGAAGCACAAGGTCTTGACGCTTCATATGCGCAGGAAAAAAGTGTTTATTTTGTTGACCTTCCAGGCTACGGCTTTGCAAAAGTTTCAATGGAAACAAAAGAAAAGTGGGGAAAAATGATCGAGAGCTATCTGCACACCTCAAAGCCGTTAAAGGGAGTGTTTTTGCTTGTAGATATTCGCCACAAGCCATCCGCAAACGACTGTCAGATGTTTGACTGGATGGTTAACTCAGGATTCTCCCCAGTTGTCATTGCAACAAAGCTCGATAAGATCAAGAGAAGTCAGCTGTCAGCAAGAGTAAAAGAGATACGAACTACACTCGGCATGAAATCAAGTGAGGTATTGATCCCGTTTTCCGCTGAGACCAAGCAGGGACGTGAGGAGATCTGGGCGTATATAGATAGTAAGAATAAGGAAGAAGAATAGTTTTTACTTGCAGTTTCTCCACATTTATGTTATACTTCACTGTGAATTATCAGATATTCGAGATAGGAGGATGAAGATATGAAGGAAACTAAGACTTTAACAAGCAAGACTTTGCAGAACACCATGGCAAAGGGTGGCTGTGGCGAGTGCCAGACTTCTTGCCAGTCCGCATGTAAGACTTCCTGTACAGTAGGAAATCAGAGCTGCGAAAACAACAAGTAATTTTTCTGGACTTGGTTGATGGAAAGCCGGGGAGGAAACTCCTCGGTTTTCCATTGTATGCATTTTTATGAAGAAGGATAAAGATAAGAAAGGTTGAATAGTAGTGATACATCAATATAAGAGCCATGGCTACAACATTGTTATGGATGTAAACTCCAGCGCTGTACATGTAGTAGATGACGTGGTATATGATATGATTCCTGTATATGAGAAGCAGGAAGATAAGGAAGCCATTTTTGCTTCTCTTGACAGTTACCCAAGAGAAGAGCTTGAGGCTGCCTACGAAGAGATCACCCGTTTAAAGAATGAGGGAATGCTGTATACAGAGGATATTTATCAGAAGTATATGACAGACTTCAAAAAGAGAAAAACGGTAGTGAAGGCACTTTGCCTGCATATTGCCCATGATTGTAATCTTGCCTGCAAGTATTGTTTTGCTGAGGAAGGTGAGTATCACGGACGCCGTGCACTTATGAGCCTTGAGGTCGGCAAGAAGGCACTCGACTTTTTAGTTGCAAACTCTGGAAACCGCAGAAATCTTGAGGTCGATTTCTTTGGTGGTGAGCCTCTTATGAACTGGGATGTTGTAAAAGAGCTTGTAAAATATGGAAGATCTCTTGAAAAAGAGCATAATAAGCTGTTTCGTTTTACACTGACCACAAACGGTGTGCTTTTAAATGATGAAGTAATGGAATTCTGTAATAAAGAGATGAGCAATGTGGTGCTTAGTCTCGATGGAAGAAAAGAAGTAAATGATAAAATGCGTCCTTTCAGAAACGGAAAGGGAAGCTATGATTTAATCGTTCCAAAATTCCAGAAGTTTGCAGAAAGCCGTAATCAGACAAATTATTATGTCAGAGGAACATTTACAAGAAATAATCTCGATTTTTCAAAGGATGTGCTTCATTATGCTGATCTTGGTTTTAAGCAGATGTCTATGGAGCCGGTTGTTGCATCACCAGAGGATGATTATGCAATTCGCGAAGAAGATCTGCCGCGTATCCTTGAAGAATATGATAAGCTTGCTGATGCTTATTTGGAATATCGAAAAGCAGGAAAGGGATTTAATTTCTTCCACTTTAATATTGATTTGACACAGAGCCCATGCGTAGCAAAGCGTTTGTCAGGCTGTGGTTCTGGAACAGAATATCTGGCTGTTACCCCATGGGGTGATTTCTATCCATGCCATCAGTTTGTTGGACAGGAAGAGTTTTTACTTGGAAATGTTTACGATGGTATTGTAAAGCCGGATATATGCGATGAATTTAAACAGTGCAATGTCTATGCAAAGCCAGCCTGTCAGAATTGCTTCGCGAAGTATTATTGCAGCGGTGGCTGTAATGCAAATGCATACAACTTCACAGGTTCTATCACAGGTTCCTATGATGTTGGCTGTAAGATGCAGCAGAAGCGTATCGAGTGTGCCATTATGATTAAGGCAGCACTTGCTGACATGGAAGAAGAGACAGGGGCATCTGCTGATGTTGCCGGTGAAATCTCCCACGTGTGTTAACATGAATTAGTACGGATCATAGATCTGTATGAAAAAGGAGACTATCTTATACAGCCTCCGAATAGAGAAGGAGATAGAAAGATGAGCAAGAAAAAAGGGATTATCCGTCTGGTTGTGCTTTTGGCAGTCATTGCATTTGTCGTATACACAGCCGTCAGCGGCCTTGGAAGTGATCGTTCAGGAAGCTTAAACGACATCAGCCTTGGTCTTGACCTTAGAGGCGGTGTCAGCATCACCTATGAGGCAGTAGGCGATGTAAACAGCCAGGATATGTCCGACACGAAGGCAAAGCTTGAAAAACGTGTGCAGGATTATTCAACTGAGGCACAGGTTTATTTTGAGGGATCTGACCGTATTACGGTTGACATTCCAGGTGCAACAGATGCAAATGCAGTTTTGCAGGAGCTTGGAAAACCAGGTACCCTGATTTTCTGTACGGATTCAAGTGATCCAGAGGGAACCAAGGTTATGGACGGAAACCAGATCAAGGACGCACAGGCCGGTGCAAGAAGCAATGCAACAACAAATGCAAGAGAGTATGTTGTAAATCTGACTCTGACATCTGATGGTGTTGAGGCATTCTCTAAGGCAACAGAAGAGTTGGCACCGACAAAGGGCAGAATTTACATCATGTACAACGGCGAGGTGTTAAGTGCCCCGACTGTAAATGAGCATATTGCGTCTGATACATGCTCCATCACTGGTATGGGTGATCTTGAGGCAGCACAGACACTTGCTTCCAATATTCGTATCGGAGCACTGCCTGTTCAGCTGCAGGAGATGCGCTCACAGGTAGTTGGTGCAAAATTAGGACAGGATGCAGTTCGTACAAGCCTTATGGCTGGTTTGATCGGTCTGATCTTAGTATTTGCTTTCATGATTATTTACTACCGTATTCCAGGTTTGGCAGCATCTATCGCGCTTGTTATGTATACTGCACTTGTAATTGTCCTGTTAAGTGCGTTTAACGAGGAAATTACACTTACACTTCCTGGTATTGCCGGTATTATACTTGGTATTGGTATGGCTGTAGATGCAAACTGTATTATTTTTGCGCGTATCCGTGAGGAGATCGGCGCTGGAAAGAGTGTTCGTACAGCAATTGATGCAGGATTTTCTAAGGCATTTTCTGCAATCATCGATGGAAATGTTACTACATTGATCGCAGCAGGTGTTTTGTATTTTATTGGTTCTGGTACAGTAAAGGGCTTTGCTCAGACATTGGCTCTTGGTATTGTTGTATCCATGTTTACAGCACTTGTAATTACAAAGAATATCTTGAAGAGCTTCTATGCAGTTGGTCTGCAGGATGAAAAGCTTTACGGAAAGACTGTTTACACAAAGACAATTAACTTTATTGGAAAAAGAAAGCTGTTTTACAGCGCATCAGGTATTGTTATTGCAATCGGTATTGTTGCGATGGTAGTCAGCGGTGTAAAGGGTCATATCTTCAATTACAGCCTCGACTTTATCGGCGGTGCTTCCACTAGCGTAACCTTTAATGAGAATTACAGTGTTGAGAAGCTCGAAAGTGATGTACAGCCAGTTGTAAGCGAGGTAACAGGTGACAATGATATCCAGATGACACCTGTAACAGGAAGCAACGAGGTTATCATTAAGACAAGAACACTTACTGTAGATGAAAGAGATGCACTTTACAGTAAGCTGTCAGAGACTTTTGGAGTAGATGAGAGTACCATTCAGACTGAAAATATCAGTGCTGCAGTCAGCGGTGAGATGAAGCGTTCTGCAATTTTGTCTGTCATTATTGCAGCAATCTTTATGTTAATTTACGTATGGATTCGTTTCAAGGAGTTTAGCTTTGGTGCAAGCTCTGTTCTTCCGCTTCTTCATGATGTCTTTGTTTTACTGGCATTTTATGCAGTGCTTCGCTGGACTGTAGGAAATACGTTTATTGCTTGTATGCTGACTCTCGTTGGATATTCTATCAATGCGACAATCGTTGTATTTGACCGTATCCGTGAGAATCTGCACACTAACAAGAATTTAGCAGAGGTTGTCAATGTTTCTGTTACACAGACATTGTCACGAAGCATCAATACCTCTTTGACAACTCTTATCATGGTAGTAGTTCTTTATATTCTCGGTGTGACATCCATCAAGGAGTTTGCACTGCCGCTTATCGTAGGTGTTATCTGCGGATGCTATTCTTCTGTATGCATCGCAGGCTGCCTGTGGTATGATTTAAAGAATGCTCTTGACAAGCGTAAGGCAAAGAAGGCTTCTAAATAAGGTAAGTAATAATGGAATATGAAATTTTAAAAACAGAGGGACGGGCTAAAAGAGCCCGTGTCTCTACCGTTCACGGTGAGATTCAGACTCCTGTATTTATGAATGTTGGTACAGTTGCCGCAATTAAAGGTGCTGTGTCAACAATGGATTTAAAGGAAATCCATACACAGGTAGAGCTGTCTAATACGTATCATCTTCATGTAAGAACGGGAGACAAGCTGATCAAGCAGTTTGGCGGTCTGCATAAATTTATGAACTGGGATCGCCCAATTCTGACAGATTCCGGCGGTTTTCAGGTATTTTCTCTTGCCGGAATGAGAAAGATTAAGGAAGAGGGAGTTTACTTCCAGTCTCATATCGATGGTCATCGTATTTTTATGGGACCAGAGGAGAGTATGCAGATTCAGTCTAATCTTGGTTCTACTATTGCAATGGCATTTGATGAGTGTCCGTCTTCTGTGGCAGACCGTAGCTATATTCAAAACAGCGTAGAGCGTACCACAAGATGGCTTGCACGATGTAAGACAGAGATGGCACGTTTAAATTCACTTGAGGATACAATAAATCCGCATCAGCTGTTGTTTGGAATTAACCAGGGCGGTGTTTATGAGGATATCCGTATTGAGCATGCAAAACGCATAAGCGAGATGGATCTTGATGGTTATGCAGTCGGCGGACTTGCAGTTGGAGAAAGTCATGAAGAAATGTACCGCATTTTAGATGCAGTGGTACCATATCTGCCAAAGAATAAGCCAACTTATTTAATGGGTGTTGGAACTCCGGCAAATATCCTTGAGGGTGTTGACCGCGGAATTGATTTCTTCGACTGTGTATATCCAAGCAGAAACGGCCGTCATGGTCATGTTTATACAAAGCATGGCAAGCTTAATCTGTTCAATGCCCGTTATGAGCTTGATGCAAGACCAATCGAGGAAGGCTGTCAGTGTCCGGCATGCCGCGCTTACAGCAGAGCGTATATTCGTCATCTGTTAAAAGCAAAGGAAATGCTTGGAATGCGTCTGTGCGTTCTTCACAATCTGTATTTTTATAATAATTTAATGACTGAAATCCGTGAAAGCATTGACAACGGATGCTTTGCGGAGTATAAAAAGAATATGCTCGAATCTATGGCTGCAGGTCCGCAGGACTAGGTCACATTCACCTCGGGGCATTGCCTTAGAATTGTAGATTCGAATACGAAATTACAAGCTGCATATGCAGCGGAAATGAGAGGAAACTATGAAGAAGAAGTTAGCAGCTGCAGCAGCAGTTATGACCGCACTGTTTTCTATGACAGGATGTGCGACAACAGCAGATAGTGCCGCAACTGGCGCAAATGGAGCAACCAGCCTGATTATGATCGTTGGCTATATGGTAATCATTATCGGTGTTATGTATTTTGTTGCAATCCGTCCTCAGAAGAAGGAGCAGAAGAAGCAGTCTCAGATGTTATCTGCACTTGAAGTTGGCGATATCGTTTTGACAACTTCCGGTTTTTACGGAACTGTTATCGACATTACAGATGATACAGTAATCGTAGAGTTTGGAAATAACAAAAACTGCCGTATCCCGATGCAGAAGAGTGCAATCGTAGAGTCTGAAAAGCCAGACGCTGAATAATCAAGATATAATAAAAGAGCTACTGACATACTAGAATGTATGCCGGTAGCTTTTTTTTATTTGCGCTTTCGTTCTTCACGTTTTTCTTTTTCAGCAGCTCTTGCTCGTTCATCAGAGGCATCCTGACGTCTTTTTAATTCATCAATGACACCTGTTACGACCTGTTTTTTCATGTATATATCATAAATTGTCATGCAAAGAAACGTAAATAGCTGCAGGTAGGAGTCTTTTTCATCGTCACCGCAGGAAAAAGTTTCCTTTGAAGTCTCAAATTTATGTCTAAGATCGTCTGCAAGCGGTTTGATGCCATTATCTGCGTATGAAAAAATCTTACTGTAAACCTCTTCAAAATTTGGGGAACTGTTTTCATCCCAGAAATGCTCTGTCAATGGCTTTAGCATAGTTTCAATATCGCTGATTGACAGAAAGCTTTTCATATAGTAAATAAGAATTAGCTGTAAGATATGGTTTTCTGTGTATTTTTTTCTGACCGGAGAGGGAAGCAGGTTGTTTTTGGCATAATTATTGATCATAGTTTTTGTTAAAACCTTATCCTCATCATAGCGCCTTGTAGCACCAAGATGTGTATCCATAAAGGTTGTCACCTGATCCATGTAAAGATCAATGTTTGGAATCTGGTCAGCATGTATATAGTCAAAAGAGCTGATTTTATCAAGCAGCTGTGAAAAAAGCTCATCGTTAGTCATGGAAAGCCTCCTAAATATTGTGTAGCAATGTTGACGTTCACGGGACGCCCATTCACTTAGTAAAATTCTCATGCAAGCATGGAATATACGAAGCTAGCTGGATGCGTGAACTGTAATAACTACATTATATCGTTTTCAAAACCAGATAGCAAGAGAAATTTTCAAAATCCTAGTGACAAACACATAAAGATACGATATAATGAAGGTAACAGGTTAACAAACATAGTTTTTTAAAAGGAGGAAACGACTATGGGAGTAATTCAGAGATTTAAAGATATTATGTCAGCTAACATCAATGCTATGCTTGATAAGGCTGAGAATCCGGAAAAAATGATTGATCAGTACATGAGAAACCTTGAGGACGATTTAGGCAAGGTAAAGGCAGAAACAGCGTCAGTAATGGCTGAAGAAGCGCGTGCAAAGAGAGCTTATGACGAGGCACTTGCAGAGGTTGAGAAGTATCAGAAGTATGCAGAAAAGGCTGTTGCAGCAGGAAATGACAATGATGCAAGAGTATTTTTACAGTCAAAGAAGACAGCACAGACTAAGCTTGAAGGCTTAAAGCTCACATATGATACGGCAGCAGCAAACGCACAGAAGATGCGTCAGATGCATGATAAGCTTGTAAATGATATCTCAGATTTAAGAGCACGCAAGGAAACTATCAAGGCGAAGGTAGCTGTTGCTAAGGCTCAGGAGCGTGTAAATCAGGTTGGATCATCATTAAGGGGTGTATCAAACAATATGTCAGCATTTGATCGTATGGAGGAAAAGGCAAATAAGATGCTCGATACTGCAAATGCTATGGCACAGTTAAATGAGTCTGCAGATACAAATGTAGATGATCTGGCACGTAAGTATGATCTTGATGATGTGGCAGGTACATCTGATATTGATGATGAATTAGCAGCACTGAAAGCAAAACTGAACTAACTACAAAAATAAGGAAGGTTGACGAGTATGGGATTATTTGGTGGACAATTCTCCAGTGTTGTAGAGTGGAAAGAATACTCGGATGATATTATTTTCTGGAAGTTCCCAAGCAGCGAGATCAAGAAGGGGAGCCGTCTGATTATTCGTCCTGGACAGGACGCGATCTTTATGTATAATGGAAGAATCGAGGGTATTTTCCGTGAAGAGGGAAATTTTGATATTTCTTCCGATATCATTCCATTTTTATCTACACTGAAAAGTTTTACATTTGGATTTAACACACCGCTGCGTGCAGAGGTGCTGTTTATCAATACAAAGGAATTTACAGTAAAGTGGGGCACAAAAAATGCGATTAATCTGCCGGTTCAGGGCTTGCCTGGCGGTATGCCAATCCGTGCATTTGGTACATTTAGCTTCAAGGTTTCTGATGAGCAGGTTTTAATCGACAAGATTGCCGGCATTAAGTCAGAGTTCAACGTAGAAGATATCAAGGAACGTGTAATGTCTATGCTTGATATGCTGATGATGAAGTGGATTTCAAAAGAAGGAAAGGATATGTTTAACCTTCAGGCAAATGCATACGACATCGGCAAGGGTATTGCATCAGATCTTGATATGGAGATGGTAAAGATTGGAATTGCTATTACAAGCTTTACGATCCAGAGTGTTTCCTATCCAGAGGAGGTTGCCAAGATGCAGCAGAAGGCGGCAGCTCAGTCCATGATCGGAAATGTAAATACATATACACAGATGCAGATGGCAGATGCGCTTACACAGCCAAACACAGCAGCCGGCAGCATGGCAGGCAATATGGCTGGCATGCAGATGGGTATGGCAATGGGTCAGATGATGGGCCAGATGATGAACGGCAATATGCAGAATAATGCACAGCAAAATCAGGCAGCTCCATCTTCAAATGGTACTGTGCCGAAGTTCTGTCCGAACTGCGGAACACCGACAAATGGTGCAAGATTCTGCTCAAACTGCGGTACAAAGCTTGCATAATTACAAAAATATAAAAAAGATAATGGAGGGAGACTGTGCGTACAGTCTTTCTTCCATTTTTATGGAGGAAAAACGTGTCCGATATTTTACAGTCATTAAATCCAGTTCAAAAAGAGGCGGCCAGCTGCACTGAGGGGCCGCTTTTGATTCTTGCGGGAGCAGGCTCAGGAAAAACGCGTGTGCTGACGCACCGTATTGCATATCTGATTGAGGAAAAGGGAGTAAATCCATGGAATATCATGGCAATTACCTTTACAAATAAGGCAGCGCAGGAGATGCGAGATCGTGTCGACCGCTTGGTTGAGTTTGGGGCAGAGAGCATATGGGTAGCGACATTCCACAGTTCTTGTGTGCGCATTCTGCGAAGATATATAGACCGTCTTGGCTATGATAATCACTTTACAATTTACGATACAGACGACCAAAAGAGTGTAATCAGAAAGGCAGTTAAGGAGCTTGACCTTGATCCTAAGCAGTATAGGGAAGGACCGCTGCTTGGTGTAATTTCAGCTGCCAAAAATGAAATGATTGAGCCAGAGGATTTTGAAACACAGGCTGGCGGAGATTTTCGTATGTGCCAGGAGGCAAAAATCTATAAAGCATACCAGAAAACATTAATTGATAATAACGCAGTTGATTTTGACGATCTGCTTCTTCTGACAGTTCGTCTGCTGCGTGAAAATAGAGATATTTTAGAAGCTTATCAGGAGCGTTTGCGCTATATTATGGTTGATGAGTATCAGGACACTAATTCAGTTCAGTTTGAACTTATTCGCCTGCTTTCTGGAAAATATCATAATTTGTGTGTAGTTGGAGATGACGATCAGTCTATCTATAAATTTAGAGGCGCAGACATTACAAATATTTTAAGCTTTGAGGAGACTTTTCCAGGTGCAAAGGTTGTCAAGCTTGAGCAAAATTACCGTTCCACAAATAATATTCTCGAGGCTGCAAACTCAGTAATTGCAAATAATGCACATCGAAAGGAAAAGCATCTTTGGAGTGAAAATGGAGACGGAAAAGAGGTTTCCTTTATTCAATACGAGACTGCTTATGGTGAGGCAGAGGATGTAATTGACAAGATACAGACATCAGTTCATATGGGAAAGTATCAATATCAGGACTGCGCAATTCTTTACCGTACAAATGCACAGTCACGCGCATTTGAAGAAAAATGCATTAAAAAGAGTGTACCGTATCGTCTTGTCGGTGGCGTGAATTTCTATCAGAGGCAGGAAATCAAAGATATTTTAGCCTACTTAAAGACAATTGACAGCGGACGTGATGATCTGTCTGTTACAAGAATTGTCAATGTGCCAAAGCGTGGAATTGGACAAGTGACGCTAAATAAGCTGGCTGTCTATGCATCTGAACATGGAATGCGTCTGTTTCAGGCAATGGAGCAGGTAGAACAGATTCCTGGAATGGGAAAGGCAGCTGATAAGATAAAAGGTTTTGTCAATCAGATCATGTTATTTCGCGCTCTTGCAAAGGAGCTAGATGCAGCAGAGCTGATTGAAAGCATCTTAGAGCAGACTGGCTATTTAGAAGAGTTAGAAAAGCTTGAGGAAGATAAGGCACAGGCAAAGCAGGAAAATCTTGAAGAATTTCAGAATAAAGCAGCTGACTATTATGCAAATCATGATGAAGCAGCGCTTACTGACTTTTTGGAGGAGGTAGCGCTTGTAGCAGATATTGACAACATGGACAGTGAGGCAGACAGTTTAACATTAATGACGCTGCATAGTGCAAAGGGACTAGAGTTTCCAGTTGTCTATATGACAGGCATGGAAGAAGGACTTTTCCCAAGCTACATGTCAATGAACAGTGGTGATCCGGGGGATATTGAGGAAGAACGAAGACTTTGCTATGTGGGTATTACAAGAGCAATGCAGCAGCTGACACTGACAGCAGCAAAGCAGCGTATGGTTCATGGAAATATTCAATATAGTGCAATTTCCCGTTTCGTTAAAGAACTGCCGCAGGAAAAGCTTGACTGGAAGGAAGAAACATTCGGTGGCCTTTTTAAGAAAGGACCATCTATGACTGCAAACTCACTATCAGGCAGTTTATTTGGCGGTTCATCTTCTATGTCATCAGGCAGTTCATTTAGTGCATCACAGGGAAGTCAAACGGCAAAAAAGACAAACTATGATAATGTCTTTGATTTAAAGTATGCAAAAGCATTTTCAAGTCCAAAGCCAGATAGTCTTGACTACAAAGAAGGCGACCGAGTCTCCCATATCAAATTTGGAAAAGGAACAGTGCTTGCAGTCGAAGATATGAAAAAAGATTATCAGGTAACAGTTGAGTTTGATACAGCCGGCATAAAAAAATTGTTCGCAGGATTTGCAAAACTTAAAAAGATTTAATAAAATTTATCTAAAACGACAAAGATAAAGCTAGTAATTTTACAGATCATATGGTATACTATTCTAAATTGATCTTTAGAAAAAAGAAAGGATGGGTTTTATGGCAAAGTTTGATGATCTGCTGCAGGCAGTAAAGGTTCATGAGGTTCTCAAGTCTAAGGAAGAGAATGAGAAAAAGTGTAAATTTTGTTATGTGATTGCAGCAATCGCTGTAATTGCAGCAATTGCAGGTGCAGCATATGCACTGTACCGTTATCTGAAGCCGGATTATTTAGATGATCTGGATGATGATTTTGATGATGACTTTGACGACGATTTCTTCGATGATGATGACGAAGAAGAGGAGGAAGAGGAAGAGGACGAGGCTAAAGAAGAGGAATCTGATGAGGCTGAGGAAGAATCCGAGGAAGAAGAGTCTGATGATGAGGATGAAGACTGATCTGACATCAATAGGTAAGTAAATAAAAATGATATCCCCGCCGCAAAACGGCGGGGATTTTAGTTCAAGAAAAGGAGATTGTATGAAAAAAGGCGAGATTTATGAGGGCCGCGTGCAGGAGGTTCTTTTTCCAGATAAAGCGATTGTCGTGACAGACGAAGGGGAAACTGCACAGGTAAAATATGGTATTCCAGGTCAAAAAATCCGTTTTCGTGTAAAGAAAAAGAGAAAAGAAAAAATAGAAGGCATCTTGCTTGAGGTATTAGAAAAGTCAGCTGATGAGACTGCCTGTCTTTGTGAGTGGGCAGGAAAATGCGGTGGATGTCTGTATCAGACGCTTCCATATGAAAAGCAGCTGGCAATCAAAGAAGCACAGATTAAGAAAATGCTTGATAATGGCGGTACAGATTATGCGTTTGAAGGAATTGCGTCTAGTCCTGTTGTAAGCGGATACCGTAATAAGGTAGAGCTGACATTTGGTGATTCTTATATGGGTGGTCCTCTTGCACTTGGTATGCATCAAAGAGGCAGCTTTTATGATATTGCAGGTATTGAAACATGTCAGATTATGACACCTGATATGCGTATGGCTGCAATGGCAGTGCTTGACCATTTTTCAAAACTGAATATTCCATTTTATCATAGAATGCGCCATGAAGGTGTTCTTCGTCACTTGCTGCTTCGCTCTAGCGCTGCAACGGGAGAACTTTTAGTTGCCGTAGTTGCATCTTCACAGGCAGATGCGTCTGGTATGCAGCTCGCAGAACTGACTGAGAAATTAAAGGCGCTGCCATTAGAAGGCAGCCTTGCAGGTGTTTTACATATTACTAATGATTCACTTGCAGATGTTGTTCAGAGTGATCACACAGAAGTTTTATACGGCAAAGATTGGATTACTGAAAAGTTACTGGGACTTTCATTTTGTGTTACATTGTTTTCCTTCTTCCAGACAAATTCAAGAGGGGCTGAGCTTTTATATCAGACGGTAAGAGATTATATTGGAGAAACAAATCAGAAGGTAATCTTTGATCTCTACAGCGGAACAGGAACAATCGCTCAGATTTTAGCACCTGTGGCAAAACATGTGACTGGTGTGGAGATTGTTGAGGAAGCAGTAGAGGCAGCGCGTGTCAATGCCAGATTAAATGGACTTGATAACTGCAGCTTTATAGCAGGTGATGTGTTAAAGGTTGTTGATGATTTGACTGAGAAACCAGATCTGATAGTGCTTGATCCGCCAAGAGATGGTATTCATCCAAAGGCACTTCCTAAGATTATCGCATTTGATGTTCCAACAATTGTTTATGTTTCCTGCAAGCCTACAAGTCTTGTGCGTGACAGAGAGGTATTAGAAGCAGCGGGCTATCGTATGGTAAAAGCTAGAGCCGTTGATATGTTCCCGGCTACTGGAGGAATAGAGACAGTAGCATTGTTTCTTAAAAAGTAATAAGGAATCGTGCTTGTTTTCAGATGCTTGAGATGATATACTATCAACAAGATCAGAAAATATGAGAATAAATATAAGGTGAAAGGAGAAAAGTATGGTAAATTATTCAGAAAAGCCAGAATTGCAGTATCATATTCAGCTAGGTAAAGGTGATGTAGGCCGCTATGTGCTTCTTCCAGGAGATCCGAAGCGTTGTGAAAAGATCGCAGCTCATTTTGACAATCCAGTGAAGATGGCGGACAGTCGTGAATATGTGACATACACAGGTTATCTTGAAGGAGAGAAGGTTAGTGTAACGTCAACTGGTATCGGTGGTGCTTCTGCATCAATTGCAATGGAGGAGCTTGTAAAGATTGGTGCCGATACATTTATTCGTGTCGGAACATGCGGAGGCATGCAGATTCCTGTAAAAAGCGGTGATTTAGTGATTGCAACAGGTGCAATTCGTATGGAAGGGACAAGCCGTGAATATGCACCAATTGAATATCCGGCAGTTGCTGATTTTCATATGGTGCAGGCACTTGTGCAGGCAGCAGAAAAGGGAAAATATCCATATCATGTAGGTGTTGTTCAGTGTAAGGATGCATTTTATGGACAGCATGAGCCAGAGACAAAGCCTGTAAGCTATGAGCTTTTAAATAAGTGGGAAGCATGGAAACGCTTAGGCTGCCTTGCATCTGAGATGGAGTCAGCGGCATTATTTGTTGTTGGAAATTATCTTCGTGTGCGCGTTGGATCTATCTTTTTGGTTGTGGCAAATCAGGAGCGCGCAAAGCTGAACATGGAAAATCCAGTTGTTCATGACACGGAGCTTGCAATTACAACAGCAGTAGAAGCACTAAGAGACATAATAAGAAAGGATAAGGCAAATGAGTAATAACAATATCCTGGTAATCGGAATTGCAGGAGGAACAGGCAGTGGAAAGTCGACACTTACAAAACAGCTTGTAAATCATTTTGGTGATCAGATTACTGTGCTTAAGCATGATGATTATTATAAGGCACACGATGAAATGACGTATGAGGAAAGAACACATTTAAACTATGATCATCCGAATGCATTTGACACTGATCTTATGCTGCAGCATCTGCGTCAGCTAAAAAATGGTGAGCCAATCAACTGTCCAATTTATGATTACACAGTTCACAACAGAAGCCGTAATTTTCAGGTGATTTACCCGACAAATGTTATTATTGTGGAGGGAATCCTGATTTTTGAAAACAAAGAGCTGTGCAAAGAAATGGATATTAAAATTTTCGTTGATACAGATGCAGATATTCGTATTATCAGAAGAATCCAGCGTGATGTAATTGAGCGTGCGCGCTCATTAGAGTCTGTGATTTCACAGTACATGAATACGGTAAAGCCAATGCACGAGGAATTTGTAGAGCCGAGTAAGAAGAATGCAGACATTATTGTGCTAGAGGGCGGTATGAATCTGGTAGCAATGGATATGATTAAAAATCGCATTCGCCAGCATCTGTCTTCACAGGCGCAGGTTTAATATTTTTACTTTCAAATGTAAAATAAAAGAAGAAATTTTGAGAAAAACACGTAAGGTGACTGTTGACGACACAAAAGCAACGTGCTACAATGAACAAGAATCGGAGCGTTATCAAAAAACGCAGCATCTTAATAAGGAGGAGTCGACGATGAGAAGGAAACAACTTTTTGCCGTTTTGATGGCAGGTTCTATGGCAGCATCTCTTGCTGCTTGTGGCAAGGCTGACACAAAGAAAACTACAGCAGCAACTGAGAAGAAGACAGAGGCAGCTACAGAGAAGAAAACAGAGGTAGCTACTACTGAGGCAAAGACTGAGAAAGCTACTGAGAAGGAAACCGAAGCGGCAACTGAGAAAGAAACAGAGGCAGCAACTGAGGCAAAGACTGAGGAAGCATCCAGCGAGGAAGCAACCGAGGCAAAGACCGAGGAAGCATCCAGCGAAGAGGCATCTTCTGAAGAGGCAAGCAGTGAGGACGTTTCCGCACAGGCAGAGACTGAGGAAGAGTCCAGTGAAGTAGCAACCGAGGCTAAGACCGAGGAAGCATCTAGTGAAGAAGCATCCAGCGAGGAAGCAACTGAGGCAGAGACCGAGGAAGCATCTAGTGAAGTAGCAACCGAGGCAGAGACCGAAGAAGCATCCAGCGAGGAAGCATCTAGTGAAGAAGCATCCAGTGAGGAAGCAACTGAGGCTAAGACCGAGGAAGCATCCAGTGAGGAAGCAACTGAGGCTAAGACCGAGGAAGCATCTAGTGAGGAAGCATCCAGCGAGGAAGCAACTGAGGCAGAGTCTGAGGAAGCATCTAGTGAGGAAGCATCTTCAGAAGAAGAGACTGAGGCAGAGACTGAAGAGGATATCGATGGAACTGGATTTAAAATCGGTATGGTTACTGATGTCGGCGGTGTAAACGATGGTTCCTTCAACCAGTCCGCATGGGAAGGCTTACAGAGAGCAGGCGAGGCATTCGGCTGTGAAGTTAAGTATATTGAGTCTAAGGGTGATGCAGATTATGTTCCGAATATCGAGAGCTTCTTAGATGAGGATTATGATCTTATTGTATGTGTTGGATACATGATGGCTGATGCTGTTCGTGATGCAGCAGAGCTTTACCCGGATCAGAAGTTTGCTATCATTGATGATGCTTCTAATGCAGATCTGGATAATGTAACATGTATGATGTTTGAGCAGGAGCAGGCTTCCTACTTAGTAGGTCTGGCAGCTGGTTACACAACCGAGAGCAACATCGTAGGCTTCGTTACTGGAGCAGCAAATGAGACCATGAACTCCTTCGGTTATGGTTACTGTGCAGGTGTTCTTGATGCAAATCCAGATGCAACTATCCTTCAGTACAATGCAAACAACTTCGGTGATGCAAGTGGTGGAAAGACTGCAGTAAATACCATGGTAACAAAGGGTGCAGATGTTGTATTCCACGCAGCAGGCGGTACTGGTATCGGTGTTATCGATGGATGCAAGGAAAATAAGATCTGGGCAATCGGTGTTGACTCTGACCAGAGCCCACTGGCACCTGAGACTATCCTGACTTCCGCTTTAAAGAGAGTTGATAACGCTTGCTACGATGCAACAAAGAAGACTATTCTTGGAACACTTGAGGGCGGCGTTGAGACATACGACCTGGCAGCAGGCGGTGTTGATATCGCTCCGACAACAGACAACCTGTCTAAGGATGTTCTGGAGAAGATCGAGAAGGCAAAGAAGGATATCATTGCTGGTGATCTTGTAGTTCCAAAGAATCAGGAAGAGTTCGAGGAGAAGTACGGCGACGTATACGAGCTGGACTAATCAGCGGATAATGCCATAACGAGGTGGCAGTGACGTGGTCACTGCCATCTTTTTTACACAGTAACTTATAGGTTACTGTGTGTAATTATGGCTGTATGATATCGCAATCACCGATAAACAGCCAAAAAGAGGAGAATAGATTATGAGAAAAGTATTTGCATCAATGACAGCAGTTTCAATGGTAGCAGCAGTAATGCTTGCAGGATGTGGTTCAAACAGCAGTGATAAGAAGACTACTACAGCAGCTTCAACAAAGGCAACTGAGGCAGCAACCGAGAAGAAGACTGAGGCAGCAACTGAGAAGAAGACCGAGGCAGCGACTGAGAAAGAGACAGAAAAGGTATCTTCAGAAGAGGCTTCTTCTGAGGAAGTTTCTTCTGAAAAGGCTTCTTCTGAGGAAGCATCTAGCGAGGCAGCTTCTAAGGAAACAGAAGCAAAGGCAGATGAAAATGCAAAAGTTCGTGTTATTGATATTGACCTGACAAGTGAGCAGTATGCATTTGGTGTAGATAAGGAGCAGCCTGAGCTGTTAGAGAAGACAAATGAGTTCATCGCAAAGATCATGGAGGATGGCACATTTGATGAGATCTGCAATCATTATTTTGGCGATGGCGAGCCTGTTATGGTAAAGTCCGCAGAATATGATGAGTCTAAGGATCAGTTAGTCGTAGCAACTAATGCAGGTTTTGAGCCATTTGAGTATATGAAGGGCGAAGATTACTGTGGTATCGATATGGAGATGGCAGCGCTTCTTGCTGATTATTTAGGCAAAGAACTTGTAATTCAGAACATGGATTTTGATGCTGTATGTCTGGCTGTTGGACAGCAGAAGTGTGATATCGCAATGGCAGGACTTACTATTACTGAGAGTAGAAAAGATCAGGTAACATTTACTGATTCTTACTATAATGCATCACAGAAGCTGATTGTTGCAGCAGATGATACGACATTTGATGCATGCAAGACAAAGGAAGATGTAGAAGCTATCTTTAAGACCTTTGACAGCAAGACAAAGGTTGGTGCACAGAATGGAACAACAGCTCAGTTTTATGTTGAGGGAAGTGCAGATCTTGACTTTGCAGGATTTGATATGACTCTGGTTGGATATAAGAATGGTTCCTTAGCTGTACAGGATCTTCTGAATGGAAATCTGGATTATGTTATCATTGACGCAGCACCGGCAGAAAGCATCACTGCAGCAATTAATTCACTGTAAGGAGTAACAGGATGGGAGATTTTGGTCGTAAAATAGACCGTTTTATTGAGATTTTCGTGGAGCAGCGTGGATATGTCCGTGTGCTTGAAGGCCTTCAGAATACTGTTATGATTGCGGTAGTAGGTCTATTAGTTGGTGTGCTGATTGGAACATTGATTGCTTCAGTAAGAGTAATGCCAAAGTATAAGCTTCTTCCGCGTGTATTGAATGGCTTTTGTAGCTTTTATGTGGGGCTGTTTCGCGGAACGCCAATGGTTGTGCAGCTTCTGGTGTGCTACTATGTACTGCTTCCTCTTTTGGGAGCGCATATGACAGGTGTGCAGGTATCCATGCTTGTCTTTGGCTTAAACAGCGGAGCTTATATTTCAGAGATGATGCGTGCGGGCATTGAATCCGTAGATCCGGGACAGATGGAGGCAGGAAGAGCAGTCGGACTTAGTTTTTCGGTCACTATGATCAAAATCGTCATCCCACAGGCTGTAAAAAATATTTTGCCTACACTCGGAAATGAGTTTATTGCACTTGTCAAGGAGACATCTGTTGTCAGTTTCGTCGGAGCCGCCGATCTTTATGTTGCATTCAACTATATCGGAACAAACAGTTATGAGTTTATGGTACCATATCTTGTAATGGCACTTATTTACATTGTGATTGTACTTTTGATCAGCCTTGGTATTAAATTAATGGAAAGGAGCCTGAAGAAGAGTGATAGACGTAATTGATTTGAAGAAAAACTTTCATGATCTTGAGGTTCTCAAGGGAATTAACTTTAAAGTAGAGAAGGGTGATATTGTTGCAGTTATTGGCCCTTCTGGTTCTGGAAAAAGTACATTCTTACGATGCCTGAATTGTATGGAAGATCCGACATCAGGAAAGATCATTTTTAATGGTGTTGATATTGCAGATATGAAGGTAGATATTAATGTTCATCGCCGTCATATGGGTATGGTATTTCAGCATTTTAACTTGTTTAATAATAAGACTGTGCTGGAAAATATTATGCTGGCACCAGAGTATGTACGCTGTAAGGAAGCAAAAAGGCTAAAAACAGGAAAGAGCAAAAAGCAGATCCACGAGGAAGTAAAAAATGAGGCAATGGAGCTTTTAAAGCGCATTGGTCTTGAATCTAAGGCAGATGTGTATCCATCCACACTTTCCGGTGGTCAAAAACAGCGTGTCGCAATTGTGCGAGCACTTGCCATGAATCCGGATGTAATTTTATTTGACGAGCCAACAAGTGCGCTTGATCCGGAGATGGTAGGAGAGGTACTAGATCTTATGAAGAGCGTTGCAGCAGAAGGCATGACCATGATCGTTGTCACTCATGAGATGGGCTTTGCAAGAGAAGTTGCAAATCGTGTTATCTTTATGGATGATGGCCGTATTTTAGAGAGTGGTGATCCTAAGGAGTTTTTTGCAAATCCGAAAACGCAGCGTGCGCGCGAGTTCCTTTCGAAGGTGCTGTAATGGGAGGCAATGTTACCTAAGCGAAAGCCCCGAGGTGAATGTGCTTTTCGTAGAATGAGAATAGATAAGAATCGTCACGGTATGCCGCGGCGGTTCTTTTTTTCTTGAAAAACTCTTTACTAAAAGCAAAAAACAGTATAGAATATAAATGAGAAAGTAGCGTTTAATACTAAACTCTGAAATATAACAACACTTTAATGCGGCAACAAAAGCAGGCTGTATTAAAGTGTTGTACCAATTTAAGTAAGCTTAAGAAAGGATGGTGCCATTTTGAGACCAATATCAATGGAACGTGTGGAAAACACGAGACAGGAAATATTAAATATTATTACAAGCCGTAAACTGACACATGAGCAGAAGCTGACTAACCTTGCAGGACAGGCAGACTCTTTGCTTGAGGTACTGGATCTTCCAGACGGACTCGAGGATCTTCTTGAGCCGGTTGAGGGAAAACAATGCATCTGTGATCTGTTTGAGGGTCATGCACCGGTAAGACCGAGATATATTGTGCCGGACTATGCAAAGTTTATGAGAGAAGGAAGCAAGTTCTTACAGCTTGACCCGCCGAAGGATATTTATGAGGCATTAAATTCTCTTTTAATCTTTTATAAGAATGTTCCAAGTGTCACAAATTATCCAGTATATCTTGGAAATCTTGATGAGCTGCTTGAGCCATTTATGGATGATGTGGACGAGGCACAGGCAAAGAAGCTGTTTAAGCTGTTCTTTACCCATATCGACCGCACCGTTCTCGATTCCTTCTCCCATGCGGACATCGGACCAAAGGCTACCAGAGCAGGACGTTTGATCTTAGAGGTAGAGCGTGAACTTTTAGATGCAGTACCAAATATTACGATGAAATATGATACTGATATCACACCAGATGATTTTGGTATTGAGTGTGTGAAAACAGCACTTAAGACGGCGAAGCCGAGCTTTGCAAATCATAAGATGTTCAAAAAAGAACTCGGTGAGAATTACGTCATTGCCAGCTGCTACAATGGTCTTTTGTTAGGCGGCGGTTCCTATACGCTGTGCCGTCTGATCCTTGGAAATATTGCAAAACGCGCAAAGGATAAAAAGGACTTTTTCGAAAATCAGCTGCCATATGTAATGGAGCGCATGGCACTTTATATGGATGAGCGTATTCGTTTTGAGGTGGAGGATAGCGGCTTTTTTGAGAGCAATTTCCTTGCAAAAGAAGGCTTTATCCATAGAGATCGTTTCACAGCTATGTTTGGTATGGTCGGCATGGCAGAGTGTGTCAATATTCTGATGGAGCTTGAAGGCAAAAAGGCACGTTTTGGTCACGATAAGGAGGCAGATGACCTCGGTGTTGAGATCATGGAGGCAATCAATGCATTTAATAACGCACATGTAAATCCATACTGTGAGGCGACAGGCGGTCATTTCCTTTTACATGCACAGGTCGGCATCGCACAGGATAAGAACATCACTCCTGGAACGAGAATCCCGATTGGAGAGGAACCGAAGGAACTAATTGATCAGTTGCGCCACTGCAGCCGCTTCCACAAGTACTTCCCATCTGGTACAGGCGACATCTTCCCAGTAGATGTGACAGTACACAAGAATCCGCAGTTTGTGCTCGACATCGTAAAGGGTGCATTCCAGGCTGATCTTCGTTACCTGTCCTTCTATGAGAGTGACGGCGATGTAATTCGTGTCACCGGATACTTAGCAAAGCGTTCTGAGATTGAAAAGTATCAAAAGGGTGAGAGTGTGCTGCAAAATACAACACAGCTTGCAACAGGTGCAACTGAAAATGGTCATGTTCAGGAAAGAAGGATTCGGTAATGATCACGGCGCCGGTCAATAAAATTATTCCATTTAGCAGCGTAGATGGTCCGGGAAATCGCACGGCCGTATTTTTTCAGGGCTGTAACTGGGACTGTCGTTATTGTCATAATCCAGAGACAAGAAATATGTGCACAGGCTGTATGGCCTGTGTGCAGGTCTGTCCTGTGGGAGCGCTTCAAAATGAAAATGGAAAGGTGCGTTTCTTTCCAGAGCGCTGTGTAGGATGCGACACTTGCATCAAAACATGCCGTTTTGGAAGCAGCCCCCGTATATGCAATTTGACACCAGAACAGACCTTTGAACAGATCAAAAAGCAGATTCCATTTATAAGCGGTGTCACTGTTTCTGGAGGAGAGTGCAGTCTGTATTGTGAGTTTGTTGAATCATTATTTAAGCTTTGCAAAGAAGTTGGTTTAAATACGATGATGGACAGCAACGGCAGCACACCGTTTGCAGGAAAAGACGATCTGCTAGCGGTTACAGACGGTGTCATGCTGGACATTAAAGCATTTAGTGAGGATGATCACGTAAAAGTCACAGCAATGCCAAATAAAAACACACTTGAGAATGCGGTATTTTTAGCAAAACTAGGAAAACTTTTTGAAATTCGTACCGTCATTGTACCAGGTCTGTTTGATATTGAAAATACAATTATTAAAGCTGGAGAATTGTTAAGGCCATATCAGAGTATTCATCCAGTGCGCTACAAACTCATCTCATACCGTCCTTTTGGCGTCAGGGAAGAGTATCGGATTTATGAAAGTCCGTCAAAAGAGTATATGGAACAGCTAGAAGAACTTGCACATAATAGCGGTTTTATTGATGTTGTTACCACATAAAGAAAAAGCATAGACAAAGGAGCAATTTTGAGTGCTTATAATATGACGAAGGAGGAGGAAGAGATGGAGAGAATCAGTCATATGGACGTGACGAAGCCAGCCATCGAAATGCGTGAGATAGTCAAGAAATTTGGCGATTTTACAGCGAATGACCATGTTAATCTGCTCGTTCACAAGGGTGAGGTTCATGCAATCCTTGGTGAGAACGGAGCAGGAAAGAGTACACTTATGAATGTACTCTATGGTCTGTATCAGCCAACATCCGGACAGATTTTTGTTGGCGGAAAAGAGGAAGTGATTCACAGTCCAAGCCGCGCTATTGAACTTGGAATTGGTATGGTTCATCAGCACTTTATGCTTGTACAGCCATTTTCTGTCACAGAAAACATTATCCTTGGAATGGAGCCTATGAAGGGTCTTAGTGTTGATTTAAAGACAGCCCGAAAAAGAGTAGAAGAAATTTCAAAGCGCTACAATATGCAGGTAGATCCGGATGCAAAGATCGAAGATATTTCTGTTGGTATGCAGCAGCGTGTTGAGATTTTAAAGGTTCTCTATCGTGGTGCAGACATTCTGATTTTGGATGAGCCGACTGCGTCGCTGACACCGCAGGAGATCACAGAGCTTATGGAAATTATTTCTAATCTGACAGCTGATGGAAAATCTGTTATTTTGATTACTCATAAGCTAAAAGAGATCACAAGCTGTGCTGATTATTGTACAATTATCCGTCAGGGAAAATATATTGATACAGTCAAAGTCAGTGATGTTAATGAAAATGATCTTGCAGCCATGATGGTAGGCCGTAAGGTTGAGTTTAAGGTAGAAAAGAAGGATATCAAGCCAGGAGAGGTTGTTCTGGAAGTGAAGGATATTCATGGAAAGGATTACCGTGGTGTTGAGATTTTGAAGGGACTTAATCTGTCAGTTAGAAGAGGTGAGATTGTAGGTCTTGCCGGTGTCGATGGAAATGGACAGACAGAGCTTGTTGAAATTTTGACAGGATTGAAAAAGGGAGAGTCTGGTGAAGTCCTTATTAACGGCAAGAATGTTTTCAACAAAAAGCCAAAGGAAATCTTTGATAGCGGCATCACAAGTATTCCGGCCGATCGCCAAAAGCATGGTCTGGTGCTAGAATTTTCTGTTGCTGAAAATCTGATTTTGCAAAATTACATGAAGGAGCCGTACTCAAAGAAAGGTGTCTTAAAAAAGGATGCCATTATGGCTCATGCAAAGGATCTTGTAGAGAAGTTTGATATTCGTCCGGCAGGAAGTGAGTCTCGTCCGGCAGGAACGCTTTCAGGCGGAAATCAGCAAAAGGTTATTATTGCAAGAGAGATCACAAATGATAAGGATCTTTTGATTGCCGTTAACCCGACGCGTGGTCTTGATGTTGGTGCTATTGAGTTTGTACATCGCTACTTAGTTGAGCAGCGAAATAAAAATAAGGCTGTGCTTCTTGTTTCCTTTGAGCTGGATGAGATTATGAGTGTATCTGATCGTATTGAGGTTATCTTTGACGGACAGATTACAGGAAGTATGCCGGCTGCAGGTGCAGATGAGAAGACCCTTGGAATTATGATGGCAGGAGGAAAGCAGCATGAAGCATAAGAAGAGCATATTAGAAGGAAATATTATCTACACGCTGTTTGCAATCCTGATCGGATTTTTAACAGGTGCAATTATTCTGGCAATTGCAGGAATGAATCCAGGCGTTATTTACGCAAAGCTGTTTACTGGAATTTTCGCAAAACCAAAATTTTTGGCGTGGTCAGTTGTCTATGCAACACCTTTAATTTTTACAGGTCTGAGTGTAGCTTTCTCTTTCCGTACAGGTGTATTTAATATTGGTGCAGAGGGTCAGTTTGTAGTGGGAAGTCTTGCAGCGACTGTAATCGGAATGTTTTGTCCGCTGCCAGCAATAATTACAGTTCCGCTTTGTCTGATTGCAGCAGCTGCAGCAGGTGCTGTGTGGTCTGCATTTTGTGGTCTGTTAAAGGTGAAAAAGGGAATCAATGAGGTACTTTCCTTTATCATGATGAACTGGATTGCCTATTATCTTTCCAACTATATTGTAAATCTTCCTGGAATTAAGGCACCGTCAAAGGAAGCGACCATTGATATTTTGGACAATGCCAAGATGTTGCTGCCGCTGTCAGTGCGTCAGATGACAGGTTGTACAACAATAAATTATGGAATTATTATTGCAATTGTTGTAGCCGTGATCATATGGTATATCATCAATAAGACAACGCTTGGATATGAACTTAGAAGCGTTGGATTTAACAGTCACGCTGCTGAGTACGGCGGTATTAATTCTAGTGCATCAGTTATGAAGGCACTTGCTATCTCTGGTGCATTGGCAGGTCTTGGCGGTGCGGTACAGATTCTTGGAAATGCAATGCATATCGCACAGTTTGCTGGACAGGAAGGCTTTGGTTTCCAGGGAATTACAGTTGCGTTAATCGCAAGCTCTAATCCAATTGGCTGTATCTTTGCTGGACTTTTCTACGGTGCAATGAAGTACGGTGGTTCTAAGTTAAACCTTGTTGGTGCGCCAAAGGAGGTTCTTGATATTATCATGGGTGCGATCGTCTTAATTATTGCGATCACACATGTATTCAAGGCATTTGCTCAGAAGAAGATGCAGAAGGGAGGAAAGTAAGATGAATGAATTTATAAAAGATCTCGGACTTTTGATCAACGCTATGCTGATCGCAACGCCTCCGCTTCTGTATGCGGCGCTTGGTTCTTGTATTTCAGAGCGAAGCGGTGTTGTAAATATTGGTATTGAGGGAATGATGACAGTAGGTGCATTTACAGGTGCAGCACTTTGCTATTTTGTTCCAGGAGCACCATGGTTAGCCTTTGTTTTAGCAGGAGTGGCAGGAGCACTTGTTGCAGTGATTCATGCATTTGCCTGCATCACCTGCAACGCAGATCAGACAATTTCTGGTACTGCTATTAACTTCTTGGCACCTGGTATTGCAATTTTTATTTGCCGTGTGTTATTCGCAGACAGTACTGATACACCGGCAATTACTGATGACGCAAGCCGTCTTCCGAAGCTTCTTGACGGTGTATTCCCGGCAGGTTCCTTCTGGAATAACGTATTAAATATCCATGTGGCAGGCTACATTTGTTTTATCTGTGTAGCGGTTGTCTGGTTCTTATTCTACAAGACAAAGTTTGGTCTTCGCCTTCGTGCAGTTGGTGAGCATCCACAGGCTTGTGATACCCTTGGTATCAACGTAACAAAGACACGTTATATTGCTGTTATTCTATCAGGATTTTTCTCTGGTCTCGGCGGTGCTTATATCACGATGGCAACTACAAACCAGTTTAAGCCGGCCGTTATCGTAGGTCAGGGCTTTATGGCAATTTCTGCTGTTATTTTTGGTAAGTTTACACCTCACGGAGCAATGCTTGCATGTATGCTGTTTGGTCTTTGCAGCGGCATAAAGGTTCTGGCAGGAACAAGCAATATTATTTCTCCGAACTTAATTTCAATGATTCCATATATTGTAACAATTCTGGCACTTGTATTGTTTGTCGGAAAGGCAAGAGTTCCGGCTGCAAACGGAAAGCCGTATATCAAATCTAAGTAATAGGAATATGTATATGAATATTGATGCAGAAGTTTTAATTAAAGAAGCAATTGAGGCTAGAAAAATGGCCTACACGCCGTATTCTCATTTTAAGGTAGGCGCTGCGCTTCTTACAGCTGATGGAAAAATTTATCGTGGCTGTAATATTGAAAATGCAGGCTATACGCCGAGCAACTGTGCGGAGCGTACTGCATTCTTTAAAGCTGTCAGCGAAGGAGAACACTCTTTTGCGGCAATAGCAATTGTAGCAGGTCCAGAGAATGGCGATCTTGTGCTGACTGCACCATGTGGTGTATGCCGTCAGGTTATGATGGAATTTTGTGATTATGAGACCTTCCCAATTATTCTGGGAACCTCACCAAACCATTATAAGATCATGACCTTAAAAGAAATTCTTCCGCTTGGTTTTGGCCCGAAGAATTTAAACATTGAGCTTTAACAAATAAAAAAATTGAAAAATGCTGACCTGAGGGAAAAATCCTTAGGTTGGCATTTTTTATTTGTTTTTAGAATTTATTCAATGAAATTGGTAAAATTGAATTGAATTGTTTGAAATTTTGTGATATGATAAGTGCAGAAATTACATAGAAAAAGCTGCACGGCAGCGAAAGAGAGGTAACAAATGGCAGAAGAAAAGATGCAGGCAGCAAAGGTTCTGCTTAAAAATCCATACAGACAGGTAATACTTCAGGATTATAATAAGACATTAGAAAGCCATAAATTCCGTAAAAAGGCAGAAGAAATTGAAAATGAGATTTCTTGGTTTACAGGAAAGAGCAGCCAGTATAGAGTAGAGGATCGTCAGGGCTTCTTTAAACATTTTCAGGAGCATTATGCAGGCAAAAAGCATGCACCATTAGCACCTATGTATCGCCCGCTTAGTTCCTACAAGTTTGGCGAGGAACCGCAGGTTGTTTATTTCATGATGCTTTTTGTAAAGAAGGATGAGGAGTTAAAGCAGTTCCAGAATGATCATCCGAACCGTCAGGAGGTGCTTTCTAGTGATGTGCTTCGTATCCGTTATCTGAAGCTTCGCAATGAATATCGTCTGCTTGGAGCTTTGCTTGACAGTTTAGATAAGGGTGTTGGCGCAGTTGAGGTAACTATTGCAGAGCATTTTGTAACTGATTATACTCAGAACATGGATAAGTTAAGCGTATCACAGTTAAACAGCCGTTTCTTCCGCTCATTGCGTGCACAAAAGACTGATCAGAGTTTTGCTCTGTTAGAGCTTTTAAAGGAGAAGGGCGCACCGGATACAGATTATATGGAGCTGCTTGCAACATATAATGCAAGAGACTTCGAAAAGTTAGTTGAGCTTGCAGATAAGTTCCCGAAGGAAAATAGAAACTATCAGCCAGTTATGGTACTTCGCACAGAGGCACAGGCTCGTCTTGGAAATATTCAGGGATTTATTGACAGCTTTAAGGTAGTTGATGATGAGGTAGTTGATACAGTTCATTTCCTGTTCTTATTACAGGAGCTGATCACTCATGCTGATTATAAGGAACTGGATAATGATGAGTTTGATCTTTCTATTCAGGAGCTGTTAAAGAGCAAGTTTAAGCAGGTAGAATCCTCCACATTTGCAGGTCCGGTTAGCAGAAACTTTGTAAACTTCCTGCTTGAAGGTCTTCCAATTGCAGAGGAGCTTGCTGCAGTGAAGAAGGAAAAGGGTGAGGATGCAATCCCGCAGGATCGCTTAGATCGTCTGTATCAGCTGCAGATGGCGCTTGATCTTTATCCAAATGAGGATGTCAGCAGTTTAATCGATATTGAAACTATCGAGGAAAATGGATCAGCAAAGAGCAGAGAGAAGATTGGCCGTTTGGCACTGAGCCTGCTTCTTGAGAAGAGTCAGGATAAGAGTTTTGACAACATCTATCTTGCTTTCCAGGCACTTGCACGCATGGGACTTCAGAAGGCATTTGTAAGCAATGTTGAGAATAATCTTCCAGCGCTTGTTCAGTTTGGAAGAAGCGGACAAAGAAGAGCATTTGATCTTATTAAGGCTGCTTATATTGCAAAGAAGGGTGCAGGTCTTGACACAGCAGAGCTTGAGAAGATTCTGACAGAAAATGATATTAGTCTTGAGATTGAAGAAAAATAAATCCGCAGCTATGCTGCCGGAATGCAAAAAGGGCAGCTGCTTTTTGGGCAGCCGCTCTTTTTGTTACCATGATCTATGGATAAACGCCGTTTGCTTCGTTCCCGGGTACGGCAAAAGACGATATAAAGACAGTATGTACAGAATATCTTGTTTTATTCTGTTTTGCATGAGATTTTGCACAAGTATTTGTGCCTGAGATAAAAGGCACAGGAAGATATGAGGATTTAAGAATGGAAGAACGATATTTGCAGCTTTTGGCAAGAGAATACCCAAACCGTCAGGCGGCGCTGTGCGAAATTGCAAATTTGACAGCGATGAGCAGTCTGCCAAAAGGAACAGAATATTTTTTTAGTGATCTGCATGGTGAGTATAAGGGTTTTTCAGAGTTGATGAATGGTGCATCGGGAGTAATTCGCGAGAAGATCCGCATTCAATTTCAGGATGTACTGACTAATCCACAGCAAAATCAGCTTGCCAATTTGATTTATGATCCGGTTAAGGTACTTAGTTTGATGCATGAATACGGCAGGGATACAAATGAATGGCTGAAGAATACTATTTTTTATTTGACACAGCTGTGCCGCGGTGTCAGTGCTAAATATTCACGTGTGCATGTTAGAAGCAAAATTCCGCATGAGTATGATTATCTTATGGAAGAGCTTTTATATCCAGGCCAGGACGAGGGCCGTTTAGAATATGGAAGCAGCATTATTGAGGCAGTTGTGTCAAGTGGGCTTGCAGATACATTTATTCCACAGTTTTGCAAGTTAATCCGCAGTCTGACAATGGATTGGATTCATATAATCGGTGATATTTTTGACAGAGGACCACGCCCAGACAGGATCATGGAAGAGTTAATTGAATATGGCGATGTTGATATTCAGTGGGGAAATCATGATATTTCATGGATGGGTGCTGCATGCGGAAACCGCGTATTAATTGCAAATGTTGTGCGCATGGGAATTAGCTATAACAATTTCGACTGCCTTGAAGATGGTTATGGAATTAATTTGCGCCCTTTATCAGATTTTGCATCAGAGGTTTACCATGATGATTTATGCGCCCGCTTTTTGCCAAAGGTATTAGATGAAAATGTCTATGATAAGGTGGCAAAGAGTCTGTCAGCTAAGATGCATAAAGCGATGGCTGTTATCCAGCTAAAACTTATTGGCCAGATGGTGCACCGTCATCCAGAATATCATATGGAAGACAGAAATTTGCTTGAACATATTGATTACGAGAAAGGACTGTATAAGTATAATGGAATTACGTGTCCGTTAACTGATACGAATTTTCCAACGGTTGATCCACAAAATCCGCTTGAGCTTACACAAAAAGAAGCGCAGCTTATGGATGTGTTAGCTGCATCATTTGCACACAGCGAAGCTTTGCAGCGTCATGTGCGTTTTCTTTACAGCAGCGGAAGCATGTATTTATGTATGAATGGAAATTTGTTGTTTCATGGCTGTATTCCGATGAATGAAGATGGAAGCTTTGAAAGAGTCGAGGTGGATGGAGAAAAATATGCTGGCAGGGCGCTGCTTGATCGTCTTGAGCGGGCAGCAAGAGAAGCCTATTTTCTTCCTAAGGATCACCCGGATAAGCAAAAGAATGTCGACAAGATGTGGCTTTTATGGTGCAGTGCACAGTCACCTTTATTTGGTAAGAGCCGAATGTCTGCATTTGAACGATATTTTACAAAAGAGAAAG
>CAKQXY010000014.1 GCA_934292725.1 uncultured Lachnospiraceae bacterium
TGGCGATGTATCGAAGCCGTGAAAAAGCAATACGAGATTGGAATGACTCTATCAATTCAGCGAGAAGAGAAGGAGAGGAGAAAGGCCGAATTACTGAACTCATTGACCTTGTTCGAGATGACCTTCTTGACGTACAAAAGGCTGCAGAGCGTGCTGGAATGACATTAGAGGAATTTCAGGCAGCGATGAAAAAAGAATAATCAGATGAATTTTAAGTAAGGAAAAAGCAGCCTGAATTTGGGCTGCTTTTTGCTGTGTAACCTGAAAAAATATTGATTATATAGAAGTTTTTAAGGTTAAACCTGAAAAACTCATTTTATTTGCAAAGTTTTTAAGGTTTAAATGCTCTCAATTTTCTAATATTATTTTGCCCATTCTCCAATTGGAAGCTCGGTCATGGTGCCGCCCTTTAATTCAATGAAGTTGGTGTCGTTTACACAGATCCATACAGATGCTGCACTTGGATTGTATACATGTGAGCAGTCTGCGGTGTACTGAAGTCTCTTTGCTGCGTCAAGGTAATCAACGATTTCGATGTTGGTTGCGTACCAGATATCGTTGCGTCCACCGACTAACTTGCAGAAGTCTTCCATGAGTTCCCAGTTATTCTGATTAGTGAACTCATAGCTGTGACCCCATACATACATCATATACAGATACTGCTTCTTGAACAGATCAACAAACTGCTGGCCAAGCTCAAGCAGATTTTTATTGTGATGGCAGGTTGGATTCCACTCAAGGAAGTTTTCTGGCATTGCAAATGACATTGTGCTTGTTACAGTACGTGCATAGCGAATGCCAAGAGACGGAAGAGCATTTATGATTTCCTTTGAGTAAGAGCCATTCGGGTAGGAGAGTCCGCGTACCGGATATCCCATGATTGCCTCAAGATTTTTACGGTCATCAAGTACCTGAGATACTACCTGCTCCATAGGGCAGCGTGCAATTGTCGGGTGAGTTAATGTATGGCAGGAAACTTCATGTCCTTTGTAGAGTTCCTGATATTCAGAGGTTGGAATACGTGTGTCCATCTCCAGACCGGAATTTAAGTGGAATGTACCCTTGATGCCATATTTATTAAAGATGGAAACAAGGCGGCGATCTTCTAATTTACCATCGTCGTAGCTCATTGTTAAAACCTTGTGTTTTCCTCCCGGAAAACAGGTATAAATTGTAGGGAGTTTTCTTTCGCTCATAATAATCCTCCATATTTTGCATAGTAATGCAGTGTAGTGTTCGAGTCGGAAAAGATGCCGATGCACGAATCCGTGAACTGAATTTAAGTATAGCAGATCCTTAGTCAAAGTGCAAGAAAGCATATGAAAAAAAAGAAAAGTGTCAAGAAAATTGATGTAGAAGTTGTACAAACAAGTTGACTTTTATAGGGCCATGCATTATGATTATTACAAATGCATGGATAAGAACTTTGGTCCATGACAATGATTTGGAGGTGTATGTTATTATGAAATTTTTTATTGATACTGCCAATGTTGATTACATTAAAGAGGCAAATGATATGGGAATTATCTGCGGTGTTACCACAAATCCGTCCCTGATTGCAAAGGAAGGACGTGTTTTTGAGGAAGTAATCGCAGAGATCGCATCAATCGTAGATGGCCCGATCAGCGGTGAGGTTAAGGCAACCACAACAGATGCTGAGACTATGATTAAGGAAGGTATTGCAATCAGCAAAATTCATCCGAACATGGTTGTAAAGATCCCGATGACAGCAGAAGGCTTAAAGGCAACAAAGGCACTTTCCGCAATGGGAATCAAGACAAACGTGACACTTGTATTCTCAGCAGCACAGGCACTTCTTGCAGCAAGAGCAGGTGCAACATATGTTTCTCCATTCCTTGGAAGACTTGATGATATTTCTACACCAGGTATGGATCTGATCCGCACTATCGCTGATATCTTTGCTATGTATGATGACATTGATACACAGATCATTGCAGCCAGCGTAAGAAATCCGATTCATGTAATCGACTGTGCGCTTGCAGGTGCTGATATCGCAACAGTTCCATACAATGTACTGATGCAGATGGTAAAGCATCCATTAACAGATCAGGGTATTGAGAAGTTTAAGAAAGATTACATCGCTGTATTTGGCGAGTAATTAAGTGAGTAATTCAGGTGCGCGTAAAATGCGTGCTGAAAAATAGATACATATAACGTAGGAGGCATATTTATCATGAACAACATTCCTCAGGTAAAATTAGGAATCGTAGCAGTCAGCCGTGACTGTTTCCCAGAAAGTCTTTCTGTAAATAGAAGAAAGGCTCTTGTAGCAGCATATGCAGAAAAGTATGATGCACAGGACATTTACGAATGTCCAGTCTGTATCGTAGAGAGCGAGATCCATATGGTTCAGGCTCTTGAGGATATCAAGAAGGCAGGATGTAATGCACTTTGCGTATATCTTGGAAACTTTGGCCCAGAGATTTCTGAGACACTTCTTGCAAAACATTTTGATGGACCTAAGATGTTTGTTGCAGCAGCAGAGGAGAGCCAGAATGACCTTTCAGATGGCAGAGGCGATGCATACTGTGGTATGCTGAATGCAAGCTACAACTTAAAACTTCGCAATGTAGGTGCTTATATTCCGGAGTATCCTGTTGGAACAGCACAGGAGTGCGCAGACATGATGCATGAGTTCTTACCAATCGCAAGAACAATCATTGGTTTGTCTGAGTTAAAGATTATTTCCTTTGGACCAAGACCGTTAAACTTCTTAGCATGTAATGCACCGATTAAGCCACTGTATGACCTTGGTGTTGAGATCGAGGAAAACTCCGAGCTTGATCTGTTCGAGGCATTTAAGAAGCATGACAATGACCCAAGAATCCCGGCTAAAGTAGCAGAGATGGAAGCAGAACTTGGCGAAGGCAATAAGAAGCCAGAGGTTCTTCCAAAGCTTGCACAGTATGAGCTGACACTTCTTGATTGGATTGAGGCACACAGAGGATACCGCAAGTATGTGGCAATCGCTGGAAAGTGCTGGCCGGCATTCCAGACACAGTTTGGATTTGTACCTTGCTATGTAAACAGCCGTCTGACTGGAATGGGTATTCCGGTATCATGTGAGGTTGATATCTACGGATGCTTAAGTGAGTTTATCGGAACATGCGTTAGCGAAGATGCTGTTACTCTGCTTGATATCAACAACTCTGTACCAGCTGATATGTATAAGGAGTCTATCGAGGGCAAATTTGATTATACACAGAAGGATACCTTCATGGGATTCCATTGTGGAAATACCTGCAGCAAGAAGCTTTCTTCCTGCACAATGAAGTATCAGAAGATTATGGCACGTAACCTTCCAGAAGAAGTTACTCAGGGTACTCTTGAGGGAGATATTGTTCCAGGCGATATCACATTCTATCGTTTACAGTCTACTGCTGACTGCAAGCTTCGTGCTTATATGGCAGAGGGTGAAGTACTTCCAGTTGCAACGAAGTCATTCGGTGGAATCGGTGTATTCGCAATTCCAGAGATGGGACGTTTCTACCGTCATGTATTAATTGAGAAGAACTATCCGCATCATGGAGCAGTTGCATTTGGACACTTTGGAAAGGCACTGTATGAGGTATTCAAGTATATCGGTGTTCCGCTAGAGGATATCAACTACAATCAGCCAAAGGGTGTAAGATATCCAACTGAGAATCCGTTTGCATAAGATATCAGAATATTTTTAGAATTGTGAGAGTTGCGCAGCAATGGAGCAATTCAATTAAGAAGAATATAGCGGGCTCATATGTTTGAGTCCGCTATTTTAAACATTTTATATTTATGGTAATAAAATGGCAAATTTATATAAAGGAGAATAAGAGATGATTAAGATTCAGAATGTTAATGACGCAGCGTACAAGAGATTTGGAAAGGTGATCACAGATATTGAATTAGGTGATCTGTTACAGGCAATGGAAGCAACTCCATGTCCGGATGATGTAGTTTACGTGGCATCAGAGGCAGCATTAGAGGCAACAAAGAGCGCAGAGAAGTTTCAGGAAATTTATTATGGAAAGCTTCCAATTCAGGTAGGATACTGCAATGGCCACAATTCCTTATTAAATGCACTTGAGTATCATCGCTGTGGCGAGGTAAACGTAGCAGTTACCGATCTGATCGTGCTCGTTGGATCTCTTGTTGACGTAGCAGATGATTTTACATACGACACAGCAAAGGTAGAAGCCTTCTTTGTACCGGCAGGAACAGCATTTGAGATGTACGAGACAACACTTCACTATGCACCATGCGGAGTAGACGGCAAGGGCTTTAAGGATGTCATCATTCTTCCAAAGGGAACAAATGCCGATATTACAAAGAATCCAGAGGCAACAGGAGAAGATCGTTTACTGACAGCGGAAAATAAGTGGCTGATCGCACATGCAGATGCCAAGATTGACGGCGCATTCAACGGACTGCAGGGAGAGAATATCTCTGTATTGTAAAATTAATTGCCTGCAGTTCACGGGGGATATTACAAAAGCCCTTCGGTGTAATGGTTTCGTCGACGGACCAAACTCCGCAGGTTCCTGTTATATTCTTTATTATCATACATTACTTTGAAAGACCTGCTCCAAGTGTCCGTCTCGTGAAAGCCATTCACCTTCGGGCTATGTTGTAAATATCAGCGTATCCGTGAACTGCATAAACATTAGTACTTGCATTTTTATGGTGAATATGCTACCCTATCAGATGCAAAGATGAATGAAATAAAACTGAATCGGGACTGTGAAAATATTTTTATTTTGAACCCGACAGAATAGAAAGGACAGGTTACATTATGAGTAAAGTTAGAACCAGATTTGCTCCCAGCCCGACAGGACGTATGCATGTCGGAAACCTGAGAACAGCACTGTATGCGTATTTGATTACAAGACATGAGGGAGGAGATTTCCTTTTACGTATCGAGGACACTGACCAGGAACGTCAGGTTGAAGGTGCTGTTGATATCATTTACCGTACACTGGAAAAAGCGGGCATTACCCATGATGAAGGTCCGGACAAGGACGGCGGTGTAGGCCCATATGTACAGAGTGAGCGTCAGAAGCAGGGCATCTATATGAAGTATGCAAAGCAGCTGGTAGAAAAGGGAGAGGCTTACTATTGCTTCTGCGATAAGGAGCGTCTTGAGTCCTTACACACTATGATTGGTGATAAGGAAATCAGCATCTATGACAAGCATTGCCTTGGACTTTCAAAGGAAGAGGTTGAGGCAAACCTTGCAGCAGGTAAGCCATTTGTTATCCGTCAGAACAATCCGCGTACTGGAACAACAACCTTCCACGATGAGATTTACGGTGATATCACTGTAAATAACGAGGAACTTGATGACATGATCTTAATCAAGTCTGATGGTTTCCCGACTTACAATTTTGCTAACGTAGTAGATGATCATTTAATGGGTATCACTCACGTTGTAAGAGGAAATGAGTATCTGTCATCTTCTCCAAAGTATAACCGTCTGTATGAGGCATTTGGCTGGGAGATTCCAGTATATGTTCATTGTCCGCTTATTACAGATGAGGAGCATAAGAAGCTTTCAAAGCGCTGCGGTCATTCCTCATTTGAGGATCTGTTAGAGCAGGGCTTCCTTCCGGAATGTATCGTTAACTTTGTTGCACTGCTTGGCTGGAGCCCGGCTGACAATCAGGAAAAGATGACGATGCAGGAGATGATCGAGAAGTTTGACTATACAAAGATGAGTAAATCTCCGGCTGTCTTTGACTACGGAAAGTTAAAGTGGTTAAATGGCGAGTACATCAAAGAGATGGATGATGACCGTTATATGGAGATGGCACTTCCACATATCAAAAAGGTAGTTACAAGAGACTGCGATTATGAGAAGATTGCAAAGATGGTAAAGACACGTATCGAGGTATTCCCAGATATCGAAGCACTTGTTGATTTCTTCCAGGAAGTACCAGAGTACGACAGCGAGATGTATGTTCATAAGAAGATGAAGACAACAAAAGAGTCTTCCTTACAGCTGTTAAATGAAGTTCTTCCAGTACTTGAAGCACAGGAAGATTTTTCTAACGACGCATTGTTTGCTTCTCTTAGTGCATTTGCAAAGGAGAAGGGATACAAGACTGGCTTTGTAATGTGGCCGATCCGTACTGCAGTTTCAGGAAAGCAGTCCACACCGGGTGGTGCAACTGAGCTGATGGAAATTCTTGGAAAAGAAGAATCTATCGCACGTATCAAGGCTGCAATTGAGAAGCTTTCTGAATAAAATTCAGAAATTAGCAAAAAGAACAGAAAGGAGAGAGAGAATGGCAAAGCATGATGATGAATTTGAGGGACGCGATACAGTAACCCTGACACTTGATGATGATTCTGAGTTAGAGTGTATTGTATTAAATATTTTCAAGGGCGGAGACAGAGAGTATATTGCGCTTCTTCCAACCGAAGGAATTGAGGCAGAGGAAGGTACTGTTTATCTGTATCGTTATGAAGAGGATGAGCAGGGCAATCCAAACCTGACAAATATTGAGTCCGATGAGGAGTATGAGATTGCTTCTGACGCATTTGAGGAAATGCTTGACGATGAGGAATATGACGAGTTAGTCAGCGAGGAAGAACTTGCAGCAGAAGAAGAGGATGCAAAGAAGTTTTAATTGCATTTAATTTTGACAAAATAAAAACCTTAGGCAGATATAGTAAATTTACTAATCTGCTTAAGGTTTTTTTACATTTCATTTAGTTCCTCTAAAAATCTGCTTGGAAACTTTTCTTTTCCAGAGGCTTCACCGACACAGTACAAATGAAGATGTTCCTTTGCTCGTGTAATGCCAACATAAAAAAGTCGGCGCTCCTCCTCAAGATCGGCATCAACAGCAGCACGAGCGTGAGGGATATTGTCTTCATTTATATCAGGAATGAAAACAATCGGATACTCTAATCCCTTTGCACAGTGAAGTGTGCAAAGACAGACACCGCTTTCATTATTTGCATCCTTTGAAGCAGGGCTTTTTGCCTGCTTTTGCAGCTCCTCTGTATATGTATCAATATAAGTAAACCACTCGGCAAAGGTGCGGCATGACTGGCTGCTTTCGTGAACGGCATTCAGCACATCAAGAAGTTCCTGTTCATTAATGTGATGCTCCTTGGCGTAATCTTTTAGATAATCCTGATACTTCATCGCATTGGACAGATAGTGGATTGCAGCATAGGGCGACATACGTTTCATGATCGAAAGATCATATTCAAGACGGTCAAGGCGCTCAAGCATCCAGTCCTTATCCTGATAATATGTTTTTAATTGTGCTACGCTGATATCAGATGTAAAAGGCGCAAGAGCCTCACGCTTAATATAGCGGTTAGGGCGGTTCATAATTCGAAGCCAGTTAGCTCTTGTGTTTCCAGTACCAGAGACAAGGCGAAGATAAGCAATTATATCAAGTGAAATCCAATGAGCAAAAAGATTCGGTATTGCATCCTTCATGTGAAATGGTATTCCGCCTTTCATAAGTGCATCCATAACAAAGCGGATTCCAAGATTAGTGCGAAATAAAATTGCCATTTGCTCATAAGCATAGCCCTGTGCATGATAATCGCGAAGCTGTGCTGTCAGATACCTGTTTTGTTCAGCAGGATCACGGCATGGCTTTAACAGGACGGGGAAAGCTGCCTGATGAGAAGCACGGATTTTCTTAGGAAAACGAGCCGTGTTATGCACGATTAAATGATTGGCAGCTGCCACAATGTAGGCATCTGAGCGATAATTTATATCAAGCAGGATGCGTATGGCATTTGGATAATCCTTCTCAAAGCCAAGCATAATCTCAGGCCTTGCACCGCGAAAGCGATAAATAGACTGATCATCATCGCCAACGATAAAAAGATTATTTTTCGGTGCAGCAAGCAATTGAATTGTTTTATACTGCACAAGATTTATGTCCTGAAACTCATCAATTAGAATATACGAAAAGCGCTGGCGCCAGGCATCTAAAATATCACGCCGCTTAGACAAAAGGTCATAGGTCATCGTCAGAATATCATCAAAATCAACCTTGTTAGCCTGACGAAGCTTTTTTTCATAAAGGCGGTAAACGCGGCGAAACACATTTTCAGGGCAGCTTTTTGCATAGTAATAGTCAAGTGACAGGCAGTTGCTTTTGACAGCAGAGATCTCTCCGAGCAGGTTAGAGGCAAGCTCATTAAAATCAGGTGCGTCCATATCAAGTTCATCGATGATGCTTTCAATCATTTTATACTGTTCCTTTTGTGTCAAAATGTTGGAGGCATCATATTGGTATGCATGCTTTAAAATGCGGTAGAAAACAGAGTGAAAAGTGCCAAAAGTAACGCCCGTGGAGCGTGCTGCATCCAAACGGGCGTTTCTCTTTTGGTAAAGGGTAAAAAAACGGCTCTGCATTTCTTGTGCCGCAGCTCTTGTAAAAGTGATAACAAGAATACGGGATCCAGGAATATGATAGCGCTCAAGGAGCGTCACAATCCTGTTTGTGATCACAGTTGTCTTGCCGGAGCCAGGTCCTGCAAGAACAAGAGCGGGGCCATCTTTATGCGCGATGGCCTGCGTCTGGGTATCAGAAAAAGCCATGAAAAACCTCTTTAAATTATTTATACGTTGAAACGGAACAAAATGACATCGCCATCCTGAACCACATAGTCCTTTCCTTCAAGACGAACAAGACCTTTTTCTCTTGCAGTTACGTAGGACTGGCAGTCCATAAGATCCTGATAGCTTACAACCTCTGCGCGGATAAAGCCTCTCTCAAAATCAGAGTGAATCTTTCCGGCAGCCTGTGGTGCCTTAGTTCCCTTTGTGATGGTCCAAGCTCTTGTCTCATCAGCACCAGATGTCAGATAGCTGATCAGACCAAGCAGAGAATAGCTTGCAGAAATCAGCTTGTCAAGACCAGATTTTTCAAGACCAAGATCCTCTAAGAACATCTTCTTCTCATCATCGTCAAGCTCAGAAATTTCAGCCTCGATCTCAGCACAGATAACAAACACCTCACTGCCTTCCTTAGCAGCAAACTCGCGGACTGCAGCAACATGAGGATTGGAAGCACCGTCATCAGCTAAATCACTTTCAGATACATTTGCAGCATAGATAACCGGCTTGCTTGTTAAAAGATTTAAGCTGGCGATAAAAGCAGCCTCATCCTCATCATCCGGCTCAACAGTCTTAGCCTGACGTCCCTCTGTTAAAGCCTCCATCAGCTTCTTTAAGGTGACAAGCTCCTTGGCAAGACTCTTATCATTCATAGCACTTCTTGTTGTCTTTGCAATACGGCGTTCAAGAACCTCCTGATCAGCAAAAATCAGCTCAAGCTCGATAGTTTCAATATCATCAACTGGATCAATATGACCATTTACATGGATGATATTAGAGTTTTCAAAGCAGCGTACAACATGTACAATTGCGTCAACCTCACGGATATTTGCAAGGAACTGGTTTCCAAGACCCTCACCCTTAGATGCGCCCTTTACAAGACCGGCGATATCAACAAACTCAACAACTGCCGGTGTAACCTTTGCGGAGTGATACAGCTCACCTAAATTTTTAATACGCTCATCCGGAACTGGAACAATACCAACATTTGGGTCAATGGTACAGAACGGATAGTTTGCAGATTCCGCACCTGCCTTTGTCAAAGAGTTAAATAAAGTACTCTTGCCGACATTCGGCAAGCCTACGATTCCTAATTTCATAGTAAAAATCCTTCCTGTCTGGTCATGTAGTACATGTGACCAGTAACATTTTTAATTTTAGCATATAAAAAAAAGAAATACAACCGTTTCTGTCGGAAGAAATTCTGAAAAAAGTATTGTCATTTTTAATAAACTAATATAAAATAGATTTCATAATCAGAGATAGCATTTTGCCGTTTTTGATAAATAATATAGCAGAAATGACGGGAAGAAAAAATGGTTCTTATGACGAAAGACAGGAACCGTGTTTTTTGCCGTGCTTTTTTAACAAATACAGTTAGTGACCATGCACAAAAAAGTGAGTGGTTAATTTCAATACACAGCGAAAGAAAAAGGAGTAACATGGAATTTGTTCATAAATCAATATTGCTGGATGAGGTGATCGAAAACCTAAACATCCGTGAGGATGGATGTTATGTAGATGGAACGCTCGGCGGTGCCGGCCATTCCTATCAGATCTGTACGCATCTGGGAGAGAAAGGAAGACTTGTCGGAATAGATCAGGATGCAGATGCTATACAGGCAGCGACAAAGCGTCTTGAACCATATAAAGACAAGGTAAGCATAGTAAGAAGCAACTATGTAAACTTTGACAATGTTTTAGATGAGCTTGGAATTGATAAGGTAAACGGAATACTTCTTGACCTTGGTGTTTCTTCCTATCAGCTTGATGAGGCTTCACGTGGTTTTACATACCGCGAGGACGTGCCGCTTGATATGCGTATGGATCAGAGAAATCCAAAGACAGCGGCCGATATTGTCAATGAGTACAGCGAGATGGAGCTTTATCGTATGATACGCGATTACGGAGAAGATCGCTTCGCAAAAAATATTGCAAAGCACATTGTTCGTGCACGCGAGAAAAAGCCAATCGAGACTACTGGTGAGCTGTGTGAGATAATTAAAGCAGCAATTCCGGCTAAAATGCGTGCCGGCACGGGTCATCCGGCAAAACAGACATTTCAGGCGCTTCGCATTGAATTAAATCATGAGCTTGATGTGCTGACACAATCAATTGACGGTATGATTGACCGTTTAGCACCGGGTGGACGTCTTTGCATAATTACATTCCATTCACTGGAAGACCGAATTGTAAAAACAAGATTTCGCACGAATGAAAATCCGTGTATTTGTCCGCCGGGCTTTCCTGTCTGTGTGTGTGGACGCGTTTCAAAGGGAAAGGTGATTACAAGAAAACCAATTCTTCCTTCAGAGCAGGAAATGGAGGAAAACAGCCGTTCAAAGAGCGCGAAGCTTCGCGTTTTTGAAAAGGCATAAAAAAGGTAGAAAGGACTGGAGTCATGCAGGAAGGGGAACCGAAAAATGGATACCGCGAGCAGGAAGCCGCAGGCGGAACCTATGCGCCAAAAAAAGTGCCAGAGCTTGAAAGACAGCGCCAGGCACGTATTAAAAGACTCCAGGAATTGGAGCGTCAGCAGATAGAACTGCATAAACAGCGAATTATAAATGGCACACTGAGCAGGCGTTATGATGCAAGAGCATATGATGGACTGACTGCCATAGTCGCTGTTTTGACGGCAGTATTGCTGCTTTGGTCAGCAATAGGCTATGTGGGGAGGAATGCACAATTAAATGCAAGTAATAAAAAGGTGGCATCGCTCAAGGAGACTTATCAAGAGCTGCAGACGGATAATGATAACCGTGAGGCACTTTTATATGCTTCTGTCGATGCAAAACAGATTTACCAGATCGCGACACAGAGACTTGGCATGAGCTATCCTGAAAAGCATCAGGTAATCACCTATCATAAAACAGAGAGTGGGTACGTTGCACAATATGAAGACATTCCGCAGTGATGAGAATCAAATAAAAAATAAGACAAAGACAACGCAGGCAGCCAGCAAAAAACGTAATGTAAAGAAAAAAAAACCTGCAAAAAAGATTTACAGAACTAATGCAAAGAAGGATACGGGCAAGCTTGCAAACCGTATAAATGGCAGAATGAGACTTGTAGCAGGTTTAGTTGCGTTTTGCATGGCTGCTCTTGTCGTTTACATTGGTATACGCGCGGCACTTACAAATGAAGTGTATGAGCGAAAGGCACTCAGCCAGATGAATTACAGCAGTTCAACTTTAGTTGCAAAGTCTGGCGAAATTTATGACACAAATATGACGCCGATTGCAGTCAGCAACCGTGTTTATATTTTGATTATTGATCCAAAGGTAATCATGGAAACAGAGGCAATTGATGGGCGAGAGGGAACGCTTGCAACAACTGTTAAGGCGATTGCGCAGTGTTTTGACTTAGACGAAGCTGCGCTTACCGAGACAATTACCCAGTCAGCCGATAAAAATTATATTCGTTATGTGCCAGAAGGCTGGACAAGCAAAAAATATCTTGTTACAGAAAGCCAAAAGGAAGCATTCGATGCGCTTGAAGAAAAGGTAAACAGCACAGAAAAAAAGAAAGAAACAAAAACAACAGAAGCCCAGAGTGTGCAGGAAACAGAAGGCACCTCATCTGCAGATGAGGAGTTTGAAAGCCCGGATGGTGCCAAGATTGTTGGCGTGTGGTTTGAGACAGAATACCAGCGCTATTATCCATATGGCAACTTAGCAAGCAAGGTCATCGGCTTTACGACAAAGGACAGCTCTGAGGGTATTTGGGGACTAGAGCGCTACTATAATGAAGAGCTTCGCGGAACAAATGGCAGAAGCTACAGCTATATTGACAGCAGCAAAAATCTGATCCGCGATGTGATTGAGCCAACTGATGGCTACTCCCTTGTATCAACGATTGATATGAACCTGACAAAGATAATCAGTGATACAGCCTCAGAGTGGTATTATGAGACTGATGAAAATGGAGAAAGGGTCCGTACGGCAAAAAGCTACAGTATTCTTGCGATGGATCCGAATACAGGCGCTATAAAAGCAATGGTTACAGATACAGATTATGATCTGAATAATCCAAATGATCTTTCTGTATTCTACACTGATGAGGAGCTGGCTGCATTTGCAGATAATGAAGTAAAATCAGAAGAGTATGAAAAGTATCTGGAAAAGGAGCAGGAAAAGTTAAAGGAGCAGGCTGAAGCTTCAAAGGAGAAAGCTGATGACGATTCTTCTAATACACAGGATATAATAGAGATTGCAACGGCATCTCCGTATGCAGCATATTTGAATGAAAAGGGAGAGTGGGATCATAGCACTTATCCGACAACAACAGATGTACAAAATGAGATTTGGCGAAACGGTATCATCAGTAATTCCTTTGAGCCAGGCTCTACTGGAAAAGTTCTTACATATGCAGCAGCAATTGAGGAAGGACTGATTACAGAAGATACGCAGTTTGATGACACTCATGGCTACTTAGACATTGGACGAACAATGGTAAAATGCCATAACTACGCGATAGGCGGCTGTGGCATTATTGATGCAAAGGAAGCCGTTGCGCAGTCTTGCAACGTTGCCTTTATGGAAATCGGAAAGCTTCTTGGACCAGAGCTTTTTGTTAAGTATCAGCAGCTTCATAATTTTGGCCAGAAGACAGGAATAGATCTTCCAGGTGAGGCAAGCTGTGAAGGACTTTTGTATACAGCAGATCAGCTAGGAGAGATTGAGCTTGCGACAAGCGCATTTGGTCAGTGTTACAATGTTACCATGATTCAGATGGCAGCATCATTTTGCGCCGATATAAATGGCGGCTACTATTACAAGCCATATACAGTTGAGAGCATTCTTGATCAGGACGGCAATGTAGTAGAATCTGTTAAGCCGACACTTGTGCGTCAGGTTATAAGTGAGGAGACAAGTGCAACAGTGCGCCATGCACTTGAGTATGCAGTTACAAATGGAACTGTTTATGGTGTGCAGGTTGCAGACAAAGAAAACGGTGTCAAGATGGATGGCTATGATTTTGGCGGAAAGACGGGAACTGCTCAGAAGCTTCCGCGTTCAGAAGATAAATATATCATTTCACTGATTTCAGCAGCACCTATGAATTCACCGCAGCTTGTGCTTTATGTTGTAGTCGATGAGTACGAAGGAAACGATGAGGATGGAAGTGCACCTGTACAGTATTTGTCAGGCCGTCTGTGGTATGCAATCAAGGATTACATCGGACTTTATTCTGAGTTAGATGCAGATGTAAATAATTATGATTGGCAGAGTACTTCTTCATCAGATGACAGTATGTCAGGAGAGTCACTATTTACAGATTCACAAGGAGATGATGCAGCTCTTCCAGTACCGCCGGCAGTGGCAGCGCAGGCGCAGACAGATTCAGCAGCAGAAAATCCAGACGAAGATATCATTGATCCTGAGGCAGCAATTGCGGATCCGGCAGACGCAAATGCGGCACCAGATTCAAACGATGTCATAGATCTTCCGGCTCAGCCAGCAGCAGATCCTCAGCCAGATGCTCAGCCAGCGGCAGATCCAAACGCACAGTAACAGAAATAAAAAGAATCTTGAAATTTACAAAAGAATTTCAGGATTCTTTTTTTTATCGTCTGCTGCATATAGATAAATTAAGAAAACAGCAAAAGCGGAGTAAAAGACATTCAGTGAAAATAGTCACGCAAGTTTTGAAAAAAGAGGCGAAAAGCATGCTGCCGCGCCCGGTACGCACAATGCATAGAAGGGGAATCCTTAGAATTGCATTGGTGCTTGTTGCAGCACTGATCTTATTATGTGTGCGCCTAGGCGATTTGATGCTTGCAAAGTCAGAGCATTATAAAGAACTCGCATATGATCTTCATACAAGAGAGCGACAGCTAAAGGCAATGCGCGGTGAGATACAGGATAGAAATGGCAGGGTGCTTGCAGCAAACCGCACAGTCTGCACAATTTCTGTAATTCACAGTCAGATTAAAGATGCTGATGAAGTTGTATCGGCGTTGTCAGAAACATTAAAAATGCAGCCAAAAGACGTGCAAAAAAAGGTAGAAAAGATCACGGCAAGAGAGATTATAAAGACAAATGTAGAAAAAACAGTCGGCGATGCTATACGAGAGATGGATCTTGCCGGTGTGAAGGTGGACGAAGATTATAAGCGTTACTATCCGTTTGGAAGTTTAGCTTCCAAAGTGCTTGGCTTTACAGGTTCTGATAATCAGGGTATTATCGGTTTGGAGGTATCATATGACGAGGTGCTTAAAGGAATTGGCGGAAGTATTTTGACATATACTGATGCAGCGGGAATTGAATTAAAAAATACAGCTGAGCAGCGTGTTGAGCCCATTGCCGGAAATACACTTCGTTTGACAATGGATTGGAATATCCAAAGCTTTGTCACTCAGGTATGCTTAGAACTGATGGAGGAAAAGCAGGCAAATGAGGTTTCCTGTATAGTCATGAATCCACAGAATGGTGAGATTTATGCTATGGCAAATGTCCCAGAATTTGATTTAAATCATCCATTTGAGCTTCCAGAGGGTACCGTCTGTGAAAGTGAAGAAATGAGACAGGATTTATTAAATAATATGTGGAGAAATGCCAATGTAAGCGATACATACGAGCCAGGCTCAACATTTAAGACAGTCACGGCGGCGGCAGCGCTAGAAGCTGGTGTTGTGACATTTCAGGACACTTTTTCATGCCCGGGATTTTATATTGTGGAGGACAGACGTATTCGCTGCCATAAGGTAAGCGGTCATGGCAGTGAAACATTTTTGCAGGGAATTCAAAATTCATGCAATCCTGTCTTTATTCAGGTCGGCCTTCGCTTAGGGGCAGAGCGTTTTTATTCATATTTTGAACAGTTCGAGCTTCTTAAAAAAACAGGGATTGATTTGCCCGGAGAAGCACGCACAATCATGCATGACCCTAAAAAAATCGGTGAGGTAGAGCTTGCGACTATTTCATTTGGACAGTCATTTCAGCTGACGACACTTCGCCTTCTTGCGACCATAAGTTCATTTGTAAATGGAGGTCACACTGTTGTGCCGCATTTTGGAATGGCAATCAGTTCATTTGACGGCACAAGCACACAAAAAATTGCTTATCCGCAGGGTACACAGGTACTTGATGAAGCAGTCAGCGCACAGATGCGTGAATGCTTAGAGAGTGTTGTGGCAGAGGGCGGCGGCAATAAGGCATACATAGAAGGCTATCGCATAGGAGGAAAGACGGCGACATCAGAAAAGCTTCCGCGCGGAACTGGAAAGTATATTAGCTCCTTTGTAGGCTTTGCCCCGGCAGATGAGCCACAGGTCATTATTATCATGACAGTCGATGAACCACAGGGTATTTATTATGGAGGCACAATTGTAGCGCCAAAGGTGAAAAAGATTTTTGAAAACATATTGCCATACCTTAATTTATAGTGATATACTCACCGTGAGTAAAAATTTCCTATGGTGAAGCAATTTACGAAAGCGGTTCTACGATTTCTGCCAGAAAGGCAATTCATCTTACCGCTAGGCACTGTGGGATAGAAAGGTGAAAACATTATGAAGAATAAAGTATTAGTTGCAGGATGCGGAATCAGCGGTATCGGTGCAGCACGTATGCTGCTTGCTGCTGGAAAGTCTGTCATTTTGTATGATGGAAATGATAAAAAGAATAAGGAGGAAATCCGTGCACAGGTGGCAGATAACTCATCAGATGAGACACTTTCCATTGTGCTTGGTACACTCACGCAAGATGTTATAGATCAGTCTGAGTATTGTGTTATCAGCCCTGGTATTCCTACGGATATTGCTTTTGTAGAGGAGTTAAAGAAAAATGGTGTGCCGATTTGGAGTGAAATCGAGCTTGCATACCATTATGCAAAGGGTCAGGTTATTGGTATCACTGGAACAAATGGAAAGACAACGACGACAGCGCTGACAGGCGAGATCATGGCAGCATATTTTGGCAAAGATAAGACGTTTGTTGTTGGAAATATCGGAACTGCCTACACAGGCAAGGCACTAGAGACAAAAGAAGACAGTGTGACAGTAGCAGAAATCAGCAGCTTCCAGTTAGAGACTGCACTGACATTTCGTCCTCATGTGAGCGCAATTTTAAATATTACGCCAGACCATTTAAATCGCCATAAAACTATGGAGTGCTACATTGCAGTCAAGGAATCCATCACAAAGAATCAGACAAAGGATGATTTTTGTGTGTTAAATTATGATGACGAAGTGCTGCGCTCTTTCGCACAGTCATGCCCAGCAACAGTTATATTTTTCTCAAGCCGTCACAGCTTAGAAGAGGGCTTTTGCATGGATGGAAACCGTTTAGTATATCGTCATGATGGAAAAGAAGAAACTATTGGCACAACAGATCAATTTAACCTTGTTGGTCAGTGCAACTATGAAAATATCATGGCAGCTGCTGCAATCGGCACAGCAATGGGTGTTCCAATGGAAACAATTCGTCAGACTGCTTATAATTTTAAGGCAGTGGAGCATAGAATCGAGTATACAGCAACAAAAAAGCAGGTTCGTTATTATAATGATTCAAAGGGAACAAATCCGGATGCTGCAATTCAGGGTATCCGTGCAATGACAACACCGACATGCTTAATCGGCGGCGGTTATGATAAAGGCTCAACTTATGATGAGTGGATTGAAGCATTTGGCAGCACAATCAAATACCTTGTGCTGATTGGACAGACATCTAAGGCAATTGCCGATTGCTGTGAAAAGCATGGCTTTACTAATTATGAGTTTGCCACATCAATGGAAGAAGCTGTTGAAAAATGCGCATCACATGCAAAGCCGGGTGAGGCTGTATTATTATCACCAGCATGTGCAAGCTGGGGCATGTTTGACAATTATGAGCAAAGAGGCCGCATTTTTAAGGAGCTTGTCAGAAAACTTCCAGATTAAGAATAAGACAATTGCTAAGAACAGAAAATAAAGGAGTGTAGAATGACAAAACTGCATTCTGTACATCCGAAAAAGGGCAGAGGTCATTTTGATCTCTGCCTGCTTGTTATACTGACAATTTTATTATCGTGCGGTCTGATTATTTTATACAGCGCAACGAGATATACCGATGCAAAAGAACATCCAGGTCAGCCTTTTTATACGATCACAAGGCAGGTGATCTTTTTGACTGCAGCTTTCTTTTCAATGCTTTTTATGTCAAAGACAGATTATCACAAGCTGTTAAAGTTGGCGCTGCCGGGATTTTTATTAAGCATTGCACTTGGTATTCTTGTACTGTTTTTTGGAAAAGAAGTAAACGGTCAAAAGCGCTGGTTTGCAGTAGGACCGATCTCATTTCAGCCGGCAGAGTTTGCAAAGCTTATGCTGATTTTTATGCTGAGCTCATTTTTTCATAAAAACTATAGAAAATCAGCAAGCTGGAGTCTTATTATTAAGGCTGTGGGAATCACGCTTCCTATTTTTTTGCCGGTTGTGTCAGCAAACCTTAGCTCCGGGCTAATTATCGCCGGCATCGCCTTTGTGATGACTTATGTGGCGTCCGAACACAGACCATTTTTTTTAATAAGCACAGCGGCTGCCATTTTTACATGTGTGTTTGCTTTTCAATCGGGACTTCTTGCATCCATTCTTGATGAATATCAGATGAACCGCATTTATGCCTGGATTGATCCGGAAGAATTTCCTCTAAGCAATGGTTTTCAGGTCTTACAGGGGCTTTATGCGATTGGCGCCGGCGGCCTTTTTGGAACAGGACTTGGAAATAGTCTGCAAAAGCTTGGATTTTTGCCAGAAGCACAAAATGATATGATTTTTTCCATCATATGTGAAGAACTTGGTCTGTTTGGTGCAGTTTTAATAATATTTCTTTTCCTTTTATTATTGTGGCGCATGATGGAGATTGCGCAGAATGCACCAGATGATGAAGGTATGTTTCTTGTCAGCGGCATTATGGGGCACATTGGTATTCAGGTTCTGTTAAATATTGCCGTTGTCACAAATACTATCCCCAATACAGGAATCAGTCTGCCATTTATCAGCTATGGCGGTTCTTCAATTTTATTTTTGCTGACAGAAATGGGTATTGTTTTTCGCGTATCATCTGAGGCAAAAGAGGCACAATAAAAATGAAGAACATATGATACTATAAGAAGGCAATGTCTTCTTAGAAGGAGGGAATCAGTGGCATATCTGGAAATTAGGCAGACAGGTCCGCTTTCGGGCACTTATCGCGTGCAGGGGTCAAAAAATGCAGTCCTTCCAATGCTGGCAGCCACACTTTTGGTTCCAGGAAAGACGACCCTGCACCGTGTACCGAAAATAAAGGATGTTAATGTAATGCTTGAGATTCTTCATCTTCTTGGCTGCAGCAGCTGCTGGGAAGGCGAAGTATTGACAATAGATGCAGGCAATGTCAATAACTGGGTGATTCCAGAGGAATTGATCGGACAGATGCGTTCCTCTGTTATTTTGCTTGCTCCAATTCTTTATCGAATGAAAAAAGCAGCAGTCGTAGAACCGGGAGGCTGTTCTATCGGGCGGCGCCCAATTGATATTCACCTGTATGTCCTTCAGGCACTTGGCGTAAAGCTTCATTATGAATGGGAGGAGCACATCTTTGCACAGGCCGATTATTTTTGCGGTGCTCACCTTTCCTTAAAATTTCCATCAGTGGGTGCGACAGAGCAGGCAATTCTTGCAGCGGTTACAGCAAACGGCATGACAGTTATTGACAATGCGGCGAGAGAGCCAGAGATTGCAGAGCTTTGCCGTATGCTTCGTGGTATGGGTGCAAAAATTACAGGAGATCATACGGGACGCATCGTAATAGATGGCGTGAAGGAGCTTTTTGAGAGTACGTGTGAAGTTGGTGCTGATCGTATTGTGGCTGCAACTTGCCTTAGCGCAGTGGCTGTCTGTTCAGGAGAAATTACACTGACAGGAGTAGATGCTTCTCATTTAAATGGTGTCATAGAACCGTTTGAAAAAATGGGCTGTAAGATTTGGAAAGATAAGGATACACTCACTGCAGCCAGAATGGATAAATTGATGGCACTTCCTTATTTAAAGACTAGTCCGTATCCAGGTTTTCCAACAGATGTGCAGTCATTGATTATGGCGGTGCTGTCATTTGCAGATGGTCAATCTGTTGTGGAGGAGGGAATATTTGAAGGAAGATTTCGTACGGCTTACCAGTTGCAAAAAATGGGCGCAGCGATTATAATAGAAAATAACCAGGCCATAATTTGGGGCAGCCATTTAATTGGAACAAAGGTGGAAGCTCCTGATTTAAGAGGCGGCGCCGCATTGGCGATTGCAGGGCTTGGAGCAGACGGTGTGACAACTATTTTTGGCTATGATCACATCGCCAGAGGCTATGAAGATCTTGCAGGCATGCTTTTGGCGCTTGGTGCACAGGCAGCTTTGCGGGAGTGAGCTTATTTGCTGAAAGGAAGGTGGAACTGTAACATACAGTGCACAATAGGGAATTAGTCAGAGTATATGTTGGATGAAAAGTTAGCCAGACACGAAAAAAGAAAAAAGAGAATATTGACAGGCATCCTGGCGATAGTTGGGATTCTGGCTATCGCCGTTACCGTTTTTTTTACTGCCTATGTTGCAGACTGCCAGATCACGGGAAGTCAGTATGGACAGGAAGCTGAGATTGAAAGTGAGCTTTTTTCCACGCCTATGGAACAGCGCTTTTTCTATCAGTTTTTTAGAAAGCTGACACACTCACAAAAGCAGTTAAATGGCGTGGCGTCTTATCGTATGGAGTTTTCTATGGATCTGTCAGTAAAGGTGATTGTCACAGAAAATCCAATCATCGGAGCTGTAAGCTGGGAACACAATCGATATTATTTTGACCGGTATGGATATGTAATGGCAAAAAATATTGACGTTTCAAGTACGGTTCCTGTTGTAGACGGAAGCAACTTTACAAATGTTTCGCTGTACGAACAGCTTGGCGGTGCAAAGAGCAGTCTGGCAGAGGATATTTTACAGCTGACGCAGCTTCTTGATGACAATGAGATTGCAGCAGATTCAATTTCCTATGATGAAAAGATGCAGGCAGTGATTGCGCTTGGTGATGTAAAGGTAAGTCTTGGAAGCCGCGATAATATGACGGACAAGATCGCAGAGCTTTGTGCAATCATAGACAGCGGGGGATTAAGCGGGCTAAAGGGAACGCTTCATCTGGAAAACTGTGGTGATGGAAGTACAAGCTCCTATATATTTGACAGAGAATAGCAAAGAAACAGCCCCAAAAGGGATTGGCACAGAAAACGTCACAGAAATTTAAGAAAAATTTTTGAAGAAAGCCAAATTTCGGGTTGATTATTTTGCGGAATAATAATATAGTATTAAGGTAGAAAGTGTAAGGAGGAATATAACTTTGTTAGAGATTAAAATAAACGAATCAGAAGGTTCGGCAAAGATTGTTGTGGTAGGTGTCGGCGGAGCAGGAAATAATGCTGTAAACCGCATGGTAGATGAGGATATCGTAGGTGTTGAGTTTGTCGGCGTTAATACAGACAGACAGGCCTTACAGTTCTGCAAGGCTCCAACCGCGATTCAGATCGGTGAGAAGCTGACAAAGGGTCTTGGTGCAGGTGCAAAGCCAGAAGTAGGCGAAAAGGCAGCTGAGGAGAACCTTGATGATCTGAAGGAAGCAATTAAGGGTGCCGACATGGTATTTGTTACCTGTGGTATGGGTGGCGGTACTGGTACTGGTGCAGCTCCGATCATTGCCGGTCTGGCAAAGGAGATGGGAATCCTTACCGTAGGTGTTGTCACAAAGCCATTCTCCTTCGAGGGAAGAACTCGTATGAATAACGCACAGAGTGGTATTGAGAGACTTAAGGAATCTGTAGATACTCTGATCGTTATTCCAAATGACAAGCTTCTTCAGCTCGTTGACAGACGCACCACAATGCCAGAGGCATTAAAGAAGGCAGATGAAGTATTACAGCAGGCAGTACAGGGTATTACCGACCTGATCAATATCCCAGGACTGATCAACCTTGACTTTGCAGACGTTCAGACTGTAATGAAGGACAAGGGTATTGCACACATCGGTATCGGAAATGCAACAGGAGACGACAAGGCAATCGATGCAATGAAGATCGCTGTTTCCAGTCCGCTGCTTGAGACAACTATCGAGGGCGCTACAAACGTATTGATCAATATCGCTGGTGATGTAAGTCTTCCAGAGGTTCATGAGGCAGCAAGCTATGTTCAGGAGCTGGCAGGTGAGGATGCAAACATTATCTTCGGTGCTACATACGATGAGAATGCAACCGATGAGGTTACTATCACCGTTATCGCTACTGGTGTAGAGGATAAGAACCTGGAAGGTGTACAGGCTCAGTCAGCAAAGAAGGCATCTGGCGCAAAGGCAGCTGATTTTGCATATCGTGCACCAGCTTCCAAGGAGTTTTCCACAAAAGAGCCAAAGTTTGAGGAGTCTGGATTTACAATTCCGAAGCCGCAGAAGGAAGTAAAGGATATCAGTATTCCGACATTCTTAAAGAGAAACTAATGTATAAATAAAGTTTTACGAGAGAGAAGCACAGAAATGTTACTTCTCTCTCTTTTTTTGGTGGTGAATATGATTGCAATAGACCTTTATTTTTTTATGAATGCAGCATATGATCTGACGCTTCTTTGCGTGGTGGGAATTGTGGCGAGGAAGCGATTGTGTTTTGGGCGAGTATTTGCCGCATCTATGTTGGGGGCGGCGTGGAGCGTAATTGCGCTAGTTGTTGCTCTGTATTTTGTGCTGCCATCATGTGCATTGTGGATTACAAAAATGATTACATATCTTCTCTGCCCCTATTTAATGTGTCTTATTGCATATAGAAGAGATACAAATGTGATGCAAAAAATATTTATGCGCGAATTTTTTCTGCAAAATATCGAGCTTCTTTTATATTTTTACGTAGCAGGAGCGTTGATTAGTGGTTTGATGCTTTTGCTGAAGTGGTCGGGCATACATATTCCATCATGGGTTTTAATGCCTGTGTGCAGTATTTTGGCTGCTGGTGTGTGGCGGTATATTACAAAGAAAGAGGCACAGGAAAAACAGATTTATGAGGTTACGCTTTTGTATCATGATAAAAGGATTTCTATAAAAGCACTGTATGACAGCGGAAATACGTTAATGACAAGAAAAAGTGAGCCAGTTCATGTGTTAGCACCTTCTATATGGAAGGTGCTTATTGGAGAAGATCCGTGGAAGGAAGATGGATTTGCAGTGTCCTATCAGACAGTTAGTGAGACGTCTGTGATGCCGGGAATTTATTTGGATGAGATTTATTTAAAAGAAAAGATGATTACAGAAAAGAAACAACAACTTATAAAAGAAAATAGTAAAGAAAAAGTCCTTGTTCTTAGACATGCAGCGATTGGTCTTGGCAGTATGGAGTTTGATAAAGCGGGGGGATGTCAAATGCTGCTGCATCGTGACACATTTGATTGAATGAAATGACCTTGCGGCAAAAGAAAACAAAACATAGGGGACGAATTTTGCAGACGACAAGCGAGTTCGACAGCCTTTTCATTTCGTTTGTGGTAAGATGGGCTCATTCCTGTATAAATGGTGCTATAGATATGGCATCAGATTGATTTGGAAAAAGGAGGACAGCCTATGACAAAGTGGCAGACAAAAGAACAGACAAAGGCATGGCGTACCTTTTTACAGCATTTTTCAGCAGGCATGGGAGGAAAAGGCAGAATTTATTACATAGGCGGAACAGATGTGCTCCCACAGCCATTAACACCAAAAGAAGAGGAGCATCTAATTTCGTGTATGGGAACAGTCGGGGAAAAAGAAGCAAAAAGCAGACTGATCGAACATAATTTGCGTCTTGTCGTTTACATCGCAAAGAAATTTGAAAACACAGGAGTAGGTGTAGAGGATTTGATTTCAATCGGCACGATTGGCCTGATCAAAGGTATCAATACATTCAACAAGACAAAAAAGATCAAACTAGCAACATATGCGTCACGCTGCATCGAAAACGAAATATTAATGTATCTTAGACGAAACAGCAAGCGAAAAACAGAAGTCTCAATAGACGAGCCATTAAATGTTGACTGGGACGGCAACGAGCTTCTATTATCCGATATTTTAGGAACAGACGAAGATATGGTATACCGCGACATGGAAGAAGAAGCAGAGCGCAGACAGCTCTCAAACGCATTGTCAAAGCTTCCGTCACGCGAGCGCCGTATAGTAGAGCTTCGCTATGGAATAAACACAGACGATGACCGCGAAATGACACAAAAAGAAGTAGCCGACTTAATGGGCATATCCCAATCCTACATCTCCCGCCTAGAAAAAAAGATCATGAACCGCCTCAGAAAAGATCTGGTACGCTACGGATAATAGATATAAGTTTATAGCAAACATTGCATTAGAAAGGTCTTTGGGAAAGAAATCTCAAAGACTTTTCTTCTTTTACGGGTAGCGTTGTAACCTGGATTAGCGATGAGGCGAGTTGCTTTTACGAGGCGGAACGTTGTAGCAGGACTTTCAATGTAAAGTAAGATAGTAAATAGTGTAACAGGTACCTGCGGAAAAGAGACGCCGACAAAACAATCGCCGAATCGCGTGTGTAGACCTACCGGGTAACACCCAGTTTCTTAAAACTTTACAAATTCTTAAGGAACGCATTCTTGTAAATTCCATCAAACAGGAATATACTATTCAACAGGCAAATTACTATTTAGAAAGGAAGGCAGCAATAGCTGCATGATGTGTATGGAACGTATAAAGAATTACTTAATCAATTTTATGAGAGGAAGATATGGCATTGACCAGATGTCACAGACCCTGTTTATTGCAGCACTTATCTTCATTTTGTTTGCAGGGTTTACTCAAAATTTTCTTTTTGAGATGATTGGAATTGCTTTGTTTGCATATGCTGATTACCGGGCACTGTCAAAGAATATCCCGGCGAGAAGAGCAGAGAATGCGCGTTATCAGGAAATGATAAGAAATATCAAAGAAAAAATCCATCCGACAGGCGCAGATAAGACACATCGTGTTTACATCTGCCCAAATAAGTCTTGTGGACAAAAGATCCGTGTTCCAAAGGGAAAAGGCAAGATTGAAATCACCTGCCCAAAGTGCGGACAGAAGTTTGTAAAGAGAACATAAAAACTGGAAATAAAAACAAGGGTATACAAATATGTTTGGATATGTTACAATAAACCGCGGTGAACTTAAAGTTCGCGAGCTTGAGACGTATGAGTCTTATTACTGCGGACTTTGCAGAGTATTAAAAGACCGCTATGGACTGGCAGGCTGTACAATGCTCAACTATGATATGACATTTTTGGGCATGCTATTGTCAAGCCTTTATGAAGAAAAGGAAGAACCGGCAAAGCGTGTTTGTCGTCCAGGCTTTAAACGTCCACTGTTAAAGAAGAAATCAAAAAAGCAGTTTAGTCAGACGGCAGTAGTCACAGAGTCGCTTGGCTATGCGGCAGATATGAACTACATGCTTGCTTATCATAACCATATGGATAACTGGTTTGATGAGCATAGCTTTGCTTCATTAAATATGGTTCACCTGATGCAGAAAAATTATAGAAAGCTGGCAAAGGAATATCCGCGCCAGCATAAAGCAATCGCTTCTTATATACAAAAGCTTCATATTTGTGAGGCCGCCAATGAAAAAAATATCGAGGCCGCAGCCAACCTCACAGGAGAGGCTATGGCAGAAATTTATGCAGCAAAAGACGATTACTGGCAGGATACTCTGCGTCAGATGGGCTACTACATGGGTAAATTTATTTATCTGATGGATGCCTATGATGATGTAGAGAAAGATAGTAAGGATGGCAGCTACAACCCATTTAAGGAGCTGTATAAGCAAGAAGGCTTTGAAGAAAAGGTGCGTCAGTACCTTGAGTTAATTATGAGCTGCTGCTGCCGGGCATTTGAAGTACTTCCCATTATTGACAACGCAGAGATTATGAGAAATATTTTGTATGCGGGTGTATGGGTAAAGTATACACGTGTGACGCAGGAGCGAAAGAAACCGGAAACAACCGGTGAGGGAGAAAATAAGGCTGCAGAAAAAGCAGCGGAATGAGTGTGTTTATGGATCCATATCAGGTTTTAGGAGTGTCCCGCGATGCGTCGGACGATGAGATAAAAAAGGCATACCGGAATTTGAGCCGAAAGTACCATCCGGATGCGAACATCAATAATCCAAACAAGGCACAGGCCGAGGAGATGTTTAAAAAGGTACAGGCGGCATATGACCAGATCATGAAAGAGCGTCAGTATGGCAGTCATGCAAATGCAGGAGGACAGTATGGTCCGGGAAGCTCACGCGGCGGTTATTCGGGTGGCTATGGAAATCCGTACGGAAATAGCTCTTACGGGAATGGTGGCTATGGAAATGGTTCTGGTTATGGCGGTTTTGGTGGCTTTGGCGGCTTTGGAGGCTTTGGATCTTCTAGTCAGGAGGAGGAACCTCATATGCAGGCCGCACGAAACTTTATAAATTCTGGTCATTATCAGGAAGCATGCAATGTATTAAATTCCATTCAGGAGCGAAATGCAAGATGGTATTATTACAGCGCAATTGCAAATTCAGGTATCGGAAATCAGATCAATGCGCTTGAGTATGCAAGAAAAGCAGTACAGATGGAGCCTGGAAATGCCGAGTATCGTCAGCTTGTAAGCCGCCTTGAGAACAACGGCAGATGGTATGCCGACAGAGGTACGCAGTATGGCTTTGGCACAGATGGACGCTCAAATTGTCTGTCAGATCTTTGCTGCTGCATGTGTGCTTCAAGTATGTGCGGAGGCGGCTTCATGCCGTGCTTTTTCTGCATTTAAAAATATTTATTGAAGATTTAGGCTGCAGACGCTGTAAAAGACGTTTGCAGCTTTTTTCTTAACAATTTTTTACGGTTGTGCAAAGATAAAGTTATTGACTTGACAAACCTATGTCGATTTAATAAAATGGCTCTGTATGTTAAAATGAGAAATAATTAAGGAGAAGGGATAAAGCGATGGTCTTTTCAAGTCTTTTGTTTGTGTTTTTATTTCTGGCATTAAACCTCGTCTGTTACTATTCGGTAAAGACGATTCGTCAGAAAAATATTGTACTGCTCGTATTTTCACTCATTTTCTATGCGTGGGGCGGTGCTGCGTATTTGCTTTTGCTTGCCGGAATGGCATTTTGGAGCTGGCTGTGTGCGCTGATGATTGAAAAAAATGAGGAGCAAAAAACAAGAAAGCTTTGGATGTGGGCAGAGTGTCTTGTTTTGCTTGGCCTTCTTATCTTTTTTAAGTACATGAATTTCCTTACGGGAAATTTGAGCGCACTGATTGGTTTTCCAAAAGAGGCAACAAAGATCATCCTTCCAATCGGTATTTCCTTCTATACCTTCCAGCTGCTTTCATATGTAGTAGATGTATATAGAAAGGAAGTTGCTGCACAGCCGGCATATTGGAAGCTTCTTTTATACTGCAGCCTTTTCCATCAGTGTATTGCAGGTCCGATTGTACGTTATCAGACAGTTGCAGCAGAAATTGATGACAGAAAGGTAACACTTACAGATCTGACTAATGGTATTCGCCGTTTTTCAATTGGTCTTGCAAAGAAAGCAATTTTAGCAAATGGCTGTGCTTCTGTTGCTGATACACTTCTTGCTAATACACAGAGTGCGACAACAGCAGGACTTTGGCTAGGAATGCTCTTTTACATGCTTCAGATTTATCTTGATTTCTCAGCATATTCAGATATGGCCATTGGTATGGGACAGATGGTAGGCTTCCATTATCTTGAAAACTTCAATTATCCATACAGCTCAGTGTCCGTACAGGATTTCTGGAGAAGATGGCATATTTCACTTAGCAGCTTCTTCCGTGATTACGTGTATATCCCGCTTGGCGGCAGCAGAGGAGGCGATCTTCTGACAGTGCGCAATATGTTCATTGTGTGGGCACTGACAGGAATTTGGCATGGCGCAAGCTGGAATTACATATTGTGGGGACTCTATTTCTTCGTATTTCTTGTATTGGAGCGCTTTGTGTTAAAGAAGGTGCTCGAAAGACTGCCAAGAGCAGTAGGCTGGATCTATGCAATGCTTGTAGTATACTTTGGCTGGGTATTATTTAAATTTGAGAATATGGCAGAGCTTGGAAATGTTCTTGTTGGTATGTTTGGTTTTGGACATATGGCTGGAAATCTTTCCACACTTTATACATTGTTAAATAATATCTTCCTTCTTATTATTTCCATTATCGCAGTATTCCCAATTGGAAAGAATCTGCGTATGGCGGCATATCGCTATGAAAATAAAAGAAAAAAGGTTCCAACACTTTTGTACTATTTGGATGCAGTTACACCGGTAATATTGATTTTGCTGTCGCTTTTGGCACTTGTCGGAGACAGCTACAATCCGTTCTTGTATTTCCAGTTCTAATTTAAGTCCGAAAGAAAGGTTTGTCATGGATAAAAAAGAAAAAGAAGAATTTATGAAGCAAAAACGAGCGGCCTATAAAAAGGCTAGAACGTTTGGATTGTTTTTATTTATTGTGGTAATGGCATTTTGCTGTATACTCGGATTGATGATTCCTGTTCGTCCAAAGGAATCAGTACTAGAAAAAAGAGAACTGGCAAAGTTTCCTAAAATTACTGTTTCAGGTGTGTTAGATGGAAGTTACTTTTCCGATATTTCCACATGGTACTCTGATTCCTATCCGCTTCGTGATGTGTGGATGTCAGGAAGCAATGCAATGAAAAAACTTTACGGAATCAAAACAAAGCAGATTGTATCAAATAAGGGCACAGCAGATGAGATTCCAGTTGTGACAAAAAAAGAAAATGAAGAGACATCTGAGGCTGTTACAGAAGAATCAGAGCTAGAATCTGTTCAGACAGAAGTAACTACAGCAGCACAAACAGAAAGTACACCGGCCAAGGCAACAGCACCGGCACAGATTGTGCTTCCGACAGATGATCCGTCATATTCACTTCCTGCTATCACAGGTCAGACATTAAATGGTGTTTATGTAGAGGGAGATACTGGCTACGGTATGTATTTCTTTAATCAGCAGGCAGCTACAACATATATTGATATGGTTAACCGCACTGCAGATACCTTTGCAGGAACAGCAAATGTGTATACTATGCTTGTTCCAAACAGCGAAGCTTTTTATCTGACAGATGAGGAGCGTGCGCAGTTAGAGCCAGATTGGAGAAACGAGAAGGCGGCGACTGATTATTATGTGGCAAGCTTTAACTCAAATGTTAAAAATATTGATATTTATGATGTGCTTGCATCGCATACAGATGAGTATATTTATTTTAGAACAGATCATCACTGGACAGGACTTGGTGCATATTATGCGTACACTGCGTGGGCACAGGAAAAGGGCGTAGATGCGCATGCGCTTGAAGAATATGAGCAAGTAACATTCCCAGGCTTTACAGGTTCATATTACACAGAGACGCAGGCAGCAGCAATGGAAGCAAATCCAGATACAGTCATTGCATATAAGCCGCTTACATGTGACAGAATGACATTTACAGATACTGATGGAAATACCTTAAACTGGCCGATCATAAACGATGTATCAGGCTATCGCAGTACACAAAAGTACAGCTGTTTTGCAGCAGGAGATCAGCCATTTAGTTATATTGAAAACCCAAATGTCGCAAATGGACAGGCATGTATTCTTGTAAAGGAATCATACGCAGATGCATTCGTTCCGTATTTAACAGATCATTATCAGTTTATTTACTGGTTTGATTACAGAGAATACAACGGAAATATTACAGAATATATTCGTACTGTCACACAGACAGAGGGAATAAATACGGTCGATATAATGTTCTTAAATGGACTTGATCCAATTAGTTCGATTGAGTCAATGGACCGTTTGAACAGTCTGATGCAGTAAAACACACAGCCGTTAACAGATACGGCGGAAAGGTATGGTTATTTTATTTATGCAGTATTTGATTATTTTTCTGATTTCCATGGTGCCGCTCATTGAGTTAAGAGGTGCAATTCCATATGCAATCGGATTTCAGCTTCCGCTATTGCCATCTTACATCGTATGTATCCTTGGAAATATGCTTCCAGTGCCATTTATCTTTTTGTTTGCAAGAAAGATTCTCGTGTGGGGAAGTGATAAAAAGTACATTGGCGGCTTCTTCAACTGGTGTCTTAAAAAAGGAGAGAGAGGCGGAAAGAAGCTTCAGGAAAAGGCAGGAAGAGGTCTTTATGTGGCATTGTTTTTGTTTGTAGGAATCCCGCTTCCGGGAACAGGCGCATGGACAGGAACGCTTGCAGCAAGCCTTCTTGATATGGATTTTAAAAAGAGCACACTTGCCGTTATGTGTGGTGTCGTGCTTGCCGGAATCATCATGGGATTAGTAAGCGGAGGCGTGTTCTCTTTCATTCGATGATAGTATGCAACTGCTCTCGAAGCTTTCGAAGACGAAACCATTGCACCGTAGGGCTTTCGTTACATGGCGCATGAACTGTAACAGTAAAAGATATGTATGGGGTATCTCAGCTGAGATATCCCTTCATTGTTTTTAAGGCACTTTTTTCAAGACGGGAGACCTGCGCCTGAGAAATGTGTATTTCCTGTGCAATCTCCATCTGAGTCTTTCCCTCATAAAAACGCATTTTGATGATGCGCTGCTCCCGCTTAGGGAGCTTTTTTAATGCCTCACAAAGTGCAATCTCCTGAACCCAGTTATCCTCTTTATTTTTCTTATCACTGATTTGATCCATGACATAGAGCGTGTCACCGCCGTCACTGTAAACGGGCTCATAAAGACTGAGCGGACTTTGAATCGCATCAAGCGACTGAATAATTTCCTCACGGCTGATGCTAGTGCGCTCAGCAATCTCGTCAAGAGTTGGCTCACGGTCAAGCTCCCTTGTCAGTGCTTCCCTTGCGGAAACAGTTTTATAAGCGATATCGCGAAGGGAACGAGAGACACGTATACTGTTGTTGTCCCGCAAAAAGCGTCTTACCTCACCGATGATCATCGGAACTGCGTAGGTTGAAAATTTAACCTGATGACTAAGATCAAAATTGTCAATTGCCTTCATTAAGCCAATGCAGCCGATCTGAAACAAATCATCAATATTTTCACCGCTCGAAGAAAAGCGGCCAATCACACTTAAAACGAGACGTAAATTTCCAGTAATGTAAAGCTCACGCGCCTGTTGATCTCCATTTTTGATTCGGTGGAACAAAGTTTCCTTCTCACTGCTGTCAAGCAGAGGCAACGTTGCCGTGTTGACTCCGCAGATTTCCACTTTGTAGCCTGCCATCTGTATCCTTCCTTTCCGCAGCAGTCGCTGCCGCCATAAATTATGCATTAAAAGGATGCACAGAAAGAAGGGGCTTTATACGCGCGTTTATTTTATAGTTCACGGTTCTAGGTTACGAAAGACCTTCGGTATAATGGTTTCGTCGACGGACCAAACTCCGCAGGTTCCTTTTACATTCTTTATTATCAAACGTTACATTGAAAGACCTGCTCCAAGTGTCCGTCTCGTGAAAGCCATTTACCTTCGGTCTTTGCTGTAAACATTGGCTTATCCGTGAATTGTAATGATATACGCTACGAAAGCTCTTCGGTGCAGGAAAATACCTTGCAATTAAAAATAAAATTCGGTATGATTATAGTGTGGGACTGCAAAACGTCCCGCGCTGCAAAGGAGAGATTATGGATACTGTCTTTTTTGACATGGATGGAACACTGATTGACACAGAAAAATATTACAATGTGTGTTGGTGTGAAGCAATTGCAAAATTTGGTTATACCATTACAAAAGAAGAGGCACTTGACCTTAGAAGTCTTGGCCGGCCGCATGTGTACCGCTTTTTTGAAGAAAAATATGGAAAAGGTTTTCCGTATGATGAAATGCGCGCATATAGAAAAAAGATCATGGAAGAAATGCTTAAACGAGATGGCATTACTGTAAAGCCTGGTGCAAAAGAAATTCTTTTGTGGCTAAAAAGCCGTCAGATACGCTGCATGATCGCAACGGCAACTGATCTTGAGCGCACAAACCGTTACCTTGAAATGGCAGGATTGTCATCTTATTTTGACGAAATAATAAGTGCTGTTATGGTAAAAAACGGAAAGCCGTCACCAGATATTTATCAGCTTGCATGTGAAAAAGCAGGCCGTATGCCGTCAGATTGTATTGCAGTCGAAGATTCGCCAAATGGTGTACGTGCCGCAGCCGCAGCAGGATGCCGTGTTTTCATGATTCCTGACTTAGATGAGCCAGATGAGGCAACGCGCGCGCTGTGCGAAGGAGTTTTTCCTAGTTTGTCAGAGCTTCGCAGGCATTTTGTAAAAATTTTGTAAGTTGCAAGTAACCGCTTTATGCGGTATGATAGAATAATGTAAGGGCGAAAAGCTCTAAAATTTTTGGAAGGGAAGCAGACATGGAAGTAAAAGATAGAAAAGATATTGATGTAAAAGATACATGGAACCTTGAAAGTATTTATGCAAACAATGAATTGTGGGAAGAGGATTATGCCGCTCTTGAAAAGGACGCAGCAGAATTTGCAAAGTTAAAGGGGGCAATTGAAGCAGACGTTAGTAAGATCCCGGTAGTTCTCGACGCTTACTATGGACTGCATCGCCGTTTAAGCAAATTGAGTGTTTACGCAAGAATGCGCTTTGATCAGGATACGGCAGACAGCACCTACCAGACAATGGCAGCAAAGATTGGCAGCCTTGGCGTAAAGATTGGCGCAGCTAGTGCCTTTGTTGAGCCAGAGATTCTTTCTTACAGCAAGGAGCAGTTAGAAGCTGCAGAAAAAGAAAACGAGCGCACTGCTTATTATGGAAGAAAGATTGAAGAGATGCTTCGTGGACAGGAGCACACATTAGATGCAGAAAAGGAAGAGCTTTTAGCTGCAGCAGGAGACATGGCAGAAGCACCAGATGATATCTTCAGCGTGTTAATGAATGCTGATATGAAGTATCCTGATATCGTGCTTGAGGACGGCACACATCTGCCGCTGACAAACAGCACATATATTTCCTATATGGAGTCACCAGACCGTGCAGTAAGAGAAGGTGCATTTAAGACACTTTACGGTCAGATTGCAAGCTTAAAGAATACATTTGCAGCAATCTACCGCGGCAACTTAAAGCAGGCAAAATTTTATGCACAGTCAAGAAAATATTCATCAGCACGCGCTATGTATCTGGCAGATTCCAATGTACCAGAGAGCGTTTACGACAACTTGTTAAGTGCTGTTCACGAGGCACTTCCTATGATGTACCGCTATGTTGCTGTTAGAAAGAAAGTGCTTGGCGTAGACAAGCTTCACATGTATGATGTTTACACACCAATCGTTGCAGCACAGAATCAGACATACGAGTTTGAGCAGGCAAAGCAGATGGTGCTTGAGGCATTAAAGCCGATGGGAGAGGATTATCTTTCTCATGCGCGTGAGGGTCTTGAAAACCGCTGGATTGATATTTATCCAAACAAGGGAAAGAAAGGCGGCGCATACTCTTGGGGCTGCTACGACTCACAGCCATTCATACTGTTAAACTACACCAAAAATCTTGACAGCGTATTTACACTGATTCATGAGATGGGTCATTCCATCCATTCCTACTATTCAAGAACTGCACAGGATTACGCATACTCTGATTATAAGATCTTTGTAGCAGAGGTTGCTTCTACATGTAATGAGTGCTTATTGATGCATGATCTTTTGGAAAAGACAACAGATAAGGAGAAGAGAAAATATCTGTTAAATCATTATCTGGACAGCTTTAAGGGAACATTGTTCCGTCAGACGATGTTTGCTGAGTTTGAGAAGAATGCACATGAGTACTGTGCACAGGGAAAGCCTCTGACAGCAGAAGCATTAAGTCAGATGTATCTGGAATTAAACCAGAAATACTTTGGACCAGATATGGAAAAGGATGAGGAGATTGCATACGAGTGGATGCGTATTCCTCATTTCTACACACCATTCTACGTATATCAGTATGCAACAGGATACTCCGCAGCAGTTGCGTTGTCTGCAAAGATCTTAAAGGAAGGAAAGCCGGCAGTAGATGCCTACATGAGTTTCTTAAAGGGCGGCGAGAGCAAAGATCCGATTGATCTGTTGAAGATGGCTGGTGTAGATATGACAACAGAAAAGCCGGTAGCTGATGCACTGGCATTATTTGGAGATTTAGTAACAGAGTTAGAAACACTTGTCTGAAAGGCTGGTGAAACATGACACAATACGAAGCAATAGGCAGACGCCATTCCGTCAGGCGTTTTCAGATGACAGCAATTGATCCGCATATCATGAAGCAGATTAATTGTTTCATTCAGACACTGGCACCGCTGCATCCGCAGGCAGCGTACAGGATCGCCGTTGTGGAGGCATACAATACACAAAAGCATGTTTTTAAGGGCATGTTTTTGGCACAGGCACCATATTATCTGGTGCTTTCAGCAAAGGATCATCCATTTGCGGCAGTCAATGCCGGATATGTGATGGAGCAGCTGGTTTTATATCTGGTATCAAAGGGCTTTGCTACATGTTATCTTGGAGATGCAAAGTCAAAGCCAGATCTTGACCAGTATCAGCCGATGATTGTTGTGGCATTTGGAAAGGCAGCGGCCACGGCAGTAAAAAAGCCGGCTAGCCGCAAAAAATTAACAGAGCTTGTGAATCAGCCGCCGGTAGCGCAGCAAAATGCCAGAAAAATTATCGAGGCAGCAAGGATTGCGCCATCTGCATTCAATCTCCAGCCTTGGCGTTTTATGCCGCAGGATGGAAAAATTCATATCTTTATGAAAAAAGAAAGTCTTATGCAGACAAAGCGCATGAAAGAGATGACGCTTCTTGATATGGGCATTGCGATGTGTCATATGGCGCTTGCGGCAGAAGAGCTTTGGCTTGATTGGCGTCTGTCAAGAGAAGATACGTCAAAGGAGCCGGTATGGAAGGGCTGCCAGTATGTGGCAACACTTTACTATGAGATAAAAAGCTTTTAACTTTTGTTCGTTCATAAAATTTTCGCACCGCGCATAAAGTATGTTAGAAAATGCAAAGCGGTGGGTGAATCCTATAAACACAAGTAATAAAGCAAAGAAAATAAGACGAAGCATGATGGCAGGACTGGCAGCATTTGCTGTGGCAGTCCTGCTGTTTGCACAGATCGTATTGTCTGCTGATGAAGCAAAAATGCCAGCGCAGGAATCACTCTATGCCAGATCAGCTGCATTAATTGATGGAGATACTGGCAGACTGCTTTACGGCAAAGAGGAAAATGTGATCCTTCCTATGGCAAGCACGACAAAGATTATGACATGCATTCTTGTGCTTGAGATGATGGAGCCAGAAGAAATATGCACAGCCTCTGCCTATGCTGCCTCACAGCCGCAGGTGCATCTTGGAGTGCAAAAAGGCTGGTCATTTCGCTGTGAGGATCTTTTATATTCATTGATGTTAGAAAGCCATAACGATACGGCTGTCATCTTGGCAGAGGCAGCAGCAGGAAGTGTAGAGGGCTTTGCCACATGGATGAATAAAAAGGCAAAAGAGATCGGGCTTAGTCAGACACATTTTGTCACACCAAATGGGTTAGATGATGAGGCACATTATACAACGGCAAAAGAGCTTGCGCTTCTTCTTCGCTATTGCATTCGTACATCGCCAAAAAGCAAAGAATTTCTAACTATCACGCGTACAGCGCAGTATGAATTTACCGATACGACGGGGAAGTATTCATTTTCAGTGTATAACCATAATGCATTTTTGCAGATGATGGACGGTGCGCTGACTGGGAAGACTGGATTTACAGGAAAAGCAGGATATTGTTATGTCGGTGCCCTAGAAAGAGATGGGCGTCTTTATATAGTATCGCTTCTTGCATGTGGTTGGCCGGGAAATAAAAGCTATAAATGGTCTGATACAAAAAAGCTTATGAATTATGGGCTGGCAGCTTATGAAACAAAAAAGCTTGAGACGCCGGCAGTACCAAAAATGAGCGCAGTAGTTATTGATGGTGTATATGACTGGACTAAGCAGACAAAGTCGCAGGTAGAGTTAATATGTCCCGATGCACCAGATAAATATCAGGTGCTTGCAAAAGATGGAGAGAAAATTGAAATTCAAATAAGAGCCAGAAAAGAGCTTGCATCACCTGTCTTAGAAGGTGAAGTTTGCGGTGAAGTCTCCTTTTGGCTTAGTGAGGTATGTTTAGGTACATATCCAATTTATCCGGCACAGGCAGTAGACAGACGCGCATTTGTCTGGTATATTATGCGTGTACTTTCTTTGCTGCTGTAATTTGTTAAAAAAATCAGGCGGTATAAGATGAGTAGATTAGACAGAGAAAAAAAGCTGATGGTTGTATTTCCGACAACTACAGATGCCATGCATATGCAGCAGGCAGCCACAAAGTATAAGTTTCCAGGACGCATGATACCGCTTCCAAGCGGACTAGAGGCTGGATGTGGGCTTGCATGGTGCACATTGCCAGAACAAAAAAATATGCTTGAGGCACTGACAGCAGAGCTTGGAATCAACACACAAGGCTTTTTTGAAAAGGAATGGTGAAAGGAACAATGATGAGAAATTGGAAATTGAGAAGCAGTGTAATTGTACTTGCAGCAGTAATGATGGCTTCGTCAGGATGTGGCAAAAAAAATAATGATACAGCAAGTCTTCCGCAGCTGCCAAGCCAGACACAAACACAAGAGCAGACACAAGAACAAACACAAGAACAAACAATTGCTCAGACTATACCTGTAACAACAGAGGAAGAGGCAATTCCAGTTCCAGTAGCGCCTGGAGAAGTAAATGTATCATCATCTTCATCAGCAAGCGCGTCAAGCTTGGCAGCTGCATCTTCACAGGCTGTACAGGCAGAAGATGGCTACGAGCCGCGAGACGAGGAAGTTTATGCGACACAAAAGGTTAATATTCGCGAGGCAGCTTCAACAGATGCAGCAAAGGCAGGCTCTCTTGAGGCAGGTGCATCCATTCACAGAATAGGCTACACTGCAGAGTGGAGTAAGGTAGAATATAACGGCGCAACATGTTACATCGCAAGTGAATATCTGTCCGATAAGGCACCAGAAACTGTAAATCAGCAGGTACAGGCACCAAGCGCAGCTACAGAGCTTTGGAGTGGTGATTTAAGTACACTTAGCACAAATGAGTTCAGCGGAATTGCAGATTATAAGGATCGCGATGCGTTAAATGTTCCGAATGGCTGCTATTACTTAAAGAAGCTGTATGGAAAGTATAATGCAAAGTTTATTGAAGATACATCAAAGAAAGTAATTTATCTGACCATGGACGAGGGATATGAGGCAGGCTTTACACCTCAGATTCTTCAGACACTTCGCGAGAAGAACGTAAAAGCAACCTTCTTTGTCACAAAAGAATTTTATGACAGCAATCCAGAGTACATTAAACAGATGATTGATGATGGCCACACTGTAGGAAATCACACCTGCAACCACAAGAATATGCCATCGCTTTCACTTGAGGAGCAGACAAACGAGATCATGGTTCTTCACAACCTGGTTAAAGACAACTTTGGTTATGAGATGAAGCTGTTTAGATTCCCAGAGGGTTCTACAAGTGAGCAGTCATTAGGTCTTGTAGAAAGCCTCGGCTACCAGAGCGTATTCTGGAGCTTCCACTATTTAGATTACAACTCCGATGCTCAGAAAGATCCGGCAGAGACATTGCAGCTTTGCATGGACAGCATTCATCCGGGTGCAATCTATCTGCTTCATGCAAAATCAGCGACAAACACACAGATCCTTGGAGAATGGATTGATGCAGTGCGCGCCGCAGGATATGAATTTGGAGGCGGACTGCCGACTACGTGGTAACTATAAAAAATCCCCTGATAGAGGAGAAATCCTCTACCGGGGGATTTTTATGTTTGAAATATTTATTTCTCTGCGCGAAGGAATGCTTCGTATCCGCGGCATGTCTCGTAAACGTCGATCTTACTTACAACTTCCCACGGTGCGTGCATGTTAAGAACCGGAACGCCACAGTCGATAACTTCCATGTTCAGGTTTGCAAGGATATAAGCGATAGTTCCGCCGCCTCCCTGATCAACCTTTCCAAGCTCACTAGTCTGGAAGAATACGCCTGCATCATCCATTACCTTTCTAAGGTAAGCGATATACTCTGCATTAGCGTCGTTGCAGCCGCTCTTTCCGCGAGCACCAGTATACTTATTGAATGTGAAGCCTCTTCCACAGAAAGCGCTGTTCTTTCTCTCATTTACCTCTGGGTAATTTGGATCAAATGCAGCACTTACGTCAGATGAGAGCATCTTGGAGTTTTGCAGACAGCGGCGAAGAATAAGATCGCTGTAGGATGCGCTAGTCAGTGCAATAAGCTCAGCAACGACATTCTCGAAGAAACGGGAATGCATACCAGTAGCACCGTTGCTTCCAACCTCTTCCTTATCAACAAGCAGACAGCAGCTTGTATGTACAGGATTCTCTACCTTAAGCATAGCAGCAAGAGAAGTGTAGGAGCATACACGGTCATCATGGCCATAGCCCATGATCATGCTGCGGTCAAGTCCATAATCTCTTGCAGGACCAGCCGGAACGATCTCAAGCTCAGCAGACAGGAAATCTTCTTCCTCAATGTCATACTTTTCCTTTAACATAGAAAGGATCAGCTCCTTAACAGGCTCCTTGCAGTCATCAGCAGCATTCATAACAGGGCGGCTTCCAACAGTCAGATTTAACTTCTCGCCCTCGATTGCCTTAGAGAGAGTCTTAGCCATCTGATCACCAGATAAGTGAATCAAAAGATCAGAGATACCAAGTACCGGATCAGACGGATCCTCACCGATTACAACATTGACAACAGTGCCGTCTTTCTTTGCAACAACACCGTGAAGAGCAAGCGGAAGAGCAACCCACTGATACTTCTTGATTCCGCCATAGTAGTGTGTATCAAGAAGAGCAAAATCCTCATCCTGATAAAGAGGATTCTGCTTAACATCAATACGAGGAGAGTCAATGTGTGCACCAAGGATATGCATACCCTTTTCCATCGGCTCAGTACCAACTACAAACAAAGCAAGTGTCTTGCCCATGTTGTTGGCATAAACCTTATCGCCAGCCTTTAATGGTGTGCCAGCCTCGATACAGTCATTTAAGTTCTTGTATCCAGCAGCCTCAGCCAGACGAATACTTTCCTCTACGCACTCACGCTCTGTCTTGCAGTCGGAGATGAATTTGATATAATCAGCGCAGAGTGCATTTACCTGTGCGAGCTTTGCTTCGTCGCAGGATTTCCATGCATTTTTACGTTCCATAACAAATACTTCCTTTCTTTTTGGGGAAACATAAAGTGTCCCTTATCATTCTTATTCATTATATCATAGGAAATGAAGTTTGTCTTATTAAAAGTACAAAAAATTGCAAATTCTTATTGAATTATTCGCTCAAAAACGATACAATGTTAAATGGCAGAAGATGGTTTTAACCATTAGAATAAAAAATTAAACGGAGGACGAATATGAGTACAACATCACAGAATTCAGCAAGCAGCCGTATCAGTGCTTTGCTTGATGACAACAGTTTTGTTGAGATCGGCGGATCAGTTACTGCCAGAAATACCGATTTCAATTTGCAGAACAAAGAAACACCTGCAGATGGAGTATTAACAGGATATGGTACTATTGATGGTGCCCTTGTCTATGTTTACAGCCAGGACGCAACTGTTCTGGGCGGTTCCATCGGAGAAATGCACGCAAAGAAGATTGTAAAGCTTTACAGCCTTGCAATGAAGGTAGGTGCACCGGTAATCGGTTTGGTAGACTGTGCAGGAATGAGATTAGAGGAGGCTACCGATGCATTAGAGGCATTTGGTAAGCTGTATGAGTGCCAGGCACTTGCATCTGGCGTAGTTCCACAGATCACAGCAGTTTTCGGAACCTGCGGCGGCGGTATGGCAGTAGTTCCGGCTCTGACTGATTTCACATTTATGGAGGCAAAGAACGCAAAGCTGTTCGTTAATTCTCCAAACGCATTAGAGGGCAACAAGACTGAGAATACAGCAAACGCAGCATTCCAGAGCAGCGAGGCTGGTATGGTAGATGTAGTTGCACAGGAAGATGAGCTGTTAGAGAGCATCCGTACCTTAGTAAGCATCCTGCCGGCAAACAACGAGGATGATATGTCCTACAGCGAGTGCACAGATGACTTGAATCGTGCATGTACAGATCTTGAGGCATCTGCAGCAGATCCGGCACTTAGCCTGCCAATGATCTCTGATGACAGCTTCTTCTTCGAGGTAAAGAAGGATTACGCAAAGGATATGGTAACTGGCTTTATCCGCTTAAACGGAAACACCATCGGCGCAATTGCAAACCGTACTGCTTTATATGACGAAGAGGGCAAGGAGGCTGAGACCTTTGACGGTACCTTAAGCGCAGAGGGCGCTGAGAAGGCAGCAGAGTTTGTAAACTTCTGTGACGCATTCTCTATCCCGGTTTTAACACTGACAAATGTTACCGGCTACAAGGCAACAAAGTGCCAGGAGAAGAGAATTGCAAAGGCAGCTGCAAAGCTGATTTATGCATTCCATGATATGACTGCTCCAAAGGTAAATGTAATCGTAGGCGCAGCAAACGGAACAGCATCCTTAGCAATGAACAACAGCGCAGATATGACATATGCATGGCCGCAGGCTACCATCGGCATGATGGATCCGGTAAGTGCAGCAAAGATCATGTATGCAGATGAGATCGCAAAGGCAGATGATAAGAATGCTCTTATAAGCGAGAAGGCAGCAGCTTACGCTAAGCTTCAGGCAAGTGCAGAGTCTGCAGCTAAGAGAGGCTATGTAGACAGCATTATCGCTCCGGAAACTACAAGACAGATCGCTGCAGCAGCATTTGAAATGCTGTTTACAAAGAGAGAGGACCGTCCGGCAAAGAAGCACGGTACCGTTTAATCCAGAAACACAGTACCGTGTGAACACATCGCGGATTAATGATCCCCTATGTGTGTACGGGGTGGAATGAGAGGTAGATATGAAAAGAAAGTTAGCAGTATTATTAAGTGTGCTGCTGTGTGCGTTTGGGCTGACTGCCTGCTCCTCATCCAGTGCTTCTGATACAGCAAGTGAGGACATGGCTGTCTACAAGACAGAGGCAGTTGCACTCATTGATACACTTGTAAATGAGCAGAAAACACTTGACGAGTTAAAGGCTGAGGCAAATGACGAGGATGAGGCCGCTGCATTTGAGGCTGGTTTTTCAGCGTGGGAAGATGCAAAGGAAGAACTCGGCGCAGTTAGCGAGATCAAAGAAGATTCTGCTGATGTCAGCTACGAAAACCAGAACAAGCTTTATGTTGTCAGTGTAGACGGAACCTTTGACAAGCGTGATGCAGTTGTCACTGTTACCTTTGATAAGAAGGGAAATTTAAGTTCTGTTGCATTCAACGGTGTTTATACACTTGGCGAGAAGATGTCAAAGGCAGCCTTAAATACCGTTATGGGTCTGGCAGTCGTATTCGTTATGCTGATCTTCATCAGCTTGATCATCTACTGCTTCAAGTTTATCCATGAGGCAGAGGAAAGAGCAGCCGCAAAGAAGAAGGCCGCTGAGCCTGCTCCAGCACCGGCACCTGCACCAGCAGTAGAAGAAACAGTAGAAGAAGAGGACGATCTTGAGCTTGTAGCTGTTATTGCAGCAGCAATCGCAGCAAGTGAAGGTACCGATCCGAATGGTCTGGTAGTTCGTTCTATTAAGAGAGTTGGCAAGACAAACAACTGGAAAAGAGCATAAAAGCAGCCGCAAAGCGGCAGAAGGAGATTAAGATGAAAAATTATACCATTACTGTAAATGGCAATGTATATGAAGTAACTGTTGAAGAAGGAACCGGATCCGCAGCAGCTGCAGCACCAAAGGCAGCTCCTAAGGCAGCACCGAAGGCTGCTCCAAAGGCAGCAGCACCGGCTGGCGCACAGGGTGCTGTAAAGATCAGCGCTCCAATGCCAGGTAAGATTCTTGGTGTTAAGGCAAACGCTGGTGACGCTGTAAAGAAGGGTCAGGTAATCATTGTTCTTGAGGCTATGAAGATGGAGAACGATATCGTAGCACCTCAGGACGGAACCGTAGCTTCTATCAATGTAACAGCAGGACAGTCCGTTGAGTCTGGCGCAGTACTTGCTACAATGAACTAATGAAGCTCCTACGTAAGTAGGTGAATCCTGCATATGCAGGAAATATACGGGAGGTATTAGACAATGAGTTATGTAACTGAAACATTAGGCAATCTAATCCACCAGACCGCGTTCTTCAATCTGTCATGGGGCAACCTGTTAATGATCCTTGTTGCACTGGTATTCTTATATCTGGCAATCAAGAAGGGATACGAGCCGTTACTGCTTGTGCCGATCGCATTCGGTATGCTGCTTGTTAACATGTATCCAGAAATCATGGCAAACCCGGAAGACACTTCAAACGGTGTTGGAGGATTACTGCATTATTTCTATATTCTGGACGAGTGGAGTATTCTGCCGTCTCTGATCTTCATGGGTGTTGGTGCGATGACTGACTTCGGTCCGCTGATCGCAAACCCAATCAGCTTTTTGATGGGTGCTGCTGCACAGCTTGGTATTTACCTGGCTTACTTTATGGCAATCCTTATGGGATTCTCTGATAAGGCAGCTGCAGCAATCTCTATCATTGGCGGTGCTGACGGCCCGACCTCTATCTTCCTTTGCGGTAAGTTAGGACAGACCCAGTACATGGGTCCAATCGCCGTTGCTGCATATTCTTACATGTCTCTTGTTCCGATCATTCAGCCGCCGATCATGAAGGCACTGACTACAGAGGAAGAGAGAAAGATCAAGATGGAGCAGCTTCGTCCGGTATCAAAGCTGGAGAGAATCCTGTTCCCGATCATCGTAACAATCGTTGTTGTTTTGATTCTTCCAAGTACTGCACCGCTTATCGGTATGCTTATGCTTGGTAATTTGTTCCGCGAGAGTGGTGTTGTTAAGCAGCTTACTGAGACAGCTTCCAACGCACTTATGTATATCGTAGTTATCCTTCTTGGTACTTCTGTAGGTGCATCCACCAGTGCAGAGGCATTCTTAAAGATGGATACCTTAAAGATCGTTGCACTTGGTATGATCGCCTTCGCATTTGGTACCGCAGGCGGTGTCCTTCTTGGAAAGCTTTTGTGCAAGGTTACAAAGGGCAAGATCAATCCACTTATCGGTTCCGCAGGTGTATCTGCCGTTCCGATGGCAGCACGTGTATCACAGAAGGTTGGTGCAGAGGCAGATCCGAGCAACTTCCTTTTGATGCATGCAATGGGACCAAACGTAGCCGGTGTTATCGGTACGGCCGTTGCGGCAGGTACATTTATGGCAATATTTGGAGTATGATGCCAAGGTACCGAACTCAAAAGCCGATCGTGCTTGCACGATGAGGTTTTTGAGCTTGGGACCCGCAAAAACATGAGGATGCAGCGATTTTCAAAGAAAATCAGCGAATCCGAATGTTTTTAGAATTGCGAAAGTTGCATAGCAACGGAGCAATTCGTAGGCATCAGTTAAAGTATACTGATAAAATTTGGAGGTAATATAATGGCAGAGCAAGTAAAAAAGCCAGTAGGAATTACAGAGACGGTCTTAAGAGATGCGCATCAGTCTTTGATGGCAACCAGAATGACCACAGAGCAGATGCTTCCAATCGTTGAGAAAATGGATCAGGTAGGATACCACTCAGTAGAGTGCTGGGGCGGTGCTACATTTGATGCCAGCCTTCGTTTCCTGAAGGAAGATCCGTGGGAGAGACTGCGTAAGTTAAGAGCAGGCTTCAAGCATACAAAGCTGCAGATGCTGTTCCGTGGACAGAACATCTTAGGCTACAATCACTATGCAGATGACGTAGTAGAGTACTTCGTACAGAAGTCAGTTGCAAATGGTATGGATATCATCCGTATCTTCGACTGCTTCAACGATCTGCGTAACTTAAAGACAGCAGTAAACGCAACAAAGGCAATCAAGAAGGAGAACCCAAATGCTGAGGCACAGATCGCACTGTGCTACACCCTTGGTGATGCTTACACACTTGATTACTGGAAGAAGATTGCAAAAGAGATCGAGTCCATGGGTGCAGATTCTATCTGTATCAAGGATATGGCAGGTCTTCTTGTTCCGTATAAGGCAACTGAGCTTGTTACAGCTCTTAAGAGCGCAACAAAGCTTCCAATTCAGATTCATACCCACTACACCTCTGGTGTTGCATCCATGACATATATGAAGGCAGTTGAAGCTGGCGCAGATGTTATCGATACAGCAATGAGCCCATTAGCTATGGGTACCAGCCAGCCGGCTACTGAGGTTATGGTAGAGACCTTCAAGGGAACTCCATACGATACAGGTCTTGATATGAAGCTTCTGGGAGAGATCGCTGATTACTTCCGTCCGATTCAGGAGGAAGCTCTTAAGTCTGGCCGCATCAACCCGAAGGTTATGGGCGTTAACATCAAGACTTTGATGTATCAGGTACCGGGCGGTATGCTTTCCAACCTGGTAAGCCAGTTAAAGGAAGCAGGCGCTGAGGACAAGTACTATCAGGTACTAGAGGAAGTTCCGAGAGTACGTAAAGACTTCGGAGAGCCGCCGCTTGTTACTCCGTCTTCTCAGATCGTTGGTACTCAGGCAGTTCTTAACGTTCTTCAGGGCGAGAGATACAAGATGATGACCAAGGAGTCCAAGAAGATCTTAAGAGGTGAGTTTGGACAGACTGTTAAGCCATTTAACAAGGAAGTTCAGAAGAAGGCAATCGGAGACGAGAAGCCGATCACTTGCCGTCCGGCAGATCTGATCAAGCCACAGTTAGACAACTTCCGCAAGGAGGCAGCTCAGTATATCCAGCAGGACGAGGATGTACTGACCTATGCACTGTTCCCACAGGTTGCTACTGATTTCTTCAAGTATCGTGAAGCACAGCAGACAAAGGTAGATCCAGCTGCTGCAGATACAAAGAATAAGGCATACCCGGTATGATACTAGAGTCGAAAAGTCACAAGCTGATCATGCTTGCATGAAGAAGCTTGTGACCTTGAGACTCGTAAAAACATGAGGATGCAGCGATTTTCGAAGAAAATCAGCGAATCCGAATGTTTTGGAAGATTGCGAGAGTGCGAAGCACGCAGCAATCTGGTATCAATAAAGTAAAATAATAACAAGGGACTCTTGGAAAACAAGGGTCCCTTTTTTGAAAAAAGGATTGTGTGAAAATTTTTTATGAGCAAAGTAATAGTAATAGGCGGCGGTGCCGCTGGAATGATGGCTGCATTAAAGGCAGCCGAAAATGGTCATGAAGTGACACTGCTTGAGAAAAATGAAAAGCTTGGCAAAAAGCTTTTTATCACAGGAAAGGGTCGCTGCAATGTGACAAATGCCTCCGATATGGAGACAATCATGAGCCAGATTGTGACAAATCCGCGTTTTCTTTACAGTGCGTTTTCTGACTGCAGCAACACAGATGTCATGGAACTTATTGAAAACGGTGGATGTCCGCTTAAGATAGAGAGAGGTCAGCGCGTATTTCCAGAGTCAGACAAGTCCTCTGATATCATAAGCTGCTTTTCACGCCTTTTAAAAAAGGCTGGCGTAGAAATCATATTAAATAAGGAAGTAACGCATATTATCACCGAAGAAGGACGTGCAGCAGGCGTGTCACTTTCCGATGGAAAAAAGATAAGTGCCGATGCCATAGTGCTTGCAACAGGAGGTCTTTCCTATGCGTCAACAGGTTCAACAGGAGACGGACACCGTATGGCAAGAGAGCTTGGTCATACAGTGACACCATGCTTTCCTGCATTAGCGCCAGTTAACACAAAAGAAGACTGGTGCCGCGCACTGCAGGGACTGTCACTCAAAAACGTCACCTTTACAGTAAAAGACGGCAAAAAGAAGCTTTATGAGGACTTTGGAGAGATGCTGTTCACTCATTTTGGCATCAGCGGACCGCTTGTATTAAGCGCAAGCAGCAAAATCGTCAAAAAGCTCGATAAAAATCAGCTTTCAGCTTTCATAGACTTAAAGCCGGCGCTCACAGACGAGCAGCTTGACGCAAGACTTTTACGAGACTTCTCACAGGAAAAAAATAAGCAGTTTAAAAATGCATTAAATGGCTTATTCCCGGCAAGACTAGCAGAGCAGATCGTCATTTTGTCAGGCATAAATCCAGACAAAGAAGTAAACGCCATTACAAAAGAAGAGCGTGCTCATCTTGTCTCTTTAACCAAAAATCTCCCATTGACCATTCTTAGTGTCAGGGGTTATAATGAAGCCATTATCACGCAGGGCGGTGTCAAAGTGCAGGAAGTACAGCCAAAGACCATGGAGTCAAAGCTTGTACCGGGACTGTATTTTGCAGGCGAACTACTAGATATTGATGCCCTCACAGGAGGCTACAACCTGCAGCTTGCATGGTCCACGGGAAGCCTGGTGGGGGATAGTATTGTATAAATACGTGAAAAGGAGACAAACAAATGGGTTTTAACATCGCAATTGATGGCCCGGCAGGAGCCGGAAAAAGCACCATCGCAAAGCTTGCAGCAAGCGAGCTTTCCTATATATATGTAGATACAGGCGCCATGTACCGCGCAATCGGTCTATATGTATATCGTAAACATGTGCCGGAAGAAGATACAAACGCTATTGGAGAGACTGCGAAAGAGACAGAGGTTTCCATTCGTTATATCGACGGTGAGCGCCATGTATATTTAAATGGCGAGGATGTAAGCGAAGAGATCAGAAAAGAGCATATCGGCCATATGGCATCTGTAGTTGGTGCAGTGCCGGCTGTAAGAGAGCATCTCTTATCACTTCAAAGACAGATTGCACAGGAAAATGATATCATCATGGATGGAAGAGACATTGGCACATGTATTCTTCCTAATGCAGATGTAAAGATCTTTCTGACAGCAAGTGCCGAGGAAAGGGCAAGAAGACGCTACTTAGAGCTGCAGTCAAAGGGCGATAACACGCCATATGACGTTGTGCTTGCCGATATTAAAGAGCGCGACTACCGTGACACGCACAGAGATATCGCACCGTTAAAGCAGGCTGAGGATGCTGTATACCTTGATACGTCAAACATGACAATTGAAGAGGCAGCATCAAAGGTAGTAGAGCTTGCAAAGGCGGCACGCTGATGGAAGTAATTCTTGCAAAAAGCGCGGGCTTTTGCTTTGGTGTGCGCCGCGCAGTAAATGAAGTTTATCGTTGTCTTGAGGAAGAAAAGGATACACCAATCTATACCTTTGGTCCAATCATCCACAACGATGAAGTGGTCAACGATTTGAAAAGTAAAGGTGTACAGGTAGTTGACACATTAGAGTCGCTTGCAGCACTTAAAAAAGGCATTGTCATAATTCGCTCCCACGGTGTTAGCCGTGACACCGAAACAAAGATGCGTGCGCTTGGCATGCGTGTCATAGATATGACATGTCCGTTTGTCAAAAAGATTCACCGCCTTGTAGAAGAAAAGTCAAAAGAAGGCTGCCAGATCGTCATAGCCGGAAATCCTGTGCATCCAGAGGTTGTAGGCATTGTAGGATGGAGCATAGACGGCGCATCAGTTGTAAAAGATGCAGAAGAAGCACAAAAGTTGGTATTAGACCCTAAAAAACCCGTTTTTGTGGCAGCACAAACGACATTTCACTACATTAAATTTCAAAATATAGTTGACCAATTAGAAAAAAAAGAGTACAATATAAATTGCGTTAACACTATCTGCAATGCAACCAGAAACCGCCAGGAGGAAGCAGCTCGTCTTGCAGCCTCAGTAGATGGGATGCTGGTCATAGGTGGGAGCCATAGCTCCAACACGCAGAAGCTGTTTGAAATATGCAAAAAAGAATGTAATAATACCCATTACATACAAACCGCTGAGGACCTAGACACCAATTGGTTTTTGACAGCAGACAGGGTGGGTGTTACAGGAGGGGCTTCAACCCCGAATATAATCATTGAGGAGGTTCTACACCATGTCAGACGAATTCGGACAATTATTAAGTGAGCAGAAAGAAGTTGCAATTAGCCAGGGCGCAGTTGTATCCGGTCAGGTTATTGCAGTAAAGGAAGACGAGATTGTCCTAAATATAGGATATAAAGCAGATGCTGTCATTAGCCGCAACGAATTTACAAACATCCCGAATGCAAATCTGTGTGACCTTGTAAAGGTTGGCGATGAGATCGAAGCTAAGGTTGTTAAGATGAACGACGGCGAGGGCCAGGTTCAGCTTTCTGTACGCAAGCTGCAGGCAGAGAGAGGAAGCAAGGTTCTTGAGGAAGCATTCGAGAACAAGACTGTATTAAAGGCAGTTGTTACTGAGATCTCCACTGGTGGATTAAGCGTAGTAGTTGATCAGACCAGAGTATTTATCCCAGCAAGCCTTGTATCCGATGTATACGAGAAGAATCTTGAGAAGTACAAGGGACAGGAAGTTGAGTTTATCGTTACTGAGTTTAACCCGAAGAAGCACAGAATTATCGGTAACTGCAAGGATCTGATCATCGAGAAGAAGAAGAAGATGCAGGAAGAGCTCTTCGCAAAGCTTGAGGTTGGTCAGACCGTTGAGGGTACTGTAAAGAACGTTACAGATTTCGGCGCATTCGTAGATTTAGGCGGAGCAGATGGTCTGCTTCACATTTCTGAGATGAGCTGGGGCCGTATCGAGAATCCTAAGAAGGTATTCAAGAGCGGTGACAAGGTTAAGGTTCTTGTAAAGGCAATCGATGGAAATCGTATTGCACTGAGCATGAAGTTCCCGGAGGAGAATCCGTGGAAGGATGCAGAAGAGAAGTTTGCAGTAGGTACTGTTGTTACTGGTAAGGTAGCACGTATGACTGACTTCGGTGCATTCGTAGAGTTAGAGTCAGGTGTTGATGCACTGCTTCACGTTTCTCAGATCTCCAGAGAGCGCGTAGAGAAGCCACAGGATGTTCTGTCCATCGGTCAGGAAATCACCGCAAAGGTAGTAGACCTGAACGTAGATGCAAAGAAGATCAGCCTGAGCATGAAGGCTCTTGCAAACGATGAGGATCAGGAATAATCCGTAAGAAACACATCAAATAAAGTGAATGTAAAATGACCGGGTAGAAAAATCTACCCGGTATTTTTGGCTGAAAGAAAGGAACTACGACTCTTGGAAAGATTATTTGACATAGTAGATTTTAATTCTTACAAAGAAGATAATCGCCGCGAGGTAAAAAAAGCCAATGGTGGGTTACCAGCATCATTATGGGATACATATTCTGCATTTGCAAATTGTTATGGTGGAGTTATTATTCTTGGTGTTGCAGAAAATAAAGACGGCTCTTGGAGAACAACTGGGTTAAATGTTACTGATAAAGGGAAGCTTTTGAAACAATTTTGGGATACAATTAATAATCGAAAGAAAGTAAATATTAATATTTTAAAAGATGAGGATGTAGAGACATATGAAATAGATAATGATTTGATCATTGTTGTTTATGTTCCTATGGCTAAACGAGATCAAAAACCTGTTTATATCAATGATGATTTGTTTGGCTCTACTTTTAGAAGAAACCATGAAGGTGATTATCGTTGTACACATTTACAAGTAAAAACAATGCTTCGTGATCAGGCTGAAACTACAATGGATATGGAAGTTTTAGATGATGTACCAATGGAAGATCTGAATTATGAAACAATTCAGGGATATAGAAATCGACATCGAATATTGAAACCTGGACATCCTTTTGAAAGATTAAATGATAATGAATATTTGAGAAGTATTGGTGCAGCAGCTATTTCAAGAGAAGATAAAAAACTTCACCCAACTGCTGCAGGTATGCTGATGTTTGGAAATGAGTATAACATTGTAAGACACTTTCCAGAATATTTTCTTGATTATAGAGAAATGTTGGATCCTACTATTCGATGGACAGATCGTATCCAATCTAGTTCCGGTGAGTGGTCTGGAAATTTATGTGATTTTTATTTTCGAGTGTATAATAAAATTAGTTTGGATGTTAAAATTCCGTTTGCTATGCAGGATGGGGTACGAATTGAGGATACTCCCGTTCATAAAGCACTTAGAGAAGCATTGGCTAATTGCTTGATTAATGCTGACTATTATGGAACTCGTGGTGTTGTGATTAGAAAGGAACCAAAGAAACTTGTGTTTGAAAATCCTGGATATATTCGAACTGGTAAAATTCAAATGCGTAGAGGTGGAGAATCAGATCCGAGAAACAAATCGTTGATGAAGATGTTTAATTTGATTAATATTGGAGAACGTTCTGGAAGTGGAGTACCAAATATATTTAATATATGGGAAGATGAACATTGGAAAGAGCCGGTTATCGAAGAACGTTTTTCACCTGATCGCACAGTTTTGACGCTTGAATTTGTTAAAAAGCAAGCGAAGAAAGCAAGCGAAGAAAACAAGCGAAGAAAGCAAGCGAAGAAAACAAGCGAAGAAAGCAAGCGAAGAAAACAAGCGAAGAAAACAAAAACAAGCGATAATGTTGCAAAGATATATGAGTATCTTTTGAAGCACGGAGAAGCAAAAACAAAAGATATTGCAGCTTATATTGGTTTGAGTGCTCCGCGAACTAGAATGATTTTATCAGAAATGAATGATATCGAGATAGTAGGCGCAAATACAAACAGAAAGTACAAAATCAAAACAAAATAGCCACTTAGTTTGCCGTGTAATTATAAAAGACATCTGATTGATAATAGTATTGCAATGACGGAAGAATTAGAAAGCGAGGTGCAGCGTATGTGTAACTTGAGTACAGCTATCGCAAATGAAGCAGCAAGAAATAAATCTTTGCAGACAGCGAAAAAATTGCTTCTTAATGGTAAACTGAATTTTGAGGAAATAGCAGAAGTTACGGGGCTTACAGTTGATGAGGTTAAAGAGCTAAACAAAAAGAAAAGTGTATAATTGAGAACTAATAGTAATATAAAACGACCGGGTAGAAAAATCTACCAGGTCGTTTTTGGTTAAAGCAAGCGAAGAAAAGCAAGCGAAGAAAAGCAAGCGAAGAAAAGTAAGCGAAGAAAAACAAGCGAAGAAAACAAGCGAAGAAAAACAAGCAGTTTATGAAAATAATTCCGGCGGCGCTTCCTGCGCCTCTTCAGAAGGAGCAGGTACAGCGCATCGCAGTGCATCTTCGAGTACATTATGCGCGTAGGCGAGAATAAAATCAGGATCAGCTATATATTCTGTAAAAAGCTGCTTGGAAGAATACTCCTCCTTATAAAGATCAAACATATCCTCATGCGAGAGCGGAAGAAAAGTACTGCTTTTCTTTGTGTAGCAGGTAGAAGCACTTGCCTGAACACGATGCTCCGGGTCTACATATTGGCCGACCTTCTTATGAACAGCGCGGTCCTCATCAGGAAGATAATAATAATCCTTATAATTATCAAAGAAATACTTTAATTCCCCGACAAAAGCACGAATTTCAATAATGATCTGGTTTGCACGAATCGATAAACGGCAAAGCGGCAGCTCGCGTGTCACAGCCACTGGAACCTTAACAGAACAATCCACCACAATAGTAAGAGAGGAGGACGTAGTGCTTAAAGAATAGCCGGCAAGTGTCCACTCACTGCGAAAAATATCAAGATAAGACAAAAGCGGCATAATCTGAGGAAGAGCCTTTAAATCATCCTCATTGTGAAGAAGAAGCACTTGATAAAGACGCTTATCACCAGTCTCAAGATAATCGTGATAAACAGCGATCATCTCCTTGCCGGTAGCCTGATCTAGTCTTGAAATATTTAAATAGCTTTCAAGTGTTGCAAGTTTTAAGTTCTCAAGCTGCAGAAGTGTTTTTACAGGACGCAGGTGGCGGTACAGATCAAAGCTGCGAATATTGTCAAGCACATCAGTATTAAGGCCATAGGCAGCAGCACATTTCTTTAAAAAAGGAAGATCAAAGGTTTCGCCATTAAAAGAAACAATAACCTGATAATTTTTTATAAAAGAAAAAAAGTCCTCAAGGATCTCCTGCTCAGAATTAAGCGAATCAGAAAACCACTGTCTGATATGCCACTCCATCTGCTGATGATAGACTGCACCAATCAGATAAATAGAAGAGGTGGCAGGTGTGAGTCCTGTCGTCTCAATATCAAGAAATACAAGATCCTTTAAGGGTGCAATCGCATGAGAATCATAAAATTGCGGGATCGAAAACGTTTTACTTATAACAACCATTGAAATTCCCCCGTTATATAAAAAAATCACAGTAAATACAAATCTTAAAAATTTCTTACATTATAGCATAATAGAGGAGAGAAGTCAAATGAGAGATTTCACTGGGGGATTAACGTATGTTCTCTCATACTTTGGGATGATTTACAAAAAGAGAGGACATGGTATACTAAAAAAGGATGATACCAGAGCAAAAAAAGCGATTGCTAGGGCAAAACTTATAAAGTTAGTAATGACGAACTGATTTTTTCCAAGATAATGTAAAAAAAACAAAAAAAGTACTTAACAAAACGTTTGAAATGTGCTATCATCCAAAGTAAAGAAGAAAATTTAGAAAAAAGGCATGTTCACCAGTTCAACTGGAAACGGTGAAAACTTGGAAGGAGTATGGATATGCAGGGAGATGACAGCAAAGAGGGCAGAGACAGCAAACGTTTAAGTCGCGCGGAGCTTCTTGAAATGCTTATCGAGCAGTCAAAAGAAGTCGAGTCACTTAAAAAGAAGGTTGATGAGCTTCAAAAACAGCTTGATGATCGGACGATTCAGTTGCAGCAGACAGGTTCGATTGCAGAAGCAGCTCTCGCATTGAACGACATATTCAAAGCTGCAGATCAGGCAGCATCCCAATACATCGAAAGTATCAAGCGTATGGAGCATGAAAAGAATGTAGAGTTCCAGGCGCTTCGTCAGAAGACACTCGATGCATGTGCTGTGATGAGAGAAGATACACAGGAGTATTGCAGACGGCTTCGTTATGAGAGCGAGGCAAAAAGAGACGCGCTGTATGCTCAGTTAGAAAAAGAAAAAGAAGAGATCGAGAAAAACAATTCTAGTGAAGGCAGCGATCCAACCACAAGGACGCGCCTTGAGACATCTCCCAGTGTAGGTGGAGGTGTCTCATGAAAAAAAATAAAAAACAACCACTTGAAGTGCCGCCGATAGAGGCTCTTGAAAAAGAGCTTCATAGAGAGCTTTATAAAAAGAGCTACAGGAGCACGCTTCGAAGCACGGTTTATACACTCATTACAGTGGCGGCAGTAGCAGTACTGGTAGCTACTTTGATGTTACCTGTTTTACAGATCTATGGTACGTCCATGACGCCTACCTTATCAGATGGAGACATAGTTGTTTCCGTTTCTGGTTCGGAATTTGAGGCGCAGGACATAATTGCATTCTACTACAATAATAAGATCTTAGTAAAACGTGTAATTGCAACAGCAGGACAGTGGGTAGATATTGACGAAGAGGGAAATGTTTCAGTTGACGGAACACCCCTCGATGAGCCATACGTATTTGAGAAGGCGCTTGGCGAATGCGATATAGATCTTCCATATCAAGTGCCTGAAGGAAGAGTATTTGTTATGGGTGATCATCGAAGCGTTTCAGTTGATAGTCGAAGCACATCTGTCGGATGTGTGGCACAGGAGCAAATTGTTGGAAAATTAGTATTTTGTGTCTGGCCATTTACAAACTTTGGCCAGATCAAGTAGGAGAAAGGGGGCGTCTGTTTTGGAAAATCCGTTAAGAAAACAGATTCGTTCAATCATGAAGGATCATAAGAAACGTCAAATGTGGTATCGAATAGTTACCACGCTGGCGGTTGTTGTTGTGTTTGTAACGACATATATGCTGATTCTGCCGGCCATCACCATGGAAAACAAAGCAGAGTGCGGTATCACAGAGCACAAACACGACGCAAACTGTTACAGCTCGCATTATGAAAAGGAGAAAGAGCTTGCCTGTACGACAGATTCACTAGGTGTACATAAGCATACAGAAGCCTGCTACGATGCAGAGCATAAGCTGATCTGTGGTTATGCAGACTTTGTGATTCATGAACATGACGCATCCTGCTACGACAAAGACGGCAATCTAGTATGCACCATTCCAGAGCATAAGCTGCATCAGCACACACCAGAGTGCTATCAGATGCAGAAGCAGCTAGTATGTACACAGGAAGAATCAGTAGGTCATACTCATACGCCTGAATGCTACACAAAACAGCAGGGCGCATTAATCTGCGGCAAAGAAGAGCATACACACGGCGAAGGCTGCTACGATGCAGAAGGCAATTTAATCTGCACACTAGAAGAGCATACGCACAGTGACGAATGCTACGAATGGACAGATGTTTTAACATGCACCATTCCAGAAAGCGCAGGTCACACACACAGCGAAGCCTGCTATCAGGATGTGCAGGTATTAATCTGCGAAGAGCCGGCAGAGCTTCATACCCACACAGCAGAGTGCTACAAAGACGGCGTACTCGCATGTGGAAAGCTGGAATTAAAAGAGCATAAGCACAGCGAAACATGTTTCACAGAAAAGCAGGTTCTCGTAGAAACATTAATCTGTGACAGAGTAGAGCATGTACATACAGACGAGTGCTACAAAAAGAGCACCGAAGAAACAGCGACCAGTGAAGCAGTAACCGCTAGTCAGAACGAAGAAACATCAAGCGAAGACGAAAGCAGCGAAACAGCTTCAATCGAAGAAACCTCAACTGAAGAAACTTCAATAGAAGAAACTTCAACAGAAGAAGCTTCAAGCGAGGCAGACACCGATGCAGAAGAATCAAGTACAGAAGCATCAATCGAAGAAATAAGCTTAGAAGAATCAAGTACAGAAGAAACAAGCATCGAAGAAACAAGCCTTGAAGCAGTAAGCGAAGACGAATCAGAGGCAGAGTCCGAGACTGAGACAGCAGAAGAAGCAGAATCTGAATCCGAGGTTGAATCAGAGTCTGAAAGCGAGCCAGAGGAAAGTTCTTCCATCGAGGCTGAGACCGAAGAAGAAAGCTCAGAGGAAGTAAGTACCGAGGAAGAAAGTTCAGAAGAGGAGAGCTTCGAAGAGACTTCTACTGAGGAAGCATCTGAAGAAGAGCTGACGAGCGAAGAAGCATCCACAGAAGAAGATGTTTCAGAGGCAGAAGAGGAGAGTAGTGAGCTTCCACAGCTTACTGGCTTCTGGCCAATGGATATGATGGAAGTTGCCCATGCACTTGTTGGAAGTAATGAACATGATCTGGTGAAATTCTGTTTAGATTATATCGGTATCTCAGATATGGGATATGATTCAGATTTGACAACATGGATTGATAATCTGACCGAGTTAAATTTATATTCAAGCAGAGAAGACCTGATTCCATCACCAGGAGATGTCATTTTCTTTGATAATGATGGAGATGGTATTGCTGACCATGTTGGCATCATAACAGACGTTACAGAAAATGAAGAAGATGGACAGGAGTTAATTACTGTTGCACAGAGCAATCATGATGGTTTGGTAGAAGAACAAGAATATCAGACAGATGATGAGAGGATTGTGGGACAGGGTAGCATTATACAGAATGATTATCCAAATTATGCACCTATACAGAATGGTACTATGACATTGGAGAACGATGTAAACCTTGCAGACTATATAACAAGTATAGTAATGCAAAAAAAGAATGGTAACAACTATCAAGATGTCGACCAATTTCAGGATGGTGATCAAGTGCGAGTAGCAATTGAATACAAGGTAGAAAACGGAAAGGTAACATCAGAAAATCGTACACTTGTATACCAATTGCCAAAGGGTGTAAGACCAAATCAAAGTTTAGGTGGTAAGATTACCGGAGAAATTAATGGTAAACAGTATACGGATTTGGGTGATTACATAATTAGTGCAGATGGTAAAATTTCTATTATGTTTAATGATACTTTCTTCACAACACATAGTGATTTTACAGGTGGAATAGAATTTGAAGGTACGGCATCATTAGATGGTAGTACAGAAAGTCAAGAGGTTAAATTCAAAGCAGATGGAAAGACCTATACGATTAATCCAAAACCAAAGGATTCTGATCTTACAATTAAAAAGACGAGAAGTGAGCCTGAGAATGGAAAGATCACTTATACGGTAACAGCAAGCAGTGAGAATGGAACTGATAATGATCAAGTTAAGATTGTGGATAGACTTACATACTCTGGACTTAAAAATGTTACTGTTAAAAGGCCAACTGTAAAGAAAGGAAATTTTGATATTCCATATAACAACTCTGATTATGAAATTAAGAGTGATACTGGATATAGTGAGTATACCTTAAAGCTTCCTGCACTTAAAGCAGGAGAAAGCTATACTGTTTCATATGAAGTGGATTATGGAACAGTAGTGGGAAATGGCTATGCGTCAATCTCAAATAAAGCTGATGGATATAAAGGGGATACCTGGAAATCCAGTGACCAAACCAATAATGTTGAAATTTCAAAGCAGATGATCAAAAAGGAAGGTTCTGCTACAGATAACAATCAGGCAATCAATTGGACTATTGAGATAAATCCAAATCATGTAGCAGATTTTGAGGGTAAATTTGCCATTGAAGATTTATTGAATGGTAAACAAATTGATCTGACCAATGCCGACGATTTCAAAGTCACAGAGACAGATATGGGAAATAACTGGCAGTCAACAGATGTAACGAAGACAGCTTTTAAAGATGGCAAGCTTACAGTTAGAAAGAACTGCAAGTACACAATAACGTATAAGACAAAGGTTGATTATAAGGGCAGTACATCAGCGTCTTATACGAATAAAGTAAAAGTAGGTGATTATGAGACAGGCACAAAGGTAGATATAAATAAATCTGAACTTTATAAAGAAAAAAAGGCATCATCAGATCAAAAGTTGTTGGGAGATGGAAAGACAGTAAGTCAGAGATGGACGATTACATTGAATCCTGAGAAGAATTCAAAGGATAAGTTTACAGTAAAGGATGTCATGACCGACAGCAATGAAGCTGTGAATGGAGACCTTCACTATACGACAAAAGCATTGCTTGAAGAAGGTTTCGATGCACTTTTAAAAGATGGCATTAATTATTCATTTAAGTGCTATGACGCTTCTGACAATGAAATAACAGATGACACGAGTCATGTAGTGAGGTTTGAATTGACCATACAACCTAATACGACTTGGAGTGGAGATGCAGTGAATATCGAGTATAAGAGCTTGTTCTCTGTAGAAAGTTTGAATGATGGAGAAACCATATCCGTTAAAAATACTGCAATCGTTGGTGATGTATCTCATGATGCGAACGCTAGTTATACGAAGAAAAAGAGATTGATTAAGTATATCTGGGCGAAGGATCAGAATGGAAATTATAATTGGTGTTCAGGCTCTTGGAATGTAAACTTCGAAGATGCAGGCGGAAAGCTGAAATACAGAATACAGCTATTCCCAGACAAGGATGAAGATTTTGTAATAACAGATGCCATTCCAGGAGGATTGTCGTTGGAGGCCAAAGATGTTAGGGTAATTCTTGAAAATCAGAATAATACTTGGGAACATTATGTGGAAGGCAGCTACGATATTAATTCAGAGCAATATAAGCCTGAAATTAATGTGGTTGGTCAAGATCTGACTGTAAAGATTAAAAGTGGTTTTTCTGCATTACTTACGAGTGGCAATAGCTTTGTGGTTGAATATACGGTAAATGTCACAGATGAGTTCTGGAATAGCTTGAAGAATACAGAAAAGAAGTATACCAACATAGCTGCTTGGAATGGAAGGACAGAATCACAGGAAACAACGATCAAACGTCATGTTCCAGTGCTTGAAAAGGATGGTGAACAGCCTCTTAATGAGAAAGGAGAACCTTTAAATGAGGTAAAATATTATGTAATCATTAATGCTGCTGGTGAAAAATTAAATGGTGGAAAGCCACTTACGCTGATGGATAATTTGAATGCTGATGGTATATCTGTTGCACTTCAAACAGAGAATGTCAAACTGTATAGTTATAACCCAACTAATGAGAAAAATCATTATAAAGGTGAGCAGCTTTCAACATCTGCTTTTCAGTTTAGATATGATGAACCAAAAAAACAGTTTACAGCAGTTGTGCCAGATGAAACACCATGTGTTCTTGAGTATGTTTATGAAATTGAAAACATGAATGACAAAGCTTCAGCTACATTTTCAAACAGTGTATTGCTTTCTGGTGTAGATGAAAGTACCACGTCAGAAAATGTTGTAGTAAAAAAAGCAACGTCAAGTGCGTGGGTAAAGAAATCAGATAAGTTGCAGTTGGTCAAGGTAGATGCAGATCGTTATCAGATCACGTTGAACGATGCGGAATTTAAGTTGCAAAAGTATGAAAATTCGAATTGGACTTATGTAGATGGTACATACAAAACAGTAGAAAATGGTACCGCTATCATTGACTTAACAGAACTTACACGAGATTGTTTGTATGGTGTAGTCGAAACCAAGGCACCAGATGGATATACACAAAGTGATGTAAAGTATTACTTTGTGGCATTAGCTGAGAATAAAAAGGCAGATGACTGGTGGAATAATAATAGTTACAATATGACACAATTGGGAATCACTAGAAGTGACATTACGTTTGTTGCATATAGTGGCTTTGAAGAACTGTATATTCCAAATAAGGCATCCAGTCTTAAGGTAACAAAGCTTTGGCGAAATCCAGATGGTTCACCAACAACAGGTACAAAAGATGTAACTGTTTGGTTGTATCAGAACACGACTAAAAAGCAGTTCTATACGGTAACAGTGCAGTTTGTTACAGATCAAGTATGGAGAGAGGAAAAACTTCAGGTAAAGCCAGGTACTGCGATTACATTAAATAAGGACTCTTGGGAGAATTTTACTGTAAATGGTAAGTCGATTTGCAGTGTGTCAGGAAAATGGAAATACGTTTCTGAACCAATTACAGGAGATTGCACAATTGTAATAAGTTATGGTTGGAATGGTATTAAGCTTGAAGACTTTGCTAGGTGTGTATATTCTCCAGCTGAATATGTAATTGATACAAGTGTAAAGTATGGAAATGAAGTTAATCTAACAAGCACAAACGGATATACAGCAAGATGGGATAACCTTCCGGCTACAGATAATAATGGAAGCCCAGTATATTATACTGTAAAGGAAGTTAGCAACCTAGGCGGCTACACAGTAAGCTATCTGAATAATGATGGTATTCAGAGTGGTGAGATTACAATCATTAACAAACAGAATGAGGAAGTTATCACCCTCCCAGAAACCGGTGGAACCGGTACCTATTGGTATACCATGGGCGGCGTGCTCCTAACAGCAGGGGCAGCATTCCTGATATATAAAAAACACATGCAGAAAGGAGGCAAGAGAATTTGGTAACAAATTCTCTAACTCCCCAAGCATGGGGAACCCTCAATATACGCAATTCCTACGCATTATTCAGAGGGAGGGCATAGCCCAAAAAACAAAAAAAGGATAGGAATAGAAAAGAAAGCGAGGAAGTAAAATATGAAGAAAATGAAAAAAGTCATGGCTCTTTTACTCAGCTTAGTCATGGTACTTGCAATGAGTATCGCAACGTTTGCAACAGAAGGTTCAACTGGAAGTAGCACTTCAACGACAATTACAATTCAGGGAGGTGCTGATGGTTCTGTATACTCAGCGTACAAATTAATGGACGTATCAGTAGATGCAGCAGGAAAAAATTTTACTTATACAGTAAATAGTAAGTATAGTATGGCTTTACAAGTGGCAACGGGAAAAGGTACAGATGCAGCAGTAATTAAGTACCTTAATGATAATAAGGATGATGAAGCTGCTATAAGAAAATTTGCAGATTTTGTATATAAGTATTTGACAACGGCAGGAATGGGAGCAGAAGCTGAATCATCTAACAATGTGTTCACTGTAGATAAAGGCTATTATTTAATCGCAGAAAAAACGCCTGGAAATAAACAGGATACATATTCTCTTGTTATGTTGAATACTCTGGGAAATGATTCAATAACAATCAATACAAAAGAGAGTACGCCGACATTAGAAAAGAAGATTAAGGAAAAAAATGATAGCACAGGTAAAGAAACTGATTGGCAGGATGGCGCTGATTATGATTTAGGCGATGTAATTCCATTTAAGCTTACAGGTACCGTTTCTTCAAGAATTGCAAACTACACGACTTACTATTATGCATTTCATGATAAAATGTCAGCTGGACTTACATTTAATGTTGATTCCGTTACAGTTACAATTGATGGAACTAAGATTGATAAATCTAAGTATTCAGTGAAAACTGAAGGATTAACTGATGGTTGTACATTTGAAGTAGTGTTTGATGATTTAAAGAAAGCAGGAGTAGCATTAACTGGAAATAGTAAGGTTGTTGTTGAATATAAGGCAACTTTAAATGAAAAAGCTGTACTTGGTTCTGTGGGAAATCCAAATGATGCAAAATTAGAGTACAATAACAATCCGTATTATGAGGAAAATGGTAAGCCTGAGAATCCTGGTGAGACACCTTGGGATGGAGTAATTGTATTTACTTATAAGTTGGTTGCAAACAAAGTAAATCAGAATGGTGCTTCGGTAAATGGTGCTGGATTTACTCTTTATAAGTATAATGAAGAAATAAAAGACTATAAAAAAGTTGGAGAAGAAATTAAAGGAACTGATGATAAACCAGTAACTACATTCGAATTTAGCTATCTGGATGCAGGAAAGTATAAGTTAGTTGAGTCATCAGTACCAGCTGGCTATTCAGCAGCGCCAGATCTTGTATTTGAAGTGAAGGCAACTTATACAGCAGATATGGGTGCAACAGGCAATAAGCCAACATTGACAGCACTTGAAATTATTGATGAAAATGGAAATACAATTTCTGGTGAAGATAAGGTATTTACTACTAATTTGGAAAAAGGTTCTGCTGAAACTGACGTAGTCAACAAGTCTGGTTCAACCCTTCCTACCACCGGTGGCATGGGTACCACAATCTTCTACGTTGTTGGTTCTATCCTTGTTCTTGGCGCAGCAATCCTTCTGATCACCAAGAAGCGCATGAGCGCACGCTAATTGTTTTGTCAGCACGATTGATTCGTTAATAATTAATCAGTTAAACAGAGCAAAAAAGTTATTTGTGCGAGAGATGACTATCATTACGTAAACGGTAGCCGAGGCTCCTTCGTAGAACATCCGGGTAACACAAAGATAACACAAAGAAACAAACTAGGTTGCAATCGGATGCCTCTTTTGAGGCATCCAGATACAACCGTGAGGAGAGCTTATGAAGTGGATCAAAAAAAATATGACTACCATCTTATTACTCTTGATTCTCTTGGTAGGTCTGTCCTTACTGCTGTATCCGACCGTCAGCGATTATTGGAACTCGCTGCATCAGTCGAGAGCAATTGCCACATATGCACAGGCAGTTGCCGAAGTAGATGATAAGCAGTATGAGCACATGTGGGAAGATGCTTACGAATATAACCAGCAGCTTAAAAGTAAGTCAAACCGCTGGATCATGACAGACGAAGAGCGAGAAGAATATGAATCACTGTTAAATGTCAGTGACAACGGAATCTTGGGATACATAGAAATTCCAAAGATCAAGGTTTCGCTTCCAATCTATCATGGTACAGACGAAGGTATCCTTCAGATTGCAGTTGGTCACATCGAAGGCTCATCGCTTCCAGTTGGAGGACCGGGAACACATGCCGTATTATCAGGACACAGAGGTTTGCCCTCTGCTAAGCTTTTTACCAATTTGGATGAGCTGGTAGTAGGTGATGAATTTTTAATTCGTGTTCTGGATGAAACATTGACATATGAGGTAGATCAGATTCGAATCGTAGAGCCGGATGATCTGTCAGATCTTGAAATTGAAGAAGACAAAGATCTGTGTACACTGGTCACTTGTACACCATATGGAATCAATACGCATCGTCTTCTAGTTAGAGGACACCGCGTAGAGACAAAGGCAAGCGCAAGTGCTATTCGCGTTACAGCGGATGCGATTCAGATAGAACCAAAGTTGGTTGCACCAGCCGTAGCAGTGCCGATTCTAGTAGTGCTGTTGATCTGGGTTCTCTTGCACAGCCGCAAGAGAAAGTGATAATAGGAAGGAGACAAGAGGGTATGAAAAATAGGAGAATAAAACAGTATTTGCAAGGCCTGTTATTGATAATATGTCTGTTGGCAACATCCTGCGCACAGATTATAGCAGTCAATGCAGACGAGCAGGATGTTTCATTGGAGATTACATTGGAGGATGAATCCACTCCGATGGAGGGCGTCATCTTCAGCATGTATCAGATCACAGACGGCATCACGGCACCAGACGGACAGTCATTAAAGTTTATGCCTGATTTCGAAGATTGTGGTTATAAGACAGATGTGAAGACTGCAAAAGAGCTAGTTGCACTGAGCAGACGTTTAAAGATCTGGATAGATGAGAATGATGTTCAGCCAACCTATACACTGGCAACAGATGTGACAGGACGCTGCAGCATTTCTTCTATTCCATTTGGTATGTACCTGATTGTTCCAAGTTCCTATGATGACTATGGCCCAGTAGTTATGTCACTTGTATTTCTTCCGGGACTCGATGCAAACGGCGATTTGATCTATCAAAACCGCATTATTCCAAAGCATTCCATTCCAGAAGAAGATGAGCCGGACGGACCAACCAATCCGCACGAGAGTAATTCAACGACACCAGAAGAGACAACTCCAGACGAGAGCAAGTCATCAGAAGAAGAGACAACACCGTCCGAGAGCAGAACACCGGAAGAAGAGTCAAGCCCATATCAGCCAACGTCTCCGGCAGCACCAACGACACCAAGTCAGCCAACATCAACCACAGCACCGCAGCCAACCACACCGCCAGCATCACCAAGACGTATCCTCGGTATCGAAGATCCAACAGGACGCATTGGTATGATGATGGTCACAGCAGGCGTAGGAATAATGGCACTCGCAATTGTGCTGATAGTAAGAAGAGAACTGAAAAAATAAAATTTGTGACAAAAGTTAAATATAGGTTTTTCATTGGCCGTCCGCTACAATAGTAGTGGGCGGTTAATTTTTTTGGTCCGCCTTCATATCCTCCAGCTTTGCTTGACTTTAACCATGTAAAAGTGTACAATAACAGCAGAAAATTTGGAGGTGAATTTAGTGCTTAGAAAGAAGGAAGATGAGAAATACTTTAAAATCGCTGTCACGGGAGTAGCCATCCTGCTGATCGGGATGGTCTGCTTCTTTTTGTTTTATCGAATCCGCGGATTTGGTGCCTTTTTTCATGATCTGGTAGGCATTTTGGAGCCATTTATCTATGGCTTTGTCATTGCCTATGTGCTTAGGCCGACATGTCGCTGGTGGGAGAAGGAATTAAGGAAGCTTTTAGTGCGCGCACATGTAAAACATGCGCAGGGAATTGCATCTGCACTGGCAATCACATTTTGTGAACTTTTAACACTTACTATTGTAATTGCATTATTTATGCTTGTAATTCCTCAGGTAATAACAAGTATATTGTCACTTGTCAGTGTGCTGCCAGATCAACTTGACAACAGCAATAAGTGGCTTCACGATATGTTAGAAAAATATCCAACTATGCAGCAAAGCTGGGATGGTTTATATGCAGAGCTGTCCACACGTCTGCGTGAATGGTTAAAGACAGATTTAACACCGATGCTTCAGACGATAATCAACGGTCTTAGCAATCAGGTAGTAAATATTGTTGGTTTCTTAAAAAATGCATTTTTAGGATTGATCGTTTCTATCTATCTGCTTGCAGGACGAAAACGTTTTCTTGCGCAGGGCAGACTGATTCTTTACGGTGCTTTTAAGGAAAAATGGGCAAAGCTGATTGAAGATGAAATCATTTATGCCGATAAGATGTTTAGCGGCTTCTTAATGGGTAAGCTTGTTGATTCACTGATTATTGGAGTGATCTGTTTTATCGGAACGTATATGATGGGAATTAAGTCAGCGCTGCTCGTCAGTGTTGTTGTCGGTGTGACAAATATAATTCCATTTTTTGGACCATACATTGGTGCAATTCCATCAACTCTTTGGCTGCTTCTTGAAAATCCGATTCATGCATTTTATTTCTTGATCTTTGTTATTATTCTTCAGCAGATCGATGGAAATATTATTGGACCGAAGATTCTTGGTAATTCCACAGGATTGTCTAGTTTTTGGGTATTATTTTCTATCTTATTCTTTGGCGGACTTTGGGGATTTGTCGGCATGATTATCGGCGTACCGTTCTTTGCAGTTATCTATGACATTATCACAAGACTTGTAATGAGAGGACTTCGCCATAATCAAAGAGACGATATGCTTATGACATATGATGAGCAATATGTCAAAAAGTCAAAAGCAACGCCGCGGCAGGAAATGCTTTGGTCAGAGGAAGAAAAGCAGGAGCTGACACAGGAAGAAACAGAGCAAAAAGAAGGCAAATCAGACGAAGACAGAAAGGAACTTTAATGGCAACAATACTTGAATGCAGTGAGCTGACGAAAAAATATGGTTCACACAGAGCAGTAGACAATTTGAATCTGCAGATTGAACGTGGCCGCGTCTATGCGCTGCTTGGTCCAAATGGAAGCGGAAAGAGTACGTTTATGAAGATGGCGGCAGGGCTGATTCATCCAAGCAGCGGCAAGATCTTATTTGAGGGGGAGTCAGTTGGTAAAAATAGTAAGGCAAAGACAGTCTATATGCCGACAGAATCATATTTTTACTCATATATGACATGGAAGGATGCCGGTAATTATTTTGCTGACTTTTATGAAGATTTTCAGCCGCAGGTATATGAACAGCTATTGTCAGCATTTTCATTGGAACCTAAAATGAAGATTTCAAAAATGTCTTCTGGTATGATGGCAAAGGGCAAGGCGGCGCTCGCACTTTCGCGTGATGCAAGTCTTATTATGCTTGATGAGCCGTTAAATGGCATTGATATCATTGCGAGAGATCAGATTTTGGAAACAATTCAAAAGTATTGCTCTCCAACGAAAACGTTTCTTGTGTCAAGTCATCTTGTCGATGACTTAGAACGCATGACAGATGATGCTATATTTATGAAAAATGGCGGACTTGTCATGTGCGGCAAGGTGGATGAGCTGACAAAACATCACGGAAAAACAATGACAGAGCTTTACAAAGAAGTTTACAACGACTGTGTGATGTGATCATTTGGAGGACAGAAAAATGTTTCGTTTATCAAAGTATGAGCTTCGCAAAAATAGAACGGCACTATTTGTTTTGCTTGCAGGACTGGCGGCGTTGCAGATTTGCTTTTTGATTGCACTTCGTGGAAAGACGCAGGACTATGCAATCATGTGGTCAACTATTCTTGTTTTGTATGCAGTAGTGTGCTATTTTGCCGTGTTTATTTTTGCAATTACTAATTATTATAGGGAAATTAATTCAAAGACAAGCTATCTTGTATTTATGACGCCAGTGAGCGCTCTTTCCATAATATTGTCAAAGATGCTGACTGTTCTTGTGCTAGGAGTGATATTGGCGGCAGCGCTTGGTGCACTGGGATGGCTTGATTTTTCACTGTTTTTAAATCAATATTCCGTGTATAAAAGCATGGGTGAGGTGATTTCAGAGGTAATGAAAAACTTTGGAATTGATACAGCACAAGTAGCATCAATGGCACTGTTTGGTGTTATTACGTTTCTGCTTTCTGTGTTTTCTACAGTGGCTATGCTTTATCTTTGCATTACACTGGCGGCAACACTCTTGCAAAACAGCAGATTGAAGCTTGTTGTTACGATTGCGTTTTTTGTGGCTGGCATATATGCAGAGTCAAAGATTCAAGGCGTAATTACGGATCTGCATCCGATGGTGTATCGTGATACAGTTGATTTGATTTATCTTTTGCAGCAGTCATGGCCATATGCACTTGCTAATTTGGCTGAGCTGGCACTTTTTATGATTCTTACAACGTGGCTTTTGGAAAAAAAGCTGTCACTTTAACATGTGTTAGATAGATAGCTGCATTTTTTATGGGGAAAGATGAAATGGTTGATGTAGAAGAGTTAATGAGTAAAATCAAATCCGGTGTCTGGAGTACACAGGATGCATTTGATTGTATAAAGGATTTAGAGCAGGAGTATCTGCAGAGCAGTAAGACAAAAGAATGGCGTGAAGATTATAGCCTTGCCGCGTATTTTACTAGCTATGGTATCTTTGCCTGCAGCTACCGCGAGTGTGTATTTCCTATGATTGAGCTTTGCCAGAAACTGTTGGAGAATTGTCCTAATTCGGCAGATCAGGCATTGTATTATCTGGCGCTTATGCGTCTTTATTTCGTGACTGGTTTTCAGCCTAAAATTGTGGAGTATGGACTTAAATATGTGGAGACTGGCTATGCAGACAGAATGAATTTAAAATCCACTTATAATAGTATTGTAGTTGCTTTTACAGAGAATGATCTGTTTGAAGAGGCATTATATTATCTGGAAAAAATGATTGACGTTACAAGAAAAGATCCGGCAGCAGAAGGGGTAGATTTTTGGAATAGTGATACTATCAATGAAATTGTGTATCTTGACAGTCTTGTATATATTAAAATCGGACTCGGACAGCTTGATGATGCAGCTGATGCGGCGAAGGGCCTAGAGGAACTGATTAAAACGAAGGTGCCTGATGATCAGAAATCATTTTTCGAGATTCAAAAGGATTTTACCTGCCTTTATCTGCAACTGTATATGCAGCCAGAGTCAGAAGAAGTGGCAGATGAGTTTGTTCATTATATTCACAATCTGCAGTCGTCAGGGTTAGCACAGAGCGGAATTTCATTTTGTATCAGATATTTTGCGGAATTTCTGAAGCTTCTTCTTTTAAAGAATCGTTTTCAGGATGTAGTTGAAATCGGAAAATTTCTTGCTGGATCAGAATTGTTTACTGGAAGTACAAGCATGATCTACAGCCTTATGATGAAGGCATCTGAGCAAATGCAAAATTCCAGACATCCTGGTGAGTATGAGCAGATTAGTAAGCGTTATATTGAGGTGTTAGAGCAGGAACAGAATAATTATAATGCTATGGTGCGTTCTTTGACACAGGAGGAGCTTCGTCTTATGCGTCTTAGAAAGACGATGGCAAGAGATTCACTTACGGGTTGTCGTAACCGTGCTACATTTGAGATTGAGGGAGCGCGTTATCTTAGCGATCATGCAGAGGGATGCCTTGCATTTATTGATTTGGACTTCTTAAAGGAAGTAAATGATAAGTACGGTCATGAAAGTGGAGATCAATATCTGCTTCAATTTGCTAAGATGATGAAGAACGCATTAGACCACAATGAGTTTTTGTACAGATATGCAGGCGATGAATTTATTGTGCTGTCTAATCGCAGTAAACTTAAAGTAGAGATGATGCTTGATGAGCTTTTAAGAGAGAATCCGATTGTGTTTATGCTGCAGGAAGAAGCGCGCCACATCAGCTTTTCATACGGAGTAGTAGAATTTAGTGAAATGCCGGGCGATATTTATACGATGATTCGCGAGGCAGATCACAGAATGTACCAGTGCAAGACAAAAAATCATAGTCGGCTGCAGAAGAAGGAGAAATCAATATGAATTATGCAGAAATTAAGGAATATGACATTGCCAATGGTCCTGGTGTGCGTATGACGCTTTTTGTGAGCGGATGCCGTCATCACTGCAAAAATTGTTTTAATGAGATTGCGTGGGACTTTAATTATGGCAATGTATTTGATGAAGCAGTGGAGGATGCGCTTGTAGAGAAGCTAAACAGCAGCGTTGTTAGAGGACTTACACTGCTTGGAGGAGAGCCGCTTGATCCAGCTAATCAGCCGGGAGTATTAAAGCTGCTTAGAAAGGTCAAAAAACAATGTCCTGGTAAGGATGTTTGGTGTTATACCGGCTATGTTTGGGAAAAGGATGTTTGCGGCTGGATGAGCGAGCAATGTCCTGAAACAAAGGAAATCTTATCGCTGATTGATGTTTGTGTGGATGGTCCATTTATTGAGGCACTCAAAAATATTTCACTTCAGTTTCGTGGTTCTGAGAACCAGCGCCTGATTGATGTTTCGAAAACACTTCAGACAGGAGAAGTTGTTTTGTGGACGGAATAAAAATAGAATATATTTATTTGGCAGCGATTATTGCTGCATTTGTGGCAGTACTTATAATTGGATTTTTTCTGCGCCGTAAATTTCGCAAATATCAGCCGGTTCAGGATGGACTGGAATTTGAAGTATTGTGTACGCAGATTTTAACGGCGAAAGGATACGAGAATGTGGAGCTGACGCCGACGACAGGAGATTATGGCGTTGATATATTTGCAGAAAAAGATGGAGTGCGCTGGGCATTTCAGTGCAAATATTATACGAACCCTGTTGGTGTGCGCGCTGTGCAGGAAATTTATAGTGGACGTGATTTTTATCATTGCATGGTAGGCGTTGTTATGACGAACAGCCGCTTTACGAAGAATGCGGTGACGCTTGCAAATGAGCTGAACATTCTTCTGTGGGATGGAAACATGCTTGATAAATTGCTCCTTTAAAAAGATCAGCCCGGAAGTTTTTGCTTCCGGGCTTTTATCATGGGATAAGATTGTAGTGTACAAGCGCATTTTCAATTCCGTCATCGAGAATATCAGTTGTGACATATTCAACGTGAGAGCGAAGAGAGGGTGTTCCGTTGCCCATTAAAATACTGTGCTGTACATAATCAAGCATTGGAAGATCATTCATGGAATCGCCAATTACATAGCAGTCATCTAGTGACAGTCCAAAGCGGTCTGCAAGAAACTGAATGCCAGTTGCCTTGCTGTAGGCATACATACAAAATTCACCGAATCCGCCGCCGCGATTAATGTAAGTAAACCATGGAGATACTGCCTTTACAAAGGAAGCAGTGTCACTTTCTGGCGTTTCCCAGGTAACAAATTTGTTAAAGCATTTATTTGGAACATCTACATTCTCTCTGTGGTTTGGAAAACGGTCATAGAGAGATTGTCTGGAAGCATTCATAGGTATGGAAAGATCAAAATAAAGATAATCTGGTCCCTCAAGCAAAAGCTCCATGTGATAACGGCGGGCTGCATCAATAACAGCAGCATGCGCCTCAGAAGGAACTGTAGCAGTAAGAAGGTGTTCGCCACGGTATAAGATATGAGCACCGCAGGCGCATACATAGCCATCAAAGCCAATACGAAGAATGTATGGCTGTTCAATTACATTAAATAAGGTACGTCCGGAATTAATAAATGCCAGATGACCGCGGCGGCGAAGTTCCTGAATTGCATAGACAGTGCTATCTGGGAGTGTTTGATTGCCATCTTCAGTAATCAGCGTGCCATCAATATCAAAGAAAACTATTTTTTGCTTCATAATAAAAATCCTTTCATTTGAAATGCGAAAAAAAGAATGCCTGCATTCTAGGGGAAATTATAAAGTGTTTGTCGAAAAAAAACAAGAAGGATTTTGAAAAAAAAGGAAAAAAGTGGTTGACAATTGGCGAAAGGAGTGGTATTATATTCAACGTTGCAGCAAACAGCAACAGCACAATAATGACAACTTAAAAACAATTTAGGAAATTGTTCAAATAAGAAAAACAATTTTCTAAAATGAAAATAAAAAAAGTTGAAAAAAGTGCTTGACAAATGCTTGAAGCTGTGATAAGATAATAAAGTCGCTCGGCCAACGGTCAAGAGACAAAGGACCTTGATAATTGAACAGTATAACCAACCCTGAAGATTTCTTAAAAAGCCGGATCACGAAAGTGGTCAGGCGAGTG
>CAKQXY010000015.1 GCA_934292725.1 uncultured Lachnospiraceae bacterium
TTTATTGTTGAACTACTCTTCATTTTTCGGAACACGAAAAACTCCAAGCAGTTCAACAGGCTAAAGCCTATAAATCAATCTTTGCATGGGAACATGCATAATAAAATGCGGTCAATGATTTTTCTGTTATTTCGGATAAGAAATGCTCATACAGGAACCGGATGGAACATGCCGATTCCAATGCCAGTATGGATAGTATCAGCAGAAAAAGGGTATCTGCTGTCGGAACAGAAAAAGTTTCAAAATAAGCCAAAAAATATTAATGAAGTCTACCAATCAGAGTCTTTTCGTTGTATAATGTTTTTGTCGTACAGGGTCACTTTCCTTTGTAATGTTTTCGCAAATCCATTATACATCAGAAAGCCCTGTACGATATTTTTTTATGAAAAGTTGTAAAGTGGTGTTATATCAGAAAATGTATATTTTTGATATAATTATTTTGTTTTGATTGGAGGTTTGAGCATTGAGTAGAAAATCAGAAATAGAATTAACAAATATGTGCCTCGTGTATAATGAATCATCGATTTTGGTTCAAGAAAAAGTAGGTACAAGACATCCGGGTGGCTTAGTATTTCCGGGAGGTCATGTTGAAGAAGGAGAATCATTAAGGGATTCTATTATTCGTGAGATTAAGGAAGAAACGGGACTTACTATTTCAAACCCGCAGCCTTGCGGATTTAAAGATTGGATACAAGAGGACGGCACAAGATACATAGTTCTATTGTATAAGACAAATCAATATTCTGGTGAGATAATTGAATCAGATGAAGGTAGGGTATTTTGGCTGAATAGAAACGATATTACGGATGCTAACTTAATATGGAACATGAGAGAACTACTTGAAATTTTTGAGTCTAATTATTATAGTGAGTTCTTTTTCAGAGTAGGTGTAGATATAAATCCAAATAAGAATAATCTGTTAGGGTAGAGGGGAAAGTTATGTCAGAAGTAATAATACTCAAGCAACCATGGGGACAGCCCCTTTGCCAGCCTCAGCAAAGTTTTATTCAATAAAAGCATGGGGTCACCTCCGTCTTGTTTGTACATTGATATGCTTGACATACGCCCACCGTTCAACCTGTGGGCTTTCCTGTCTGACTTTTTGACATGTACACTATCTATCATTATACTGTCGGTCACGTTGACTGACAACCGATAAAACGAAAGGCTATCGGTATTTATTTGTCATTTACTGCTTAAATTCGCCTACCAACCACTTTAAAAGACTGGCTGCTTCATAAGTTGATTGATACATTACCCGCTCTCCTTCAGCATCTCCCATGCAAAAAAATCCATTTTTATAATATGCGTTTAAAAGCATATCTTGAATTGACTGTTTTGCTTCTTCTGAAATAGAATATCCATTCTCGTGCAACAATTTCACTGCATGAAATGCTAATGTTACTTTAAAAGACACACTTTGGTTGCTTATCTGTGCCAGTAATTGGTCAACATGATTACTTAATTGATTGACTAGCTCACTATTTTTCTCTTCTGTATTGATAAGAAATTGCATAAACTCCGTAGAAAGATCAAATTCTTCATCATACGCCATCTGTCCATTAAAGTATTCCAACGTTTGCTTTTTTATTTTTTCCTGAACCGATTTTTCTATATTATATGGCCGATCCAAAATTTGAGACAACGTATATAATTGATTAACTGTTTTTAATTCCCTTAATCCCCATTGCTCAGAAGCCAATATAGTTTCCCATTGCTCATCCAAATACACATTTATATGCGATTTCAAGGAACTACTTTCCCAATCTATCTGATATTTTTGCAATAGCCTCATAATCTGTTCTAATTTCCATATTCCAATTTGCTGAAGATCAGATGCTTCATCCAATATCTTTTCACAATATGCTTCTGCATCATACGTGACAGATAGATCAAGTAAATAAATTAACTCATCTGCATAATACGTTGCATTAAGATTCTCTTCATAAATACCAGGAGCAATATATTCTCCATCATCCAACAAGAATTGGTCAAATGCTAAAACTTCCTCATTGATCCAACACTGTTCATCAGTAAATAACTCACTTTGAACTAGTGTATATACAATCGAATATAAATTTACGTAGTCATATTCCCAAAATAAATAATTATGAAATGTAATTTCATCCCCAAACAAATCTAATATTTGATCTCCACAGTCCATTAAGCTATATTCCATATGTTCACTAAGCTTTACCATATCCATTGCTATTGTGGGGATATCAGACATTTCATACGGCAATGCAGTTTCTTGCTTTTCATCTACTTGATTTAATACGTCTTCGTAATATTCTATTACTGCTCCAAAGTCTTGTAAATTGATTGGTATTGCATATGCATCCATAAGTTCATACAACATAGCATAACCACCATAATACGTTTCTTTATCTGCTTCTTTCCCCAATGCACTCTCAGAAGTCTTAATAATCCATTCATTAACCGGTTGAATATCTTCTCTAAGCTTTACCAACGTCATTACTGCATAATAGGTTGGTGCAATTAAAGTTGGGTTTGAAAAATCAGCTAAATATTGGTAACATCCGTTTTCTTTATCATAGAGACTGTTTAAATAATCTACTATGGAAACACGCAAATCTGTAGGCAATTGTTCTACATCGTCGATCAACATTACCAAGCAATAAATATCTATTAAATTCCATCGACTTTTTTCTTTATTCTCCAAAGCTTCTATGCTATATGAAAGATCAGACAATTCTTTGCCTTCTTCCTGTCCAAGTAACTGTTTCATTCCTCGCAAATAATAGGTTGCATATGGATCTGCTATATCGTAGAAAAAATAATTTGGTTCTCGAAAACCACCATCATCATTTACACTCTCTTGAATTTTCTGAATCATTTGTTGACTACTTTCCTGATTTTCATTAGTCGCGCCAAAAGCTTCTATGCACACTATCATTACTAATGTACTACAAATACTGATTCGTTTCCACTCCATACATCCACCCTCTTTCACAAACTAATTTCTATCCTAACTAGCGTACCGTTTCTTTATTATTTCAAACTTTTTATTCCTCGTCTGGCTTAAATTGATCTGGATACATATGGCTTCCCTCATAAATTAACCAATAGTCTTTCTGATATTTATCCCAAATGACAATCTCAAAATATCGGCATCTTCTCTTTCCACGTTCTGATGTCAGTCGAATCTTTCTTTTGCTGCATGCTGACAAGTGACGTAGCATTCCACCTTTCGTATATTCTTTTCCACAATATTTGCAAAAACCTTTTGTTTGAGTCGCCATTCTTTCCCTACTGTATAATTTTTATTTAATGTCAAATCAGAATTTTCTTTACTCTTTTTACCCCAACATATCCCGAAACCAAACATCCTCCAACATATGATATACATGCTCGTTTGGTGTTCCTGCCCAAAGCTCTTTTTGTGAAAAATATTTTTTATTGTTTCTTCCAAGCATTTTTTCTGCAAATGCTCCAACTGCACGAGATCTTGACTGTCCGGCATAGCAATGAATTAACAGTATATCTACATCCATATGATTACGAATAAATGTGATAACAGAATCTGCCATTTTTTCATCAAACAACACAGCTCCTTTTGTTTCTTTCACAACATCATCAAAATATAATGTAAGAACACCTTTGCAGAATTTATTTTCCGAAAACGTAACGCCAAAACCACCTGTATGCGTATCCTGAATTGAGATAACCGCATAGGTATCTTTTCTTTTTGCGTCCTCTTCGCATCCTGCTGGATAATAATGGTCCAGCACAAAATCAAATGCTTCATTCAATGATTTCACTAATACTCGCTTCATTTGCCATTCTCCCCAATACCCATTTTTCAATAATTTTATTATAACATGCTTTCTACCCCTTGTCATTGAATTTATCATACTCTTCAATCTCGATATATCCCTTCTAAGCAAATCCACAAAATCACTAGAAATGGAAAAGAACCATAGGTGACAGGTACGATGGTTTGATTAGTGTCCCTGGTGGCTCAAGTTTGCAAACTTTTGTTCTTTCTCCGACTCTACTGTATTCTAATAAACACAAAAAAGCCTGAAAGCTCTTTTCTTGAACTTTCAGACTTTTTAATATCATGATATTGTGAGGGACACATATCGAGCCAGTAGTGACACATTTTGAGCCACCGTCCCTGTCCCCATGGTCATCGTGCGTACACTACAGCCTCATATGGTCTGAGCGTGGACTCGTCTGTATCCTTGTAATTCTGGATAAGGATGTTCTTTGCTGCATGAATCTTTTCCTGAATCTCTGCCGGGATGGCAACATTTGTGTCGGAATCGTTGCAAAGTACAAGCAGCTGTTTATCACCAAGTGTTCTGGTATATGCGTAAATCTGCGGATGATCTGGAATCAATACGTCGTACACACCGTCCACCATAACTTCGTTTGTATGGCGAAGTGCAATCAGCTTTTTATAATAAGCAAAAACAGAATCTGGATCGTTTACCTGCGCAGCTGCGTTGATTGTTTTGTAGTTTTTATTTACCTGAAGCCATGGTGTGCCTGATGTGAAGCCGCCATTTTCGGATGCATCCCACTGCATTGGTGTACGTGCATTATCACGTCCAACTGCCTTGATATAGCCCATAACTGTTTCGGCCGGGATATTTTCTTTTGTTGTCAGCTCTTTGTAAGCATTGAGACTTTCAATATCACGATAATCTGCGATATTTTCCATGTAGGCATTTGTCATGCCAAGCTCCTCACCCTGGTATACATATGGCGTACCCTTCTGGAAATGAGTCATAGTTGCAAGCATCTTGGCTGACAGTTCACGGTACTGCTCACTATCATTTCCAAAGCGTGAAACACATCTTGGCTGATCATGATTAGACAAAAACAAGCTGTTCCATGCGCATCCCTCTAAGTCCTTCTGCCACTTTGTAAAGTTTGCACGCAGCTCTGGCATAGTCATTGCCTCACCGTCCCACTTTCCATGATGGCACGGTTTCAGCGTACTTCCTGAAACATGCTCAAACTGGAAAATCATATCAAGCTCGCTGCCATCAACGTTTGCATATTTCTTTGCCTGCTCAGCATTTACGCCTGGACACTCACCTACAGTAATCAAACGATACTTAGACAGCACTTTTTCGTTCATCTCACGCAGATATTTGTGGATGTTTGGACCGTCACAGCTTGTATTTCCAGTGTAGCCATTTCCATTCTCCGGTCCATCCGGCAGACCCGGATACTTGGAAATCATACTGATTACATCCATACGGAAGCCATCGATTCCCTTGTCGCACCACCAGGTCATCATCTTAAAGACTTCATCGCGAACCTTCGGATTATCCCAGTTTAAATCTGGCTGCTTACGTGAGAAGGAGTGAAGATAAAACTGACCTACACTCTCTACATACTCCCATGCTGAACCACTAAAGCATGACTCCCAGCGGTTAGGCGGGTTACCGTTTTTGTCAGGATCTGCCCACATATAATAATCGTGATACGGGTTATCCTTGCTCTTCTTGCTCTCAATAAACCACTTATGCTCGTCAGAGGTGTGGTTAACAACAAGATCCATCATGATTTTTATATTAAGACGATGTGCCTTCTCCAGCACGCGGTCAAAATCGTCCATGGTTCCAAAATCGTCCATGATATCCTGATAATCACTGATATCATATCCATTATCATCATTAGGAGATTTATAAACTGGGGACATCCAGATCACATTAATGCCAAGCTCTGCCAGATAGTCAAGCTTCTCATAGATACCCTGTAAATCACCGATTCCATCTCCATTTGAATCCTTGAAGCTTCTCGGATAAATCTGATAAACTACCGCATTTTTCCACCATTTTTCGTTCATATGCTTCATAACCTCTTTCTACTAAATATTTTGTTTTATTTTAACATGATACTTGCCACAGCTCGTGATTTGCCACGAGCCGGGCTTTGATTCTAACTTACATTCTTAATCCAGCGCTGTCAAGATCTCCTTCACTGCACCAAATACATCCTCTGGTGCATTAAGAAGAGTGAGCTGATCAAGCAAATATGCATCATTTCTTGCTCCCTTCTTCTGGGCGATTGCATAGATCTGCTCCTTTAAGCTAAACTCGATCTCTGCGCGATTTAACAGTTCGAATATACGCTCAACCGGATGATTATCAGCAAGTGCAGTATTGTATGTAACAACTGTAATCTCACTTTCAATATCCTGCATAGGAAGAATTACTGTTGTGCACTGCTTGTCGCTGTCGTAAGAAGTCTCAAGAGTCTCATATGTGCCATCTGCTTTCTTTTTCTGTGCCGTCATGCCTGGTGCTGTACCTGCAAATACAAGTTCATATGCACGCTCTTTTGGCATTCCTTCCATCTTTATATTTTCTGGTGCAATCGTAAGAACAGCCTCATCGCCCCACTGATATGTAAATGTGGTTGAGCACCAAACATTATCTGTTGCTTCTTCATCAAGTCTAAAGCTTCCGTCTGCGCCTGCTGCTACGATAACCTTAAGAATATCTGGATTGTCAATCTTATTGCCTGTTGTGCGCGCATCAAGTGTGACAATGGCACCTGCCTTTGCCAGTACCGGAATGCTGTCGAGACTGCGGTACAGCTCGATCTTACGATCTCCATTGTAAACTGTTCCTGTAAACAAATCAATCCAGGTTCCCTCTGGAAGAAGTGTCATAACCTTACCCATTCTGGTAGCTGTGCTTATTGGCTGTGTGATCGGATTTACAAGGATATCTGAGCCAAAATAGTACTCGTTCTTCATTCTAAATGCATCCCACTTGCCAGGATTCTGATAGTAAAGCGGCTGAATAAGCGGAATACCTTCCTCGCTTGCTCTGCGGTTCATCGTATGAAGATATGGAATCATCTGATGACGCAGACGAAGGAACTTGTCCATAATGGTCTCAACTTCCTTGCGGTAACGCCACGGCTCTTTTCCGTTAAACTCGCTGCAGGAGCTGTGAAGACGCATAATCGGAGAGAATACACCAAGCTGCAGCCAGCGAAGTGCAAGCTCATCGTTTTTATAGCCCATCATGTGACCGCCGATATCATGGCTCCACCAGCCATAGCCGATGTTTGATGCTGTTGCAGTAAAGTAAGGCTGGAAATCTAATGATTCCCATGTAATCACAGTGTCACCTGAAAATCCTACCGGATAACGATGGCTTCCCGGACCTGAATAGCGTGAGAAAATAAGTCCCTTTCCATCTTTTTTCTGACTGTGAAGTGTATGATAATGATTTAACATCCACAGCGGATCAAGACCTGGAATCGCAGTGTTGGTGCCCTGCTGCCAGTCAATCCACCAGAAATCAACACCAGTGTTTTTCTCAAGCTTCTCATAAACATATTTAAAATAGCCTTCAAGAAGCTTTCTGTTTGTGAAATCCATCAAAATTGGCTCGCCTTTTTCCTGATCAACACCCATGTAGGTAGCAAATTCTGGGTAAAGATCCTCGAATGCACGCACACCGTCTGCCGGGTGATCGTTTAACGTTACTTTCATGCCTCTGTCGTGAAGGTTATCTGTAAAGCGCTTTGGATCTGGGAAATAATCCTTATTCCATGTATAGCCTGTCCAGCCTGTTCCATACTTTGGATCAACATCAGTCACATGCCAGTCCATGTCGATAACGCCAACAGTAAATGGAAGGTCTTCCTTTTCAAAACGATCCATAAGCTCCAAATATGATTTCTCAGTATATTTATAGTAGCGGCTCCACCAGTTTCCAAGTGCATATTTAGGAAGAATAGGTGTTGCGCCAGTTAATTTATAATAATCCTTCAGGCAGCCTAAATAATCAGTGCCATAGCCAAAGAAATAAAGATCTTCTGCCTCGATATCCTTTCGTGTCTCAATCCAGCCATCTTCTGCAAGAAGCATAGAACCCTTGTCGGAAATAACTGCCCAGCCCTCGAAGGAGAATAAGCCATCCTGTAATGGAATCTCACCGTTTGCCTCATCAAGTGTTCTGGTGGTTCCTTTTAAGTTATGGCCTTTATCACCATAGTGCCATACTGATGTGAATGCCACCATCTGATTTTTCAGCTCGACGCGCAGGTTATTTCCAGCAAATTTGCCGCCAGTGTAGACGAGTCTTGCCTTGTCAGTCTCAATGATCAGCTCACCATTCTTCTCATTTACAGTGTATTCTGGCACATCAAAGGTTCTATTTACAACCATCTGAGTCTTCTTGTCTACAAACACACCTTTTTCGCTGTATTCCATACGAATCATGCTCGGTGTTAGTACGGTAAAACGATAATTTTCGCCCTGTACAATTGCATTTTTTACGTTCATTTTTAATATCCTCCTTATATTTTGATTCTCTGCTTTATTTCACTTGCTTTAGTATAAAGCATAATTCTACATATTTCTTGCAATATTTTTCCTATTTATAACACAATCCTGCTGTGTTGTGTTACCCGCTAGTATACGAAGAGGGCTTCACATTTCCCTATACTTTATTTATCTTTCAGCGTAATCCACACCTCTGATATTGCTCCAAAGTTCTCATCCATATTAGATAAGTGAAATTCTGCCTGCTCTCCGTATATCAGGTTTAAACGTTTTTTGATGTTTTGAAGGCCAACATGGCGGCGGTCATTGTAATAGATTTCGCCATTATTTTCAATTTTTTCAAGGACTTCCGACGAAAAGCCTTTGCCATTATCTGACACACAGATATAAAGACATTCTGCATCATTATGTTTTTCTTTTGTGATAAATAAAGAGATTTCTCCTTTTCGTTCTGGTGTTAAACCATGAGAAAAGGAATTTTCCACAAGTGTCTGCAAAAGAAGCACAGGAATTTCAATATCTCCAAGTCCATCATCTACCATGCAGTCAAATTGAAAATAGTCTTCACCATAGCGAAAGCGCTGAATGCTGATATAGTTTTCTACGTGGGCAATCTCCTCAGAAAGAGGGCGAAGCACTTGAGAACCCTTATAAATATAGCGAATATAATCAGACAAAATGGAAGTAATAGTTACAATATCTGTCTCACCCTTGTTGTCTGCTATTCCATGTATCAGGCTTATACAATTTAAGAAAAAGTGCGGCCTTATCTGCTCTTGCGCAAACTCAAGCTCAATCTGTTTTTCATTAAGTTCCTTCTCGTAAATCGTAATTTTCAGTGCCTGGATCTTTCGAATCAGATTTCTAAACTGCTCATTTGCACTCTCAAGCTCTAAAAGATTATTGGAGGAATTGTCATGCAGATATTTATCTGTGTCAAGTTCGTCAAGGCTATTGACAAAGCTTTGGAGTGGAAATAAGATATGACGAACATAGATTGATACAACGACAGCACAGACAAATATACAAATTACCAGCATTATAATAAGAATAACTTCCCACCTATTTGCGTCTTGAATCACACCATTTCCTGGCACAACATAGATACACAAATCACCGAGACCACTAATCGCATAACGATATATATTCGCCTGCTTTACAGCTCCCTGCTCAAAATCTTTAATCTCCTCTTCACTGACATTCTGCGGAAAAATATTATCTTCTTTATCAGTATCATATATGTATGGCAGAATCGTGTAGCCTTTAGTACAATTTTCAAGATCCTCAAAAATACGCTCCAATGGGATCAAGTTTCCTGCTATCTTTGCCCCTTTCATATACCAGGTTAGCAGGTACATCTGATCTTCTATCTTAACAAACTCGTGATAAAGTGAGTTCTGTCGCCTTGTCATATTTGCAGAAAGATAGACCATTAAAAAACGTTCAATTGATGTCTTTACGCTTTTTGAAAATTTTGTTCCCGTACTCGTAATTAAGGCATTCGATGTGCCGATATACTCAAAATAACCATCTACCGAATCATGCCAAATTGCCTGAATCCGAAGCTGTTCTGAAATTTTTTTCAAAATCGGAATAGCTTTCGAACTTCCAGAATTAAAATAATCAGGCAGCTCATTTGTTGCCTCATTCGACTCTAACATGTTGATCAGTTCAACACGCATAACATCCATCTCTTTTCGAAGCTGGCTGGCATAAAGTTCTACCGTCTCTGACACATATTGATTTACCAGGTTCCTATTCTGGTTAGTGCTGACAAGAAGTGTTCCTGCCAAGCATGATAACAAAAGCATTACAATTAAAAGAATTGAAAAAACGATCTTTCTTAAACTGAACTGCTTTACCTTAATATGCATTGGCTTACCTCCTTTATCACGTCCTACAACAAAAGCAGCCAGAAAATCTGTCTGCTTTTATTGTAGTCTATTTCATTTTGCCTGTCTACAGAGAAATTTTATTTACTCCATACTCTCAAGATAAGCTGCATATGCACCCTGCTGTAAGGATACCATTTCCTCCAGACCCATTGCATTTAACTGCTCGATATAGGAATCCCACTCATCCTCAACACCACCGTCTACTACCCAGTGAGCATACATAGCCTCAACATAGCTGTAAACATCAGTTCCGATTGCAGTGATACGATTTAACTCATCCTCTGTGTACTGAAGAGCCGGCATTCCGGTATTCTTATCGGTAGTAACATACTTTGCGTTTACTTCGTCTTCCTTCAGCTTTGTTCCATCTGATACATCATCCGGGATGATAACCTTGTCATAGAACTCTGGATTCATGTACTTCGGGCCGAAATCTCTTAAGGAATTAGACCATGCTGCTGTATCAAGAGAAGTATCATCATCTGTAGAATGAACGCTGTAAGTTCCGTCATCATTTGCTGTTACAGTAACACCCAGTGAACCATAGAAGGTCTGTAAGGAAACAAGATCATCATAGAAATTATCTGCCCACTTTAACAGTGCCTCTGGATCCTCACATGCAGTTGTGATAACAAGCTCTCTATCGGTAATGTCTAATGATGCCGTAGCACACTCTACATAATGAATACCATTGTAGCCCTCAACAGCTTCCATTAAGGAGTACTGATCTGCATTCTGACCAGCTTCTGAATCAGCAGTCCATGCAGAGATAATGCCAACCTTAGAACCTCCCTCTGCCTGCAGCTTTGCTGTAACAGATGAACCATCCTGTGTGAAGTACTCTGGATCAAGTACGCCGTTTTCCCAGAGCATATGCATCCACTCAACAGCTTCCTTATAGTTTTCCTGTGCTGGAACAAATACAGCCTCGCCATCATTATTCAATCCCATGTAGTTGGTATTACGGCTAACCATGCAACCCCATGCAGAAAGGATGTGCTGGCAGTCTGCCTGAAGGTTAGTTCCTGCGTTATTTGTCAGTCCAATCTCATTTGTCGGATCGCCGTCACCGTCTGCATCCTCTTTTGCAAAAGCAAGGAGTACATCAGTCAGTTCATCGAGTGTCTTCGGAGCTTCTAAGCCAAGGTTATCTAACCAATCCTGGTTGATATACAGTCCATTTCCACATACGGTCGGACGAAGCGGAAGCTTCTTAGGGAGGGAATAAATCTTTCCGTCACGGTCTGTACATGCAGCGCGAAGCTCCGGACACTCTTCCATTGCCTTTGTCAGATTCGGCATGGTCTCTTCGTTGATATATGGTGTCAGATCAACGAAATAATCCTTGTTCTGTGCCATATCAGAAGAATTCAGACAGATACTTCCAACAAATGCATCCGGCAGCTCACCAGAAGCAAGAAGAAGAGATTTCTGCTCTGACCAGTCAGAGTTGTAATAAATCTGCCAGTCAAGATCAACTCCTGCCTTCTCTTCCATCTCTGCCATTACGCCTTCCTTTAAGAAGTCATTTGGCCATGCATCAGTCCAGCGAACAGTTGCTACAGTAAACTGCTTTGCATCGCCCTCATCTGCAAGTGCAGTAACAGTCGGTGCTGCAATAGCTCCAAGCATAGTTGCCTGTGCAAGAAGGATGCCTGCGGTTGCTTTCAGATTCATGTTTCTTTTCATAGTTTTAATCTCCTTTTTTTGTTTTATGATTTTATTATTTTTTTGTTTTGGATTATTCCAGGCTTTGCAGCCTTTTTTATTAGCCCTTTACAGCACCGAGCATAACGCCCTGGTTGAAATATTTCTGTACAAATGGATACATGCACATGATTGGCGCTGATGATACAACGATTACTGCATACTTAATCAGATCGGCCATCTGCTTTGCTTCTACTGCTGCTGAGCCTGTCATCATAGAGCTGATTGTCTGGTTGCTGATTAAGATGTTTCTAAGAACGATCTGCAATGGCTGAAGTGCCTCACTTCTTAAATAGATCAATGCGTTGAAGTAGCCATTCCACTGTCCAACTGCTGCCCACAATGCAATAACAGCGATGATTGCTTTAGAAAGCGGCAGACAGATTTTAAAGAAGAAGGACATGTAACCGCAACCGTCAAGCTGTGCTGCCTCCCAAAGTTCGTCTGGAATACTGTTTTCAAAGAATGTTCGTCCAACGATGATGTAGTAAGTAACAACCGAGAATGGAAGCACCATAACGGTCATTGTATCGGTCAGGCCAAGATTTTTTACTACCATGTATGTAGGAATCAGACCACCTGTAAAGAACATCGGAATCAGGTAGAACATGTTGAATAATTTCTTGCCATAAAACTTCTTTCTTGATAATGCGTAAGAAGCCGGGATATTAACAGCCAATGTGATAATTGTTCCAAGCACTACATAGATAATTGTGTTTCTGTAGCCAGTCCAGAGTCTTGTATAACCTAAAAGCTGCTTATACGCCTTTAAGCTGACGCCGCGTGGGATAAACATGATCTCGCCGTTTGATACCAGCTGCGGATCACTGATAGACGCGATTACGATAAAGTACATCGGATAGAGTGTAATCAGAATCAGAATTGTTCCAATTGTGTACAGAATGATATCAAAAATCAAGTCGGCTCTTGAACGCTTAATTTTATTTGTCTTTGCTATTTTGTATGCTGCCTTGCTCACTGTTTTTCCCCCTTCCATCAGACTAATGAAGTATCACTGACTTTTTTAGCGATCATATTGACTGCTATCAAAAGAACAAGATTGATGATGTTGTTAAACAGACCGATAGCTGCTGATAAGCTGTACTGATTGCTTACAAGACCCATCTTATACACATAGGTTGAGATGATCTCACTCGAACTGCTGTTTAACGTATTTTGCAGCAAGTAAACCTTCTCAAATCCAACGCTCATAACGCTTCCCATTCGAAGGATAAACATAACTGTTGCTGTTGGAATCAATGATGGAAGATCAATGTTAACAATCTTGTGCCATTTGTTTGCACCATCCATTGTGGCTGCCTCATAAAGGCTTGGGTCAACTGAGGAAAGTGTTGCAATGTAGAGGATGGAATCCCAGCCGACATGCTGCCAAGCTTCTGTCCACACATAAATATGAGGGAATGCAGATGCAGAACCCATCAGGTTTGGAAGTTTAAATCCAAGCAGTCCAACCAGCTTTGAGATGATTCCTGTACTTGGTGATAAAAACAGGATAATCATACCAGACATAACAACGACTGAAATGAAATGCGGCAGATAAGTAGCTACCTGTAAAAACTTCTTAAACTTCGTTGAGCGGATCTGATTCACCATCAGCGCCATAATGATTGGCAATGGGAATGTAACCACAATTGTGTACAAGCTGATTATGATCGTATTTTTGATCGTCACGGAAAACTGATACGATTTGAAGAACGTTATGAAGTTCTTCATGCCGACCCACTTACTTCCCATAATACCAAGTGCCGGCTTGAAATCCTTAAAGGCAATGATGACACCGTACATCGGGTAGTAGGTAAAGATCAGGAAAATGATGATAGACGGAAGCATCAACAGATATAGCTGACTGCTTTCCTTAAGCTTTTGCCCTACACTGAGGTTGCTGCTTTTTGACTGAGTCTTTTTCGTTTTCACGTTTTTCTCCTTCCTTTTTTACTAATTATTTCTTTTTTCTTTATGGTTTTATAGTACATTTTTTATATTTTTTCTGCTACAAAATTTCTGATAGGAAATAACAAAAAAAAGATATCTTTTTGTGATATCTTTTTTCATAAAAATCGTTATTTTGTTATTTTATCGTTTTTTTGTTAACAAATAACTTATTTCCTATACTTTGCCCTATATTCATTCGGTGTACTGCCCACATAATCACGAAATGTCTTGCTAAAATAGGAAAAATTGCTGTATCCAACCTCCATAGCAATTTTACTAATTGGATCTGTAGATTCCCTGAGAAGCTTTGCTGCCTTTTCCATGCGCCGTCTTGCAATATATACAGGCAGTGTCTGTCCAGTCTCCCTGATAAAAAGCCTTGTTATATAATCCTCTGACAGATACACCTGCCCTGCCAGAACAGAACGCGTCAATTCACCGCCTAAATTTTCTTCAATATATCTTTTTAATTTGGCAATGGTTGCCTCCGCCCTGTCTTCTGTTTTATGCAGACTATCCATCTTTTTCCAGACAGTTTCAATAAAATCAATACATCCCTGCTCGGAGCGGCGTGCCAGAAAGCTCATTCGCTCATACTCCTGCCTGTCAAACAGTTCTCCAAATGTCTCATTGTTGTCGCGCAAAACCTTTGCCAGAAAATCGCTCATATGCTGCACAAAATGTTTTAAGTCTGACAAATACCAGCTTCCACTCTCGCAGGCGCGATCGACATAGGCAAGCATTTCCTGCATAACGTCCCTGTAAGCAGTATTGTAAGATGAATCACCTGAAGCTGTACTCTTGTGAAACATTTCCTGCCATTTCTCCCAAGAAGGCTCTGAATAAGAAATCTTTCGAAGTTCCCATGCCCACTCCTCAATCATCAATCGTTTATTCGGAATTGCATGCTCGCGCATATCAGAGATTATACGAATTGCCTTTGCGCTGCTTGCATATGGGCGCCCTACTGTTATATAAAAGCAATAATTATGCGAAGTCTGTTCATTTAACTCTTGCTGCATTTTGGACAGCTGCTCCTCAAGGCGATCATAATCGGCAAAATTTTTTAATACGAGAAGCCACTCGGTATCCTTGTATGATACAGCCACATCAAGATTAAGTTCCTGCAAATATTTCTCTGACACTGTACGCATACAATAATTATATAATGAAATGTCCTTTACATTCTGACGTTCTTCGCTGTTGTCGAGAAGCCCTGCAAGAACAAGTGTAATTGGCTGCACGGATGGATAAAGTTCATTATATTGAGTATCAGATAAACTACTTGTGTTCGACGTACCCACACCATCAGAAAGTGCCTGCACTAGCACTTTTTTCCACACTTCCTCACGTTGTTTCTTCTCCTGACTGTTCAGATTGTTATGCTCCTTTAACAGTTCATCACAGACTGTCTTTAACTCTGCCTCAAGATCTTTATTGGAGATTGGTTTTAGCAGATAGTTAACAGAGCCTAATCTAAGCGCTTTCTGTGCATAAGTAAAGTTTGCATAGCTCGACAAAAAGATACATTTCATATCTTTTCCTTCCTCACGTATCCACTCCACAAGCTCAAGACCGCTTCCCATAGGCATATACACATCACAAAGAAGAATGTCTACTTTGTATACCTTTAAAATTCCCTTTGCCTCATGGATATTATTTGCAGTAAACACCATACCGATGCCAAGACTGTCCCAGTTTAATGAATTTTTTGTTTTTTCTGTCAGAATCTGGTCATCGTCCACCAGCAGAATTGTCAGTCCCATATTCTGTCTCCCTCCATTTTTCGCCTTTTTTTATACGCAAAAAAGCGCAGAATCTATTGCCATTATACAACAGATTCTGCGCATAGGGGAAGTTTTTTTCATCCCATTATAGATCGTTTTTTACTCTCCGCGCATAGCTGCTTCAATATCCTCTATTGTACGCGGAATGCCAGCGGACAGGTTTTCACAGCCGTCATCTGTAACAAGACAGTTATCCTCTAGGCGGAAGCCAATTCCCCATTCTTCATGGTAAATACCTACATCTATACAGAATACCATACCAGGTGCTATGATTTCTGGTCGCTTTACTCTGTCATGTACATCGTAGCCTATGTGATGTGCTCCGCCATGCCACATGTATGTTCCAACTTCATCAACAGAACTCATCACTCCAGCTTCTACCAGACGCTCGGCATTGTATTTACGAATTGTTGCATCAACATCTGACATACGCATGCCTGGACGGATGATTGAAAACATATAATTGGATGTAGCAAGTGCACACTCATACAATGTGCGCTGACGTTCTGAAAAATGACCGTTGCATGGCCATCCACGAGAAACATCAGTGATTAGTCCGTCATACTGAGCACCGACATCGTTTAAAATCATATCGCCGTCCTTTGCCTGGCCTGTATATCCATAGTAGTGGATACAGAAATTATTATTTCCGGCAGATATAATTGATGGAAAACCAGGGCCATCAGGACTAAACTGACCAAGTGCATAATCAAAATCTGCTTTATACTGATATTCATATTTTCCCGGGCGAGAATTACGCATCATTGCAAGGATTCCTGCCTTTGTGATCTCCTCTGCCTTTTTAAGCGCATCGATTTCGCATGGCTGTTTGATCAGGCGCAGCTCGCTTATGAGCACATCGGCATTTCCGATCTGAAGATATGGAAAATCACTCTGAACACGCTGTAATAGACGGTGTGCAGGACGATCTGGACAATCTGTTGTAAAGCGATACAGATCAAGATACAATTTCTCGTAACGGCCGCTGACAGCCAGTGCCTTGAAATCACGTTCAAATGCATCCACAAAACGTATATCATTAATCCCTGAAATTTCTTGTGCTTCCTGCGGCTTAACTCTCGCACCAGTCCAACGCTCTGCATATGCGTCAGAAGGAAGAATATACACTTGTTCATGCACACTGCCGTCTGCTTCTTTTGCTGCAAGAAGAACAGCCTGACGACTTGTTTTCAGACCCGTCAGATAGACAAAATTGCGGTCTGCAAAGAACATATAATCTTCATCGCCAGTTTTCCAAGTGTTTTCTCCTGCAAAAACAACGACAAGGCTTCCTGCCGTAAGCTTTTCATAAAGTCTGGTTCTATTTCCTACATAATATTCTGCGAGCATCTAAGTTTCCTCCTCATATAAATATTCAAAACCATATTTTTACTTAATTCCCATTGTCAAATCGAATGCTGATCTCCCACTCAATTTTTTCTTCGCGAAGCTGATATTTCTCTGCCAGTCTCGGGCCACAGGAATTAGAACCAATTCCGCTTTGCTTATAGTCAAGCGCCACATAAATGCCATCAGATGGAACAAGCTCAAAATTATGTGCCTTTTCGTCAAGCTCCTTTTCACTGTAGCGTGATGCCTGGAAGCTGAACGGCTTTTTGCCCTTTGCGTACAAATTTCCAACAGATGCATACTTACAATTATAATGGCTTCCATTTTCCTGCGGGAAAACATAATCCTCAAACATATCATCAACTGTTGTATCAAAACGATCTACCCAAGATGCACGATGCTTATCGGAATAGCTTTCATATGGACCATATCCGTAGTATGTTACATCAGTCTTATCGTTTGGAAGCTTTAATCCAAGACCAAAGCGCGGAAGATACGGGAATACCTTGTCAAAGTTTCCATCTAAGGAAAGGAAAATAGTTCCATCAAGATCAACTTTCCATACTGCCTGAAGGCGAAGGAATGGCTGCTTAGCTGGAGATGCAATGGAGAATCTGCTATGAATCTCGATTACGCCATCTGTTTCCTGAATAGCTGTCTCATATACCTTTACTGTGCTTCTGTCGTATCCTGCCATTCTCCACTCCTTTGATACTGCCGAGTCATTATTTGTCGGCGCACGGAATGTCAGAAAACGCATTGGCTCAGAAATCTGGTTCTCATTATCTTTAACGATCTTTGCAAAGGTTCCAAGATGACGATCAAATACCATATACTCGCCGTCTCTTGTCAGCTCATAAACATCTGCCGTCTCATTTACACTCCACGAAGCAAATGCTGGCAGCGCAGTCTTAGATACAGGTGTGAGCACCTCATCCTGCTCCTCAAACAAAGCAATCTGATCAAAGCCAAGTACCTCTCCTGCAAGAGCAGTTCCCTGTTTTGCTGTGTAGGTCAGCTTGAGGTAAGTATTTTTATTTGTCTTTGGTGTCTCTGGAATCAGAACAAAGCCTTTTTCATGTGGTTCAATTGAAGGTACTGCAACACTTCCCTGTGAAAGCAGTCTTCCTTCTTCCTTAATCTCATATGTTACTGTTACAGCATCATCAAGATTTGTGAAGTCAAGGCGATTCCACAATGATACCTTTAGTGGACTGATTTCCTGAAGGGTGGCTCTTACTGGACGAATCGCATTTTTCCACTCATGCAGTCCAGTATGCGGTCGACGGTCTGAATAAACAAGTCCGTCCATGCAGAAATTTCCATCATGTGGGAACTCACCGTAGTCGCCGCCATAGAAATATTTGTCCTTTCCATCTGGTGTCTTTCCTTCATATGTCGCATGATCACACCATTCCCAGACAAATGCACCGATAATTCGCTTTTCAGGTAAGATGACTTCCAGATAGTCCTCAATGTCACCAGGTCCATTGCCCATTGCATGAACAAACTCACACAAGATAAATGGCTTTACGCTAGTAGGGTCTGCAAGATACTTTTTAATTGTATCTACAGTCGGATACATGCGGCTTACCATATCAAGACAAGACTGATCATTCTCGATTCCTGGCGGTGCCCAAGTTGCTCCTTCATAATGAACAGGACGTGTTGGGTCATATTCCTTCGTCCACTTTCCAGCATCAATCAGATTCTTTCCATAACCGCTTTCATTTCCAAGAGACCAGATGACAACACAGCTCGCGTTCTTGTCACGAATTACGTTTAACATCATACGATCTACAATTGCATCATGGAAAGCCGGATCCTGAACAATCTTTCCAAACTTTCTATAAATCGGCTCTTCACCAACAAGATCCATCGTTCCATGTGTCTCAAAATCAGCCTCTGCAATCACGTAAAAGCCATACTCATTGCAAAGCTCAGTAAACCACGGTGCATTCGGATAATGACTTGTGCGGATTGCATTGATATTGTTCTTTTTCATCATCGTAAGATCGCGCACTACATGCTCTCTTGATACCGTGTATCCATCTGTTGGGCTGCTGTCATGACGGTTTACACCAAGAAGCTTTACAGGGCGATGATTTAAAAGCATGACGCCATCCTTTATTTCAATCTCGCGAATACCAACCTTTTGCTCAATGATCTCATCATCAGTAGACAAAACTAGTTTGTATAAGGTTGGATGTTCAGCATTCCACAAAATTGGATCATTCACCTTAAACACAGTTTCTAGATCCTTATTTTCTGTCACAAGCGTTTCATTTGCCAGCTTGCTGCCATCTGGTGCAAATAAACTTACTGTTACATTTGGCATACCTTTGTATGAATCAAGTCTCACAAAAACCTCTGCCTTTGTGTTGTCCTCTGACAAAGTGGTGCGCACAGTGTAGTCCACTACTGAACTCTTTGGACGAGCAATCAATGTAACATCACGGAAAATTCCATTGTAGCGATACTTATCCTGTGCTTCAAGATACGTTCCATCAGTCCACTTTAACACAAGTACTGCCAGACGGTTCTTTCCTGCTTTGGCAAAGCGCGTAATATCAAACTCGCTAGGACTGTGTGACACCTGACTGTAGCCAACAAACTGACCATTCACCCATACATAAAATCCTGCCTCTACTCCCTCAAAGTACAAATACAAATCTTTTTCTAATTCCTCATTAGATACATCAAAATCCTTATAATAAGCACCACATGGATTCTCATCCGGCACATACGGCGGATCATATGGTATGACAAACGCACCACCCGAATAATGCTTATAGTCATAGCCCTTTGACTGCCAGCATGATGGTACCTCCATCATCACATAATCTGGATTTTCATAATCTTTAAGAACAAACTTTTCATCCACACTCTGCGGATTTGGATAATAAAAGAAGCGCCAGTCATTGCCGCTTAGCAGACGGTATGAATCTGTTCCATCTGTCTTTTTCGGAAGGTAGTAGCAGCGTGGCTTCTCTGTTCCCACATGCAGCGTATTTAGATCCTCATAATAATGAATCAGCTCCATTGTTTCCTCTTTTCTGCGCTCTGCGCGTTTTTATCTTTATGCAAAAAATGCCGACACACAACATATATGAAGCGTGCCGGCATTCCTCTTACTCTTTTAAGGAGCCAAGCATGACACCCTTTACAAAATATTTCTGGAAGAATGGGTAAGTGAACAATACTGGCAGTGTTGTAAATATGATCATAGCATATTTTAACTGTGCATTGCTCATCTGTTTTCTCGCCAGCTCCTGTGCAGCTGACGGACTTAATACCTCAGTGATCTGCTTTGTATTCTCGATTAATACGCGGCGCAGATACAGCTGAAGCGGCTGCCACTCAGTATGTGGCAAGTATACCATAGCGTTGAACCAGCTGTTCCATACACCAACGATTGTGTATACAGCGATTACGGCTAAGATTGGCTTTGACAGTGGCAGGTATACCTTAAGCAAAATCTGATATACATTAGCACCGTCGATCTTTGCAGCTTCACGAAGACTCTCTGGAATGCTGCTAAAAAATGCCTTTACAAGAATGATGTTCCATATTGAAAAGCAAACTGGAAGAATCTGGGAAAGCGGATTGTCATACAAGCCTAACTTATTGATTAATAAGAAGGTTGGAATCATACCGCCGCCGAAGTACATCGGAATCAGCAAAAACATGTTAACAAATTTTCTTCCCATCAGGCGCTTATAAGTCAGCGGATATGCGACCAGCACACACGTGGTAAGCATCAAGATCGTAGTCGGAATTACATATATAATTGTGTTTAAATATGCTCTCCACATCTCTGGGTCCTGTACCAGAACCTTATATGCGTCTACACAAAAGCCCTTAGGAATAACGTAAACATTCATCTGTGCAGCATTTTCTGGTGAACTAAGCGACATGATCAAAACATAATACATCGGATATACAGCCAGAAAGCAAAGGAATGCAACTGCCACATAGACAAGCACGGTATATATCGTTTTGCCTTCTTTAATCTTATTCGGATTTCTCTTTGACATCTCTGACCTCCTTACCACAGACCGAAGCCTGTCAGCTTATTACTGATCTTGTTACATATATAGGTCAGTGCAAATCCAATCACAGACATAAAAAGACCAGCCGCTGTCGTAAAGCTATATTCACCATTTAAAATACCCATACGATATGTATACGTACCGATAACATCTGCTACATCATAAGTTGCCGGTGTATACAAAAGCAAAATCAGATCGCTGTTTGTGGAAAGAATACTTCCAACCTGCATAATCAGGTTGATCGCGATGATTGGCTTAATGCCTGACAATGTGACATGCCAACACTGCTGCCAACGGTTGGCACCATCAATCTTTGCAGCCTCGTAAAGACCCTGATCAATGGAGGAAATTGTAGACATGTACAAAATACTATTAAAGCCGAACAGCTTCCACACATTTGTGAAAGTGTAAATTGTAGGGAATGCTGATGGCTCCTGTCTCCAGTTAATATTTGGCAGTCCAAACACAGTAAGCAGTTTTGTAATAAGTCCATTCACGTCAATAAAGGAAATTACCATACCTGCAACAACTACTGTTGAAATAAAATACGGCATGTAGCTAGCCGTCTGACAGAATTTTTTGAATCTTAAATGCTTGATCTGATCCAAAAGAAGTGCAAAAATAATAGGCATTGTAAAACCAAAAATCAAGTTCAAACCACTTAACACGAGCGTATTTTTAATCAATCGACCAAAATACTCACCTTGAACAAAACGCTTAAAGTTATCCAATCCTACCCACATGGCACCCTCGCCAAAAAATGGATCACCTGGCCAATAATCCTGAAATGCAATCACGATACCGAACATTGGTGCATAGCAGAACACTGCGATCAGAATAAATACTGGAAGCATCAGCAGATACAGCTGGCGGTTTTCTCTTTTTTCAACCGCCGTATATTTTCGTTTCATTTTTGTTTTCATACGCACACCAGCCTTTTACAAAAGGCCGCTGACAAACGCTTTTGTTCGCAGCGGCCTTGTTTTTATCAAATTGTCAATCAATCCTTAATCGTTTTTCAGCATTCTGAGTTGATCTTACTTGTTTTTTAAACAGACTATTGATCAGCTCTTTGTTCTGTCATAACGACCCTGATAAATTTCAATAAGTTCATCCAGACCAAGACGTTTTAAATCGTCCATGTAGGAATCCCAATCATCAAGACTCTTCTGTCCAAGGATCAGCTTAGTCAAAAGCTCCTGTGAATATGTATCCAAATCGGTAAGAATCTCGCTGGTACGCTTTGTTTCTTCCTGAGTAGCAACTGCTAACATTGTCAATGGAGAATAATTTACTGTATTTTCCATGTTCTGAGTAAATACCCAGTCTGCAAAGTCAGCCTTTGCCTGATAGCCCTCTGGGATTCCTGCATCCTTTCCAAGCTGGATTCCTGCAACAAGCTCAGTAGACATATCCTTGTTCAAATCCATACGCGGAAGCACATTAGAACTCCACAGTGCACCATACATCAAGCTCATAATTGAATTGTCAATGTCATCGCCAGACAGCTGCTGATAATCGCCATCTTCTGTACGTGTAAAGTTCACGCCCTCTACACCATGCTCTGTTAACTCTACATACTCTGGTGAACACATATAGTCAAGAAGTCTTGCTACAGCTGCTGTATCTTCACACTCATTTGTTACTGCATAAATTCTGGACATCAGGTTTTCACCACTCTGCAAACGAACAAGCGGCTCAGTATCGTCAGTAGCCTTGATCACGATTGGCTCTAAGTATGGAGGCTGTGCACCTTCCTGAACCTGAATAGATGGCTCTTCCCATGTCTGTGCAGCCCAGTTTGCCTCACCAGACATCTGGTTAGCAGCAAGTCTTGTATTTGTCTGATTTGTAATATCTACCAACAAGCCTGCCTCATACAGACTATTCATATAAGAAATATAATCCTTGATATGATCCTGATACCACGGACTTGTCAGCGTATCTGTTTTTGGATCAATAAATACCATTCCAGGTCCAAGACCAAACCACTGTGCAATATCAGTTCCAAATCCTGCAATATTCATGGTGATAACCTCATCTGCCACACCACTTCCGTTGCAGTCATTATCCTGAAATGCCTTTAAAGCTGCTGTAAACTCATCGAGTGTAGTCGGTGTCTCAAGATCGCATGCATCAAGCCAATCCTTACGGATATTGAATGCTAATGCCGCACCAGTTGTTACCTCACCTTTGTAGTTACTTGTCTGAATATCTGCAAGCCAATATACATTTCCGTCTTCCATTCCAAGACGTTCAGAAACAAACTTTCCATCTCCCTCGGTAAAGAACTCCTTTGCTGTTCCTTCCTCTGACTGATCCCAGATTTCATTGATCGGAACAAAAATTCCTCTGTCAATAAGTCTCTGCTTTGTCTTATCATCAAGTGGTTCAATATACATGATGTCGCAGCCTAAATTTCCGCTCGCTACTGTTGTCTGACATACTGTAGTATACTGATCCTCCTCGATTAAATTAAACTCAAGCTTGATGTTTCTCTTTGCCAGTTCCTCTGTGAAGGTATTGTAGAGCTGACTGTCTCCGCTCTCAATCCAATCCTTTAAGGAAACGGTTCCGCCATTCACGGTAGTGACGGTATTGTTGATTCCCATAACACGAATTACAGACATTTCATCTGTATTCTCATCTGCCCATGTTGATGCTGGAATCATAGATGCGGTCATTGCTGCACACATAGCAGCTGCCATAAGTTTTTTGCTGTACTTTCTCATCTGTCTCCTCCTTTTGCTTTCGAAAATGATGGATTCAGTTTATCACAGTAAAGGGCGGAAGAATAGTACGAACTTCTCAAAAGATTTCACAAAATTTTCATATTTTGTCAATAGTCTGCAAAACGATATAAAAATACTCAGCTAAAAAGATCCATATTTCCACGAAATTCTTTTGGTGTTAGCCAATAATATTTTCGAAATACACGATCAAAATAGCTGACACTCTCAAAACCACACTGCATAGCAATCTCCGTAATAGACGTCTCAGAAGACTGGAGCATAGCCTTTGCAACCTCTAGTCTATACAAAATCAAGTAGTTAAATGGCGTAACATCCAGATTTTTCTTAAAACAGCGTGCTGCCTCGCTCTGGCTAATATTAGCTGCACCTGCGATATCGCCAAGTGTAATTGGTTCAGAGTAATGTCTCCTAATAAAAGCAAGCATCTGCTGCAAGCGAATCTGCGACGGGCTTCGAACCTGAGACGGATCCGTTACTGGAATTTCTTGCCGAAAATTTGCCAATTTTTCCCAGATACGACACACGGAAAAAATAATAGAAGACATTTTCTTTTCAATATTTTTCTCACAGTAACAGCGCAATTTTTCCATCTCGCTTAGTATGTCCTTCTGCCAGTCCTTTTCGCTAGTCAGACGAATGTACTGGTACTGCTCCTGATGCGCGATAGGTTTAATGCATTCCTTGTAAAAATAATTATCTGTTCCGAAAACAAACTCAGCCGGAAGCAGTATGGTTTTTATTCGTCCAACCCCGACATTTCGCAAAATACTATGGCTTTCCTTTGAGTTGATAAAGATTCCCTCATGCTCCTTAAGCAAAATTGATGACGTATTCACACAACAGGTAATTTCACCCTTTTCCACATATAAAAATTCAACTTGAGAATGCCAATGCCATGGAAGTACCATTCTGTCTTTCCCCTCAAGAACCCACTCACGACTATGAATCGGAAAATCTGAAATTTCATATGTAACCTGCTCCAGCATATTGCTTGCTGATTCTTTTTGCGACCATTTTCCTCCCATTTTACTCACCCCTCGTTTTTTCGTCACAAATACGACCATTTTGGGGCAGTATACCACACTTAATGAGGATTTGACAAGTGGAAGTGTGCTGCAGCTTATAAGCTCTTTTCCATGCAAACAAAGTGCTTTTCAAACAGTTCGCACTCCCCGACTGGAACAAATCCAAGATCGCTATAGCACTTGAGCGCTGCTTTATGATTATCACGCACAAGGATATGAACACTCTTTTTGTTCTGCTCACGAAGCACGGTAAATGCATGTTCCATCATCATTTTTGCGATGCCCTGTCCCTGCAAATCTTTTCTGACACACACGCGTGCCACCTCTGCTGACGGCTGAAAATCCTTGCTCCAACAATCAAGCTTATCCACTTCTTCGTCGTGATCAATTGAAATGGCCGCAATGATTTCTCCTTTTTGATTTTTCATGACAAACAGGCTGTCATGTGCAATATCAAATTCAATATTTTCCATGGAAGGATAATATTCATTCCAGTCTGCTGCGCCGCCTATCATTGAGCGATACAGCTTTAGAAGTTCATCTTTGTCGGATTCTTCTGCCAGCGTAATATTTCTTCCTGCCGCGATAATCTTATCCACAGTTTCCTGACGGATACATTCGCGCAGATGTTTGATATATGGATGAAACTGCGCCTTATCAATTCCATAATTCTTTGTCAGCTCATACTCATGCGGCTCCCAGGTCTTAAGATCTGACTCGTTATGAGACAATGCACCCTCCATGTTGTCGAGTGCCTTGTAGATCTTTGCCTCTAGTGTTTTTAACTCACTCATCTCCTGATAAAGTGTCCGCATCTTATCATTAAGTGGCTCTGGAAGTGTCGCTACCCACTGATACAGCAGATTTTCCTCTGTTTCTTCATCGGCCTCTGTCTTTTTAAAACATGGTATATCACCTGTAAAACATTCGCCCAAATCATGAATGAGACACATCTTAATTACTTTATTAATATCCACTTCTGGAAATTCATCTTCCATCCAATATGCCATCAGTGCCACTCTCCAGCAATGCTCTGCTACACTTTCCTTCCTGTCATCCGATGTGTAGCAATGACGCATCGTTCTTTTTAATTTCTCTACCATATGAAGTGCTTCTATCAATTTTTCTGCTTCCATATTTTTCTGTCTCCCAGTTTTAATTTTGTCACTTCCATTATCGCTCAAAATGTAAAAAAATGGTAGAGTTTTTATTCATTTTTTTAATCGTCAGAAAAAGTTACTGTTCACGGGACACCCATTCACAAAACCGCACGTTCCGTGCGTCGCCGCTTCGCAGCTTTGTTTTGTTCATTAACGGGCGTCCACTTCGTCCTGCTGATCTGTCAAACTTTCATGCAAGCATGAAATTTGTCCAGATCTAGCATGACGCGTGAACTGTAACCAAAAAAACACAAAAAGAATATAAAATTTGACATCGTTTTTTGATGAGCGATGTGGTATGTTGTACAGTAAAGAAAGCTATTTTTATCTAACAAAAAGTCAGCAAAGATATCATTTTTAAGGAGGAATAACATGCGTTTTTATTGTAGTGATGACACAGTTGATCTGGAACAGTACCCGTATCATGTGAGAGATGTCCATATCAGCGACCCATTTATTCTGGCAGATCCCAAAAGCCGCTGCTACTACACTTATGTACAGTTTGCGGATACAGAACGTTTTCCAGATGTGGAAACCGACAAAAAAAATGGTGTATTTTACGTGCTTGAAAGCAAGGATTTGATTCACTGGTCAAAGCCACAGATTTGTTTTCGTCAAAATAATTTCTGGGCAGATAAGGATTATTGGGCACCAGAGGTTCATATCTGGAAAGGACGCTATTATCTGTTCAGCTCATTTCGTGCAGATGGACATTACCGCAAATGTCAGTGCTTAGTATCAGATTCACCAAAAGGACCATTTGAACCTATTCGTCAAGAAGCTGTTACACCAGATGGATGGCAGAGTCTTGATGGAACATTATACGTTGACCGATCAGGCAAGCCATGGATGGTATTTTGTCATGAGTGGCTTCAGGTTGGTGATGGTCAAATTTGTGCCGTACCAATGTCTGATGATTTGGGAGAAGCAATTGGTGATCCTGTCATTTTATTTAGAGCATCTGATGGCAAATGGAATGCTAAAGGCGCAAAAGAAGGCGGCTATGTAACAGATGGACCATTTTTGCATCGCCTTCCTGGCGGAAAACTTATTATGCTTTGGTCCAGCTTTACAGAAAAGGGCGCATATGCTGTAGGCTACGCGACAAGCCGTTTTGGTGATATTATGGGGCCATGGGATCAGGAATTAGAACCACTGTATGCACTTGATGGCGGTCATGCAATGCTGTTTTATACCTTTGGCGGTCAGCTAATGATGGCATGCCACTGCCCAAATGATCACCCAAAGAAACGTATTCTTTTATTTGAAATGGAAGAAGATGAAAATGGACTTCATGTCGTAAATGAAGTTACAGGGAACTGGTTTCATGCAGCTGGAGGCCATGCCAAAGGCTGGGTTTATGAACAGCCATGTGTAGAGATCCCAAGCTTTGCAAAAGATCCAAGAGGATAAAACTATACGTTATTAAAACACCCGGAATATATTGCTGCTATACAATATATTCCGGGTGTTTATTTAGGGGTATGTCTTTTTAACTTGCAAATAACACTTATAAAATATAAGCATCTTCCTCAATCGACAGACGAATCGTTTGAATCTGAAATGCACCAAACTCAAGCTCTAACATGCCGTCTTTTATTGCTATCTCCTGCTCTTTATTTTCCAGCATATCACAAAGCCAAGCCTTCTTTGCATCAACATTCAGCAAAATCTGTGCTTTTCCCGCTGCCTTTTTGGACTCATACAAACGAAGTATCAGATCACCGCTTCTGTCTAATGCCGGCTTTATTGTATCTAAGACAACTGTGCCGCTCTTTACAGAAGCCATGCTAAACGTCGGCACACATCCCGGCACCAGTCTTGGCTTTTCGTTTAACTCGTAACCCTGCTTTACTACATCACATCCGGCAAAATCACCTTCCCAAGCGGTAAACGCATATGTAAAGTGATGAACCTGATTATCTGCACGCATTTCTGGCGCTGCTGCTGCACGAAGAAGAGTTAGTTCTAATGCATTTTGATTCATGCTGATTCCATACTTGCAGTCATTTAATACGGCTGCACCGTGAGACGCATCGCACAGCGCACTGTATCTGTGATTGCATACCTCAAAACGATCTTTTTCGTATTCTCTTGAACGATGAGTTGGGCGCATTACATAGCCAAACTGCATCTCATTGATTCCATTTTCTGCATAAACTGCGACTGGAAATGAAGTCTTTAGCAGGCGATGAAGTTCTTTCCAGTCAATTGTTGTATCAAATTCGAGACGTCTGCTGTCCTTTGCCAGACGAATATACTGTGTATATGAAGAATTTCCAATCTTTCCTGTAACTTTAATGACTGCCTCTATTCCATCTGACACAAGCTCGGTACACACATCAAATGCTCCTTCAAGCTCCTGCTCCCTATAATTTGAGTCAATATCCCATGCATCAAACATGCGTGGTACATCCTTATAAAAATGGAAACAATTCAAAGCATCTGCTGCAAACTCACGTCCTGATTCCTTTAGGACAAAGCTCGTCACCTCACCTTTTTTATTTATCTTGACGCGTACCTGTGAATTTTCAAGCATAATGCCGTCCGTGATCTTTTCTGCTGACACAGCCTTTTGCTCCACATTTTTCTTCTTGTATGGAACAAGTGTAACAGCTCCGCACGGTGGGATTGTTACCCACGCCTTAACGCCAAACGGTGTTTTCTCAACAAAAACTTCCTCTCCTTCAAATGTTTTTGCACCGTCTGCAAATGCTTCTGGAAGCTCTACCACTGTCTTTCTCTCAAAACCAAATGAATTAAAGATCGTCACATCATTTTCATTTTCTTTTGTTACAAGCTGACTCATATATATATCTGCCTGTTTATTTGCTGTCTCAATTACACCTCCAACAGCTTTCCTTGCTTCCTCATAAACTCTTCCCATCGAGGATCCTGGAAGAATATCGTGAAACTGATTTAACAATAATTCCTTCCAGAGAGCATCGGCCTTCTCACTGTCATATACCTTTCCCTTACAAAGACCAAACGCTCCCCACATCTCCATCTCGCGAAGTGCAAACTCGGCACGTCTATTATTTTGCTTTACTTTTGCCTGAGAGGTGTAGGTTCCTCTGTGTGCATTAAAATACAGCTCACCTACATAAGTATTGACTGGTCCGCCCGCTTCGTCCATTTTTTTGAAAAAGCTCTTCGGATCAGACAGCTCAACTCTCGGTGCACCCTCAAGATTTTGTTCTCTTTTTGCATACTCAATATCGTCTCTTGTTGGACCACCGCCGCCATCACCATAACCAAACGGCAGCAAAAAGGCATCCAGATCCTGAAGCTGACTTCTGTTTTTCCACACTTCGTCAAGCTGCTTAGGATTAGTCTTATAAGTATAGCTTGTCGGAAGAAATGACACAATCCGGCTTCCGTCTATGCCTTCCCAGTTAAAATAATGATATGGGAACTGCTCACCCTCGTTATATGACCAAAAGATCTTCTGTGTTACCAGATAGTTGACCTTGCATCCCTTTAAAATCTGTGGCAAAGCCCCTGTGTAGCCAAACGTATCTGGAAGCCACAGCACTTCACTGTCTACATCAAATACGTCCTTATAATACTGCTTTCCATACAGCAGCTGGCGAATCAATGCCTCACCACTTGCCATATTTGTGTCAGGTTCCACCCACATAGCACCCTCTGCAATCCACTGTCCTTTTTTGACAGCCGCCTTGATTCGCTCAAAAAGCTCCGGATACAGTTTGCGGCACATCTCATACTCGGCTGGCTGGCTCTGAATAAATTTATATTCTGGATATTCCTCAATTAGACGAAGCTGTGCTGCAAACGTACGCGCAGTTTTACGACCTGTTTCCGCAATCGGCCAAAGCCAAGCCAGATCCAAATGAGCATTTCCCACTGCATAAAAGACTGGCATTGTCGAACCATTCTCGGCCTCTAGCACTGGCTTTAACGCTTCACGCGCTTTTTTATAGGACTCAATTCTGGCATCCCGTTCCTGCTCAAAATCAACAATCAATGTAAACTGTTCCAATGCCTTTGCTATTTTTGCCGCTCTAAGGCTTGTCTTGTCAAGCACTTCAAGTAAACGTCCAAGTGTATCTACATCCATAAAAAGTTGGTAAGCATCTTCATTCCAAATTCCGTAAGTGCAGCGTCCTAATGTACGTCTCTTTCCCTCTTCTAATGGGTCTGTATAGGAGCCCGGAAGCACTGGACCTGTCGCACATCCTCCTGTCGGTGCCTCTGGATAATAATGACCAGCATAGACCTCCATCATTATATCAAACTGCTCGTCTCCCTTTGCACAGCGACTTAACACATTGTCTACAATATAATGATGCGGCTCATTAACCCAAGACGCACGGTATGTACCAAAAGCCTTATCATTTACAAACAGTGTTGCCTCACCATCTGGTTTCAAATTCATCACAATACGTTTGCCATTAGCTTCCTCACTTAGCTGAATGTGTCCTTTCATCCAACAATATTCATATGTATTTCCCCAAGTAAAACCTGGCTTTACCGAAACAAACAGCTCTCTTTTTGCCTCACCAAGTGAGAGCTGTTCATTTGTGCGAAATGCCTCCCATTGAATCTCACCAAGCGGCTGATAAAAATCATCTTTGAGTGTGCGCACCCAATGACCGATGCGGTCTCTCCATTCGGATTTCATCAATTTATTCATAATACTATTTCCTTTCCATATATGCCTATCAAAAATTTAATAAAAAAACAATCGCAAATTTAATACGCAATCATCGGAATACTTTCTGCCTTTTCATCTGTAGGCACCTTTGTGCCATCCGCGATCTCATACATAACTTCGCTGCACTGCTTTACATAAGATGCCATATCCTGATATGGACGTGAGCAAATGTCAAACAAACCAATGTTATAATTTTCTCCATCAAAACGACCAAGAACAAACTGATCATAGCACTGGAAATAATGGCAGCCAACACCATTTGGATGAGCTGCTACACGCTCACAATAATAGCTGTAAGCTTTTCCTCGATCCTTTTGTGTCAGTACACCCTCAAGTCCTGTTGCTGATAAGCCTGTATCTAGTGCTCCAAAATGAAATTCACCAATCATAACAGGCAGATCTACACCAAGCTCTACAACATGAGATATTGCTTCTGTTGGATCGACTGCATAACAATTAATGGAAAATACATCAAAATTCTCCCATCCAGTTGCAAGATCTGGATCGGAAATCCATGCCCATCTCATACCAAGAATCATATGATTTGGATCAACTTCTCGACATGCTTTTGACGGAATCTCAACATAAGCGCAAAGCATCTCTTTTGAGAATGTTTTCTGATCTTCTTTTGCAGCCTCAGATTTAGCTGATGCATCACGAATCGGCTGATACAGATCATCAAAGTCAGTAAACTTCGTGTTCCATGCTGTGTTTAATGCCTCCACAGTCTGATATTTTTCCTTTAAGGCTTCAATCAGCTTTTCCTTACATACAGTGCGCTCTGGATTATATAGTACCTCGTCTGCCAGCACCAGATTATCTACAAATGCCCAGCTTGGCTCGTTTCTAAGGAAATAGCCGATCATCATCGGATCGTCCTTCCTTGCTGCGAGTGCCTTTGCATTATTTTTCGCGTTTTCTTTATACTCATCACTTAGTACATCTGGAAAATCACGAAAAATTTTCTTTTTTGTCTCCGGAAATTCTGGAAGTGAAGTTACATACGGTATCGGTGTGTTTTCAAAAAGACGCTGATCACTCCAGTTTCCAAGCGTATTCATGCCCATCTGCATCAGCTGTCCTGCCATCATCTTCTTCCAGATCTGATACCAGTCTTCACCAAACACACGATACAAATTGGCACCTGCATATGAGAACATCTTCGCATTTCTTTTTCTATCCTTAAATACACGGTCTGGTGAAAACATTTCTGCATATGCCGGTTCTTTCTCATCTGGCAGCCAGTCAAGCCATTTTTCAATTCCATCAACACGACAGTCCACTGGCACATTCACGCAGTCTGGTCCTGCACTGAAAAACGCATAACCGTCCGGATCTGCAAGCCACCACTTGCCATCTGCCTTATACTTTGTAAAGAATCCCGTTCCCTCAGCCAGCTTTTTATTTTTCCAGCCGCCCCATTTTGACCAATTTTCAAATGGATAGCCCTGTTCGCCGTCCTTGACTTGTTTTTCCAGAATACCCTTTAATTCTTCAATATCCTTTGTCTTGCCTGACCATTCCTTTCGCTTATTCTGTCCAAGACTATCGACAAGCTTAACATCCGAAAGCTCAACATCTTCCGGGTATGTATCCGTTAATGCCATGTTGCTGATACGCACGGTAATATCATGAAATACTGGAATAGTCTTCATCTCAATACGTGTAATTTCTTCTGGCACAATTCGTCCGCCATGGCAGACAATCTTTAGCTCACCCGGAAGTGCCTCTGGAAACAGCACACCTGCTTTAAACCACTCCTTATCCAAACAAATCTGTGTTGTAATCTGCGGCAGAATGCCAAAACGAATCGTCATCGTTGGCTCATCATCCTTACCATACACATACACATTAAAAGCATCACAATGTTCCTCAAGTGTCTCAATCTGAAACATAAAGTAACGCTCATTTTTCATTACATCCCATGGCAGCACAATACCCGCTCCATCCTTTGACAGTTTCAATAAAGCACTGTCTTTCTCCTGCTTTAAAAGGGATGCCCCACTTGTTAACATCTTCACGTCAAATGGAATCTTCATCGCTTTTTCTCTCCTTTTTATCTCGTCAAATTTTTTCTCGCACCAGATTCATTCTCAATGTTACAAGGTTCACTTTACGCTTTTTGACAAAAAAAGGCAAGGCTTTTTCGCCTTGCCAGATGTAAAGTTATTCTAATTTATTACAGTTCACGGTTATATATTACGAAAGCCATTCACCTTCGGGCTTTGCTGCAATATTGGCTTATCCGTGAACTTTAGTACTATTTTTATCCTTAATTACGCCACAACTAATGGCTCCTGTTGGACAAGCCTGCTTACAGCGTCCGCAGCGGATGCACTCTAGGCTGTTTGCGTTTACAACTGGATCTACCTGCATACGACAAACCTTTGCGCATTTTCCACAGCCGACACATTTCTCTTTGCTGACATGATATTTGAAAAATGATACTTTGTTGAAAACGGAATAAAATGCTCCAAGCGGACAAATATATTTGCAGAATGGTCTGTAAATTATAATTGAGAGAATGATTGTTACAACCAAAATCGCATTCTTCCAAATATACAGAGCGCCAAGTGCACTGCGCATTGATTTATTTAACAGCGCAAGTGGTATACCGCCTTCTAGCGTTCCTGCCGGGCAGATGAGCTTGCAAAAATATGGTGAGCCCTGTCCCATAATGTCCACCAAAAACATAGGAAGCAAGATAACAAACACAGCAAATATTACATATTTCAGCTTGCGAAGCAGCTTATCTCCCTTAAATGTACGAATTTTTTTCGGAAATGGAATTTTATTTAGCAGATCCTGTATCAGTCCAAATGGACATAAAAAGCCACAGATCAGTCTTCCAAAAATGGCTCCAATAAAAATCAAAAAGCCAACAACATAATAAGCCATCTTAAAATTCCAGCTGCCCACAACAGCCTGCAAAGAACCTATTGGACAGGCTCCGACGGCTCCTGGACAGGAATAACAGTTAAGTCCAGGTACGCAGACATTTTTTAATTTTCCCGTGTAAATTTTTCCTGTTACAAAGCCTGATACATGGCTGTTTGTCAAAAATGCCCACACTGCCTGAATGCCATGGCGCTTTGCATCACTTACTTTATTTATTTTTTTCTTACTTGTTTTTTCCTGAGCCATTTTCTTATCCTATTCCTATACACTCCATACAAATATTAATCGCTTTAGTAAATACAACTGCCATCTCACCGCGATAAATACCAAACGCCATCATCAACAGTCCGACCACTGCCAGACAAAGTCCTGTCCATTTGGAGTCCAGGGCTGCACTCGCCCTAGACACCATTTTATTTTGCATTATTTTCATATCAATTATTTTCCTTGACTGCGCTTAACTCTTTTTCCACAATTTCCTTCCACTCTTCAAGTGTATGGCTTCCAGAATATGTTTCGCCTACAATGTTTCCATTTTTATCTACAAAGAAGGTTTCCGGGAATGCAGAGATACCCTGAAGACGTCCATTCATCATATTCTCGTCCGGAATCAGGAATGGATAGGTAGCCTTTGTCTTTTCCTGAAGAAGCTCTGCCTTTTTGATGGCCTGCTCGTCCTTATTGCCTTCGCTGTCTGTTGTATCTAATACAACACCTGTTACACCAACGCCCTGATCCTTAAGCTCCTGATACAGCTTCTCAAGCTCTGGAATCTCATTAACACATGGAGAGCACCATGTTGTAAATACATTTACAAGTGTAAGATCATACTCACTAAACATATCCTCAGTATAAGTTTTCTTATCAATACCTGTCATCTCAAACTTTCCAACATTATCGCCATCCTGCTGAACCATATCTACCGGCTGATCGAATGCGGACATCTGCTGAAATTCTGCCATGTCGGTCAGCTCTGTCTTTGTCTTTTCTAATTCCTTTTTCAGCTTCTTATCTGCATCCTTGCTAATGCTTAAATAGTACTCATATTTTCCATCGCTGCTCTCGCCAAGCTTTGTGTGCTCTGTGCAGCCAGTCAACTCATCTAACTGATCTGTCACATCTGTGCTGTACACACCAAGTGTTCCAATCTTTCCAAGACTCTTTACCCAGTCCTCATAGCCAGTTCCCATTTTCTCAATGACAGCATCACGCTGCTCTTCTGTCATTGTATACCAGCTAAAGAATGCATAAGAAATTGCATCGCCTGCCTCATTCCAGTTCTCATCTGTCAGCATTGCAACCTTTTTGTCTTCCATCTGCTTTAACAGTTTATCTGTTAATGTAAAATTCAGACCCATAAATGGAAACTCATAAGAATCCTGAACCTTCCATGAAATCTCAGATGGTGTAAATGTTCCAGAAATCATGTCGGAGGAAACTGCCTCACCTGCCGGAACTGCCTCGCCTGCTGGAACTGCCTCGCCTGCCGGAACTGCCTCGCCTGCCGGAACTGCTTCTCCAGTCGTTGTCTCATTGCTGCTGTCATTCTTTGCTGCAAATACAGGTGCTGCGAATGCCCCCAATGATGATACTCCAATCACACCTGCTGCCAAATATGCCTTTACTAATACTCCAATATGTAATCTATTTCTTCTCATTTCTTATGATCCTTCCTTTCTTTGTTTTGATCTGAGGCGATTATAACACATGACGTATAAAATCAGTGTTAAGAAATTTTATTTTTTAACAACTATTTTATTCTTCGTATGATATACTTTTAAAAAATAACTATTATTGAAAGGGGAATAAAGATATGCATATTTTAGTAATCGAAGATGAAGCACAGCTTTGCAGTTCTATCGCTGAAGGACTTCGCCTTGATGGATACGAGGTAGACACCTGCATGGACGGAAATGAAGGACTTGATCTTTGTCTGACAGAACCATTCGATCTTGTTTTGCTTGACCTTAATCTTCCAGGAATGGACGGTCTTTCCATTTTACAGCAGCTTCGGGCAGAAAACTCATCCACACCAGTTATCATCCTTTCTGCCCGAACTCAAATTCAGGATAAGGTGGAGGGACTTGATCTTGGTGCAAATGATTATCTTACAAAACCTTTCCATTTTGAAGAGCTTGAGGCCAGAATACGAAGCCTCACACGACGCAAATTTATTCAGGAAAATATCTGCCTGACTTGCGGACGCATATCATTTGACACAAAAACAAGACTTGCCCAGATTGATCATATGACGCTTTCTCTCACGCGAAAAGAAAGCAGCCTGTTAGAATATTTTCTTCTTCATCCAGATCGGGTAATCAGCCCAGAGGAATTGATTGAGCATATCTGGGATGGAAGTGTCAATAGTTTCAGTAATTCCATCCGTGTTCATATCTCCTCGCTCAGAAAAAAGCTTCGCGTTGCTCTTGGATACGATCCTATTCAAAATAAGATAGGCGAAGGATATCTGCTTAACGCAGACTGCTGCAAAGATTAAACATTTAAATAAGGAAAGGATTCTTATGACTCACACACAAAAAAAAGCGCCTCTGCGCTCCTTCTTTGCCAAAATGCCGCTTCAATGGCGTCTTACTGCGCTGACGACACTTCTTGTCACAGCTGCCTGCATTTTTATGTATTTTTTTATAAGTCATTCTGCCGTCTCTGGAATGGATGATCTGCACGATTATGTGATCCATATTGATCAGAATGATTCTTCCCCTATCACCTTTCAGGTTGACCCATCTATGCTGTTTCCGCAGATTAATGATCAGCTTGCCCAGACAAAGCAGCTTTTCATGATCAAAAGTCTTGTTGTAACCATTGTTGTTATTTTAATCAGCAGTCTGTCCACTTGGTTTCTTACACGTAAAAGCCTTGCTCCGCTTCGCAGCCTCAGTAAAAAAATTTCTGATATTCAGGCACAAAATCTTTCTGTTTCCATTGATGTTCCAGAAAGCCATGATGAAATTTCTAAGCTGACAGAAGCATTTAATCAGATGCTTGCTCGTTTAAATAATGCATTTGACGTTCAAAAGCAGTTTTCTGCCAACGCAGCTCATGAGCTTCGAACTCCGCTTGCTGTAATGCAGACAAATCTTGAAGTCTTTTCCAAAAAGAAAGAACCTTCCGTTTCAGAATACCAGACACTTTTTTCCACTATTCTTGAGCAGACAAACCGTCTTAGCCATTTGGCTTCGATTTTGCTTGATATGACTGGAATGCAGCGTGTGAAGCGCTCTGATACAATAAGCCTTGCAGCACTCGCTGATGAAGTTCTCTGTGATCTTGCACCAATTGCTGATCAAAAGCAGATTAAACTTTCCCAATCTGACACAGACTGTATCGTCACTGGAAGCTATCTTCTTCTCTATCGTGCTGTTTTTAATCTTGTTGAAAATGCAATCAAGTACAATCATCCTGATGGAAGTGTGCTCATTGATATAAAAGATGAAAATGGATTTGCCTTAATTAGCATCAAGGATACAGGAATTGGCATTACTCCTGAAAATCAGGAAAAAATCTTTACACCTTTTTTCTGTGTTGATAAATCAAGAAGCCGCACAATGGGCGGTGCCGGTCTTGGACTTGCACTAGTTGCCGAAATTGCACAGCTTCATAATGGAACAGTTTATGTAAGCGAAAGCGACAGCGAAGGAAGTACTATCATCCTTAAGCTGCCGCTGTAAAAAATCATTGCTGATTTTTATTAACTTTTCCTATTTTTTCTCCCTGTCTTATACGCGTTTCCTCTCCTCTGGCGCTTCGGTGCAAAATATTCTTTCTTGGAAGAACAACACCTTTTTGCGTCAGAAGGATAATGGTAGAACCGCCAAATTCAAAATATCCTTTTTCCTCGCCGCGTGTAACATAACCTGGCACTGCTTCATGGTTTGTAATTCGTCCAACCATCATTGCACCGACTTCCATCATTAAAATCGTGCCAAATTCCTTCGTCTTAATAACACAGTACTTTCTGGTGTTTTCCTTATATACTGGGCAATGTTCAAACGCTATCGGCTGCACCGTATGGAAAACACCTTTAATTGTGCGCTCATGAGAGCGTCTGCCGCTCACTGGATAAATATAGCGGTGATAATCATCTACGCTTAAGCGAAGCTGCCACAAAATACCGCCTTCAAACTGTTTTGCCAGTTTTTCATCACGAAGCAGACTCTGTACTGTATACTGACCTTGTTTGATCAAAAAACGTGAATCATTCGTGATTGGAAAAATCGTAAGCTTTGCATCACATGGACTGATAAGTATATCATCTCCCTGCGCCAGTAATCTTGCACCTGGTTTTAGCTTTCTTGTAAAAAAATCATTATAGGAAGAAAAACTTGTTTTTTCAAATTCCGACACATCAATATTCTGCGACTTTATAAAGCCTGGAACAGCAAGTAAAGATAATCTGCTATTCATCACAAATCCTGCCGCCTTTGACACTGCCGGACTAACAAGAATACGAAGAAGCCTATTTCCAACTGATGTTGTATATAAAAATGGTAAAAGTCTGCTTGTTTTTTCTTTCATAATTTTGTCTTATCCTTTTTTGTGTTTCCAGAACATTAGATCAGATAAATTCCAGCCATAATATTCCTTCCAGTTAAAGCAAAACAGAAGGTAAAGCACAACTGCTGCCACAACAATGATCAGCACAGTAAGCTGCTTGTTATTCGGCTTTGGGAATTTAAAATTAAGTACAAATAAAAGACCGGTAAGCAGCATCGCAAGACTCAGCACGATCTCAAAATTATCCTGACACAGATTTGAGATTGCATACAAAAATGGTAAAATAACTGCAATAGAAGTGATCGGAAGACCCTGATAATACTTTCTCTTTTCATCAGTCTCCTGCTGACGCTTCTCTTCCATTACATTATAATATGCCAGACGAATCAATCCCGCCAGACAATAAAAAATCAAAATTGCAACTTCCCACGGTGCCTGCATTCCTGAAAACCAGCAGATAATTACAGGGCAGACGCCAAAGCAGACAATATCACAAAGCGAATCAATCTGAATGCCAAAGCGCTTCTGATCCTCCGTTCTGTTTTTCTTTGTTCTGGCTACCTTGCCATCAAACGTATCAAGAAGACCAGACATACCCAGAAAAAATATTGCCCAGCCTATTCTTGCATAGCAGGCACTAATCATTCCCAAGATTGATGATGCCAAGCTTATGTATGTCAATATTACTGTATAATCATAAAATCCTATCATTGTATCCCTCATAATCCATCCTGTGAACTGCAATTAACATCAGCGCATATCTGAGTCCGGATTTTCTTATTTTACTTTACTTTTTTTGTGTTCACGCACCTGAAATACTACCACAGCTACAAGTGTAAATACTGCTGATAAAAACAGCTCACTGTAATATCCAAGTCCACGGCTTAAAATCAGTCCCGGAATCAAAAGTGCCTCTCCAAATACTTTTTTAAAGATCACCATAAACAATCCCTCACTGATACCCATTCCACCTGGCAGCGGAAGCATATCAACTGACACTGATATAACAGCCTGTAAAAACATGACCTCAAAAAAATTCATACTGTTTAAAGAAAACGCGCGATAAACAAAATATGTTACAGCAAACATTGCAAATCGCTGTACAACCGTGATTATAAAAACTCTTGCAATCATCCCCCAATGACTGCTCATAAACTCGGCGGCCTCATGGTAATGATTCATGGAGCGCTCTATTTTATCTAAGCGTTCTTCTTTATGCTTTAAAATGTGTATCCGTTCCAGAAGCTTTGCTCCGAGTATTAATGTCTTTTTTGCAAATGATGGATGAAATACGACTACGCACATAAGTATCACACAGCCAACATTCAACAAAATGCCCAGATAAAAGACCCATCTCGCTTCTGCTACATACTCTGCTAAAAATCCCCCTGCAAACAGCCATAAACCTATGCCCACAACAACAAGTACAAACTTATAGATAATCGTGACAACAAGCAAAATGACTGTTGCTATCGGAACAGGAATGTCTTCCTTTTTCATAAAGTAAATCTGCATCGGCTGTCCACCCGTCGCAGATGGTGTTACGCAGCTAAAGAAAAATCCAACTGCTGAAAAAAGAAAACAAAGCCGTTCCTTTACATAAATTCCGTAGCAATCCAGCATATGCCATATGACAATACTCTCGCCGGCAATAAAAAATAACACAAGCGGGACTGCTGGAATTAGCCACAGGGTATTACATTCTTTGATTGCATCTCCAAGTCCTGAAATATCCTCCCCATGTAAAACACCATACAGTGTCAATCCTATAATTGCAAAAAACAGGATAGCGTCTATCAATACTTTCTTATACTTTTTCACCTTTTGGTGCCTCCTTGGCTATGAATAATTTCATTCTATCAAAAATTAGAACCATTCGCAACAAAAAGTTATTACTTATGCGCCTCTGCCATGAATGCTTCGATCTCGTCCGGAGTGCGCATTACGTCCTCTGACAAACACTCGCATCCGTCTTCTGTGATCAAAAGGTCATCTTCTACACGGATTCCGATCTCCCATTCATCAATGTACAGACCTGGCTCATCGGAGATGACAGCACCTGGACGAAGCTTGCTGTTTGAGGCAACACTTACATCATGAACATCGATTCCAAGATGATGTGATACACCGTGCATGTAGTACTTTCCGATCTCGTCTTCCTTCTCGATCAGACCCATACGAATGCAGCCTTCTGCAAGAACCTTTTTGCACACATCGTTTAACTCGCGAAGTGTCATACCTGGCTTTGCTGTCTTTGCAACAGCGCGGTTTGCAGCCAGAACAACCTCATAAACCATACGCTGCTTTTCTGTGAACTTGCCATTTACAGGATATGTTCTGGTGATATCAGCGCAGTAGCCCTTATACTTAGCACCAAGATCAAGAAGGAGCAGCGTATTGTCCTTGCACTCACAGTCATTTGTCACATAATGAAGCATCGTTCCATTGATACCGCTTCCTGCAATGGTGTGGAATGCAACGCCGTCTGCACCATTTCTCTTGATGCTATACTCGAAGTCTGCCTGTGCCTGATACTCCATCTGGCCTGGGGTCAGATTTGTCATCAGATTCTTCAGACCCTTGTCGGTCAGCTTGATTGCCTCACGGATCAAGGAAACCTCATCCTCATCCTTCTGCATTCTCATCTCAGCGATGATCGGAGCGCAATCCTTTACGCGCACGCCTGGATACTTCTGTGCAAACTCGCGTGCCTTCATCATGTTGTAATCCTCAAGATCATCTATATCGTGACGGTAAGTATCAAAATATACTGTATAGACATCCTCTCTTGTCATCATACGATTAAGCACACTCTTCTCGGTATCGATAAATCCAACCTTCCCGATCTGTGCCTGCGCCTTTGCCTCGCTGGCGGTCATCTTCTTTCCCATCCAACGCTCGCGGTCTGGATCAGCCTCCTCAATAAGAAGCGTCTCTGTCGGCTCCTCTGTCGCATTATCCAAAATTAGCATCATATTCTCGCGGCGAATGCCTGTAAGATAAAAGAAGTTTCTGTTTGCCTCAAATGGTGCATACTCATCTGCACTCACATGATGTCTCACTCCTGAGTAAATAACCAGAACAGAATTTTTCTCCATCTTTGATAATACTTCATCTCTGCGCTTTTTATAGTTCATTTCTTTATACCTCTTTTCTCATTTTTCCAAACAAACTTTGAATATTCATATTATACCAATCCAAAACCATAAATGCAACTGCTGTCTTTTCCCTCTAATTTCTGGATAAATACAGGCATAGGCGGATGATTTGGGCGATTATAGTAGCAGCTTGTTATAACAAGATATGTCTTTGAGTCTAGCTCCTTTAACATTTTTAAGATAGCTTCTTTTTCCTCTCTCTGGACATCGCTTCCATCATATAAACAAAGTGTCATGATGCCGCCCTTTCGCAAAATAGAAAGTCCGGCCTTAATCGCTGCAATACTTGTCTGTGCCTTTGTTTCAATCTTATGATCTGCACCTGGCAGATAACCAAAATTAAACATGATGCATGCAGCACTTCCTTCAGCCATATAGTCAGCCATGTTTGAATGGGAGTCAAGCACAAGCTCTGCCATACACTCATGCTCAGCAAGAAGCGTTGCCGTCTTTTCAAGAGCCTGCGGCTGAATATCAAATGCCATAACCTCACCTCTAGCCCCGGTTAGCTCACATAAAAACAGCGTATCATTTCCGCAGCCTGCAGTCGCATCAATACATATATCTCCAGCCTCCACATGCTCTCGCACAAAATGATGGATCAGCTCTGTGATCTGGAGATCTTCTTTTTTGAGTTCTTTCATAAATATATAACCTCGCTTTATCTAATTGGGGATAGTTAAATTTCTTTTAAATGATTAAGGCGAATCGAAAACATCTCAAAATATTGCGGAAATGCACAAAACACTTCCTTCTTTACTTCGCATAACTGATTCAAACCAATTTCACAAACTGCTTCCTCGGCAGCTTCACGCTGAGTTTTATGTGCACCAAACAATGTCTGACAATTTGCTCCGTCAATTGTGTCATACGCTTGAAATGCCTGATTAAAATCCATTAATTTATGGAGCGAAACTGGTTTATTCGAAATGTTATCAACCAGAACACCCCAATTTCCCCAGTGGCGATCAGTATTTCCAATTAAATAATCAATGATATTCATCATATAATAATTGTGGCGATCAAGTTTTAAGATAAATTGCTTTAAATCTTTTTCATGGTTCAGCGCAAAAATTTGTGTTGCCTCCATTGATGAAATAGAATATTCAAGAGATGTAATATTCTTGCTTATGCTAACAATTTCATTATCAAAACTTCCTCTTTCATAAAGAACCTGATCTACATTAAAGCATCTGCAGATTTGACTTGCCAGCAGTTCACGCTCGACAAAATCGCTTCCACCATCTTTTAACAGCCAAAATCCATCATCTCTTCGCTGCCACGCCTTGGGGAAACAGCCATTTGTCGCAAGATCTCTGGCAAGTGAATCATTCTGAACAGTATATTGTTTTCCTCTCAATGAAATATCAATAAATGTATTATCTAAATGATTTTCATATAAATTGACTTCTGAAAAGCTTACTTTATCGTCCTTGTTTTTTACCCAATAAATGTCAGTAATGGACGCACAGCGATATGTCAATGCTACCATAGCGCGGTCCTTGTCTGTAACCGCCTGCTTTAGTCCCACACTATTTAAAATTTCCTTAGCGTATTTTCTGTCTAAAGTCAATACTCTAGTGGAGCACCAATAATAAAAGTTAGTGATGTTATTGACAAGTGTATCAATATCATTATCATCTTCGTCTTCAAGGTATAGATTATACGGCATAAATGATTCAAAATAAATTTTTGAATGTCCGTACTGATCGATCTGTGCAACCTTTCGATCTCCATGCATAATCTCATAGACTGTTGGTGCTGCTTTTCCCATATCATACTCCTTTCCTTTTTAACTTCTTTTCATCATTACCATCCTACCACTTAGCAGTACATACGTCAACGAACTAGTTTTTACTTTTCCTTAAGACTTATTTAAGATTAAAAAACCGCCTGAAAGACTAGTTGTCCTCAGACGGTCTGCTTATTATATTTTCTTTTCCATTAAAACCTGATGTGTTTCAGAAACATTTACCATAACACAATCATTATATTTTAAGCCACTCTTCTCATATTGATATACCATCGGCTCTCTGTTTCTTTCAATCACCGGATCTGCAATTGGAATTGCAGACAAAAGTGATTTTGTATATGGATGAATCGGATGTTCAAAAATTTCTTCTGTTAATCCAGTTTCTACAAGATGACCCTTATGCATAACACCTACTCGATCTGAAATATAACGAACCATTGAAAGATCATGTGCAATAAACAGATATGCAACATTTGTTTCTTTTTGAATATCCTTCATCAAATTGACGACCTGCGCCTGAATTGAAACATCAAGTGCACTTATTGCCTCATCTGCTATTACTAACTTTGGATTCATGATTAATGCTCTTCCCAGTCCGATTCGCTGACGCTGTCCACCAGAAAACTGATTAGGATAACGGTTCATGTAGGCAGGATTTAAACCTACCATCTCCATCATTTTAGACACGCGCTCTACGCGCTCCTTTTGATCCATATGAGGATGATGCGCATCGAGACCCATCGCAATAGTATCCAAAATCTTTTTATGCGGATTTAATGAAGCCATAGGATCCTGAAAAACCATCTGCATATCAGAGCGAAGCATTTTTTCCTGTTTTGCAGTCAGCTTCTTGCTGATATCCTCACCATTAAAAAGAATTGTGCCTTCTGTCGGATCGTACAATCGAATAATAGAACGGCCTGTCGTTGACTTTCCACTTCCAGACTCACCTACTAATCCATAGGTTTCTCCAGGATAAATATCGAAGGATATATTATCCACAGCACGTACCGTAAATTTTTTGCTTACTGGAAAATATTGTTTTAAACCTTTCACACTAAGCAGTGGTTCATTCGTCTGTGCCATAAGCTCCCTCCGTTTCTGCGTATCGCTTTTCCTCTCTGCGAAGCTGCTCAATTCTCTTTTTTAAAGTCTGCGGCATTTCTACCTTGGGTGCATCTGGATGAAGCAACCACGTAGCAGCCTGATGATGCTCATTGATCTCAAACATTGGAGGTTCTTCCTCAAAATCAATATTAAGTGCATATGGATTTCGCACAGCAAATGCATCACCCTTTACTTCATTTGCCAAATTTGGTGGGTTGCCCGGAATCGTATACAACCGTTCCTTTTTATCTCCTGTCAGATCTGGCATACTTGAAAGAAGTCCCCATGTATAAGGATGACGCGGATCGAAAAAGATATCCTCTGCCTTTCCTGTCTCTACTACTTTTCCAGCATACATAACATTCACATAATCGGCGATCTTTGCAACTACACCAAGGTTATGTGTGATAAAAATAACTGCAATTCCAAGTTTCTTCTGCAGATCCAAAATCAATTGCAAAATTCTTGCCTGAATTGTAACATCAAGTGCCGTTGTCGGCTCATCACAGATTAAAAGATCTGGATTACATGACAGCGCAATTGCAATGACAACACGCTGACGCATTCCGCCTGAAAGCTGATGAGGATAATTCTTCATTCGCTCTTTTGGCGACTCAATTCCTACCATTTCAAGTAGCTCTTCTGCACGCTTATCTGCATCTGCCTGTGATAAATGAAGGTGATAACGCATGCCTTCTGTCAGCTGTCTGCCAATTGTCATCGTCGGGTCAAGTGAAGTCATAGGATCCTGAAAAACCATTGCAATACGCTTTCCCTTGATTCTATGCTGCATTTCTTTTTTTGAAAGCTTCAGCAGATCAACAACCTGCTCCTTTCCATTTTCCTTAAAGCGAAACTTAATTGTTCCGCTTTCAATGACTGCATTTGGCGCTGTAATTCCCATAATTGTCTTTACAGAAACAGATTTTCCACTTCCAGATTCTCCTACAATGGCAACGGTTTCTCCAGGATATACGTCCATATTCACACCACGCACTGCACGAATCTTGCCAAAGGAAGCCTGAAAGGAAACTGCCAGATCTCTCATACTTAATACCGGTTCTCTTTTTTCCATCTCGTTTACCTCCTGTTACATCTGTTTAAGCTGCGGATCAATGGCATCCCTGAGTCCATCTGCAAATAAATTAAAGCCAAGCATTAAGACACCCAAGACAATGACAGGCGCTGCTACCATATGAGGGTAAGTCATTGCTGATTTATATCCATCATTGATCAGGGAACCAAGAGAGGCCATCGGCGCCGGAACACCAAGACCGACGAATGCTAAAAATGCTTCCAGGAAAATTGCATTTGGTATGGAAAACATAAAAGTAATAATAATCTGACCAAGCGAATTTGGCAAAATCTCCTTGAACAAAATATCACGATTGCTAACGCCAAGTGTTCTTGCGGCAAGCACAAATTCCTGATCCTTTAATTTAAGCACCTGTGCACGCACAATACGGCTCATATTAATCCATCCTGTCAGCATAAGCGCAATTATAATACTTCCAAGACCCGGCTTCATAACAACAAGCATTAACGTTACCACAACCAGTGTCGGAAGACTGCTTAATATCTCTGTGATACGCTGCATGACCATATCTACTTTTCCGCCAAAATAACCAGAAACAAGACCATAAATCACACCAATGCACACATCAATGATAACAGCCAGTGCTGCAATGAGAAGAGAAATTCTAGTACCTTCCCATACTCTTGTCCAGATATCTCTTCCTAAATTATCGGTTCCAAAAAAGAAATATTTATCAGTACAATTTTTTGCCTCATACATGTTCTGGCCATGGCTTACACCATCAAAAATTCCCAGCTTTTCAAGTCCCGGAATCCTTGGCGGCAGATTGCTGTATTCAGAATGCACTTCTTTGTAAGAGTACGAACTGACAGCCGGTGCTGCAAGCGCAATCACAATTAGAAGAATGATAATAAAAAAGCTGATCCATGCACCCTTGTTTTTACGAAAGCGGTACAAAACCTCTTTTCCATAGGAACGACCAACAAGAACTTTCTCTTCTTCCTCCTTATGGTCTCCTGTATTGAATTCAAATCGATTCATACTCATTCTCCTTTCGCCAGTCGTATTCTAGGATCAATCACACCATAGAGTATATCAACCAGAAGCATAGTGAAGATAAACATTAAACTGTAAATAAAGCTAATCGCAAGCACAACATTAAAGTCATTTGACTGGATCGCACTTACATAAAGACTTCCTAGTCCAGGAATACTAAATGCTTTCTCTACTACAAGACTTCCCGTCATTAAATTTACAATCAATGGAGCCAATACTGTAATAACGCTGATCATCGCATTTCGAATAGCATGATGAAATATCAGCTTTGCCTTCGGAAGTCCCTTTGAATCTGACAGAAGATAATAATCCGAATTTAAAATATCTACCATTTCTGATCTTGTATATCTCGCTACACTTGCAATAGTAAACATAGAAAGTGAAATGGTTGGAAGAATCGACGACTGAAATTCATTTTTTGTATTATAAATAAACGGAAACAGCTTAAACTTAAATCCAAAGAAGTAGGAAAGTAAAAGCGCAAATACAAAAGATGGAAGGCTGACACCAAGAACTGAAATAATAGTGGTAACGGTATCGACCCATGTATTTTTACGAAGCGCAGCGATGATTCCAAGCAGTGCACCAATCACAGTTCCTACAAGTGCTGCCTGAAGACCAAGACGAATTGTAACTAAAATCTTTGGTCCAATCATTTCACTGATCTTCATGTTTACCTGAAGGCTGTAAGAAATACCAAAATCACCATGAAGCATATTTTTCAGATACAAGAAAAATCTATTAATAATTGGCTGATCTAGTCCATATTTGTGATACAGATCCGCGATCTGCTCTGCGCTCATTTTTTCTTCATTATTAAACGGCGAACCCGGCATAAAATCAAGCATCAGAAACAAAAGCAGCAAGATCAGGAAGACTGTCAGCAATGCGATGCAGGTTCGCTTTAATACAAATTTTTTCATTCGGATTTTCCTCCTGTCAAAGACTTTTTGCTACCGTTTGCAAAGTCTGTAAACAGTAACTTTTTAAAAAGAGGATATGTCCAAAGCTGCTTCGCCCGGGCACATCCTCTTTGTGTGCAGATACGATTGCACTTTTTTTATTTTATATCAATCCTTCTCTACAAACTTGTAGTAGCATGGAACACCAGTATTATGCTCTGTAATTCCAGTTACATTAGACTTTGTAAGTGTTGCAGAACCTGTCTGGAACAGCGGAATGCATCCAGCATTTTCGGTGCAGATATCATTGCACTTGATCAGGTTATCCCAGCGTGCAGTCTCATCACCTGCCAGTGTAGTGTTTGCTTCGTTGTACAGCTTGTCAAACTCATCACTTGACCACAGAGAATAGTTTGACGGATGATCAGATTCATACATTGCCAAAATTGCGGTCGGATCTGCATAATCTGGACCCCAACCCCACAGCTCGATATCATAATCATGATCCTGTGCCAGCTGAATTCTGTTTTTCTTTGGTGTACTGCTGATGTTCACAGTTAAACCGTCCAGTGTACTCTCAAGCTGAGACTGAATGAAGGCTGCTGTATTGGCTGCAAAATCCTTCTCCTCATCATAAATGATATTGATCTCTCTTAAGTCTGTTTCTTCCTGTGCCTTAGCCCACAGCTCTTTTGCCTTTTCAGTATCATACTGGAAGTACTGACCGCTTGCATCTGCAAAATCTTCGCCGTCTGCGTTGCTTACAAGTCCCTTCATAAGCATATTGTAAGCTGGAGTAGAACCGTCATTTAACACATTTGTACACAGGCTCTCTCTGTCGATTGCGTATGCAATTGCCTGACGCAGATCCTTATTGTCGTAGCCATCCTTTGAGGTATTAACCATCAGATAATAATTGAAGGCTCCTAACACATTTGAAAATTCCGGATCATCCTGATACATGCTGACCATATCACCTGTCAGCGTCACATTATCAACATCTCCATTCTGGTAAGCCATAACAGCCTGCTGCGTATCACTGATAACAACAAGATCAATCTCATCTACATCTACATTTTCTGCATCCCAGTAATCAGGATTCTTCTTAAGTACAATAGTATTTCCACCAACGTCCCACTGATCAAGTGTATAAGCACCACAATATAAAACACTGTCCTTATCTACACCAAACTGGTCGCCCTCTTCAGTTAACTTGCTCTCTTTTACAGGTGCCCAAGGAGAGAAGGTCAAAAGATTTAAGAAAAACGGAACCGGATATTCCAGTTCGACCTGTAATGTATTGTCATCAACTGCAGTAACTCCAAGCTCATCAGCATCTGCCTCACCAGATGTAACTGCTTCATAGTTTTTAATAGCAGCCATTTCGATCTGATATGTAAATGTGCTGTAATCACCCTGAGCAGTCGCATTTCTCTTCCAAGCATACTCAAAATCCTGCGCTGTTACTGGTGTACCATCACTCCACTTTGCATTGTCACGAATATGGAAAGTATATGTCTTCTGATCATCAGATACCTCATAGGAATCACACAGACCATTCTGAATCTGTCCATCTGCGTCTACCACGAACAATCCTTCCATTGTATTGGAGATTACTGCAACATTAGTTGAATCTCCGCCAATCAATGGATCCATTGACGTTATAGGAGCACTAATCTGAATGGAAACAGCTTCTTCCTCATCTGCCATTGCCGGTACTGCAAAACCGGACATACTCATTACTGCCGCTGCTGTTACTGCCATTACTCGTCTGTTCATAGTCTTCCTCCTTCTCATGCTTTGTGCGGATGACCAAATCCACCCGCGTAGGTACATGCATACGCTGCGCGCTCTGCTGCATAGCTAAGCGCTTCCTTCATATCTTTATTGTCTGCATAGTGACGCAAAAATGCTGCGATAAAGGCATCGCCTGCACCCATTGCATCTACTACATCTACCTTGCAAATTCCCTGTGTGTAAAACTCTGTTCCGTCATAAAATACAGAACCTTTTGATCCACGTGTGATGCCAATGATCTTTGTTCCATATCCTGCTGCCTTTTTAGCAAGCGTATGGATTTCTTCCTCAGACATATCGGAGCCAGAGAAAAATGCATAAGTGACAAATGGGCAAACTCGCTTCATATAATCGTCATCATGCTCATCTGAAAAGTCAAATGAAACCTTGCATACGCGACTTAAGGTTTCAAGCTCATATTCCAAATTAGAATAGCAGCTCGTATGACAAATATCATACTCCTTGATCACTTCCAGATCCTCTCTTTGAAGTCTGATTGAAAACAAATGCTGGCAGGTATCGCGTATTCCTCCGACAAAGATTCGGTCGCCTTCCTCATTTATCTTTACACCCGGCTGGCAGGTCGGTGCAAATACCTTTCTTGAGCGCTCGCATGTTACACCTTCCTCTTCCATGCATGCTCTAATATAATCTGCCCTATCGTCATTTCCAAACACGCCAATATAATTTACCTTCTCGGCGCCGTCTCTTTTACAATCCACTGCAACATTAACTGCATTTCCTCCTGGATAATAAATGCCTTCATCAAGATAACAGTCTGTTACATTATCACCAACTGCAATCAGCTTCATTTATGCGTCCTCCTGTCTGTTAAAAATATTGCTGTTCACGAGACGCTCTTTTGCAAAACTGCGTGAACTATAATAAAAACAGTCTCCTGCTTTCCTGCTTCATGCAGTAAAAGCAGGAGACCTTACTTATTAATACTCCATCTGCCACATATATCTGCGGACTGAAAGAGCATGTCCTCTTTCATGTGCAAGAGAATCAATCATCTCACGTACAACTGTGCCAGCTAACAGCGGTGCTACATACTCCTGTACACCTGGCTCAATTCCAGTTAAATCAAACTCTGCTTCATCAATTACTGCCAGCTTCTGTGAAAACTTGCTGCAGAAATTGTAAGCTCTTTCATCCAGTTCTCTAGTTGCTCCAATGCCCTTAACAAGTACAAACGGTACATCAAAGTCTGTTACCTCAAATGGTCCATGGAAATACTCTCCTGAATGGATGCAATTAGAATGAATCCACTGCATTTCCATAAACAGGCAGATTGCAAGAGAATACATCTCGCCATAGTTTGCTCCGCTTCCCATTGTGTAAATTACAGTCTCACGCTTGTAATCCTTGCCCCACTGTGAACCAAAATCAGCATACTTTGCCTTGATGCGCTCTGTTACCTCTGCAAGATTATTTAAGGACTCAGCGCCCTTTACCCACTTCTCAGACGGCTCAACTACATTCAGCATATCAAATGCCAGTGTGTACAGAATTACTTTGCTAAGATCATTTGGATCTGCCTCTGGACCATGCTCATAATGGATCGGATACTCACAAGCCTTCCACAGCGGAGAATCAACAAGGTTGGTCAGAGAAATGGATACTGCTCCCTTCTCCTTTGCAAGCTCTGCTGCTCTGACAGTCTCTGGTGTATTTCCAGAATGTGAAATGGTTAATACAACGCAGGTATCGTCCAGCACCTTCGGTGTTGCCTTTACGAACTCGTTAGAAGTGTAAATAGCGGACGGAATGCTGGTCTCGCGGTCAAACATGTACTGAATTGGCATCATGGATGCCTGAGAGCCTCCGCATGCAACGAAATAAAATCTGCGGATTGTTTTTCTCTCTTTAACAGCTGCTACTGCAGCCTGGATCTGGGAAAGATGTTCTGCTTTCATGTGTAACCCTCCATATTTGTATTCTGGCTTCATATAACATGGTAGCCATTTGTATTATAACGTTATATAACGTTTTGTCTTATACTATACCTCTTTTACCCATTTGTCAAGTAGTTTTTTTCAATTATCACATTAAAGTAATAAATTTTTTTTTGCTGTTCACAGGTAGGGTTATGAAAAACCATAAATATGGGCATATCCATGAACAAATCGTAATGTAAAACAGCAAATCTTGACTTTTCTCTCTCTTTTTACTATACTAAATTTTGATACACATAATATGACATCATATAATGTCTTTATCCTAACAATACTATGATCAGGGGGAACTTATGTTAGACACTAATAGTCTGAAACCACTTTATATACAGCTTGAAGCCGAGATCCGTCAAGCATTGAACGAAAAAAAATATCTGCCAGGTGACCGCCTTCCTAGCGAGGAAGAACTATGTGAACAGTATCAAGTAAGCCGCATTACCGTCCGCAAGGCCATCCAGCAGCTCACTGACCAGCATATTCTTGAAAAGCATCGTGGAAAAGGTACCTTTGTTTCCACTCAGCCAAAAAGCGTTGATTTAAAGGATCAAGCTGGTTTTACCAATTACCTATCCGCTCTTGGACACCAGTCTCATCATCTTTTGTTAAAGAAAGAATTGCAGCCCGCTGAAGAATTTTTATGTGATGCACTTTCACTTCAGGCCAATGAGCCTGTCTGTTATGTACAACGATTGATCTTTGAGGATGACTCCCCACTTGCACTAGATGAAATTTATGTTTCTTCTTTGAATTACCCAGATTTTCTTGATCGCATGACAGGCGATGTCTCTTTTTATGAGCTTTTGGACAAATATTACCATGTATCCCGTGGCGAATCTGTATGTGAGATTGCTGTCCGCATTGCAAACGCCGAGCAGGCCTCCATCCTTCACTGTCAGGCAGGTGATCCACTTTTTTTGATGCAAAAGACCTGCTACGCAGCCGATGGCACACCAATCCATTACTCTCGTTCTCTTGTTCGCGGTGATCGAATTTCCTATACCATCCGCACGCAGAGTCCGGGCACTCAAATGACTTCGAATATCAACAGTTAAATAAGTCCAACTACCACAGATGAATCTTTCGCAGCCTACTTCAGAAAAAAAACAGATGGCAAGAAAAAAATTGCAGTGATTGCAATTTTTTCTTGCCTTTTATTATTATGTATTGTATTATGATGTTATATTACTTTTAATAGTAATTCAGGACCAAATTCAGAACCATCTTTTATGGCTTTGAATTGTTCCCAATCATATATGGAGGTATTTTTATGCTGAAGTTTCAAGAGGAATCACTACGTCAATCGGTAACTGGAGCACTCGCTCTGCGTCATCAAATCAATCCTTTTTTAGATGCCACATTTGAAAAGGGCATTACAAATATGTGCTTTCTTGGAATTGGTGGCACATACGCTTCTGCTTTGCAAGCGGTTTCCCATATGAAAGAATTTACATCAATGGAGGTATTTGCTGAGAATGCAGCCGACTATATCACAACCGGTAATCGGCGCATCATGGAAGGTACCCTTCTAATTTATTCCTCTGTAACAGGAAGTACACCTGAGATAATTCAGGCCGTTAAAAAAGCGTATGCAGCACATGCCACGATCCTTGCTTTTCTCGATAATCCCAATCCGAAGCTTCAAAATCTGTGTGAACTTTGCATCTCCTATCCACAAAACGAACAGCTCAAACTTTTTATGGCAGCTGACCGGATTTTATTTCTACGTCATGAGTTTGACTGTTATGAGGACTGTTATGAAAACTTCGATCACTTCCTCGCAGATGCTCTCATTTCCGTCGAGCGTTCTTCCGATTCCTTTGCACAGTCTTTCGCGAAAAAACATTACAACGATGCACTCCACTATTTCGTCGGCGCTGGAAACCAGTGGGGTTCCACCTATTCCTATGGCATGTGCTATTGGGAAGAGATGCACTGGATGGCAACTAAGACTGTATCTTCTGGCGAATTTTTCCATGGAACGCTTGAAATCATCTCGCGTGATACCCCTGTCACTCTTTTCGTCAGTGAGGATTCCAGCCGCCCATTGTCTCTTCGTGTGGCCGCTTTTCTTCCAAAAATCTGCGCCAACTACACGATTATTGATGCAGCCGATTATCCGCTGATTGGAATTAAGCCGCAGTATCGCGGTTTTATTTCTCATCTTGTAACGCATGCCGTCACAAATAGAATTGATGTACATCTTGAAGCTATCAATTGCCACCCAATGGAGATTCGCCGCTACTATCGCTGCTTAGAATACTAACAAAAAATACGTTACAGTTCACGGCAAAGCCCGAAGGTGAATGGATTTCACGAGCCGGGCACTTGAAGCAGGTCTTTCAAAGTAATGTATAATATAATAAGAAAGAACATAAAAGGAACCTGCTGAGTTTGGTCCGGCGACGAAACCATTGCACCGAAGGGCTTCCGTAACATAGCCCCATGAACAGTAACAAAAATATGGCTGAACGTACCCTTAGATACGTCAAGCCATATTTTTAAATATTACGCAACCTCTTTTTTCATTGCATTGTATCCAATCAGTACTGTCCAAACATATGCACATGTTTTTGGAATCATAAGCATACCAATCATTGGAACGACATCTGCCCACAGCACAACTGGGATGTAGAATGCAAAGCTCAGTACAATTGTAAGCCACATCCAACGAAATGCCTTGTCATTGTTTTTCTTTGCGCTCTGGTAGAATAAAACGATAATTAAAATGCCCATCAGTGCAAACGGAATATTACGGTAGATACCCCATGAAAGCGGTGCTGATGCACTAAGCCAAGCATTCTGCGGCATCATACACAAAATAATACGAATGCCAGCTAAACCATAAATTGCTGCTGTTGTTATCTTTTGTCCTGTTACATGATAACGCTCTCTCCATACATGATAAAGTACAACATAAAAGATTGTCATCGTAACTGAGGTGATCCACTTACCTAAGCCAAGTGCTACTGTAAAGTTTTCAAGACCTGTCGTACAAAGAGCCAGTGCACGCGGAACCAGATGGAAGGCATCACCACTTCCTAAAAGAACTGCCATGATTCCGAACATAGTAAACTGACGATTTCCTTTGCTTTTTCTAATCATCAAAATTCCGATTGTGATAACTGAAATAAGATATACGCTATCAAATACTGTTTCTACAACTGCCTGCATAATAATTGTCCTTTCTTCTAAGCATAATTTTAATCATTTTGAACATCGTTCATTTTAGTTTTAAACTTTTCCCACATAAAAATGTGGGAAGGTTTTAATATATTGTTTTATTGATTAACATCAATACAGAGGTAGGATCGTAATCCTGACGTATCATCGCCACCAATATTAAGGAAAAAAGAATCTCTGCAAACTGCTTTTCCGTAAATTGCTGATCAAATACACCTGGACGAACTTTCGGGTCATTCTTTAATATCTCACATAATCCGCTGCGAATATGCCCCCATGTCTGCATCATTCGCTTTTTACCATCAGCCTTCTCATCTCTCATAAAGCCTAGTGAATGCAGTGAGAAGAAGCCTGGAAATTTCTGATTGCCATACTCTAGCCGCTCATAGATCCATGAGATACAACCTGCAACATCACAAAAGACATGCTCATCTTCAGGATGGAAAAAGATTTCATACCAGACACTCTCTATCGTCGCGCCAAGCAAGTCTGCTTTTGAATCGTAATAGTTATAAATTGTACCTGCTGAAACACAGCACTTAGATGCAACTGATCGAATACTGACTGCAGCCCATCCATTTTCCATGATCAGTTCGCGGCTGGCAGCTAATATCTCTTCTTTTGAAGTAGCAAGATGATTCACAATGTCGCCTCCTAAAACTTATTTGCAAAACTGTATTTTTTTAATGAACATTGTTCATGTTGAAAATATACACCGTTCATGTTAGTCTGTCAAGTGTTTTCTGAAAAACACTTTTTTTATTTCACGCAAAAAAAGAGCTCTGAGAATCTCTCAGAACTCTTGACAGGCGACAGCCGGATTTGAACCGGCGGTAAGGGTGTTGCAGACCCGCGCCTTACCACTTGGCTATATCGCCGTGACTTCTATAGTATAGAATACTTTTGCGATTTAGTCAAGTGTTTTTTTCAAAAAATATAACTTTTTTTAGTTACAGTTCACGGGTTACGAAAGCCCTTCGGTGCAATATTGGCTTAACCGTGAACTGTAGCATAGAACATCTTCGGTGCAATATAACCTTCACATTACATCAAGCTTTGGTGAGCGTAAATTTCATACTCTCGCCTGCGCTCAAAAACTTCGGAAGCGTTATGCCTGCATGATTCCAGGTCTTTCCGCTGCGCTTTATTCCGTTTAAGCTGCAGACATACATTGAATTGTCTTCGAGTCCCTTTATGGCAACATGAACTGGAAGCGGATTGCCCCATGCATCTTTTTTTACTACCTCTACAAGTGCGCGTTCTTTATTCTTTGCGACAAATTCCCACGCAGTAAAGCTTGTATTATCACGCTCTGTAAGACGGTAATAATCTCCCTCGTGCGTCAGATCATAATAGTCGTGGAACTCTTTGATCTGCTCTTTTACTTGTGCCTTTTCTTCATCTGAAAGAAGACGAAGATCAAGCTCGTAACCAAAGCTTCCGGCAAGTGCCACATCAGCTCTTGTGGAAAGCGGTACGCTTCGTCCTGTCTGATGATTTGGGCAGGCAGATACATGTGCACCAACTGAACTGATCGGATAGAAGAACGATGTTCCATACTGGATATCAAGACGGTTCATCGCATCTGTATTGTCACTGCACCAAATCTGTGGAGAATAGTACAGCATTCCGGCATCGAAACGTCCGCCGCCGCCGCTGCAGCCCTCAAGCAGAATCTCAGGAAAACGCTTTACAAAACGCTCCAACAAATCATAAACGCCAAGTATATAGCGGTGATAACACTCGCCAGACTGCTCTCCTCTGTAAATATGGCTGTACATATCGCAGATACTGCGGTTCATATCCCACTTTACATACTCGATCTTAGTGTTTCCAAGAATTTCTTCAAAACGAGCCATCAAATAATCGCGCACATCACTTCTTGTCATATCAAGTACAAGCTGATTGCGGGCATGATTTGGCACACGTCCTGGAATTGTGATTGCCCAGTCTGGATGAGCGCGGTAAAGATCACTGTCCTCTGAGATCATCTCTGGCTCAAACCAAAGACCAAATTTCATACCCTTTTCATGGATCTTCTCTGAAAGCTTTGGCAGACCTCCGCGAATCTTTTTTTCATTGACAAACCAGTCACCAAGGCCACTGTTGTCATCATCACGCTTGCCAAACCAGCCATCATCAAGCACCATCATCTCAATGCCAAGCTCTCCTGCCTGTGCTGCAATCTTTTCAATTTTCTCTTCATTGAAATCAAAATATGTTGCCTCCCAGTTATTAATCAAAACTGGACGGCGCTCATGCTTATAACGGCCTCTGCACATATGCTCATGTAATATATCATGATACTGGTGTGACAATTGGCTAAATCCCTGATTAGAGAAGGAAAGAATTACCTGCGGTGCAAAAAATGTCTCTCCCTCTGTTAAGCACCAGCGAAACTGGTAAGGATTAATACCCATCTGAACACGAATCTGATCTCTTTGATCCTTCTGTGCCATTGCAGTAAAGCTTCCGCTGTAAGCAAGACATAAACCGAAGCAATCGCCTGCATCTTCTGTTGCATGACGGTCACAGAGAATCATTGCCGGATTATAATGATGACTGGATGTTCCTCGAATACTTCCAAACTCTGTCTTAATATGCGTAACTGGTGTGCGCTCCATTGTGCGCTCCATCGCATGACGTCCTGTGAAGCTGATAAGGTCCAGATCGCGATCCATCATATCCATACTGCATGACAAAAACTTCTCAATATAGATTGGCTCCTTACCTGCATTAGTCAAACTCGCCGTTCTTGTAATTACATTTTCCTCTTCCCAAACACCATAATACAAATGAAGAATTGCACCTGATGCCTTTTCCTTCATATGAATGATCAGCGTCTCACTGTTCTTTTTATCTGTGTCATACAGTGCCGGCATACCCGGAATCGAATATGCACCGGATACGACCTCGCAGCTCTCAAAACGAAAATCGGCCGCACAGCTGCCATCTGGATGTGCCAGACGAACAGAATCATCCCTAAAATCACCTACACCACTAGAAGCAACCTCCTGCGGCAGTGTATCAAGTGAATATGTGCGATCCAGTCCTGCTTCCTCTGGATTTCCGGAAAAACCAACATCACTTCTAACAATAAGATCAGACAAATCCTCTGCACCAATACTGCTTCCATAATATAAATGAAGAAGCACTCCATTTTTATCAGCAAGCATCTGATAACTGGAATCCTTTGTCTGAAGGGTCATCAGTCGACCATTTGGGCTAATTTGAATTGCCATCGTTTCTCTCCTCTCTCATCACACAATGCCAGCGAGCAGAAAATCGCTTCACTGACATGGCTTTTTACAGCCACAGAATTTTCCTGCACTCCGGCATTGTTGTAGTATTATTATTTTACTCTTTTACAGCGCCAATTACCATACCTGTTACAAAATATTTTTGTAAAAATGGATAAATAATCAAAAGCGGAATTGTGGAAACCACAATCTTTGCTGCATTAAAGGAACGATTATTTAATGCAGATAATTGCTTTAACTGATCTGCATCAGTAATCTGCGTCAAATCGACAGTCAGCTGCTGAATATAAGTCTGCAGCGGATACATGGATGCCTTGCTCATATAAATCAGTCCTGAGAAATAATCATTCCAGTGATTTACAATTGCAAACAGACCAACGGTTGCTAGTGCCGGAAGAGAAATTGGCAGATACACCTTTAACAAAACGGTGATCGGACCGGCTCCATCAATTCTGGCTGCCTCATCAAGAGATTCTGGAACACCCTTAAAGAAATTGATTAACAAAATGACATTGAACACCGGAACGGCACCCGGAAGAACGAGAGACCAAATCGTGTTGTTCAGATGGAGCTTGCTAACTACCATGAACAGCGGTATGACGCCGCCATTAAACAGCATGGCAAAGATAACAATCTTCATATAAATCTCTCTTGCACGGAAACGCTTCTTACTCTTTGAAAGCGGATATGCCATTGAGATTGTAAAAAACATATTGATTAAAGTACCAATTACTACTCTCTTTACTGAAATCCAGAAAGAATGCCAAAACTGTGAATCGCCAAGCAGTTTGTTGTATGTAGTAATTGTAAAATCAACTGGCCATAAACCGACTTTATTTGCCGCAACTGCATCACTTCCACTTAAGGAGATCGCAACCATATTTAAAAGCGGCAGCAAGCAGCTAAGCGCAAATAAAAGAACCACGAGCCAAATCACTATCTGAGAAATAATTTTTCCTGGTTTTGCTTTCATACGAACCTCCCTTTTAGAATATGCCTGAGCCAGTTGTTTTCTGTGCCAGCTTATTTGCACTAATAATCAGCACAAAACTGATTACTGATTTTAACAAGCCAACCGCAGTACCAATGCTGTACTGACGCTCTACCATACCAATTCGATATACATATGTATCGATGATATCACCTGTTTCATATACAATTGGATTATAAAGATTAAACACCTGATCGAAGCCTGCATTTAATATATTTCCAAGATTCAGCGCTGTCATTAACACAACAGTTGGCAGAAGCGCCGGAACTGTGATATGCAGAATCTGCTTAAAGCGATTAGCACCATCAATAGATGCAGCCTCAAAAAGTCCCGGATCAATTCCTGTTAAGGCTGCCAAATATACAACAGAATTGTAGCCAAATTCCTTCCAGACATCTGTTCCTACGATTACAGTACGAAACCACTTATTATCAGCAAGGAAATAAATAGGATTGCCGCCAAATGCACTGATTACTGCATTGATTGGTCCATCTAATGAAAACATGTTTGTGACAACGGTTGCCAAAACAACCCATGACAAAAAATGAGGCAGATATACAACAGTCTGGAAAATCTTCTTGCAAACATTAACGCGAATCTCATTTAATAAAATTGCAAATGTAACTGGAACAAAAATATTCACAACCAGTTTTGAAAATGCAATTATCAGCGTATTCATGAAAACCTGTTTGCTGTCTGGAAGACTAAAGATGAACTCGAAATTGCTCAGACCTACCCACTTGGACTTTAAAAGACCTTTTGCCGGAACATAATTTTCAAATGCCATCAGTGAACCAACTAGCGGTGCAAACACAAATATGATCAAAATAACCAAGCCTGGAAGGATCATAAGGTTAAGCGTAAGCTCTTCTCTTCCCAGCCGTTTCTTTTTCTTAGTTGCTGCCTGACTCATGAGGTTCCTCCTTTTTTTAAGAAAGCCGGAGCCAAACATCATTTTGACCCCGGCCGATAACTATGCTTCGTATTACTTCTGAATTGCCTCGTTTACTTCTTCAGTGATCATCTCGCCACCTGCCTTGTTCCAATCGGATACAAACTGATCAAATGCGTCGATGCTTTCCTCGCCAACGATGATCTTTAAAACGGTCTGCATCTCGATCTTCTCTAAGGATGCCCAACGGATTGCCATAGACTCAGTGGTCTCATAGAATGCCGGTGTCACGAAATCTGCCGGATTCTCGATCATACGTGACATGGATACGATTCTGGACATATACTGAGAATAATCTGCTGAATCTGCCTTCTTGCCTTCCTTTTCAGCTGCCAGATAGTTCTGTGCAGACTGATAGTAGCTTAATTCATCTGATGTTAAGGTATCTACCTTTGACTCATCATCCATTGCAGCAAGTACGTGCTCTGTCATCAGCTGTGCATTATTGCCAGGCTGAACCTCACAGTAAAGCGGCCAGTTAAAGTATGCAAGCGGCTGATTCTCACGAATTTCTAAAGATGCATCGCTTGTATCCTGCTTGGAGTACTCTGCATTTACATTAACAATCTTCATTGCGATTTCCGGATGCTCATAGCCCTTTCTAACTGCAACAAAACCTGCATAAGACTGTGTATTGATTGCCTGAATCTTTCCATCCTCTCCTACTGGTGCTGATACATTGATCCACTCAGCATCATCAGTTGCGTAGCTTGATGTAAGTGCTGTATTAAATGGTGCCCACCACGGTCCGATAAACGCGCCGCACTTTCCGCTAGAGATCAGTGCTACAATGTCATCATTTGTTCTTGTTGTGAACTGCTGATCAATCAAACCTTCTGTATACCAGCTATTTAACAGTGTAAGCGCATCCTTCATCTCTTCCTGAACTGAACCATATACAGCCGTTCCATCCTCAGCAGTAATCCAGATGCTCGGATATGCACCAAATGCAGTGAAAATATTGTCAATTCCAAATGTATTATTAGGATAGCCGCCATATACATCAGAACGCATTGCAAGACCGATGGTATCAGCCTCTCCATCTCCGTCTGGATCATCATTGATAAACGCACGAAGCATATCAGCAACTTCATCCATTGTGGACGGCTCTTCAAGACCAAGCTTATCAAGCCAATCCTTTCTCACCCACAGAAAATCCTGTCCATCACTTAACTGTGTCTTTGGAATTGCCATGATCTTTCCATCAAATGTCACGGTATTTAACGGATTATTGTCGCCATAGCTCTCATAAGATTCCTTTACAGTATCACAAGCTAAGTTATTATATACATCGGTCAGATCCTCGATCATGTCGTTTTCAACAAGCTCTACCAGTGTTGAATAATCCGGAACATGAATGATATCTGGCAGACTCTGGCTTGCAATTGCAAGAGCCAGCTTCTGATTGTAATCATCACCCATCGTTGCTTCAAAATCATTTTCATTCTGAATATTTAACAGTTCCTTCAAGTAGCGGGTGTATGCATTATTCTCAGGTGTATCATTTTCATACGGTGTTCCTGCTAGCACATCAGCACCCTGATTTGTAAGTGAATATCCTGTGGTATAAGTAACCAATTCATCATACTTTCCATATGGATCATTTGCTGCCTCATCGGCAAAAGCAAATCCACAAACAGATGTGGTGGTCAGTGCAGCTGTCAGCATCATTGCAAAACTCTTCTTCATTATAAATAACTCCTCCATTTTTTCTATCATTTCTTAAGCGTTGCGCATTGCTTTGTTGTAAAAAATATATCAAAAAAACAGACAACGGTATATATAAAAAATACGGAAAACATATCAAAAAAGCGGACAGTCATGTTTTTATTGTGGATAATTCAGATATATTTGACAAATCTGATGACATTCCATTATACTATAAGCACAAATCACGGTAAACACATCAAAAACAGAATACATAAAAGGGGGGAACAATATTATGTACCGTATGCTGATTGTCGATGATGAGAAAAATGAGCGCGACTGCATTCTGTATCTTCTTAAAAACTGCGGCTTTGAGTTAGAGATTAAAGAAGCGGAGGATGGCGTAGAGGCACTGCAGATTCTAAAGATATGGCCTGCTCATATTTTATTTACTGATGTTCAGATGCCGCGCATGGACGGACTTGAACTAATACGTGAGGCTCTTAATCTATATCCTGATATTCGTCCAATTATTTTCAGCGGCTATGCTGATTTTGCCTATGCCAAAACTGCCATATCACTTGGTGTGGAAAATTATATTTTAAAGCCTGTTGTGCCAGAAGAATTTACTAAGACGCTTTCCTCATTGATTGGTCAGCTCGATGAGGAGCAGGCAAACATGCACATGCAGGAAAATCAAAAACTGTTTCTTCTTCAATATTCTTTACAGCTTGCGATCTTTGGAAATTTTGATAAAGCAAAAGCAGAACCTTTTATATTAGAACAATTTTCTGCTTTTCGCTATATGGTGATGTTTACTTTTAAAAATGATTTTTTAATGCATAAATCTGATGCCTTTTTCGATGATCTGCGAAGTTTTCTTACACCTGAAGCAGTATCAGTAAATATTTCTCCTGAGCAGGCTGTTTTATTTGTGCGCACGCCGATTCTTGATGCCAGACATTTCTGCACACGTATTCTTAATCACATTAAGAGTACTTTTCTTGTTGACTGCTGCATTGCAGTTACAAAGCCATTATCTGAATATGATTCCTTCAAGCAGGCATTTTCTGCTCTTGAGCAGCAAATGGAACAGCGTTTCTTTCTGCCAGATACCCTTATTTTTCTTCCAGACACTACACAAACACAGCGTTTGGAAAATTCGGAGGATGATTCTGAGTTGCTTCCTCTTATAAAAAATGCCATTGCCACTCGAAGCCGTACACTTTTGGAAGAATACCTTAGTCATCTGTTTGACAAATATAAACTCGCTGTCAACCAGTCTCAAATTTACGTCAAATTTCTTTTTTCTAATGTGCTGACTATCCTTTATCCAGCCATTCCAGATGATGCACTTTGTAATTTTTCACCGCTTGAGGCCATGATTGCCAATCTATATCTTCAGCCTGATATTTCTGAGATTATTCGTATCGTAAAAGAAGTATCTAAACCTGTTTTGGATTCATTTTCTGCCGGAACGGATACAATGCGAAAAGAAGTGGCTTGCGCTATCTCGTACATTGCCAATCATTACAGCGAAGAGCTTTCTGCAGAAGTGCTTGCCTCTGCTGTCTACCTGACACCAGATTATTTAAGCCGACTTTTTAAAAAAGCTACCGGAAAAAGCATCTCTCAGTATATTCGTCAGTACCGCATGGAAAAAGCAAAGGATGCCTTGCTTCACACCAGAAAAAAGGTGATTGACATTGGCATCGAGTCTGGATACCCTAATTATTCATATTTTTGTCAGAGCTTTCGCGAATACTTTGGAAGCTCACCTGAAAAATACAGACAGGAGCATACTCTATGATTCAGAAAATTAAACAGTGCTTTAACAATATCAAATACCGCAGCAAGCTCATACTTCTTTGCATTCTTGTAAGCTTTCTTCCTCTGTCTGTCATGGGATTTTTCTGCTATAATCAAACCATTAATTTACTTCGTACACGTGAGTTGGACTCACTAGAATCTTCTATATTATCCGTGTCCAACTCACTTGACTCAAAGGTGAGCACTTACCAAAATCTGCTTTCCTATTTAGCAAACTCAAATGTACTTGCAGAATTTTCTTCTTACAATGAGGCAAACGCATATGACCAGTATGAATATTTAAATTATACAATGGATGTTTTCCTAAATACCACATACCTGCAGCACCCAGAAATTTCTCAGATCACAATCTACAACGCAGATGGAGATATGACACATGGCAAACAGCTTCGCCCAATCAGCGATTTGGAAAATGAATCCTGGTATTTTCCTGAAGCAATTTCATTTCAGCCTGCCTGGTATAAAAAGAAGGATGGAACACTTTGCGTTATCCAATACTTATGTGATCCTTATATTACATATATCCGCTCCTACTCAAAAAACTGCATTGCTATCCAATTAGATCCTAATCTTTTATTTGGCGAACTTGATCAGACTGCTGATGACTTCCATATCCAGGTTGATTCACCAAGACAGACACTTTTTTCCTATAAGTCTGCATCCCTTTGGGAAAATTCTGCAGAGCTTCGCAGCTGGGTTACACGAACAAGTCCTGTAAATGCCTGCGGTTGGACTGTAACACTTGAGCGTCCTGAAAAAATTGTTTTTGCCTCCGTGCGTAATATGGGACGTGTCATTATGGCTATTTTATTTATCTGCGCTGTCATTATATTCTCGATCACTCAGCTATTCACTAGATTTTTTGAGCAGAAAATCAGTGCTCTCCACTATTATTTACAGCGCATTAAGGAAGGTCATCTTGATTATCATATTCATGATGATAGTACAGATGAACTCGGTGATCTGACTAATAATCTTCAGGCTATGATCGACGAAATTAACCGCCTAATCCGCGAAGATTATCAGACAAAAATTGAGCTAAAGGAAACACAATTTAAGGCGCTTCAGGCACAGATTAATCCTCATTTTCTGTACAACTGCTTATCTCTTATTAACAACAAGGCGCTTATGAACAACCAGCCTGAGATCAGCCAGATGTCTCAGCTTCTCTCTGTCTTTTATCGCACGACATTAAATAAAGGAAAGAGCGAAACTCTTCTGCAAAATGAGATAAAAAATGTAACCTCATATGTTGATATTCAGCGTCTGCTTCATGACAACAGCTTTGACGTAATGTACCAGATTGACCCAAATCTTCCTGAAATCGAAGTTCCCAATCTGCTGTTGCAGCCGCTTGTCGAAAACTCGATTATCCACGGTATCCTTCCAAACAAGACAAAACGTGGTCAACTATTTGTCACTGTCACAAACGTAATGGGTCAGATTTATTTTACGATCATGGATAATGGTGTAGGTATTCCACAAGAAAAACTTTCTACCCTTTTGACGACTGACTCCTCCGGTTATGGATTAAAAAATGTTCACGATCGACTAATTCTCGCCTATGGCGAAGGCTCCGGACTGACTATTAACAGTATACCGGGACAAAGCACGATGATCACTTTTAAGGTTCCGGTATGATAAAAGGGTCTATATTTTATTGAACGACGAATCCAATGACAAATATTAGAATGTGTGCTATGATAAATTTATCAAATAGTAAATGAATTGCTTGATCAACCATAAAATTAAAACACCTAAAAGGAGGTACGCGTATATGAGAGTTCCATTTAAAGTTCCATTTAGGCTTCCAGTTGGAATCGACAGTTTTGAAAAGCTTCGCAAAGGAAACTATTATTATGTAGATAAAACTGCATTAATTGAACAGGCTCTTGAAAAAGGAAGCGAAGTGACTCTCTTTACCCGTCCTCGGCGTTTTGGAAAATCTCTGAATATGAGTATGCTCAAAAGCTTTTTTGAAATTGGGACGGATCCTACATTATTTACTGGTTTGCATATTTCTCAAAATACTGAGCTTTGTGAAAAATATATGGGAAAATATCCTGTCATTGCAATCAGTCTAAAAGGAATCAATGCATCATCCTACGAGGCTGCCTTCGATCAGTTGGTAGAACTCATAAATCAAAGCGCTTCTGATTTTCAGTTTCTGCAAAATAGTAATTTTCTGACTGACTACGAAAAAGAACGCTTTGCTAGGCTGCTAGATGACGAAATGAGTCAAAAGGTTATGGGGTCAAGCTTGCGATGGCTGACACGACTTCTCGAAAAGCACTATAAGCAGAAAGTTGTTGTTCTTATTGACGAGTACGATGTGCCATTGGCAAAAGCTCATGAAAATGGTTTTTATGATGAAATGGCGCTTCTGATACGCAATCTTTTCGGAAATGTATTGAAGACAAATGAGAGCCTTGCTTTTGCTGTCCTAACTGGATGTCTGCGTATTGCAAAAGAAAGTATATTCACTGGTCTTAATAACTTCAAAGTGTATTCCATCACAGATAAGCAATACGATGAAGCCTTTGGATTTACGAACTCAGAAGTACATGCAATGCTGTGTGCTTATGGATTGGATGATCACTTTGATGAAGTGAAAGAATGGTACGATGGCTATCGCTTTGGAGAGGCAGACGTATATTGTCCTTGGGACGTTGTAAATTATTGCGATGATCATATTGATGACCCTAACTCAAAACCGAAAAATTACTGGATGAACACCAGTGGAAATGATGTTATCAATCATTTTATTGATAGTATCAATGATCCTGGAATGGTTACAAAAACAGAGCTTGAGCAATTAGTCAATGGCGGAACGATCATTCAAAAAGTCGATGAGATGGTAACTTACAAAGATTTATATTCTAATATTGATAATTTGTGGAGCACGCTTTTTATGACCGGTTACTTAACACAGCGCGGACAAGTAGGCGATGGCTACTACTGCCTTGCGGTTCCGAACCGCGAAATCTGTAATATTATCATTGAACGCGTGCTAACGCTCTTTCGCAAAGAAGTCTCTCAAAATGGAGAACTTTTCCTAAACTTTTGCAATGCGTTAACGACTTGTAATGCCCCTGCTGTCGAACGACTTTTAACAGAATATATGTCAAAAACCATTAGTGTGCGCGATAATTTTGCAAAATCACTTCATGAAAACTTCTATCACGGACTTATGATTGGAATTCTGGGGTATCGACGAGATTGGAAAGTATTATCAAACCGCGAGTCCGGTGATGGCTTTAGCGATATTCTGATTGAAATAAATGATAGCGATGCAAATGTTGGTCTTGGAATTGTGATCGAATTGAAATACAGTTCCGAGGAAAAAGATCTTGAATTGGACTGTTGTGAGGCTTTAAAGCAAATCAAAAATAAAAACTATACACAGGAGCTTCGCAACCGAGGCTTCAATAAAATAATCAAATATGGTATTTCTTTCTGCCGAAAAAAATGCCGTGTTATGACAATTCAGGAGTAACATCAGCAAAAGCCAGCTGGACAAGTACACTGGCTTTTTTACTGTCTCGTTGGCTTTATTAACTGATAGATTATACCTTTCTGTTTCCTATGCTTTTTAGCATCCTTCATACCCCAACTACAAGGTTCCCACTGGTTTATCAGCCCGTTGCGCTAATGTTAGTCTGCATTGCTTGCCATCTAGCAGTTACTGTGGTATTTTTGATGCATCAAAATTCAAAATAAAGGAGTAAAATGCACTATGTTTAGCGAAAATCTTAAAACTCTTAGAAAACAAAAGGGATTTTCACAAGAAGAATTGGCAAGCAGGCTTCATGTCGTCAGACAGACAATCTCCAAGTGGGAGAAAAATCTGTCTGTCCCCGACGCCGATACCTTAATTCGCCTTGCCGAAATATTAGGAGTATCTGTTAGCGAGTTGCTAGGCTCAAAAATTGAAACTGAAAATGGAAATGTTACGAATGATGTCGCTGAACAACTATCTCGAATAAATGAACAGCTTGCGATTAAAAATCGTCGTTCACGTCGCATCTGGAAAGCTATTGCTATTATATTAGTAGTATTCTTCCTCATATCTGGTTTTATTATGATGTCTTTAAGCGTTCCAGCCCTCAATAAAAGCATTGTTAACAATCAGCCACTCGTAAATGAAGAAATAATACCGGCAGATGAATGAAATACACCAAATAGCAATAACCAGCGGGACAGGTACACTGGCTTTTTTACCGTCCCGCTGGCTTACAAATTAATATATTATGGCAATGGGATTAATATACTGCGATCCCATTATAATAAATTTCATATTGCAAAACGTCCGTTCTGATGTTACAATATTTTTGAAAGGAAAAATTTTAACGTGCAAAAGATAAAGTAGCTTGGCTTCAAACTCGTTTAAATTTAAGTGATTTGATTTCAAGTGATTAACGTACACCCGATAAAATCCAAAATTTGGAAATATTTTCGAAATGGAGGAATTTTATGGGAACACCAAGAGAAAAGCAGCCCAGTGCAAAAATACAATGGCATCCTGCTTTCTGTGCCGCAGCTGAACTTGAGCTGCGCTCCAATAAGGGCGATCTCGAATTTAACAGGTTCCTGGCATATACTATGTAAATGGACTTTCTGTTCCAACACAGATTGTTGTAACAAATGAGCTAAACTCCCAAAATCATGAAAGTCTCAAAGTGTTATCAAAAAGTGCCCAGACTGATGACATTCAAAGATTTACA
>CAKQXY010000016.1 GCA_934292725.1 uncultured Lachnospiraceae bacterium
GTGTAGAATGGGCTAATGATGGTGTACAGATCATCCTTTGTACCTCCCCATAAAGCAGCAGATGCTAAACCATCAATGGAAACGAAGTCGCTGTGGGAAGAAACCCAGCCGCCTGCCATTTGTGAAAACTGAGTACCATCAGAATCCCAAGGAGTTACAATGCCAAGCTCATCCTTATGCTCGCATACATACTTGAAATATGTTGTCATATCTTCCCAGCTGTGAACGCCATCCTCAAGACCTGCCAGCTTTGCAAAATCAAGACGATATGCAAAACCATGATTGGTCCACTGTGCGTAGTTATCCTCTGGCATAAAATAGATGTTATCATTGTACTTACACAGATCCCAGTCTTCCTGTGGAACAGTCTCGTAAGTAACTGGTGCGTACTTTTCAAGCATCTCATCACTTAACTCAAGGAAAGCACCATTCTTTGCGTTTGGCCATGCATCCAGCCAGTCAGTAGCAGTACCAACTAAGTCTACAGTACCATCCATACGAGCCAGAGTCAGGTTATAGTTTGACAGATAATCGGTCCAGCCAATATAGTAAATCTGCAGCTCTGCGTTAACCTTCTCGGTCAGGATTGCATTCAGCTCATCTAACATCTTCTGAGTTGCATCATTTGTCGGAGCATCACCGGTAACCATGTAATTGATTACTACATGCTCGGATGTGTCAACGTCTGCCCACTTCTCTGCCCAGACATCATCATAATTCGGAACCTCGCCCGTAGTTGCCTCTGCTGCTGCGCTTGTAACCTCTTCTGCTGCTGCGCTGCTGGACTCTTCCTCTGCGAATGCCGGCATTGATGCGAACATTGTTCCTACCATAGATGCTGCCAATGCGGATGCAAGAAACTTCTTCTTCATATTAAAATTCCTCCTTCTTTGTGCGAGTCTTCTCCTCGCTTGTTTTCTTTGTTAAGTATCTATTAATGCAGGATACCTGCTATTAATCAAAAATCATTAGCCCTTTACGGCTCCGACGGTGATACCGCCGATAAAGTAGCGCTGTACAAATGGATAAATCAGAATAACTGGTCCTGTTGCTAAGATTGCATTTGCCATCTTAAGTCCATTTGATGGAAGATCTGACAGGTCAACATACTGACCTGCTACTGTACTCTTTAAGCTGTTTACCTTATTTACAACCTTATACAAAGTATACTGCAGCGGATAAACACTAACCTTCTCACTTAAAAACAGTGATGACTGATACCACTCATTCCAATAACCAATTGCAAGGAACAAACCGATTGTTGCAAGTGCCGGCTTTAACATTGGAAGAATCAATGCGGTAAAGATCTTCATATCACCAGCTCCATCAATCTTACCAGACTCGGTGATCTCATGAGGAATAGACTTTACAAAGTTCTTCATCAAAATGATCAGCCAAGATGACATCAGAAGCGGAAGCCATACTGCTAAGTAGTTATCCTGCAGCTTGTAGGTCTGTGTCATTAACAGGTAGTACGGAGCCAGACCTGCTGAGAACAGTGTGGTAAAATAGATGTAGAATGAGATTGCATTGCGGAATGGGAAATCCTTTCTCTGCAAAGCATATCCAGTCATGGAAATGATGCCCAGACCAACGAGTGTACCAGTTAAGGTCATCGTAATAGTCAGTCCATAAGACTTCCAGATTGCACCACCCTGAATTACCATCTCATATGCCTTTGTTGTAAACTGCTTTGGGAACAGCTGCGCACCTTCGGAACGAATAACTTCTTCAGATGTAAATGAAGTTCCGATGATGATCAAAAATGGAAGTACACAAGCGAGTGCATAAAACGTAACTACTACATATCCTATTGTACGGATTATGATATCGGAGCGATCCAGCTTGATTTTCGTACCTTTTACTGTCGATTTTGCCATTTCTTTCTCCCTCCTTAGAATAATGCGTACTCAGGATCGATCTTCTTAACAGCAAAGTTACTTGCCATAACGATACAGAATCCGATGATAGACTGATACAGGCCGACTGCAGATGCCGTTGAAAAGTTGAAATCCGTCATTGTGCTTCGATATACATAAGTCTCAATAATATCAGTAGTGTCATACAACAATGGGTTCGTTCCGACGATGTTGTAGAACAGACCGAAGTTTCCTTTTACGATACCGCCGAGTGCGAACAAAAGTAAGATAACGATTGTGCTTCGAAGACTTGGCAGAATAATGTAGCGAATCTTCTGGAAACAGTTTGCACCATCCACTTTTGCTGCCTCGATGATAGAAGTATCAATACCACAGATAGATGCGAAATAAACAACTGAGTTATAACCAGTTACCTGCCACAGATATACGGCAATTAAGATTGGTGGCCATACACTCTTATCGGAATACGGCTGCCATTTTTCCATACCCAGCTTTACTAAAATACCATTGATAAATCCGGTATCGTAGTTTAACAGGTTGAATACAAGGAAACCAACAAGAACCTGTGAGATGAAGTATGGAAGGAACATCAATGTCTGTGAAACCTTCTTAAAATACTTATTGTGGATCTCGTTTAACAAAACTGCCATTAACATCGCAATGATGTTTCCTAAGAAGATGAAAGCCAAGTTGTAAAGAATCGTGTTCTTTGTCAGGTCGAGGAGCTTTCCAGACTGCATCAGGAACTCGAAGTTCTTCAGACCAACAAACTTGCTTCCGAAAATACCGTCTCTGTAATTGTACTTAACGAATGCCACATAGATACCTGGGAGCGGCATGTAGTTAAATGCAAAGAAGAATACGATTGCCGGTACACACATAAGTGTCAGTACACGATACTTTTTCAGGTTATAGAAAAAGCCATGCTTTTTCTTGTACTGATACTGGGGTAAAGTTGATGTTGTCTTTCCCATGTTACCCTCCTTAATAATAAAGAATAAAATTTGAATTTCAGCCCCTGCTGCGCTCATGGTTTATAGGTTTATTTGACACCTTTGTGAAACCGCTTTCATCTTTCTCATAAAAAAATAAATTCGTGACACATTATGTATATTTTCTATCAGAAAGGTGAGATTTCATTCGTGCATTTCAACTATCCTTGCTGAAACCCTTTTCATAGCTTTATTATATATTTTTTATCTGATATGTCAACATGTTTTTGCGCATTCTCATATTTTTGTGATAACTTGCTAATGTATAAGTCTCTTAATTATGCATATTTCACAATTAAAATAGGAGTGAACATATGTCACTCCTTGATTTCTTGTTATACTAGCCTATTTTGCCTATTTTCTGTCTTCCTTTGACCTTATGAAACCACTTTCATATTCCTCAAAGATTTTCCTCAGGCACATGTGTGCAGGAATCTCTTACGCTAATACCAACCGGGACCATATAGTCCTCAGGGCATGTCTCGTTCTCTGATGCACGAATTGCTGCCTCTACAAGATGCTTTGCAAACTCTGTATAGTTGGCTCCTACTGATGTCAATGCTGGTGTCAATGCACCTGACAGGTACGTATTATCAAATGCTACTACTGAGATATCCTGCGGAACACGAAGTCCTTCATCGTGAATTGCCCTAAGTACACCTGCTGCCGTAAAATCGTTGATTGCCACTATTGCTGTTGGGCGATCTGGAATTTTTAAAAGCTCCTTCATGCATTTGTAACCACTCTCATTAGAATAATCAATAGAATCAAATACATAGTCTTCACGATACACAATACCTTTTTGGCGCAGCATTGTGCGATATCGCATACGCTTTTCCAGTGTAGACTTCGCATCTTTTCGTCCTCCAATTGTTGCAATCTTTTCATGGCCAAGACTAAATAAATAGTCCATCGCCAGATCCATACTGCCTCCCTCGTCCAGATGTACCTTGCAATTTCTTACACCTACAGGACGATTTGTTGCAATGATCGGTGTGCTTTCCAGGATATGATTAAGCTGCTCAACATATTCTTCATCTACCGTAACGCGGTCAATTACACCGCCAACCACGATAATCGCATCCACCTGCTGCTCATATAACTTCATTAACTGCTTTTTTTCAAGCTCTGGATCACCTAAGGACGTAAGCATCAGCAGCAGATAGCCTGCTTTATCTGCTACTTTTTCACATTCTGTCGCTACCGCCGAATAGAACGGGCTGTATATATCGGCAATCATCAAACCAATTGATCTTGTTTTCGAGTTACTCAAACCCTGTGCCAGCGCATTTGGTGTATATCCATATTTTTGTATCACGCTTTGTACTTTTTCGCGCTTTTCTTTACTGACTCTGGCGTTATTGGTCAGCACGCGCGAAACTGTTGCCGGGGATACACCGGCCTCTTTTGCGATTGTGTAAATATTCGCACGCTCTTTTGCCATAAATGTACCATGCCTTTCTGTCACCCACTGTGCAATTCTTATTCAAACTGTCAGTTGCAAGCGGTTTCAAATCTCTTTTCTTTAACTATACATGATAATTTTTTCTTTGGCAATGGAAATTTTATCTATTTTCAGGGAAATTTGTACTCTAACAGTTCACGCGTCCTGCAAGATCTGGACAAATTTCATGCTTGCATAGAAATTTGACAGATCAGCAGGACCAAACAATAGCAAAAAACCACTGGAGATCATATCAGATCATATCATTCCCCAATGGTTTTTATACAAATCTATAGTTTTTATGCGTTTTTGTAACGATTGTACTCGTCTACGCAAAGAATCTTTCTTGCCAGTTCGACTTCTTCCTTGGTTGGAGTTGGTACACCTTCGAGGCCATACTTGATTCCAAGCTGTTCCCACTTGAATACACCGAGTGTATGATATGGAAGTACATCGATACGATATACGTTATTTAAGGTGCTGATGAACTCATGAAGCTTTGTCAGTGACTCTTCATCGCTGTTGATGCCTGGTACAAGCACGTGGCGGATCCAGATTGGCTTATTGATATCGGAAAGATATCTTGCCATATCAAGAATATTCTCGTTTGTCTTGCCGGTAAGTGCCTTGTGCTTTTCTGGATCAATATGCTTTAAATCAAAGAGAAGTACGTCGGTATTTGTCATCAGTTGCTCTAACTGTCCGAAGAATGGCTCTTCTCTTGTGAATGGCTCTCCTGCGGTGTCGATACATGTATTGATCTTTAACTTCTTTGCCTTTGCAAACAGATCGTTCATGAACTCCATCTGTAAAAGTGGCTCTCCTCCACTTACAGTGATGCCGCCCTTGTCGCCCCAATAATTTCTATAGCGAACTGCTTTTTCCAAAATTTCATCAGCTGTTAAAAGCTGTACGTCTTTCTTTGCCCATGTATCTGGGTTGTGGCAATATTTACAGCGCAAATTACAGCCATTTAAAAATACGAGATAACGAACTCCTGGTCCGTCTGCAGAACCAAAAGATTCCAAAGAATGAACAACGCCTTGAATCATAATATTTTTTTCCTTTCTTGTTTTGTTAACTTCATATCTTCACGTTTACTATCATTTTGTAGTAAAACAGGCGGGAGTGCCAAAGCACCCTCCGCCTGTATTAGTTTTATAAATTTACAGCAAATCTATTCTGATTTGTTCAGATCGAAATCAATCGAGTCTGTCACTGCTCCTAATTACAGGAAGGAATGGCAAGTTCTCTTGATAACGTCGTCCTGCTGCTCCTTGGTCAGATCAATGAACTTAACTGCATAACCAGATACACGGATTGTGAAGTTAGCATACTCTGGCTTCTCCGGATGTGCCTGGCAATCCAGAAGCTTCTCAACACCAAATACGTTTACGTTCAGGTGATGAGCACCATTTGCAAAGTAGCCATCCATAGCCTGTACAAGGTTGTTTACGCGCTCTTCCTCAGTGTTTCCAAGTGCACTCGGGTTGATGGTCTGGGTATTGGAAATACCATCCAGAGCCCACTCGTATGGCAGCTTAGCAACAGAGTTCAGAGATGCAAGCAGACCGTTCTTCTCAGCGCCGTAAGACGGGTTAGCACCTGGAGACAGTGGCTCACCAGCCGGACGACCATCCGGAAGAGCACCAGTAGCCTTACCATAAACTACGTTAGAAGTAATGGTCAGGATAGAGGTTGTCGGCTCAGAGTTACGATAGGTGTGACGCTTCTTGATCTTAGCCAGGAACTGTCCTAACAGCTCTACAGCGATGTCATCTGCACGATCATCATCGTTACCGTAGCGTGGGAAGTCTCCCTCGATCTCATAATCAACAACCAGACCGTCCTCGTCACGTACAGTCTTAACCTTTGCGTACTTGATAGCACTTAAGGAGTCAACTGTGTGAGAGAATCCTGCGATACCAGTAGCGAATGTACGACGTACATCGGTATCGATCAGAGCCATCTCAGCTGCCTCATAGTAGTACTTGTCATGCATATACTGGATCAGGTTCAGAGTATTTACATACATTCCTGCCAGCCAATCCATCATAACGTCATACTTCTTAACAACTTCATCATAATCCAGATACTCGGAAGTGATCGGCTTGTATGCCGGACCTACCTGAGCCTTTGTCTTCTCATCAACACCACCGTTGATAGCGTAAAGCAGACACTTAGCCAGATTTGCACGAGCGCCGAAGAACTGCATTTCCTTACCAGTCTGTGTAGCGGATACACAGCAGCAGATGGAGTAGTCATCGCCCCATACAACACGCATAACATCATCGTTCTCATACTGGATAGAAGATGTCTTAATAGAAACTTCTGCAGCATACTTACGGAAGTACTCTGGCAGGTTCTTGGAATACAGAACAGTCATGTTCGGTTCCGGAGCCGGTCCCATAGTCTCCAGTGTGTGCAGGATACGATAATCGTTCTTAGTAACCATGGAACGTCCGTCTACGCCAAGACCAGCGATAGCCAGAGTAGCCCATACCGGGTCACCAGAGAACAGCTCGTTGTAAGACTGAATACGAGCAAACTTAACCATACGCAGCTTCATTACGAAGTGGTCAATGATCTCCTGAGCCTGGGTCTCATTGATAACACCATTCTCAAGGTCTCTCTGCATATAAATATCAATGAAAGTGGATACACGTCCGATGGACATTGCAGCACCGTTCTGAGTCTTGATAGCTGCTAAGTATCCGAAGTACAGCCACTGAACTGCTTCCTGAGCGGTCTTAGCCGGCTGAGAAATATCGAAGCCATAGCTTGCAGCCATAACCTTCATATCCTTCAGTGCTCTGATCTGATCAGACAGCTCTTCTCTCTGACGGATTACGTCATCAGTCATAGTACCATCGCCGCAGTTAGCCAGATCCTTCTGCTTCTCAGCAACAAGGAAATCAATTCCGTACAGAGCGATACGACGATAGTCGCCTACGATACGGCCACGGCCGTAGGTATCCGGCAGACCAGTGATGATCTTGTTCTTACGTGCAGCACGAATCTCTGGTGTATATGCATCAAATACGCCCTGATTGTGGGTCTTGTGATATACAGTGAAGATCTTGTGCAGCTCTGGGCTTGGAGTATATCCGTACATCTCGCAGGACTCCTCTGCCATTCTGATACCGCCGTAAGGCATGAATGCTCTCTTTAAAGGCTTATCAGTCTGAAGACCTACAACCTTCTCAAGATCCTTATCCAGGTATCCCGGGCCATGGGATGTGATGCTGGAAACGATATCGGTATCCATATCCAGTACGCCGCCCTTTGCTCTAGCCTGCTTATTTAACTCCTGCAGCTCTCCCCAAAGCTTATCTGTAGCCTCAGTAGCATCTGCAAGGAAGGATGCATCTCCATCATATGGAGTATAGTTGTTCTGAATGAAATCGCGGGTGTTAACTTCCTCTTTCCAGAGTCTGCCCTTAAAACCAGCCCATGCTTCAAACTGTTTCATGATTCAAAAACCTCCTTTAAAATTGTTGCTGACACCCCCGGTCAGGGGCCCTATCATGTGCCGCATCACCCGAAACCGAATTAATATTTATTTCTTCGATTCCCGGCGATGCTGCACATCCACCTGTCGCCGTTTGTGTCTTAACCTTTGGTCTGACATTATAATATCATATCCCCTAAAATCTTACAAGCGGACAAATGCGTTTCTTTGCACTTTTTTCAATACATCGGGGGTGCAGCCCGATAGGTTTATGAAATCGGTAGGGGTGCAACCCGGTAGGTTATTAATGCGGCCTCAGCGAAGTGTTTGTCGGCTTCTCTTTTCCGCAGGTACCTGTTATGTTACTTATCTTCTTACTCTACTTTGAAAGTCCTGCTACAACGTTCAGCCTCGTAAATCACATTCGCTTCGCCGCTAATTCAGGTTACGATATTTTCCCGGCAAAAGGTGTTAACGATTGTTGTCAACATATAGGTCATTGAATAGCCGAGGATTCACGCGACAGTTTTCTAATAAAACATGATTCTTTTTATGTTTTTAACGCATCAGTTATTTACTCTGTCAGGCTGCATAGATTGAAAATACTATTAAGTAAATCTTCGTATTGCTCGGTGCAGCACTTTTCGAAGCGTTCCATATTTTCTGGGCAGTATTCGATTTCTTTTGAGAAACGCCGTACTAACTCAATGCGGTCTTGCTGTGTGTAAGCGGTGTTTTTCTGGAAACACTGTAAATCCATAAGAAATAGTAGGCATATTGATGCTGCTGCAAATAAAATTTTTGCCTCGGCCTGACCGTCTAACAAAATCTCTGGGTAATAACGATATATCATGTACACTGCAATGTGCTCGTACTCGTATAAGCGGTTCTCGCTCTTCATAAATTTGAGGAATACGTTTGTGTTATTTGTATCCACTAGTTTGTCAATATTCTGCTCTAGCTCTTTCATCATAGACGGCCATGTTTCGTCAAGTGACTCCATTCCGCCAAAAAAGCGAATCAAAAATAATGCACTGTTTTTTAGTGTATTCGTGCTTGGCTTTGCTTTATAGTCTAATTTCGGAATAGATTCAGGATCGTCCCACTCCAAGATTGGAACTGTCAGAAGTAACATTTCATCTGCGTATGGCAGCTGCAAAAGCAGTCTCTTTAGGCGTGTGCCGATATTTTTTTTACGGTTTTGTAAAATTGAAAAGATTGCTTTTCGTTCTTCAAGCATCTGCTCACATTCGGCTGATTCATCTTCTATGTCATCAAATGTTTCATCCACTTCATCTTCTAACATGTCAGAAGCATCTATATGTTCATTCTCATCACTGTCATCTTGTTCTTCGCTTACAGATTGACAGACATCTGCCGTCTCATTCTCTACCTCGTGCCACATTTCTTCAGCTAATTCTTCATCCTGCGTAACTTCTTCCACAAAAGTAAGCGGCTTACTGTCAGAAAATAAAAGTCTCTCGGCCTCTTCACAGCATAGTCCAAGACCAACTTCCGTGTAATCGCCAAACCAGTTATAAAATCTCGGATGCTCACGGCAGATATCACATAGCCTGTCCTCTCCCAAATTGATAAAAATATCGCATAGGTTTTCTTTATTTAAAAATGGACAGCGATTGTTCTGTAATTTAAAGAAATATTCACCGGGCTCGCTTCCAATCTCGCGGCGCAAACGATCTCCAAATGCACCCTTTTCGGTAAGATACCCTTCCGCTGTTGTCTCATCAACTTCGATTTCCCATCCGGCACAGCAGGTATCTGTACAGGCCGAACCAATACACTTAAATTGATCAAAAAATGATGGTTTATGGTATTTCATGCTGAACTCCTTTTACTGAAAATAATTTACATTCAATTTAAAAATGGTTCGCACCCTATATTGACTGGATACGAACCAAGTTATCTATATTACTCTTATAAGATCACCACTGTTCTATGGATTACATAGCTCCGAAGGTTATGTAGTGGCTTATGATCGTAACGTAGTGGCACCCCGAGGCGAATGTGCTTTACGAGATGGGATCACACTCCCTTACAGCGGCAAACTCTCTACAGCCGCGCGCTCTACTGGCAGACACTCCTTATATCTCTGAATGAACGCATCAAATCCAGCTACATCTTCTGCATTTGGCTCCATGCGAACACCAGTCTCACCGTGGAATACTTCTTCTGAAAGGAACGCATCTAATGGCTGATTTTCTTTCTTATTAAGCATGTAGGAAGCAAGCAGTGCGATTCCCCATGCTCCGCCTTCTCCTGCTGTCTCCATCAAGGATACAGGTGCATTAATTGCTGCTGCCATGATACGCTGTCCAACACCCTTTGTCTTGAACAGACCGCCATGACCGTAGATATTGTCAAGCTTTACGCCCTCTTCCTTAAACAGAATATCAAGACCTACCTTTAATGCGCCTAGAGAGGTGTACAGATGAGTTCTCATGAAGTTTGCAAGTGTAAACTTGCTGTCTGGTGTACGCACAAACAGCGGACGACCCTCTTCAAAGCCTGTGATGCTTTCGCCTGAGAAATAGTTGTATGCCATCAGACCACCGCAGTCAACATCGCCCTCAAGTGCCTTATTATACAGTACTGAGAAGAGCTGATTCATGTCAACTGGAACACCAAGCGCCTGCTGAAACTCCTTAAAGATACCTACCCATGCATTCAGGTCAGAGGTACAGTTATTGCAATGAGCCATTGCTACAGGAAGACCATCTGGTGTTGTTACCATATCGATCTCCTCATGAACCTTCTTTAATGTCTCGTTCTCGTCCATGACAACCATTGCAAATACGGATGTTCCTGCTGATACATTTCCTGTATGTACAGTTACACTGTTTGTTGCTACCATACCAGTTCCAGCATCACCTTCCGGCGGACACATTGGAATACCAGCTTTAAGCTCGCCGCTTGGGTCTAAGAGCTTTGCGCCCTCCTCGGTCAGATTTCCGGCCGGCTCACCTGCTACAAGTACCTGTGGTAAAATGTCACGCAGCTTCCAGGAATATCCCTTCGGTGCAATGAGCTTATCAAAGGTTTCTACCATGTTCTGATCGTAATCCTTTGTCTTACTGTCAATCGGGAACATACCTGATGCCTCACCAACACCAAGCACTCTCTTTCCAGTCAGCTTCCAGTGAACATAACCTGCCAGTGTAGACAGATAGTCAATGCGCGGCAGATGCTCCTCACCATTTAAAATTGCCTGATACAGATGAGCGATGCTCCAACGCTGCGGAATATTAAATGAAAATGCAGCTGTCAGCTCCTTTGCTGCCTGCTCAGTAATTGTATTTCTCCAGGTACGGAACGGAACCATCAGTGTTCCTTCCTTATCAAATACCATGTAGCCGTGCATCATTGCTGAAAATCCGATTGCACCAATTTTTTTCAGACTAGCACCGCACTGTGCCTTAACATCTGCTGCCAGCTTTGCGTATGCATCCTGCAATCCGCCCCAGATATCCTCAAGAGTATACGTCCAGATTCCGTTCTCCAGACGATTTTCCCAGTCATGTGCTCCCTGTGCGATTGGAGCATTCTCCTCATTTGTCAGCACTGCCTTAATTCTTGTTGAGCCAAACTCAATACCAAGAATGGTCTTTCCAGCCTCTACGGCCTCTCTCATTTTTACCGAATCCATAATAGACCTCATTTCTGCGCTTAGTACGCTTTTCAGAAAGTACAGCTTTCTGTTTTTTCAAGATTTTTACTGCTTGTTAAGTATACCATACCGCTGACAGAAATACAACTTTGACTTTTATTTACGCTTTGACATAATAGAGAAATGCCCGCAGCTTTGACCACGCCGTCTCATCCCAGTCTTGATCGACCTCGATCTCATACAGCGGAGTCTCACACGCCTGTTTTAATCCCCTCATCTGCAAAATAATCGACGTATTTTCATAACGCGGTGCAACCGTGAGCATCGCATCCGTGCGTTTTACCAGCTCCAGTGTCTTTGCAAATCGGTAACGTCCATTTCCACCAGCGAAATCACGCAGATACATATCGGCTGTGTCCGACAAACTCTGTATATCAGCTGAAAATGAATTTTGTTTTCCAAGCAAGGTTCCAATCGTTTTCATGTGTAACCCGATTGTCTCCATTATTTCCTTAGAAGGCGCTTGCTTATGTCCTGCAAGCATTTTTCCTTTTTTCTCACCGCATCTATTTTCTCTCCAAAGGAAATACAGATACTCGATCAGCGGTGCACGCAAAATTGTATACTCTTTTTCAAGCTCATCCAGAATGCCATCGTTTAACACACTAAGACACATCGGCGTTCCTGTCACACCAAGAACAGTTGATTTAGCAGTTAGCTTAGCGATACGTTTTGCCAGCTGCTCAAGCTCACTCCACTCTAATATGGAAGAAACATCAAAGCAATTTCTTTTTTCGGATGGAATCGCATACAGCAAATCGCCTGTCATGATTGCTCTTGCAAACAAATCAAGATCGGCCGTCTGCTCTGGTACGTACTCGATTATCGGCGCGGCAAGCATAATATTTTTCAGGCCACTTTGCCACAAAATAGCATCAATGACAGTCGCGTATTGCCCGTCCGCCTCGGAGCCAAGCGTCTGCGGGACAAGGTATTGAACAGAGTGCTGACTTGCCCGCTCCTTTTGATCTTTCAGAATGCTTCCAAGCAGCACAACAAATGGCAGATATTCCTTGCTATTTGTGTGAGCGCGTCCGAGCGAAAGCGCCTCCTCATCTGCCATTGGCAACACATGCACGGTATGTCCCGTCTGTTCATAATATTGTCGTATAAACTCTGTATACAAACCAAGATTTGGGAGATAGAGAGGAAGCTCTTTTTGCACATTTGGCTGAATATTCGATGTGCGGATTGTGACATTCTCAATATCAAAATCAGCTGGAAGTGCCTTTGCATTGCGCTTTGACAGGCTATTTAAAAATGCCTCGATTCGTGTGACAACGCCGACCTTACTGAAATGCTCATCTACCTCGATCTGCAAATATGGCTTATCGCCCATCTCCTTCTTAAACAAGTGGCTCAACATGCTATCTGGTCCGCAGCCATGGTTTGTCAGATAAACGGCATACAGATTCGGATGATGCGCAATCAGCTTGGCACCAGACAAAATGTGCTGTCCGAATGGCCAGTAGAGATTTGGGTATTCCTCGGAGATATCGAGTGCATGGCCAGGCAGATGCGACAAGGTAATCACCTTTATGCCGCGCTCAAGAAGCAAATCCGGGATGCCCATATTTAAGATCGGGTCGGACACACCATAATTTCGCGTGATCAACACAAGCACTTTGTCTTCTGGCTTTAAGCTATCTAACAGCTGCTTTCCCTGCTTTTCTACCGCGTTTGTGTGTTTGCGCACGGCCATCGCTCCCGCTAGAAGTGCTTTTGCACAAAATGGCTTTGGAATGCCAAGGATTTTCCCCAAACCAACCATTGCACTTGCCATTGCCTCTTTTCCAAAGTCTAAATCAAACACTGGAGAAAGAAGCGTAATTCCTTTTTCTTCAAGACCGAGTGCCTTTCCGATGGAGACAGCAGCTGTCTGCATATACACGCAGCCATAATTGTGCTCGACATGGCTTAACTCGTGCTTCATCGTATGAATTGTCGGCAGGAAAATGTAATCTACCTTTGCGTCGATTAACTGCTTCATATGGCCGTAAATCAGCTTGACTGGATAGCAGGTCTCGCCTCTTGCATTTTCCTGAGATAGACGTATCGTCTCCTCATTTGTTGGCTTTGTCAGAAGAACGTTATAACCAAGGGAAGTAAAGAATGCATTTGCCATCGGGAAAAACTTGTGAATCATCAGCGCAAATGGAACGCCGACGGTCTTCTTTCTTGGATCACGCTCGCCCGTATAGCCGTCAAGCAACAGCTTATCTGCCTGATGGTAAAACTCAATGTTTTTTCGCACTTCTTCGTTTCTCGTGTCCATATGAATCGTCTTTCCGGAAAACTCATAGCCTGCAAAAGACGATGTTTTTCCTACATTTACCTCTTTTGCAAGAAGTGCCACGCCAAATGCACCGCTAATGGAAAAGTATGGATTGACGATCAAACGTTCACCATAAAAAGCGCGAAATGCTGCCACAATGCCAGGATTGTATGCCACGCCGCCCTGAAGCACGATATGGTTTCCGACTGGCTTTGTTCCTACAACTTTATGCAGATAATTTTTCACGATTGCATAGCAAAGACCCGCTGCAATCTCGTTTTGCGCGATACCCTCTGCCGATGCCGCCGCAATCGCTGTCTCAATAAAAACCGTACAGCGCTCGCCTAAGCTAGCTGGATTCTTCGCAGTTAACGCAAGCGGTCCAAACTCATTGATCGGGATGCCCATGCGCGCGGCCTGCTCCTCCACGAAGCTGCCCGTTCCCGCAGCACAAATCTTATTCATTTGAAAATCGACTACTCGTCCATCCTCAATATGGATATATTTGCTGTCCTGTCCACCGATCTCAAATACCGTATTGACCTCTGGCACACAATGCGCTGCTCCTGCTGCCTGCGCCGTGATCTCATCGCGAATTGCATCCGCACCAAGCATTCGTCCCACGCGCTCTCGACCTGATCCGGTCACGCCCACTGCCTGAAAAACAAGCTCTCCGAAGCGCTCCTTGATACTCGCAAGGCCTTTTCGCACTGCTGCCTCCGGATTTCCCGCGGTGCGAAGATACTGGTAATCGACTAATTCATTGTGTTCACCGATGATAACCAGATCGGTACTCGTCGAACCAATGTCGATTCCAAGCGCACATTTTCCACTTACTGGAAACTGTGTACACGCTGGATCGGACAATGTATTTTCCGAAGATGCTGGAAGCGCAGACAAACTGCCATGGTGACTCTCCTTCATATGATCTGCCGCTAAAAATAGCTGCTCACTGGTAAAGCTGCCCGATGCATGAAGCGCTGCACCGACTGCACCGGCAAACGATGCATACGTTGGAACAATCAATTCGTTCTCCTGTAAGCTAAAGACTTCTTTGATCGCACGAATAACGCCGCGATTTTTTGTCACGCCGCCACAAAATGCCACCGGCTTGTCCACCAAAAGGTCACGCACAATAGTAGCCTTATAATTTTTGATCATCGCATAGCAAAGTCCAAGTAAAATATCTGGCGTGCGTACACCCTCCTGCTGTCTGTGAATGATATCTGTTTTTGCAAAAACGGCACATCGACCGGACAGTCTTGGAACAGATGTTGCCTGCTCGACAAGCTCCGAATAATCCTCAATCGAAAGGCCGAGTCTTGACATCTGATCCTCAAAAAAGCTGCCCGTTCCGCCTGCACAGTGGCCATTTGTCGCAAACTGCGGCACCTGATCAATCTGCGTGATAAAACGAGAACCCTGACTTCCTATCTCCATGATGCTGCGCGCAGACGGAGCCAGAAGCTTTGTTCCCTCCACGATAGCTGGTACATCCTCCAAAAAGCCCGAATCTTTCAATACTTTATGAAAGCTTAGTGCATCCGCTCCTGTGATACCGACTGCGACTGCCTCTGTAAGAAACACACCTAGTTCTGTAATTCCCATTTTTAACATAGTTGATGGCTGATTGTGGTGCAATGTCTCCCACGTAGTAATGATTGTTTTATTTTCATCGGTCAGCACAAGCTTTACGGTTGCCGTTCCGATATCAATGCCCAAACGATACATATTTTTCTTTTCTCCATTCATGCCATATATTGCTTATCAATTGACTTTCCATAGCAAAAACCGTATAATATATACTATCTCGAATTAGTTTTTACTAACTTTTGTTTTATTATAATTACTTATTTTTCAGGAGGCGGTTGCCATGGCAACAAAAAATACATCTTCAACTTCTTTCAATAGGTCCCAAAACCGACCTTCAAATGGATCTTCTGATCTATCTTCTGATCTGGCAATCTATCAGAATTATCTGAAATCCTCTGGTCTGTTTAAGGGGATACCAGAAGAAAAATACAACAATATTTTTGCCTGTCTTCAGGCGCGAATCGCAGAATACAAAGCAGATACGCTGATTGTCAACATTGGAGACCGTAATTTCCGCGCTGGAATTGTGCTAGAGGGTGGTCTTGAGGAGTTTATCTATGATGAGAATGCAAACCATGTTGCGATTCAGCATTTAAAAAGTGGCTCTGTCTTTGGCGCGGAACTCGCGTGCGGAAGTTCACTTTCCAGTCAATTTTATTTAAAAGCCTCTGTCGACACGAAGGTTTTGCTGCTAGACTTTAAAACACTTTTATCTGAGACGACTCTTACCTGCCCATGTCGGATGCAGGTGACGGCAAATCTTCTTCAGGAACTGTCAAATCAGATCACCTTCTTTAACACGAAGCTGCGAATCTTGAGCCAGAAAAAGCTGCGGGATAAGTTAAAAATTTACTTGCAGACACTAGAAATTTCAAATGATAATGTGATTCATCTTCCGTTCACGCGAAATAAGCTAGCGGAATTTCTCTACGTGGATCGAAGCGCCTTATCACGCGAGCTTTGCAGGCTGCGCGACGAGGGAATCCTAAAATTTTCCGGCTCCAATATTAAATTATTAGATTCAGACTTTCTTGCAGGCTGAAACACTCAGCCTGCATCTTTTTTCTTTTATGTTGCCATAGCAACCGACAGATCAACCTAAATTCTAGTAGAATCACTGCATGTTGGTTAGTTTTATCTAACCAAAGTATTTGTATTCTAATTATTTTATTTAGGAGGGTTCTATGAAAAAATTTGTTGCTGCATCCTTAGCTGTATGCATGAGCTTAACACCATTTACCGCATACGCTGGCAAAAATGATGCCAAGAATTCAAAGACTGAGAGCACCAAGGCCGAGACTGAGGTTGAAAGTACCGAGGCTGAAACCGAATCTGACGAGAACGGCACTCACACCGTTGTCGATCACGCAGGAAATACCGTTGAGGTGCCAAATCATATCACCAGAGTTGTTATTGACCAGATCCCGATTCTGTCCACCTATATGTCTTACTTTGGCGGCTCCGCTCCGTACATCGTAGGCTATTGCGGTTCCTTTAAGGATACCATCACAAAAACCGTTTTGAAGGATATAGCACCAGAGCTGATGGAGTCCTCTGATACCGTTTACGCACAGAGCGACTTAAATATTGAGGAAATCATGAATTTAAAGCCAGACGTTATTCTCTACAACGCTGGAAACACTGCTCACGCTGAGATCTTACAGGCAAGCAGCATTCCGTGCATCGGTTTTGCAACCGTTGGAGCAGATACCGCTGCCGACCCATTAGAGCGCTATCAGCAGTGGCTTGATCTGCTTGAAGACGTTTTCGGCGAAGATGGAAAGATGGACGATTTCAAGGAAGCTGGAAATGAGATCATTGAGGATGTTGAGGATCGCATTGCAGAGATTCCAGAGGATGAACGTCCGAGTGCAATGATTCTTTGGAAGTATTCAGACGGTGTTCCACAGGTTTCTGGTAAGGGCACCTTCGGAACATACTGGTTGCAGCATCTTGGCGTTAATGATGTCGTAGTGGATGAAGCGCAGGGTTTCACACAAGTTGACATGGAACAGGTTTACAATTGGAATCCAGATATTCTGTTCTTAGACGGACCGGGACTGTTATCTCTGACCACTGAGGACGTACTGGAAAACAAGGTAGAGGGTGCCGACTTCTCAACTCTGACTGCTGTACAGAATGGCCGCGTTTACGACACTACCCTTGGTATGTGGAACTGGTTTACACCAAACCCAGATGCTCCGCTTGTATTCGCGTGGCTTGCTTGCAACACCTATCCAGAGGCATTTGCAGATTATCCGCTTGAGGACACCATCAAGGAGTACTACAAGGATTGGTATGACTACGAAGTAACCGACGAGGATTTGGAGGAAATGTTACAGTATTAATATGAAAGACAGCTTTTTAATCAAAAAAGGACGCTTCACGCCGCTTGCTGTCATTGCCATGATTCTGCTGCCCATCATGACCGGAATTTTATGCATGTGCTTTGGCCGTATGAAGCTGCCCGTCTCCGATGTCATCGGTTCCATTTGCAGCATCTTTACCGGAGAGATCGACAATCTTCAGACTTACTCGGTTGTCGTAAATTTGAGACTTCCCCGTATCCTTATGGCAATCATTGTCGGCGCAGGACTGACCTGCGCCGGGGATACGTTTCAGTCCCTTTTTTCCAATCCACTTGCAACACCAGATATCTTAGGCGTGACGAGCGGCACCTGTGTCGGCGCGATTTTAGCAATTATCCTGTCCTGCGGCATCTTAGAGACGCAGCTGATCGCACTTATCTTCGGACTGGTATCGGTCTTTTTTACCTTGAAAATTGCCGGTAAAAATAAGAGTGGCTCAATGGTTTATCTTGTCTTGGCTGGTGTGATTGCCTCCTCGCTCTTTAATGCGATCGGCTCTCTGTTAAAGTACACAGCTGACCCGCAGGATAAGCTGCCGGAAATCACCTACTGGCTGATGGGCAGCTTCACGAGCGCAACCTACAAGAAGCTCATGGTCGGCTCTCCGCTAATTCTGATCGGAATTGTCATTATCTTTCTCTTACGTTGGCGACTGAACATTCTGTCTTTAAGCGAGGACGAGGCAAAATCGAGCGGAATCGACATCAAAAAGACTCGTATGCTGTTTATTCTTGCCTCGACGATTATTACTGCCTCCTGCGTTTCGATGTGTGGACAGGTCGGCTGGATTGGTCTGTTAATTCCGCACTGTGCCCGAATGCTTGTCGGAAGCAACAACCGCTACGTCATTCCAGTCAGCATCAGTCTTGGTGCATGTTTTATGATTCTAATTGATACCTTATCCAGAACAATCAGCGTGATCGAGCTTCCACTGTCGATTCTGACAGCCATTATCGGAGCTCCGGTATTTATCTCGCTGCTTAGCAAGAACAGGAGCAATCTGCGATGATTTTAGAAGTACAAAACGGCTGCTTTGGCTATCCAAAGCAAAAGGAAGTCCTGCATGACATCAATATTTCATTAGAGGCAGGACATATCTTGTCGATTCTTGGGCCAAATGGCATCGGAAAAACAACTCTTTTAAAATGCATGATCGGCCTTCTTTCATGGAGCAGCGGTCATTCGCTTTTAAATGGTCAGTACATTCAGCAGTTAACGGCTAAGGAAATCTGGAACACGATCTCCTATATTCCGCAGACACACGGCTTTTCTTTCTCATACACTGGTCTGGAAATGGTCATGATGGGCCGAAGCTCACACCTTGGCCTCTTTGAGCAGCCGGGTACAAAGGAGATTGAGATGGCAGAGGCGATGATGGAAAAGACTGGAATCACGCATCTTTCCTCAAAGGATTGTAACCGCATGAGCGGCGGTGAGTTACAGATGGTGCTGATCGCAAGAGCACTGGTCAATGAGCCGAAGCTGATCATTTTGGATGAGCCAGAGACGGGACTTGATTTCCACAACCAAATTCTAGTCCTAAATATGGTTGAAAAGCTGGCGCATGAGGACGGCATCAGCGCAATCATGAATACGCACTATCCGACCAACGCGATGCGAATTGCGGATGAGGCTTTCATGATGAATCGAAATGGGGATCGTTTCTATGGAAAGGCGACAGATATCTTAAACGAGACGAATATTTCCAAGTCGTTTGATGTGAATGTGATCGTGGACGAGGTCATGTACCATGATCGCAAACTGAGAAGCATTATTCCAGTGTCGCTTACTGAATAAAACTCTTGCAAGTTCCAAGACTTATAGGGTACAATAATGAATAGTATAAAATTACGATTATGCTGAATAGCAAATAGAAGGGAGTTCACTTTTATGGCTGGCGCATTTATAATAGAACAGCTGCGTCCAATCAAGGATGGAATGACTATCTCACGCGATGCAAAGATGGGACAGACAACTGCGGTTACATTCTTTTCTCTTGGCAAGGATACGTCCATCAGTCAGGAGCGCTATGATGTAACATCCATTTACATTGGTGCAAAAGGAACTGCTGATTTTCTTATTGGAGATCGGGCAAAAAAGGAGCCGGTATCAGACGGTGACTGTCTTATAGTTCCTGGCGGCACCCTCTGCGGTGTTGAAACGACTACTGGAACTGTTTACACAGAAATTATTATGAAAAAGGAGACAACTATGAACAGTATTGTAAAATCTGGAGAAGTAATGAAGCTGAAGGACTTAATCTCTTATGAAGAGGGAAGTATTGCAAATCTTGACGTTGTTAGCAACGGCACCATGAAGTTTGTGCTGATGGCATTCGACGAGGGAACTGGCCTGACACCACATCGTGCACCAGGCAACGCAATCATCTTCGCACTCGAAGGAAAGGCTACTATCGGTTATGAGGGCAAGGATTACACGCTGTCCGCAGGTGAGAATTTCCGTTTTGATAAGAATGGTCTGCACAGCGTTACCGCTCAGGGCAAGTTTAAGATGGCTCTGCTGCTCGTACTTGAGTAATCATAAATACGGCTAAAAAAACCTCCCGGAAGAATCTTTCTTCCGAGAGTTTTTTTGCTGTTGATAGATTATGGAATTAAGTTTTACTATATATGGTTTTCAAAAAATCATGTCATACTATCAGTATCATTTTCTTTTGTTCCAAAAACATCTTCATAAGTTTCAAATTCAACATTCCCTCTTGCTATTTCTCTAGCATGTTCAAGCATAGCTTTCGCAGCCATTCTTATCTGTTCAGAACTATACTCTTCTTTCTCTATTTGTCTTATTGAAGAGTTCACATATATCACCTAGCCTTTCACAAAACTACCGTGTAGTCACCGTCGCTGCCAGCGCTGGCAGCACATACTTCCACTCCATATCGCTTGCCAGATAAAATTTTGTATAGCACGGCTGGTTGTAGCAGTTATTCTGCCATGCCACGCCGACGCGGTACTGAATGTCATGAAGAAGCGTAAACAATTTATGTGCGGACAGATCGGTGTTTGTGTAGATTCGCACTGCACTGCTGTCTTCGAGGCGAAGAATAATCTCGTCACGATAATCGCCAAAAATATCTGCGACAAGGCAAGGATTTCCTTTTGTGCCATTGTTTGTGAGCGTTCCCTGCGGGTCAAGCATAATGCCATGTGTGTTATCGTTAATGATACCTGTCTGCTTTTTGCGCTCCATATAGTCTACGCCGTCAATGATCTGCGTTGTCATATCAGAAGCCCAGTGGATATTTGCGTTTGTTCCAAGACGCTTTACGTCAAGCTTATTTCCGTTGCAGTCAAAGGTGTCCTTTACCCACACCTGAAGACCACGCACACCCGGTACGACATCTCCTATCATGCAGCGTCCAAGATCTTCTTCTGCATATTCACCAAAGAATACTTTTCCAGTAAGTGCATCGCGAAGCGCAAATCCATACGGTGCTGCCTTTGCACCTTCGAACACATTAAAGATCTGGTAGCCCGGCAAATCTGGATTGATTCTTGCGACATGCATTGCATCACCGTGGCCAAGCTTTGCAAGACGTCCATCTGGCAGATGATCATAGCTTGAATATAAAAGACTTCCATCATGGTCAATCACAGCTGCACCATAGATAATCTCCTGGCAGCCGTCACCATCCACATCTGCTACTGAAAGGCTGTGATCTCCCTGTCCTGCAAACTTTCCATAAACAGGATCTAAGCCCTCTTTTTCGTGTGCATTGTCATTAAATGGATTATTCATTGGCACATGACCAGAATCTGCCATGAATCGTTTTGCAAAGTGACCATCCTTAAAATCATAAGCTGTCACAGTGCTTCTTGTGTAGTAGCCTCTGCATATGATAACAGATGGATGTTCACCGTCTAAATACGCAACACCAGATAAAAAACGATCTACACGGTTGCACGGTTCAATTCTTCTCATTGCATAGTCGCCCCACATCAGGCCATCATCGCCTCTTGGCACTGGAAAATCAATTGTCTCAAGCTCTTTTCCATCACCGCCAAACATAGTCAGATATTCCGGACCATCATAGATAAAGCCCTCAAATGCTTCAAGATGATTCTTATCGCTTCTTGACGGTGCAAATTCATATATAAAGTAAGAAACAAGCTCTTTTGCATCCTCGCGGCTAAGCGGATAATGATACTTAACAGGAATACCAAAGCACTCCTCAAGTGTCGCAGGCCAGCGTCCAGATACAACCTCCGGGTGACTGCTCCAGCCCATAAACATCTCTACAAGATGCTCTTTATAATCGGCTGCGGTGCATACATAATTGTCCTGATTTGTCACGCCTTTTTTCACATCGCGCTCTGGAAGTGTAATGTACTCCTCTGCCACTGTGCCGTCTGCTGCAAAGCGTGTCACCTTTGTACCTGGTGCCGTCTTTACACACATTTCTGCCTTGCCGTCACCGTCAAAATCGTACACCATAAATTGCGTGTAGTGCGCTCCTGAGCGGATATTTGGTCCCATATCGACACGCCATAAAATTGTGCCGTCCAGTCGATAGCAGTCAATGTAGCAATTTCCGGTATAACCGCGATGAGAAACATCATGCGCATTTGACGGATCCCACTTTACGATATACTCTAACTCGCCGTCTCCGTCTACATCACCTATGCTCATATCATTTGCGCTGTAGGTGTAAGGCTGCCCCTCTGGGAACATCTCACCCTTCGGGGAACGGCCATCAGCCGGCTTATTCATTGGAATATCAATGTAATTGTTTTCCCATACAAAAACTTTCTTACAACGTTCTCCCTCTTTGCCGTCAATAATCGGTGCAACACTATATGTATCCTGCAATGTTCCATCTGTATCAATATAGTTAGTGCTGTCTGTAACGACTGCAATTTTATTTTCGCCGCGGTATACGGCATAATCAGCACCTGTAAGTCCTGTATCGCAATAGCCGCGCACCTCGTCAATAAACATACGCCAGCCCACATATACACCTTTGTCTGTCTTAACAGCAACAAGACCTCTATTTAATTTTTCAAGCTGCTCATGAAAAACTGCCTTAAGAGGTGTCTCAACAAGATTGCTCATCTCATACTCAGTTCCATCCTTTACAGCTGCTACCTTTAAATAATGCGGCACATGCGTTGCCTTCTTTAAGACAAAGCTGCACTCTTTTGTATCGCCTACAAGCTGATACTTCATGGTCAAAATGTCTTTATCGGCCCAGTACACATGATACTTTTCGGCACCCTCTGCCGGTTCCCATGCAATTTCTACGTGGTCATTCCAGACCTGCTTTACTGTCGCGTTCATAGTTGTCTCCTTTTTCTTATTCGGGCGAGCGACCCATTTTGTCGCGTCGCCCTTCACAAAACTTATGCCAGCTCTGCTTTCACCTTATCCAGCTTGTCATCACGATCATATGAACGAATCAATCCTGCAAGAAGTCCTGCAAATGCCTTTGCACCTGCCTGCTGTAAATGTGCATTGTCCTTTTTTCCGTCTGGATAGCCTTCATATGCTCCCTGATCCAACCACATAAACAGCTTCTTAGAACCCTCACTTCCAACAGTATTTAAATAATCTGCAGTTGCTTTTCCCAGATCAAGCACAGGAAGATCATACTTATCCCCCATCTCAAGCATCTTATCACGATACTCTGGAAAGCTTACGCTAAACTTGCCATCTGGCGTATCATCACAATCTCTCATTGCGATTGCTGTCACAAGAACTGGCTGTGCGCCGCGCTCCTTTGCTGCATTTATATAGCGAAGCAGATATTCCTCATACTGCTCTGGCGTAACATAACGCTCCTCTTTTTCCTTGTTTGCATCGTTATGTGCAAACTGCATGAACAGATAGTCACCTGACTTGATCGCCTTTTTTAAATCATCAAGGCGACCCTCATCAAAGTAGCTTCTGCTGCTTCTTCCTGCCATTGCACGGTTATCAATAAACAGGCCATCTGTCTCATAAATAATCGACTGGTCAAAATCAGAATCACTCTTTTTGCCATAGCCCATCCAGTCACAGCCATCCTGATTCATCTTTTGTGCTGTCTCTTTAAAATAGGTGTGCAGCATCTGACCCCAGCCAGTAATCGGCTTTACAGGTGTCTTATAGCTTTGTACGGTAGAATCTCCTGCTAAGTAAATTGTAAATTTTTTCATTTTTGCGCTCCATTTTTTTTAAATCTCTAAGTTACAGTTCACTGGACACCCATTCGCAAAACCGCACGTTCCGTGCGTCGTTGCTAACCGCAAACAAGTTTGCGCGCAACTTTGTTTTGTTCATGAACGGGCGTCCACTTCGTCCTGTTGATCTGTCAAATTTCTATGCAAGCATGAAATTTGTCCAGATCTAACATGACGCGTGAACTGTGCTGATTACAATTCTTTTACAACAACATCCTTCAGGCTTCTCTTTGGAACATAATGAACCTGATTTTCGTCACGATAATATTTGATATCGTCGTCTTTTACCTCAACCATCTTTACTTCTTCAACTGGAACGCCTAGTGCGATTACCATTGAAATTGCATACTTCTCTGGATCTAATCCAAAGATTTCCATAAGCTCAGTGCGCTTGACATTCATTAACATGCAGCCGCCGTAGCCCATATCTCTTGCGCCAAGGAAAATGGTCTGTGCCACGATTCCTTCGTCGACGGTCAGATTCTTCTGAAGGCTCAAATCACGCAAAATCAGAATATAGCCTGTCGGACGCTCTCCCTCTACCGGGCCATCCCAGTCACTTAAATAGCCTGCCCATGCCAGATTTTTGTAAATCTCTTCATTTTTCTCTTCATCTGCGCAAAGTGCAAAGCGGATATACTGACGATTTCCACCGCATGGTGTAATGCGGCCTAACTCAGCTAACTCCTCAAGTTCCTGCATAGTCATTTTTTTACTCTGGTCAAAGCGGCGGTATGAACGTGCGCCAGCTACCAGATCGTGAAATTTCTTTGTCATAATTGTTTTTCCTTTCTATTTCTGCATTCCACACGGAACACATTAACTTTATCATCATAGTACGCGGTCACACCTTCTATATACGTGATTATCGCGTTAACCTCCATTACAAACTGGCGGCTCTCTGAAATATATGGCTCTCCATCCATCAGATTTTCCTTGCCATCGACGAGCAAGTGCGTCTGATGAGTCTGCGCAATCACGGTATGACCGCCGCTTGTCAGCGTCAGACGTTCTTTCTTTTGATCATACTCATAGTCAAAGACATCGCCCAGCTCACCTTTCATGCGCTCTAAAATACAGATGACTGCACCCCAGATACTTCCATTCTTATTAACAGTACGCACACCTCTTGTGTCTGGCTCTTGTCCGTTCCAAAGAATCTTGCAGTACTGCTCAGTCTCTGGCACATACTTTGCAAGGTCAGCTGCCGCTACTGCCGGATAATCCTGATTATTCGGGGCGATAGTGTCTCCAAGATCTGGATATGATGCATTTAAATATGTGAGTGCTTCATCTTCAAGTACTACTGGTACGGAGTTTAGCTCGACGCTTACTGGTGACAATCCTTCCATCGCGGCAGTAACACGAATTGCACCTGCTTTTTTGGTGCTTCTTAGGAATACACGGTTATATCCGCACTCTGCGTACAGATAGTTTTTATGGATAACATTATCCTGTTTATTTGGTCCGTTGAAACGGCCGCTGTTATAGCCGCCAAGGAAAATGCCTTCGCCATCTAAAGCAAAGTCGATTCGCGCATCACACAGTGGGCATATACGTCCCTCGGTGTCAGTCACGTGCACATCAATAAAAGCCACATCTGCGCCATCGGCAAGAAGCCATTTTGGAGAAGTCTTTACTGAAAGTTCAAGCTTTGCCGGTTCCCCTGCTGTCTCGATGGTATCTGCAGCAACCTGCTTTTCATCGTAATCATAGGCAATCGCCATCACCTTTCCCTGTCTTGTGATATCGATATTCGGGAATGCAAACACAAAAGTATCCTGCGGTGTATCGCAGCTTCCAACTAACTCATCATTTACATACAGCTCAACCTTTGCAATTGGATCACTTGCAATCACATATACTGTTTTGTGCTTTGGATCGCGGTATCCATACTCGCCTGTCGCCATCCAGAAATTGCCATCGAAAGCCTTTTCCTCATAGCGATAATTTTTTTCGTCCTGCGGCGGATAATTCCAATGACCTACAATCTTGACTTCTGGCTTTCTTGACTGCATAACACGGAACACATCAAAGCTTTGCTTTTTGTTTCGTGCAGCATCCACACGTCCGCTCATACGGCCATTTTCAGAATAAGCCTGTCGTCCATGCTGTGCTGAGTCTGTCCAGCAAAGTGCAGCACATGCGCTGTACCAGTCATGATGTGATGCACCGCCAATACGGTCATTGAAAAACTCACTGTAGCCCTTTGCATTTGCAAGTGCCAGATCTTCTGATGTAAGATCATAGAAGTCGCCGCCCGGCTGCTTTCTGCCGCCTTTTCCAAGCCATTTATTTTTATAGTCAAAATCTGGTGGTGTGAAATCATCCCAGATTCGCCGCGGTGCTTCCTCACGTGAATACTCAGTCTCCGTGATTGGTCCATGCTCTGCTAAAAAGCGTGCTGCATGACGATTTAACATCGTGCCGACATACTCTGATTCAACTAATACCTCTTCAGTATTAATCGTGCGGCAGCCCATGAAACGACCACGTGACGGATCAAGAGCTTCTTTTAGAAGACGCATCTCTCTCATATGTTCTTTTCCAATTGAATTGTTTCCAGCCTCCCAAAAGACAATGGACGGATGATTTCTAAATGCGATGATGACATCACGCATCAGCTCCACTCGCTGATCCCACTGTCTTCCAAAGTTCTCTTTTTCCTTGTCGCCTGCTGGCTGTGTACAGATGATACCCTGGCGGTCAAACGCACGAATTTCAGATGGCGCTGCAGCTACATGCATCCAACGGATGTGATTTGCATTGCTCTCCTTGATCAATCTTGCATCCTCGTCCTTTAACCATTCTGGTGCAATACCAATCGCAGCCCACTCGTTTGTCGCTCTCTGTGCATAACCGCGCAGCCACACTGGTGCATCGTTTATCATTACACCCTGATCCTTGTCGTAGCCGATCTTGCAAAAGCCAGTCTCAATCTCCTGCTCATCAAGACACATTATTCCAGCATTTTCATCTGCTGCATCTGCTTTTGCACTATCACAAACTACACAGCCACCAACTGCACAATCCTTTGTGTACAGACGCACAACAACGCGGTACAGATATGGATCGTCAATGCTCCACAGACGAAGACCTTCGCGCCCCGACTGTGCCTTTACCACGGTGACATGCTCGGAGTCGATTCGTGTTGGTGCTGCTTCCTCCTCGTCTGCCGGAACGTAATGACCATTCTCATCCTTCTTGTAAGCATCTTTTGGCACTATGCTAAGAAAAGATTCTTCCGCTCCCCAAGATGCGATCTCTTGCGGCTTAGACTGAAATGAAAATGCCTTTGTGCCATCATGACGCAGCACATCAACACATATCCATGCCACAACTGGCTTTCCAGTCTCGTTTCGCACCTCTGCCTCAACAGTCGTCTTGGCACTTCCCGAAAGCTCCATGCCGTTTTTATCCTTACCAGATTTGATCTCGTAATCGCTACCATACACATAGCAGCCCTTCGTGAGCAAGTTGCTGTAAAGCGGAAGTGTCAGATAAACCTGCGGCTTATAATATAATCTAACCGGACTTGTCAATCCTCCGACAGACGGATTAAAGTCGTTGCAGTTCCAGAAGAAGCCAACTCCCTCTCTATCTTTTGGTACTTCCTCGTCCTGCGGCTGTAAATAGCTTCCCGGTTCAACATCTTCTGCATTTGGTGTTTCTGCGATACAAAATGGAATATTTCTTGTCGCAGTGTTGTCTGTTGCAACAGCAATCAGATTTTTCTCACCAAAGCGAATATATTGTGTCAGATCAAAGCCAAACGGTGCCACACCATTCTCATGGTAGCCTGCCAATGTACCATTTACATAAAGATAGCAGGTCTGGCGCACCTTCTCAAACTGAATAAGAACCTTCTGACCCTGACGATTTTTTGGCACCTCAAACCACTTGCGGTAAAATGCCATTGTTCGCTTCTGACCGCTTCCTGCATCCTGAATGCGATCACGAAAAAGATCACCATCATTGAAGGTATGAGGAAGAGTTACCTCCTCCCAATTCTCCTCCTTGTACGCTGTTTCATAGAAGAAATGACCCTCTGCATCACGCCACTTATTCAGCGCATCTTTCAATGGGAAGGCATCTGCAAGCAGAAACTTCCATCCATAGTGGAAGTAAATTCCTTTTCCGATACTCATGTGTTCTCCTTTACGCTTTATGGAATCCACTTTCGTCAAGCCCTGCCAAAAGCTTTTCCAGCTCTTCCATTGTCTTTGGCAAATCCTCGCGAATATAGCGAAGTGCCGTGATTATATTTAAGCACCACTGTGAAGTGAAGTTTGTAGTAATCCATGGAATCTCGTGAAGCACTTCTTTATTTCCTGCATCAAAGATGTCATGCGCCAAGAAGCCCTCTGTATTATTATGAGTGCAAAGTGCATGAAGAAGAATCTTCCATGTAGTCTGTGCCAGCCACTTATCGTGCAAACGAGCTGCTCCATATGCTGCAAGTCCAGATGCCATAAATGGAAGGCTAAACTCTCTGTTTCCAATAAGACCATTTGATTCTTCTAACTGCTTTTCCTTTGGCAGATAGTAGAAGCGGCCATGCTCTGCTAACATATCCTTCCATTCTTCATCGCCCAGTAAATCGGCAATCTCAATCCATACCTGAATAGCACCCATGCACACCTGCAGATGACTTCCTCCGTTTGTGCGCTCTCCGATGTAACGAAGATGGCTGTCCTTCGGATCATACTCAAAATCAGGACCTGATGTAAGACGAAGCGGCAGCGCCTTTAAATCATCAATACCGATCTGAATCTTATTTTTGTATGTGTCATCGTTAAATCGCTCCCACTGTGTCATCCAGTCTGAGCAAAAGCTTGACCAATCTGGTCCTGAACGCGCATGTGCCGGTGCATTCATCTTATCTTTGTCAAAGAAGAAACGAAGCGGATCTGTCGTAACAATTGCTTCATCAGCATCCTTTACATCATCAAAAACATCACCAAGACGCATATCACCTGTCAGGTAGTAATAGAAACGATGATGACCTGCCATTGCAATACGAGCCTCCTTGCATGAACAGCCCCAGTGGCGCACATTATGACGAGAGCCAAGACCCTTAAGCGGACCAAAATGATAGATATCAACCTCAGAACAATGACGGCTCATTGCCTCTGCCATTGTGAAAATATCTTCTCTTCCGCTTCTCATAAAGGCTAACCACAGCCACAGTGTTGGAACTAGCTCTGTGTTCTGCCATGCGTAGCCGCCCATATCGTAGCGCCAGCTATGACGGAATGGGTCATAAGTATGCATGATATCTCCATAATTAAACATGCCATACCAGCTGCGCACCTCTACCTCATTTTTATAAAAATCAAACGCCTTATCAAGCTGTTCTTCTAAGAAGCGCTCTACCTGTGTTTTTTTTGATGGAAGACTCCACTCACCAAATGCCTGCAGCTTTTCATAAACAGATGGATCTGCTACATATACAGGCGGCTTTTGAACACTGTCTGAAAAACGCTTTAATGCATCGCCATCAGATACTGCATTATTAGAAAGCTTTATAGAGAAATTGTTAGTATTTCCAATACCATAAGCAGATGCACCAACTACATCGAAGCCCTCATAATAAGTCTGGGAATAGCCCTGATCGGCATAATGGCGAAAATCCATTGCCTCAACCTGTGGGCACCACAGCCAGAAAATCACCTCTGCATTGTCCTGATCAAGATCACCAGCCTCAACTGCTGACGGATATTTCTGCCAGAAATCTTTTGAGGAAAGAGAGAAGCTTCCGCTCTCATCAGCAATATTTACGCTGCCCGGTGCTCTCATGCCATGAAGTCCCTCTATATAGCAGCAGTCTGGATTTACGATCTTCTTTTTAATAGAAAAATGTGTTGCGCTGTCCTGACAAAGCACGTAGCGGCTCCAGATCGGCATATGCTTAGATGCTTCTATTGCAGTTGCGGCAGCCTGATCATTATCTGCATCAAGATAAAGCATCTGTCCCTTTGTCTGTGCATCATAAATCTCTGGTGCTACTCTTGGACGCCAGCTAAGAAGCTCAGTCATCTCCTCATGAAAACTTCCATGATCAGTACCAAAACGAATGTGACGGTTATACATTTCACCCTTCATTGGACGATGGAAACGCACACCAAGACCTTTAAGAAAATCCTTCTTCTCATCACCATCAAACAAAAACGTATGCTCAAAATCAATCTTTGGGCTATTAAGATAAATAGTCTCGCGAATGACAAATGGCAGCACACGGCGATCATTTGCATGACTTACATGAGTTCCTCTTAAGCAGAAGGTCACGCGAACTGGTCCCTGCTCCTCAATAGAAACAGACTCAATCTCTCCTGTGTACGGCACTGTTTTTTGAATCAATACACCGTCTTTCACACTTCTTTCTTCTAGCTGCAGCACCAGATCCGCATCCGTCACCTGAACACGTCCATCTACTGTTACATCACGAAGAATCACATTTTTATTCTTTGGCACAGCTGCGTGAACACAGCCTGCGTCAACTATATATGCATCTTCCTCTTCTTTTACAAAAAGTGATGGCTCCATATCCTTTTTGCTGCTTACGTCTTCATTTACAGGAATAACCTCAAATGTTTCACCATTTTTGCTGTCTGCGGTATGAGCTGTCCACTTTACTGAACCATCCGGCCAGTATGCTGTTATTCTTGACTGAGACGGCACTATTTTATTTTTTGTACTGTCTTTTGCGTACACATTAAAGGAATCATCCTTCGATACAGCGCCTTTCTCCCACATGCAGCCCCATGTTGTATAGCCATACGCTTTTCTGTTTTCCATCAGATGAAGTGTCATTGACTGAACTGTCTGATCCTTCATTTCCATGTTTTTCATGTCCTCCACGTTATTTTGACCCATTTTTCTTTCTTTTTCACACACCTCACATATGCTCTTTTTTGACAATTTGCATTTTGTAAGGCGTTTACTCACCAAAAAACAAAATAAGGGACACCCGGCTAAAACCAGGTGTCCCCAATACCGCTTTGGTATCAAAGGGGTCAAAATACCTTTTGACCCCAACATCATTTTAATTACTCAGCCTGGCTGGAAGCTTCCTCAGTAGCTGCTTCCTCGGTAGCTACCTCAGTTGCTGCCTCAGTATTCTCATCAGCCTCAGCGGTTTCCTGATCTGCTGCATATGCCTCGTTAACCTCAGCAATCAGATCATTTCCACCCTTATTTGCCCAGTCATCCCAAGCATCCTGCAGACCCTGCTCATCGATAACGCCGCAGATGTACTGTGTTCTTGCCTCAGACAGGATGTTGTCAAGGTCAGCGCCATACTTGGAGTAAGTCTCAGAACCGGACAGGTAAGCAAGTGCCGGATTAGAAACTGCTACCGGACGTGTTCTCTGCTCATAGCACTCGGTCAGAGCCAGATCTCTCTCTGTCTGCTTCAGCGGCTTCTGATCATCTGCGTATCCCGGAATGTAAGCTACCATCTGGTTCAGACCAAGATGTGGATTCTCACTGTTGTCACGACCAGAAATAACTTCGATCTTTCCATCTGCATCCCAGTTGTAGGTAACGCCCTCAAGACCGTAATCAGCTAAGATAAGCATATCATAATCATTTAACTTATCAAGGAAGGTAAGGGAGTTGATAACATCTTCCTCAGTCTTAGCACCATCAGTAGTAATTACATAGAAACCATTGTAACCGGAAGTAGCAAGAGTCTTGCCATTGATCGGTCCTAACAGATTCATAGATGCATACTCATCTGGATTAGTAACAGACGGAACTTCGTTGTTTACGAAGTAGTCCCAAATACGGCGAGCGCCATCCATAACGTCGATGTAAACACCGTTCTGACCCTTCTTGCAGCCGTTTGACCACTCGGAAGTATCAATAGTTACCCAATCTGGGCTCATTAAACCATCATCATAAACCTTCTTTAACCAGTCGATTGCTTCCTTGTACTCAGCAGTCTGATGTACCGGAACAAGCTGACCGTCCTGCTCTACCCAGCCGTTTCCACAGCCAAACCAAGTCTGAACGATATCAAACGGTCCTGTGTACTTAGTCATTTCCATACCGTAGGTATCATCTACATTATTTCCATCTGGATCGCCATAGGTAAACTGATACAGCATGTTATAAACATCATCAATAGTCTCCGGAGTACCAAGACCTAACTTATCAGCCCAGTCCTGACGATAGGAGAAGCCGTAACGTCCAAGCTCACGAACACGCGGAATACCGATAACCTCACCGCCTACAGTCAGACCCTTTAAGGTTTCTCTGCTAACCTGAGACAGATTCGGGAACTTCTCGCTGTCATCAAGAAACTCGGACAGATCCCAGAATGCACCTTCCTCAGCTGCTGATACGATTGTTCCGTTCATAGCGCCGCCGCAGGTAAGAATCATTGGCATGTTGTCGAAGTCCATAAGAGTGGTTCCAAGAACCTGATCATATGCACCATTATCTCCCCACTTAATCTCGAAGTTGATTCCAGTGTACTCCTGAACTCTCTTGATAACCTCATCAGAACCCTCATTCTTTAAGCTCTTTCCTGCATTGTACTCTGGAACGAGTAAAGTTACTGTCGGCTGCTCATCTGCAAATGCCATAGACGGAAGCATTGTTGCTGCCATTGCTGCTGCCATACCAGCTGCTAAAAACTTCTTATTCATTTTTTAAACCCTCCTGGAATAAATATTCTGACAGTGTCCGAAGCTGCACTTTTTACAGGCAGCTTTCGGTCGCCATCTATGAAAGATGATCTGCGAAATTTTCGCGCTCATTATCACTTCTTTTTATTAGCCCTTAACTGCACCTACCATAACACCCTGTGTAAAGAACTTCTGGATGAATGGGTAAACACAAAGAATCGGGACAGTTGCAACTACAGTAGATGCCATACGAACTGCCTTAGACGGCGGTGCTCCATTTGAACCCCAGTCCATCAGTTCATCTGTCTCTGCCTGCTGTGCCTGCTGCATAACCTCACGCAGTACCTGCTGTACAACCTTCATGTTAACATTATCAATATACAGCAGTGAGTTGAAGTATGAGTTCCAGTGTCCTACTGCGTAGAACAGACCTACGGAAGCCAAAACCGGCTTGGAAAGAGGAAGAACAACCTTAAGGAAAATGGTAAGGTCAGATGCACCATCGATGTGTGATGCCTCCTCAAGTTCCTTTGGAAGACCCTGGAAATAGTTCTTGATAATAATCATGTTGAATGCACTGATTGCACCTGGCAACCACAGTGCCCAATATGTATTACGAAGATGAAGAATATTTACAACTAAGATGTAGCTTGGTACCATACCACCGCCAAACAGCATCGTAACGATAACCATGTTTGTGATACCGTTTCTCCAACGGAAGTCGGAACGTGCCAGAGGATATGCAAGTGTGGTACTCATAAACATATTGATAAAAGTACCAACTGCTGTTACAAGCAGAGAGTTTGCAAGACCTCTAAAAATAGAACCATCTTTTACAATGTAAGAATATGCATTGGTAGAAAATACTGTCGGGAACAGGAAGAATGACTTTTCAGTCAGCTCTGCCTCTGTCGCGAAGGAACCAGCCAGTACATATAAAAACGGGATAACGGTTGCTATGGCAAAAAGTGCTACGATCACATACAGAAGAACCTGTACAAATGCATCACCAGGCGACCGCTTAATTCTGTTTGCTCTTGAAATATTGTTAGCCATCGCTTTTGCCTCCTTAATAGAATCCGCTCTCACCACAGAGCTTTGCAATCTTATTTGCACTTAAAACAAGAATCAAACTGACAATAGACTTAAAGAGTCCTGCTGCAGCTGATACAGAATACTGGCCACTTACAATACCTCTCTCATAAATGTAGGTATCAAATACCTGTGCCCTAGAAGCATTCAAATCGTTCTTCATCAGATAGATCTGCTCGAAACCTGTGTTTAAGATACTTCCGCACTTCATGATCAGCATGATAACAACTGTACCGCGGATCGCCGGAAGTGTGATGTGCCACATCAGTCTCCATCTGCCTGCACCATCTACACGTGCTGCCTCATACAGCTGCATGTCAACACCAGAAAGTGCTGCCAAGAAAATGATAGTACCGTAACCAGTCTCCTTCCAGATACTCTGTCCTACAATCAACTGATTGAAGAACTTCGGATCGGTCAGAACCTTCGGTGCGGCATCACCCATAAACATCTTCATTAACTGGTAAACAGCACCATCATTAGAGTTAAACAGCTGCTGTGTTAAAGATGCAACAATAACTAAGGATACGAAGTGAGGAATGTAAACCAGTGTCTGTGAAATACGCTTAAATGGCATACATCTTAACTCATTAAGCATCAATGAAAGAATAATCGGTGCCGGGAAAAACAATGCCAGACTCAATAATGAGATGGACAATGTATTTCTAAACAGCGACCAGAAACTAACTGTTTTACTCGTAAAGAACTCTTTAAAATTATCCAGTCCTACAAATTCACTGTAGATGAAACTGGAAAAGATGCCTGAATGACCACGAATACGTAACTTGTAATTCTGAAATGCCATTACCAGGCCGCCCATAGGCAGATAACAGAAAATGATCATCCAGATAACGCCTGGAAGAACCATCAGATACAGCCATTTATGACGCTTCATGTCAGTGATCAGCGGAGTCTTCTTATGCTGATAGGCTGATGTGTTATTTTTCTTACCCATGATTTTTCTCCTTCCTTCTTTTCTACTCCGATCCTTTTAGAGTGCATTCTATGCATTTACGACCAAGTTTTTTTATAAACTTTGGTTTTCAAAGATGATATCTGCTGCACACGGATGGTGTATTTTCATTGTCGATATTATATAATACTTTGCTTATTTTTTCAATACTTTTTTTACTTTTTGTTCTAAAAAAATTAATTTTTTCTATTTTTTGTTAAAAATTTATCATTTGTCATTAGGTAGAACGGACAAATTTTGGATGTCTATTCAATTTATTTTTAGTTCATAGCAAAAACGACCTTTTATGCAAATAGACACTTTCTTAACTATATTTTTTTAATTTTCAAAGCTATAAACTTTAAGCTTTGAGTACTCTCCTATCATCGGTGCAAGCTGTCTAAATCCGATTTTTCCACCTTCTAAGCACGAACCATATGTTGTTCCATCATCGTTGAAATTGAATACTTCTAAGTCATTGACAAAGAAGCGTACCTGATTCTCATATTTTAAAAGACCAAGCTTGTACGGTGCGGATACATCTGCAACGTCCGGAATAGGATCAGCGCCCTGCGCAACAAGATAAAATCCATAGCTCTTTCTTAAGTTGCATGTGTGGAAGCTTCTCTCATCTGGCTCTTTTCTTCTGAAATAAGACACATGGAAAGCATTTATATCTCCGTGATGATAAAGCGGATACTCTCCTGTTCTTGGCTGAAGTGATTCATCAAAGAGGTCTTCTCCATTTCTTCCCTTTGCAGCAAAGAAAAGGATGGCAAGTCCCGGCTCCTTTAATGGCTGAAACTCCCATTCAATGTAAACATTGGATGGAAAATCCTTAGGACACCATAAAACATAATTTGCCTTCTGACCCTGCGCAGCGCTTAAGCCATTTTCCATGCGAAGCTTGCCCTCAGGGAATGAAATGTTTGCTGTACCCTCAAGCACAAAGCCTTCGATGTCGGACTTGGATGCAAGTGGGTTGTTGTAAATTAGTTGTGGTTCAGTGGTGATTCCATACTTTGTAAATTCCATAGTAGATATTCCTTTCTTTTTTATTGTATTGTAACCCGGGAGGTCATCGAATGAATCTAGGATGTGATTGTTACCCGGAAGAGTATCGAAGGGGGATCTCGGCGAAGTGTTTGTCGGTCCCCATTTACGTAACTAGTTATCAATCTCGGCGGTTGCACTCTTTTCAGAAGCAATACTAGTTACTGCTTCTTTCAAATGAACACTCCGTTGTCTAGCGTGTTGTTTCCAAACGGCCGTCTCCTCTTCCTCTGCCAAAAGAAGATTGATCACAGATGCGCTAAAGATATCCTGCGGCAGCTGTCCCTTAAACTCTGGGTGCGCAACTGGGTCTGCCTCTTTTTGATACCAACCGTCTGGTTCCATTGCCCAGAAGCAGCTCTTTCCCGGTGCACTAAAGGTATCGAGTGCAGTGAAACGAATGCGATCTGTATATACCTCTTGCAAAAAGGCTATGCGCTTTGGTTCGTAGGATGAGGATAGGTGATCTTGTGCGATACGTTTCCATGTACCGTCTAACCATGCCTCTATAAGATAGCTGCAAAGCTCGCCCTCGTGTTCGCGGTGATTTTGACGCGGCATATAGAGGATACCAGAAATGTTATGCTTTTGTGGTGTCTGAATAATGAAGGAATACGGATAGCCACCCGTAAGCCGCACAAAGGTTTGCGGATTTCCATCAAGGCAGGCAGATAATGAATCATCATCTATCTTTGCACCTAGTTCTCTCATTACATCATTTATCTCAAACAGCGATGATAATTGTTTCCATGATACTTGTCCCTGCGGTTCAAAAGCATCGCTCTTCATATAAGAAAGAATACTTTTCTTTAGGGCTGCGGCCTGTGGGGTGTCCTGCTCAAGATTTATGGAAGTCATCATAAGACGGCCAGTTCCTACCTGACACTCAAAAAGAAGGCTCATCTTGTCGTTTCTGTTCCATTCGTCAATAGGCTGAACAAGGTTTGTAATGCAATCGCAGCCAAGTTTCTCTACTCGAAGACCTCTTGCATTTTCAATTAAGCCTTGCCACTGCCATCCGCCGTCAGCAGTTGTTGGAAATGATGCAAATGCCGGATGTGCATTTTGAATTATCATGCCCATGCCGCGCGCCCAAGTCGGTCCCATCTGTGAGTTCCAGAAGGACGGATTAAAGCGAACAGGCGGACAATCATATGAGGTATCCTCATATGGCAATTCAAACAATACACGCTTTCCTTCATTAAGAAGTGTTTCGGCGTGGAAGCGGTCTGAAGTGATGAAAACAGCTTCGTGCGTATCAGACTCTGCTTTTGACTCGTCTGGTGTAGAAACCGGGTTTAATTTGCTGCTGTCAAATATCCAAAACGGCCAGGTATTCTCCACTATCCTTCCATTTGCCTCTATACTTACGCGCAGTACGTAAGCGCAGTCTGGCTGTATATCTTCCATATTCAAGTAAATGCAGCCGGCAGACTGATTTTTCTCTAGAGCATAATCTCTTTGCTTTAGTGTTCCGCAAAGAACAGGCGGCTGAAATACGGTCTGCGTAAGTGTCTTGCCATGTTCACCGTATGTATACTGGGTAACTGGCTGCTTCTCAAGCTGCCAATGAATGCGAACAGACTGTAACGGTGCGCGACCAAAATGGCTGACCTCGATTGGAATGCTGACCGCAGCATTTTTTGCTCGGTCGATGCAGTAGGACTCGATGCGCGCAAGAAGTACGGTTTCATCACAAAACTGACGCCACTCGTTTGGAGCAACATAGCCTTTTGAATCCCAAAATGGATCGAGAATACCGACAAGTGCCGTTCCCTGTCCCAAATAGTCGTGAAGATCAAGAAGTTCAAAACCATATATATAAGGTGTACGCAGATTTGCTTCAAGATCTTCCTTTAACATGCGCACCTGCTGCCGTCCTGAATTATAGACAAATTCCTTATTTTGACCCAACACATCATGCGCACGCGCACTCTCACGAAAGATCTCAAAATTTCCCGGTTGCAAATAACCTGTAAATTTATCAATCACATCAAAATCCGGATATGAGCACCACTGGCCAAGTTCATGACATATTACAGGGTAAGAGATATCTTTTAATGATTCACGGTAATCACCGCCGTTCCAACCACGCGGTCCGCGGATGGTTCCGCCTGGCTGTATACCAAATCCTGATCTATGAAAATAGACATAATCTGTTCCTGTGATCTTGTCTGGCTCCATAGGATACGGCCATCCTGACTGAATGGTATACAGATGTCTGCTGTCATATGCACGGCACTTTGATACCCAATCAGTAAGTGGCATAAGCCAGTCTCCACCCGGCTCATTGCTCGGAGACAACATAAGGAATGACGGATGATTGCCAAATGTATCAAGTATACGCTTTGTCTCTTCCCACAGCATGTTGTTCATTTGCGCATCTGGCGCAAACACATTCCACATATCGCACTCTATCTGCAAATAGACACCTGCGCGGTCAGCTGCTTCAAATGCAGCCTCTGGCGGACAATATGAATGGCACCTGATAAAATTCATGCCCCACGTTTTCACAGTCTCCATGATTTTATCCCAGTATGCGCTGCCACAATCTGGAATGCCGCTTAAAGGATAATCACCGCCAAAATGAGTTCCACGAAGATATGTGTTTCGACCATTGATGACAAAATGACCATCCTTTACCTCTGCCCTGCGAAAACCAAAGGTGACTTCTTTAGTCTGTAGTACTGCTTTTGGAAACTGTGATACCATTTCTTTGCTCTGTAATGGTAATTGTGTGATGGATGATTGCATTTCTCCTTGCAGTGCATTGCTTATAGAGGACAACGTTACTATAAGGTGCTGTAAGCCCTGATCAAACTCATCCCACAGTGGTGTATCAGATGAATAGTTCAACGTAAGCTCACAAATCTGGCTTCCCGGTGTGAGCGCGCAGATCATCTCAGCACTGATATCCGTGCGTGCAATATCCTGTACGCGAACTATACAGTTTTGAGTATCGCTTGTCTCATTTTTCAGGTACACCTGTACGGCAGCCTTCGGCAGCTGTGCATTGACCCAAACACGTTCAATCCAAACACGATTGAATAGCTCTAAGGTAATCGCTCCTGCCACGCCGTTCCACGTTGCGCCTAGCGCATCTGACACGCCATGACCATCTGGTCGATACGGCAGCTGCCAGCCATTGTCAATGCAAAGCGTGACGATATGCTCTCCTGCTGACAATGCCCCTGTATCATATACATGCGGCGCGCAAAGACTTACTATGCTTCCTTTGCATTCTCCATCAATCCAGAGCGTTGTCTTCCATTTTGTGTTCTCAAGCGTCAGCCGTCCAACAAACCCATCTGATTTTTCAGGCACAAAAACCGTCTTCTGATACCACGCCTTTCCTGTATAGTGGCGCGGCGGCTGACTCAAAAATGGCACCTTTGTTCCATTCTCCTGCGCATACGCATATTCGCCGCGCTGATACCACAGCGCATCATACAGACTTTGAACCCACGGTGTATCTTCGCTGATCGCATCACCATAGCCCTGCGCCTGCAGACATCCAGGCAGCGTGATCGTCTGTGTCAGTCTTCGTTTTTCCCAGTGCTCGGCAATGCCCCTGTCCTCTTTATCAATCTCAAAGCGCCAGATTCCTGCCAGATCACATGTCTGTCTTTTTTCCATCTGTTTCCTCCGCAAATATACCTAAATGATAAAGCTATGATACCACACAAAAAGGTACGATACAATGCAGGTTAGATGCTTCTTATATGCAAAAAAGACCACATTGTTTGCGGTCTTTTTAAACTGTGGCAGAGCTGCGCCAAAAAACGCCATAGCCGCTTTTACAGCTTCTGGCGCCTTTGCATCACCTAGAACCTGTCCCCATGGTCACTTTTTAATTCTTTGCAGTCTTATCTCCAATTCATGTTTAGGCAGACGTACTTTTCCACCATTCTTGTCAATCAATCTTTGAATGCATTCTGAATATTCTTCATCTTCTATGTAGTTTCCAACATACAGCTGATCAAGAATCCCTATCGTTCCTACAACTTTTACTTCCTCTGCCACTGCTGCTTTTCTAAGCGGGCCATCCCCCGTTAATAATGTCAATCCTCTAATCTTAGCTATTGCCAATGCGATACAATCGTAAATAGATGGTTTCGCATATCTTGATGCTAATGTTCCAGCCAGATAAAATTCTTCTTCTGTCAGTTCTGTTTTTTGTAATCCTAATTGTAATAGCTTATCACTAATCCCTGGTGGATTAAGTAATTCATCTTCAATCGTTTCATCATTCATAATATAAATATATGGTAATTTAAACGGAAGATTTAATTTTTCAATTTCTACAAAATCAAGCCATACATTTGTATCACTGCTAATATACTCCATAGGCTATTCCTCTGCAGCAAAGCAATGTTCATCCACAAAATCATAGGACTGCTTTAATAACTCTGCGCCTTTCTGAACAGTTATTTCATTCTCGCTCACTGCTCTAAATACAAGTAGCTCAAATAAAGCCGGTATTTCAGCTTGACTCCAAACAGGTTCATTCTTTTTCCAACCAGCTTTTCCTGCTTTTATATAAAAATCTTTTTCAACACTACTTGTAATAATGCCGCAAAGTGCTGCTCTTTTTACTAACAAATACATAGAAATCCCATATTCTCTACATATCAGCGTCATATCTTTACTAACCTTAGTTCTTCTGAGACCAAGTTCTCTTTTTGCATCTTTTTCTGGAAAAAGAAATGCACCACTAATAGCAGTTGCCATTTTTTCAATTTCTTTATCTTCCATTTCATCTGGCCATTGAAAAATAAAGTGTGCCATTTCATGTGCAATTGTAGATCTAATTCTTTCCGGACTCATATTTTTATTAAATACAATATATGGTCTTTCATTTACCAAACCATTCATACCGGAAAAAGCATCATTTTCAATATCACAAGCATACACCAAAATCCCTCGATTTTCCAAAAGTTGAATAAGATTTCCGATTGGTCCAGCTACAGAAATTCCAAGATATTCTCGCATTTTTTTTGCATCTTCTTCTAAATTTCCCGTAAGCGTAATTTCATTAACTGTTGGTGCATCTGGTAATACTTCACCACCTAAAATATTGACTACCGAATAAAATCTTCCCATATACTCTTCTACATCTTCACGGATATATTCCTGTTGACTAACTGCTAGTTTGCTTCCTTTTCGAAATTCACCATGTACAAAAGTAAGATTTTCATTTCGATTATTTAAAAAATCAGAGATTTTTATTCCAAGTGCTTTTGCCATTGCCTTGATCGTATCCATATTGGGTTTTCTTTCACCACTCTCATAATAAGTGATTGCCATTGGAGTTACCCCAATCAGTGAGGCCAGCTCCTTCTTTGACATGTTTTTCTTTAAACGGTAATATTTTAAATTTTTATTAAACATATCATCGCCTCCTTCTGTTTATATTATATCATTTTTTCTCAAAAAGTAAACAGCATAAGACTTTTAAAACAATATTTTTTTCAAAACTTAGAACTAATATATGCTACTAAGCGGAGAACAACAATGTGTTTGTCAATTTTTTTACATTTTAACTTTTTGAGCCTTTCCAACTTAAAAATTTTTCCCACACAAAAAAACGCCATAGCCGCTTTTGCAGCTTCTGGCGCCTTTGCATAACTTAATTGTAAGCCACCGGGACAGTAATTAAGCCAACGTACCCACTTAAAAGGCCGCCAGACCTGTCCCCATGGTCATCTTCAAGCTTTTATTTTCCTCCAGTTTCTCATTCAACTTCTCTCATGACAACTCCTGCATCTATGCGGTACACCTGATCACATAAGATACGGATATCTTCTATATTGTGACTGGAAAGGATGATCGTCGTACCCGCCGCTTTTCTCGCTAAAATCAGCCGCCGCATCTCCTCCACGCCTTTCTCATCCATGCCATTCATCGGCTCGTCTAATATCAGAAGCTTCGGAGACTCCATTACTGCCTGTGCGATCGCCAGGCGCTGTCGCATTCCCATGGAAAACTTTGATACATGCTTTCTTCCGACATTTCCTAAGCCGACCATCTCTAGCACTTCCTTTATTTGAGTCTTTGACAGATTGCCGCGCATCGCTGCGATGTCTGCCAGATTTTGATATGCACTCATATATGGAATAAACTCAATCGTCTCAATGATCGCACCTGCACTCTCTGGGAAATCCACATCCTTTCCGATTCGCTTATCTCCCACTATGACCGTTCCCGTTGTCGGCTGCAAAATACCCAGAATCATTTTCATCAAAACGGTTTTACCAGAACCATTTCGCCCGATAATGCCATGAATCATTCCTTCCTCAAACCCCATTGTAAGCGGCTGCAACACAGTCTGCTTTCCAAACGTTTTACTGATATTTGTTAATTGAATATAATCACTCATACACGTCACGTTCCTTCCTATATAATTATAATGTTAGACCGAAAAACATTGACTATTGATCTTGCATCCTTTCTCTCAAAAATAGTTCTTGTACACCCTTATTGGCTTATGGGCCATACTCATTATCGCCCATACTCATAGCGCCTTAATTTCCAGATGCTAATGCTCAGTGAAACCACAAACAAACCGCCAAGAAATAGGCACGCATACGAAAATGATGGATTGAACCGATCATTTACGCTGGTACTGAGTGCTGAAATTCGACTCAATGTAAGAGGTGAAAAATAGCGAAGTCCTACAATCGCATCCAATACCGCCGTTACCAGATAATCACATGCCAGAGCCACTGCGCCAACCAATATACCGAGGCCATTTTTCCACAGCATATGAACCGCCATTGTCAACATTCCAAGAGTCATCGAAACAAGCAGACATAAAAAGAGTTGTCGTACTACCACAACATACTGTGGATTATGCTTTATTAGCGAAAACGTAAAAGAAAAATAATTCTTTATTCCACATCTCCATGGTGCATTCAGCATTTTGACAAAAGCATTTGTCCACGAGATACGAAATGAAATATGAGGAACAATTGCTGCTGCAAGCACTAGTCCCACATAAAAAAAATAGAAAATTGTTACCAAGAACAGATATAAAATCTGACCAAGTAACCAACTTTTTCGAGATGTGCGAATAAGATATGGGTAAATCCCCTTCTCACTATATGGAATATCACAGATCACAAGCAGATAGCCAACCCAGACTGTCATTGCCGTATAATGCTTATTCATCATAGCCAGAAATAACTCCTGCACACTGACCGTTTCTTCTGCCGATGCCAGATACCCACGAATGCCACCGAGATAATAAAGCAAAAAGCAGCCCATGCACAATAAAACAGCCAGATTTTTTCCCTGACGCATTCCCATATGAAAATTCAGACGTGCGTAGCCAAAAATTTGTTTTGCCGTTTTCTTTGTTCTTCTATCAGCCATGTGATGCCCTCCATTTCATTTCCTCTATAAAAATACAGGTAAATAAAAACATTACTGCCAAATTTTTAAAAGCCAGCCAGAAAAGATCCACCTGCGTACCGGTATACCAAAACTGTATTGGCTGATAGCTATATGAACTAACGATCGAAAGCCAATCAATCATGTCTCCAAGATAAAGAAATATCCTATTGATAAAAAAAGGAACAGCTGCAACCACATATCGATTTTCACTAAAAGCAGCAACACATAACCCTAACATTGAGGACCACGCAGCAACTTGAAGCGAATTCAAAACTACATACAAAAAGAATACACCCCAATACGTTCCATCCTGGATCCACTTCTGCCACATTTCACCGACCAGAAAATACGAATTATTGGCAGTCTTTAAAATCTCAGGATGCATCATGCTTCCAACTGCAATAAATAGGAACACGCTCATCATATATAGAAAAATGCTGCCAACAAATACCGCGATTGCTTTTGTCACACAATAGCGAAGCCGACTTGTCCGCATCATTTTTACCCAATCACATTTTCCCTTTTTTTCATCAAAATATACCGATGCAACACTCATCGGAAAAACCAGATTTTTCACCAAAGTTGTAATGCCATATTCTTCTGACACACACAACAAATCTAACCAGCCATGATCCGATATTGCCTCTTTTACTTTTAACGTCTCTGCAATTCCCATCAACAAAACTGCCGCGTAGATCACGACACAAAACCATGCTAGCGGAGACGTCACAATCCGCCTTGCTTCCCGTCTGATCATATGCATCCCTCCGTTCCTATTCGCTTTGATCTGTTTGATTAACATTTGCCGTCATTGCAGTCGCATAGCAATACGGGTATTCTCCATCGACAAAACCTTCAATCACATACTGATTTCCACCGTCTGTATCGGACATTGGAATTTGCACATAATAGCCAATATCACACACATTCTCGTCATTCTCGGATCCTTTATCAATCATCAGGTATTCCATGTCACAGGAAGCCTCTTCTACTAATACGCCCACTTCATCCTCCGCATTCTGATCCCAAAAATAATTGTCAAGACATGCCCGTATGGCTTTCTCTTTAGAAATCAGCTTTCGTCCTTTCTTTTCTTCCCGTGCAATTACTTCTGATACATTATTAAAGGATACAAAATAACCATCTTTCTCAATTGTAATATCAATTGACTGTCCCCAACATTGTCCCAAATCACCCAGTGAATAGCCATTTGGACACAGATGAATTCCATTTTCTTCTATATAATAAATATCATGTTCTTCATCATTATTTTCGCCCTGCCACTTTTTTTCATAAGAATCATCGACTGAAATTCCAAGATTCTCAAAAGTTTTTAACCAACGGGCTGTCCATTCTTCTCTGTTTTTTTCTTCTCGTCCATTTATCCGAACAATAGCACCGTTAAATGCTCCCTGATTCCAGTTCACTGTTATTTTCTGATTTTCAGTTTGATAGGTCGTTGTAACTACTCCCGTTCCTCGTTGCTCTAACACTTTCAAATTTTCTGTATCTAATGTGTCTGTATCCAGCCATGCCTTAATAATTTCCTCACCCGTGAATACCCTTGATTTAATCGTCAGAATATCTACATCGGCAGCATTTTTTGCCATCACGTTTTCAATCACGCCTGTTCTACTGTTGCCTATCACCGCTGTACAAGAAAATAATACTATTATAAAAATAGTTAAAACAATTTTCACTTTTCCTCGTTTTCTCATTCGATCACCTCATCTCATACTGAATCAATTTCTCCTTCTGTGTCTGCCCTTTCTCATACGTACTGTTTGCATCACTAGCTGCTGCCACTATTGCAATCGTCTGAGTTTTACTTGTGCCATCCTCAAACGCTGCACAAACTGTAACCTGTATTTTATCGAAAAGAATCGAATTTAACTCCTCTGTCCATTTTCCTGCCTCAATTGATTCACTCTTAAAAAATAAGTTTTCTGTTTGCTCATCATCCTCCGTGAATCCACAAATATTAACAAAACACCCCGCATCCTGATTTTCATAATCAATGGTATAGGAAGTGCAATACAGAACACTTTCCTGCTGATCATTGTTTTGGGAAATTCTTGGCAAATTCATTGTCTGCTCTGTATATAGAGTCATCTGTGTGCAAAACTTCTCAGGATTCTCCCCGATGATCTGAAACGCCCCCTTGTTAATCGTATATGTGATCTGCTTTATCTGTTCACCTTTGCACGAAACAGGAAAAGCGATGCAATAGCTGAGCATATCACTGTCTGATCTCATACCGAATACCCACGAATTTCCGTTCTCATTGTTTAACGCCACCGAATTTTCCGAACTGAGCTCCGATGCATAAACGCAAAGTGAAAATGCAGATGATGTTTTGTTTGTAACAAAATCCTGCTTTGTTTCTGTATACGATACTTGTCCATTTCCAAAACGATTGAGCTGCACACCTGCAACCACACAGGCAGCCGCAGCAATTCCTGCTGTTATACAGACACGCAACCTTCTTTTTCGTTTCATTCTATTTTTATAATTATTTGTATTTTTTTGGATCACAACATCTCGCTCATCAATTTCAGGCTTCAATGCCTGCTTCATCAACTGTTCAAATCGCTCATCTGTCAATTCCTCTCGCCTCCAATTCCTGTTTTAAAATTGATTTTGCCTTTCGGATTCTTGTTTTCACCGTATTGACCGGCACTTTCATACATGTTGCAATTTCTTCCATTGTCAGCCCAGCACTGTAACTTAAGCAGATTGGAATTCGATATTTTTCTGGTAGCATCTGCACTGCATTTCTCACCTCTGCAATCTCCTGTTTGTTGATCATCATCTGTTCCGGTGTCGTGTCCCAATCCGCCGCAAATGAAGAAACCGTTTCCTGATGCTCTTCCAAGCTGCTGACTGGCGCGATTCGCATACGGTTTGCATATTTTTTCTTTTTGTTTTTCCACAGCAAAACAGCAACAGACAACGCATAGCTTTTGCTATTTTGCTCTGCTTTCAATGACACCCGCTTTTCCAATAACAAAACCATCGCGTCCTGATATAGCTCATCTCCCTGCTCTTTGTTATTCGTAATGATACGGCAGAACCTCAGAATATCCGGCCCTGCGTTCATGACAAATGATTCAAATTCTGTGTCAGACATCCCTTATCCTTTCTGTATCGTGTATTTTTACAGTGCACTTGTACTTTGCAGCTGTAGCTTGCATTTGAAGCTTAAAACTTGCTTTTAAAGCTTGCCATCTCAGCTTTATGCTTTTTCTCTTTACTGGTATATTGTATCATCGCAAAAAAAAGTTTTCAAAAAACTCTTTTAAATAAAAAAAGAACCGCCAGGGGGACAGGAACGCCGGCTCTTTTATTGGGTACACTGGCTCAATTAATGTCCACGTGGTATTTCTATATGATAACAGCTTTTATTCCAAAATGATAAAGCAAGAACTTGCTACAACGGCCATTCAATGTCTGAAAATTGTAAGAGTACCTAGCACTACGTCAATATACCTTCTATCAAAATGATAAAGCTATGGTACCACACAAAAAGGTATGATACAATGCAGGTTAGATACTTCTTATATGCAAAAAAGACCACATTGTTTGCGGCCTCTTTAAACTATGGCAGAGCTGCGTCAAAAAAGACGCCATAGCCGCTTTTGCAGCTTCTGGCGCCTTTTCATAACAATTGTAAGCCACAGGGACAGTAATCAAACCAATGTACCCAATTAAAAGGCCGCCGAACCTGTCCCCATGGTCACTGCAAAAAAAGACCACATTGTTTGCGGTCTTTTTAAACTGTGGCAGAGCTGCGTCAAAAAACGCCATAGCCGCTTTTGCAGCTTCTGGCGCCTTTTGCATAACTTAATTGTAAGCCACCGGGACAGTAATCAAGCCAATGTACCCAATTAAAAGACCGCCTGACCTGTCCCCATGGTTACGCGATACAAATATACATCTTCCAGTGTAGGTGTTTCCATTCTTCGCTTCTGCTTTGGCACAGGACTGTCTCCGATTACTCGAACCTCAAAACCACCGGCTGCCAGATACACATTGCTGATAAGTGCACACTGTTGGAGCCGCGTTACACCCTGTTTTGTTGCTCTCACCGTATACACCAATCCTTCCAATTCCTGTATCAGATTTTCCGGCCAGTCCATTGCAATGAGCTTTCCTGAGCGCATCAAAAGGATTTCATTTGAAATACATTCCACATCCTGAACAACATGCGTTGCAATCATGACGATACGTTTTTGAGCACTCTCGCTGATAAGATTGCGAATTCTGATGCGTTCCTTTGGATCAAGACCTGCTGTCGGTTCATCTAACAGCAGCACTTCTGGATCATTTAAAAGTGCCTGTGCAATTAATAAACGCTGCTTCATACCTCCTGACAATGTCTTTATCTTCTGATGGCGTGCATATTCCAAATTCATCTGCTCTAATAGCTCATCAATTCTAGTGCGCTGTTCTCGTTTCGGCACATTTTTTAATGATGCCATATAATGTAAATATTCTGTCACACGAAAATCATCATACAGCCATTGCTGCTGTGGAGCGTAGCCAAGGCTTGCTCTATACTGCTTTCCCTGCTTTTTAATATCCTCTCCATTGTACATGACACAGCCTCCATCTGGCTGCAAATTTGCCGTCATGATATTCATTAACGTCGTTTTTCCTGCACCGTTTGGTCCAAGCAGTCCATATATTCCTTCTCTCATCTGAAACGAAATATGATCTAAAACGGTTCCCTTTTTGGAATAACTTTTTGAAATATCTTGTATTTCCAGCAACATAATATCCCTCCATTTCATCCTATCGATCTACCTGAAACCGTTTCCATGCCAAAAATAAACACAATAGCGACATAAGCAGTACTGCACAAGCGTATATGGCAAAAAACGTCAGATCTCCGCCTTTATCCAATATTCTCTCCATATCAAAAATGTGATCAGCAAACAAACTTTGTTCTGGCATCCTGCCTACCATTTTAAGAATCAGAGGACTAATAAAAATAAGCATTCCAACAAAAAAAGTTCGCTGAAACTGACGAATCCATACCGATAAGGACAATAGCAGCATTCCGCACGCACAAACACAAATGGTCTGAAGCAGCGTAATCAAAATTAAATACTGCTGAATGCTAAGAGAAAATGGAAAATCTTTTAGCTTAGAAATACTATACACAGGTGCATTCCACCCCTCAAATAAAAAAGCATTTTCAATATTTCTACATTTTAAATACATCCGAAATGCACATAAAATGAATGATGTGATCAGCACACAAACACTTTGCCCTACAAAGGTTGCTGCTGCCCCTCGCTCTGTTGATCGGATCAAAAAAACTGATTTATTCTTAAAATTTCTTGTCATACAAGCGGAGGCTGATAGCACTACAATTACCATCAGGACAATATTAACGATCATTCCTGCATCATTTTTCATCATTAAGTTGTCAAATGCACTCTGACTGACAATCCATGCATCTTCATCCAAATTTTTATATTGCTCATAAAACATTGAAAATGCCGATGCCTTTTGCTGACTCTGTTTGATAATCCACCGTTTTCCCTGAATCTGTTCATCTGTTATTTTATGATCAGCATATGCTTTTTCACTTTCCTGCAGCTGTTCATCCAGAGATTTGTAGTACACATAATTTTCCTCAATCTTCCTTTTTTTATCTTCTGTCAGTGCACCCTTATATTCCTTTACAAATTCTTCTGCTTCCTGCTCTTCTTTTGATATATAGTAACTGTCACTCTCATGGTTTGATACGACTGTCATGCACAACATACCACTAATCACCAACAATATGCCTGCAAGTTTATAGAAATAAATTTTTTGTTCCCAGTACCATGGCGAATGAAGCACACATACAGGCATTTTTTTATATTTAACTTTTTGGATTACCTGCAAGAAACGTTCCGCTGTATGTTTTCCTGCCCGCATTTTTTCATTATGTACAAATAAAGCCCCAAGAACTGGAATCAAAACTATCATCATTGCAAACCACACGCCACTCCATATTTTCACAAAGGAAACCGGATATCCAAAGCAATTCAAATTTTGATACACCGTCAATATTTCACAGCCATCCAAAAAATAAAAGAAATTCAGGTAGCGAAGCAAGCGCCATTTTGACAATGACGTAATCAACGTATATAAAAGATATTCGCCCAACAAAATGGCAATAATACCGCACACTGGTCCAGTAGTTCCTCTGACTGCTAAAATGCCTACCCAAATGCCAAGCGAAACAGCCATAAGTGCAAGTTCCTTTACCACTCCAAGCAGCACAATATATGTTCCTACTGTAAGCGAAATGCCACAGCTTTGAAATTTTGGAACAGACTGTATTGCTCGGTCTAAACCACCAAATCCATACAGCTTGGCTGCAATCGCATAATTGCTTCCATATAAAAACATAAATGCACCAATCTCTAGGATAAGCGCTGTCATAACCTTCGCAATACCCAACATTTCTCTTCCGCGGACACAGCTGCTTACAAGATTCAGTGCATTATTTTCCTGCTCCCACTTAAACAACATAAATCCGATATAAATTGCAAACAGCAGCAGCAACCAATCTGTCCAAAATGCATTGCCCAAAAACATAACGCCTTCATTAATACCGACTTGCAGCTGTTCATCTAATTTTTCATAATCTGCCGCTGTCTTTTGTATATTACGATAAGAAAAAGAATTGGCATCACCCCACAAAGGAGAAAGCTTCATCTGTTCGGCTCGCGTCTTCAGATTTTCAGTGAATGAAACATATTGATCAAATGCATCATATTGATCCAGATAATATCCAAGCAGATTCAATTCTCGGTAAAGTGCCTTATCAACTGTTTTATTTTCATACAAAGTATTCTGTATTTCAGCAAACAGATCTTCCTGCTTTTTCTTAAGACCATCTCTTGTTTCTGTTCCCGACAGCAATGCTTCTTTTGTCGCTTCTAGCTGTGTCCGTCCATTTATAATAGTTTCATAATCACGATACTGAAAATACACGCCCAAAAACAAATTTAGAAAAACAATTGCCACAAACAGCAAGCAGGCACGAAAATTGCAAAACACCTTTCGTATCTCATAATAAATCACGTTTGCCATCACCTCTTTCTTATCTGCTTTTTTCTGACATACTAATGCATATCATACAAACTGCCTTCTACAATTGTTTGCAATGCTGCATTTCCCATTTCTAACTTTTCCTTATCAAAAGCAAGAATGCTGCGATAAACCTGTCCATCTGTCATGCCAAAAAAGCAGGATATGAATCCATACTGACCAGATCCAGCAACTGGATTTACATCTAACAAATGCCTTTCATCCTGTGATTTCTCCTCAATTGCAATCACACTAACCTGTTCGCCTTCCTTTGTGTAAACATATATCTGATTATCTTCAAAGGAAGCCAGATAAATATTCTCATCGTCCATAACAGTTTGTCCAAGTGACATCTGTGTAATATATTTGGCATCTGTGCCGTCTAAATCACACACATAAATATCTGATTTCATAGTATCCATACTTGAAAGTCTTATATACAGCTTTTCATCTGATATGCCCACTACATATGCTTCGCTATCCTCAATCTCTGGACTATTCTGGAGGAGATTTTCTACAGTCTCACCTGTACTTAAATCGGTGCAGTCCAGCGCCGCAATATATGTTTCATTATCATCCACACCTGTCTCTGAAAAATACAAGCGATCTTCATACGCATATAAATCCATAATTTGACTCATATTCCATTCTGAGCGATAGAGACTCTCTTGCTTTCCAGTTTCTAAATCAAACGCTGTAATTACACCATGATCATCTTCATCAATATATGTCGTAAAAATTTGATTGCGATGAATTAAAAAATTATTTCCGTCTGTTTCGATTACTGCTTTCTTATCACGATTCTCGCCATCTGCCGTAATTTCCATTAAATTATAGGTGCGATTACCCTTACTGAAAATCCCAGTATCGTCAATCCCGTAAATCATTCCGTCATAATACACAATCTGAGCCTGTCCCTGCTGAAATATTGCCTGACATGAACTATCTTTATGCATGCAGTTTGGTTTATTACATAATAAAATCGGTGTAAGTGACTCTTTTTCTACAAAATAAAGATAATTGTTTACTGCAATATAATAGCCAAGCTCTGATTCGGTTACAAACTTCTCATATGAATTGTTATAATATGCTGCATTCCAATCTAATGAATCCTTCTGTGTTTCCTCTGCTAAGGTCAGTTTGGGTACAAAAGAAACTGCCGCCGCACCAAGCAGCAGTTTCGAAATGAATGCCGCAACATGCTGATTTCTTTTTCCTGTTTTTTTCGCCATACGCATTTGCCCTCAATTCATTTGACCAATAAATCTTCTCTAAAGCCACAGGGACAGTAATTAAGCCAGCGTACCCAATTAAAAGACCGCCGGACCTGTCCCCATGGTCACTTGGTTTTGTCATACAGATCTGCTATTATTTCTGCTGGGGTATTTCCCGATACTACAATACACGTTCCTGTAACTTCTTCCTCATCCGAAAGTAATTCATCATATCTCGTCATATCCTCTGCCGTTTCCCAATCTTCCTCTGGAAAACGTGCTTCAATTGACTTGATCTCATCTGAATCCAATGGTTCCCAATAATCCACAAATTTGAATGTATTCTCACTGTCTTTTTCAAAGGTTGCTGAAACTGCATATTTTCCTGTATAGTCTGCATTGCTTTCATATGAGGTAATTCCAAACAATGTAATTGTATCGTCCTGTGTTTCTTCTGATATTACAAAAACCTTTGCAGAAACATCAATATCATTTTCTGAGTTCTGATACCAAGTTTCGTGCATCCATTTAACTGCCCATCCTAAAAGATTAGCATCATCACTGCATCCATCTGGAAAATAAAAATAGGTGTCTTTTGTTGTGACATAAACAACACCAGTATCAAGCTGATCCTGATCAATCTCTAACAACTTCTGATTATCAATTACGTCTGTGTTTTCCTCTGATATGCTCTGAGGTTCTGTCTCTGTAATATTTTCCGATGCAAAAGGTACTTGCATCATATTCATACCAAATAATAACGCTCCTGTCGAAATACCAAATACTGTTCTCAAAATCTTATTATGACTCATCTGTTTTCCCTCCTTAAAATTTTCTACAGCTCTTGTTACTCTATAGTTGTAGAGTAACATACTATACATAGATTGTCAATCACAAAGATTGACTTATTAGCTATTTTATTTTAAAATGAAAGAAAAAAGAGGAGGATTATCATTCACATGGAAAAAATGACAGATGTTGAACTTCAGATCATGGATTGCATCTGGTCTATTGGTACAGATGTTTCGCCATCGCAAGTTCTAACACTTCTTAATGAACGTTTTCAACGCGGATGGACGCTTCAAACGCTATCTACCTACATGCTTCGCATGGCTGGAAAGGGATATCTGACATATCAGCGGAAAGGTCGGGTATCTGTCTATCATCCACTAATCACAAAGGATACTTACTTTGAACAAACCGCAGTTGACTATTCAAAAATTTGGGGAAAGGGAGTTTTGAAACGTATGGCTGCCGCTCTAATTAAAGAAAATGAGCTGTCAAAAGACGATATTCAGGACTTAAAGGATTATTTAGATGAATTTGATTCAATGGGGCACTGATATTTTCTACGCAATTCTCTTTTGCATTATCACCAGCTTTTGCTTCTGGTCACTATGGAAAGCTTTGATTCTCACTGCAAAGCGTTTTCCTTCTTTGGTTTTGATTTGCTATCGGCTGATTCCTATTGGCATATTTTGTTTTACGCCATTCTTTTTTATTGTGAAATCAATAACTGCATTTTTTTCACCGTTTATTCAATCCGATCACCCACTTCCAGGCATGGTGTTCTTTTGTTCCGCAAAGCAAAATTATATTGTCTGGATTCTCATTTCCATATGGTTGATTGGTATTCTTGTCAAATGTATATTTTATGTGAGAGATTGTATTTCATTACGTAAAATCCTTAATCAATCAACCTATTCACAGAGTGATGCTGTATTAGATAAAATCGTCCGTGATTTAACCAAAAGGCTGCACCTTACGCATGTTCCGTGCATCCGCTACTGCTCATTGACTTCTACACCAGTCACTGTTAAAAAGCATAAGTTTATCATTCTGCTTCCACAGCGTAATTATTCATCTAATGAACTCTATGCTATTTTGCTGCACGAAATGATTCACATTAAGCACAATGATCTTCGTAAACTTCAATTTGGGCGTATTCTTACTATTATCTTCTGGTTCTATCCAGTTGCATACCTATTTTGCCGTGATATTGAGCTGCTTTGTGAAACTGTATGTGATCAAACTGTTTTAAGATTTCTTTCTGATGATCTGTCTCATCATGACTATTTTACACTCATTATATCGCACCTTCATTCCAAGCAAGTGATTCCTTCCTGCATTGGTTTGAATAATAAAACGCAGTTAAAGTATCGAATGTCTGCGAGTCGCTCTATCTCTTTTGTACATCAAAAACGATCTGGTCTTTGCTCTATTCTATCTGGTGTGTTACTTCTTGTCAGTTCTTCACTGATCGCTCAAGCTAGTGTTGCTCCAGTTGAACAGATAAATTATGACTGGTATGATGCGACGATTGAAACTATTGTAATTCCTTATGAGCCACCAGTCTATACTTTTTATACAGGCAAAGAAGAACCTAACTATATGGAATCTGTTTTTCTTCCAAACCTTACTAATGCTAATCTCATTGATACTCGTACTGCCCATGGTGTAAATTCTTATTCTTACACTGTAGCTCCAGGCGAACGCATCAATATCACTTATATTTACTTAACACCCGAAAATACTATTACTATCACTGGCGGTTACGCACCATCTAATGCATCTTTTTGTGTTGGTATTTCAAATGGTAATTATCGAAAACAAATCTATCCTAATGAAAGCGGTTATTCATCTGCTTTTTCTGTTCCCTCCAATGGAACCTACGAAATTTTCATTCAAAATACAGGAAATATTAGTTTTACTGTAAAGGGAAGCTATGTGTTTTAAAATCAACCTCCGCCACAAATTTTCTGGCTTGCGCACCCTTTTCAGGTCTGCTATAACCCGATTTTGCCACTTGGAAAGACAAAAGTGGAGCCATAACAGCTCCACTTTTGCTTGAATATATGCGGTTTTCTCTAGAAAGCCAAGGGGACAGGAACGTCGGTTCTTTTATTGGGTACACTGGCTCAATTAAAAGTCCGCCGGATCTGTCCACGTGGTTTATTTCACTTCATATCCAAGATAATAAAAATCCTTCTCATAATTTTTCTGTTGACTGGAAATGAGCGAATCATACACAGTCTGATACATAAGATCACGATCATTTGACAGTACCACAATTTTGGTTTTCTCATCCTTTTCCGTCTGCTGTTCCAGTTCTAAGTGATACTGATACTCAACTCCATTAACAGAATAATGTATTCTTCCATTTTCACATATAATCTGGTAAGAACTTATATGTTCTTTAGCAGGAACATTAATTTGCCAGTCCGATACTTGATTTGGACTTTTATTAAAAAACATTGTCAGTAAAAGCAATAGCTCTAAACATATTTTTATCATAATCATTTCCTTTCAATAGCAATACTATTATCACTTTTATGACATTTTTCTTTTTTCCTTTCATTCCACGTCCCCCTCTTCCTTGACTTAATTAGTCCTCTCTAAAGCCACCGGGACAGTAATCAAGCCAACGTACCCAATTAAAAGACCGCCAGACCTGTCCCCATGGTCACTTGGTTTTGTCATACATATCTGCTATTATTTCTGCCGGGGTATTTCCAGATACTACAATACACGTTCCTGTAACTTCTTCCTCATCAGAAAGCAATTCATCATATCTCGTCATATCCTCTGCCGTTTCCCAATCTTCCTCTGGAAAACGTGCTTCAATTGACTTGATCTCATCTGAATCCAATGGTTCCCAATAATCCACAAATTTGAATGTATTCTCACTGTCTTTTTCAAAGGTTGCTGAAACTGCATATTTTCCTGTATAGTCTGCATTGCTTTCATATGAGGTAATTCCAAACAATGTAATTGTATCGTCCTGTGTTTCTTCTGATATTACAAAAACCTTTGCAGAAACATCAATATCATTTTCTGAGTTCTGATACCAAGTTTCGTGCATCCATTTAACTGCCCATCCTAAAAGATTAGCATCATCACTGCATCCATCTGGAAAATAAAAATAGGTGTCTTTTGTTGTGACATAAACAACACCAGTATCAAGCTGATCCTGATCAATCTCTAACAACTTCTGATTATCAATTACGTCTGTGTTTTCCTCTGATATGCTCTGAGGTTCTGTCTCTGTAATATTTTCCGATGCAAAAGGTACTTGCATCATATTCATACCAAATAATAACGCTCCTGTCGAAATACCAAATACTGTTCTCAAAATCTTATTATGACTCATCTGTTTTCCCTCCTTAAAATTTTCTACAGCTCTTGTTACTCTATAGTTGTAAAGTAACACACTATACATATCTTGTCAATTTAAGATTTTCTTAAACGATTATTAACTTAAACTGTCGATTTTCGAACCTCCGCCATAAATTTTCTGGCTTGCGCACCCTTTTCAGGTCTGCTATAATGGCAACGACACCATTGTAATACATCATCCCAAAGAAAAGAGGGGCAATTCATGAAAACAAAAGTATTTATTGACGGAAGCGAAGGCACCACAGGACTTCGCATTCACGAGCGTCTTGACAATCGCGACGACATTGAACTGTTAACTATCGCACCAGAGCTTCGAAAGGATCCTGCTGAGCGCAGCCGCCTGATAAACTCTTCTGATATCACATTTCTTTGTCTTCCTGACAGCGCAGCCAGAGAGGCTGTTGCTCTCGTAACGAACCCAAATACACGCATTATTGATGCTTCGACTGCACACCGCACTGAGGCTGGCTGGGCTTATGGTTTCCCGGAGCTTTCCGCTAAGCACCGCGAGGCTATTAGAACTGGCAAGCGCATAGCTAATCCTGGCTGCCATGCATCTGGCTTTATCTCACTCGTTTACCCGTTGATCGCAGGCGGTATTCTCCCGGCAGACTACCCTGTTGCCTCTTTTTCTCTGACTGGTTACAGCGGCGGCGGCAAAAAAATGATTGCGCAGTATGAGGCATCTGACCGTGACGCAGAGCTTGATGCACCTCGCGAGTATGGTCTTTCTCAGCAGCACAAGCACTTAAAGGAAATGCGACTTATCACAGGATTATCCCGTGCTCCGCTGTTTACCCCTATTGTTTCCGATTATTACAGCGGAATGGTTGTCAATGTTCCTCTGTACACTGATCTGTTAAACACCACTCAGACTCCAGAATCCTTACAGGCATTTTTTGCTGACTACTATGCAAATGAACCTTTCGTAAAGGTTATGCCGCTCGGCGCTGAAAGCGAAATGTCTGGATTTTTAAGCGGCAATCATTTAAGCGGCTATGACGGCATGCAGATCTATATCACTGGAAATGAAAATCGTATTCAGCTGTCTAGTGTCTTCGATAATCTTGGTAAGGGTGCTTCAGGTGCAGCTATTCAGTGCTTTAACATTATGACTGGATGTGATGAAACGAAGGGACTAAATCTTTAAAACAGCGAATACAAAAATGAGAAAGGATTTATTTATGTCACTTCGCCATCAGCCAAAGGCTGCTTTGATTAACGATTTTTCTGGCTTTGGCCGCTGTTCTGTAACAGTGGCTCTGCCCATTATATCTCAAATGAAGGTTCAGTGCTGTCCGGTGCTGACCTCCGTTTTTTCCAATCATACGGGATATCCGTCCTTTTACTTTGACGATTACACAGAGAAAATGCCATCCTACATCGCTGAGTGGAAGAAGTTAAATCTCCACTTTGAATGTATTGCAGCTGGATTTTTAGGCTCTGAGCGTCAGATTGAAATTGTAAAGAATTTCATCCGCGATTTCAAGGATGAAACTACTAAGGTTTTAATTGATCCTGTTATGGGTGATCACGGACGCACCTATCAGACCTTCACGCCAGAGATGTGCAGTCAGATGAAGCAGTTAGCACATTTTGCTGACATTCTTACACCTAATCTGACGGAAGCCTGCATTTTAACTGACACACCATATCACGATGGTCACTGGCAGATGAGTGAGTTGTCTGAACTAGCTCTTTCACTGATTGCCATGGGGCCGTCTAAGGTAGTAATCACTGGTGTCTCTATGGGAACTTTTATAGGAAATGTTATATGTGAATCAGGCGGTACACCTTCTGTAGTGAAAAGAAAACGCGTTGGACAGGAGCGTTCTGGAACAGGCGATATCTTTGCTGCGATTTTGACGGCAGACTGTGCCAACAATGTAGATTTTGAGACTTCTGTGCGAAAGGCAAGCGCATTTGTGCAGCGCTGCATTGAAATAACAGAGGAATTTGAATGTCCGAGAACAGACGGTGTCTGCTTTGAGGAGGTTTTAAATGAATTAAAGGCGTAGCTTTAGCTACGCCCTTTCTTTTTACTATAAATGCATCATCTCAAGCAAAAACAGCCAGCTCAGTCCATAGTAAACGATAACAGCTATAAGGTCATTGATCGTTGTAATAAGAGGTCCTGATGCCACTGCCGGATCTATTCCAATCTTGTTGAAAAACATAGGAACTAAAGTTCCTGTCAAGCTTGAAATCACCATAGAGCACATGAGTGCCAGTCCAATGCAGCCTGACACGGCAAATGCAAAGCCTGCCGGACGACCCTTTACAATCATGATGAAAATGCCAAGCACTATAAATGACAATATTCCCAGCAAAAGTCCATCACCAAAGCCAACGCGCACTTCCTTTGCAACCAGGCCAAATTTTTGCTTTACTTCAAGATTCTCATCCATTAAAACACGAACTGTAACTGCCAGTGACTGCGTTCCTGCATTTCCTGACATACCAAGAATAACTGACTGAAACATCATTAAAATTGTAAGCTGTGAGACTACTGACTCGAATATGCCTACAACAGATGAAACTATCATTCCAAGAAACATTAAAACAACCAGCCACGGAAGACGTTTTTTCATACTGTCTAATAGTGGTTCCTTTAAGTCCTCCTCTGCCATCAAACCAGCAAGTCTTGCGTAGTCCTCTCCCATCTCTTCATCAACAACTTCAATAATATTTTGTGCCGTGATGACACCAAGAATCTTATTGTTATTGTCGAGTACAGGAATGGAATCCTCTGAATAGTCTTTTAAGATTTCAATACATTCACTTATAGACTCGTGACCATATACATACGGGTATGATGTGACGATCATATCATCAAGCCTTGTGCCTTCTCTTGCAATGATCAGATCCTTTAGATCAATCGCACCACAGAATGTATTAGACTCATCAGCCACATAAATCTTTGAAATATTGTCATTCTCAGCGGCCTGCTTTACAAGTGAACGCATAGCTTCCTTGACTGTAAGATTTTCGCGGATCACTATGCAGTTTGTTGTCATTCTGCTTCCTATCTCATCATCATCAAATGATGCGATCAGCATAATGTCTTTTTTGGACTCCTGATCCATCAAATCAATGATAACTGAGCGTCTGACTTTATCAAGTCCTCGAAGCGCTGCCACTGCTGTATCGGCTTCCAGGCTGCTTATGATCTCAACTGCCTTTCTAATGTCCATTTCCTCTAGGTACGGACTGACATCATCTATGCACTCAAATACATCTGAAAGCATATCCATGTTCAGGATATTATAAAGCTTCTTTCGCTCTACTACTGTCAGCTTTTCGAGAACATCAGCTATATCATTTGCATGATAATCATCAAGCTTTTCACGTGTAACCTTTGGAGAGGTGGTGCTTCTGATGATCTTTATGATCTCTGACTCGTAATCGGGCTTTGCAAACGTCTCATCTTCTGACGGAGTCTCGTTTTCTGTTTCCTGCTCTAATGCCTTTTCGAGTGCCTCATCCTTGGCCTTGTCCTGTTCTAGCTCTTCGTTGTCCATTTCGTCCACCCCCTTTTCTGATGTTAAAAGTATATCATTTTGCCATTTGCTCGTCAACAAAAGATTGTCTGTCCGATTGAGACAGCATAAATACATGCTTCCTTCACAGGCCGCTTTGTCATTTGCATAAGAGCACGCTTATAGTATGACAGCTGTACTATATAGCGTTTTTTTAGCAGCTCTTTAAACTCTTCATCTGTCATATCTTCTGGCTTTCTGTCTGTCTTAAAGTCTATCAGCGTGATATAGTCCTCACCATCTATCCAGGCATCTATGACACCCTGTACACTGACATACTCGTTCTCATCTTTTTCTGACAGCTTTTTGTCATTTTCTATCATCTCTTTAGCCGGCACTCCAAGTATAAACGGCATCTCGCGGTGATACGTTCCATCTTCCTGAGCTTGCTTGACTTTTTTGCCAAGAGGTGTCTGCACAAAATAATCAAAATCGGCTATGCGAATCCTCTTTCGCTCCTCTGTACTTATAAGATCTTGCTGCATAAATGAGGAAAGCTGCGCCCTTAAATCACCTGTAAAATCAAAGTGTTCAAAAAGCCAGTGATAAAGTGTACCGCGCGCGGCTCCGCTCATCTTATCTTTTTGCTGTAAAAACTCTGGAAGGAGTTCTTCATCTGGCAAAAGTGTTTCTTGCATCTCGTGTTCTGACACCTCTGTTTCTTGTTTTATAAGCTGTGCAGCAGGCTCTCTTATGTCTGATCCGCTCGCTGCAAAGGCTTCCTCCTCGTGGCGCGTCTTTAATTCCGATACGGTAAATGCCGCCTGCAGCTTTGATAGAGGGCTGTCATCGTAGCGCACCAAAAATCGTGACTCGATAAGATTTTTTGATGTCTCGTCTGTAGTTTCTTTTTTCCAGTTTTCAAGTGCTGTGCGCTTCATTGCTTCCTCTGCTCGCCAAAGTGACGTCTGCATAGAAAGACTGCTTTTTGTCACAAGCAAAACTGACAGTGGGCTTTCGTCTTTATAACACACACCATCAAATGGCACATTTATTCCAAGCTGCTCATATATTGCCTTAAAGCTTTTATGCTTGCAGGCTGCTGCTGTAATCCAGTCTAAGAAGCTTCCTGCCATCGTAAGCTGGCTATATGAAAGTTCGCGCGCTGTCTTGTCTGTCTCATGAATTTTCTTTTCCAGGTAGTCAAAAAGATGATCCTTTGCACCTGTCAGATACAGCTTTTCCCTTGCACGCGTCATGGCAACATATAAAACACGAAGCTCCTCGCCAAGATTTTCAATCATAAGCTGGCTTCTCATGGCCTGCTTCATGACTGTGCTCTCCTTTGTGCGAAGTGTCGGATCTATTGCATCAGTTGCAATGCCATAATCAACAGAAAACAGCATTGACGCATTCACATCCTGCTTGTTAAAGCTTTTTCCAAGACCTGCCACAAAGCATACAGGAAATTCAAGACCTTTGCTCTTATGAATACTCATGACGCGCACCTGATTCTGGGCAAGCTCCTGCGCTGACGCATAGTCAACGGAATATTTCTTTAATCTGTTGATGTAGCGTACAAATTGGAATACGCCCTGATAGCTTGTCTTTTCAAATGCACCAGCACGCTCAAGAAGCATATCAAGATTTGCTTTTCTTGTCGCAGCGCCGGGCATTGCACTTATAAACTCGTAGTAGCCGCTGTCTTCTAACACATAGACAAGAAGCTCACGAAGCAAAAGATATCTGCTCTTTCTTCTGTATGTCTCAAGCTGATTAAAAAATGTGCGAAGTCTGCCTGCCAGCTCGTGACAGCCTTCCTTGTTTTTTGCATTGGCTGGATCACTATATTTTTGTGCAAATGATGTAGCAGCATCATAAAGGTGCTTACACTGTGACGGCGGCTCTTCTGCGCGGATGATGGCTAACTCCTCACTGGAAAAATGACCAATCGGTGAGTGCATTACTGCTGCCAGCGGAATATCCTGCAGTGGATTGTCGATAATTTCAAGCAGATTTAAAATAGTCTGAACCTCAAGCGCACTAAAATATCCGCTTCCAGTATCAGCTGATGCTGATATTCCTTTTGAAAGAAGCACAGAAATCAATTCCTCTGCCCAGCCAGACACAGTACGAAGCAAAATCGCAATGTCACGATACTCTGTCAGACGGTATGTTTTTTGCTCCTTATCCCAGATATAAAGACCAGACTCTGGATCGGTAATCTCGCGGATTTTTTCTGCAATCATTGCCGCTTCCCACTCTCTGCTGCTGTAGACAGCCTGTGTATCATCATTATCTGGCTTAACATCATCATCACTATCCTCTGTCACATCCTCCAGATCAAGAAGCATAAGCTCAGTGGCCCCTCCTGTCGGATGCGTATCGCACGGCTCATACACAAGACCTGGATAAAGCGCTGCGTCCTTGTCGTACTCCACATTTCCGACTGCCTTATGCATAAGCTGATAGAAGAAAAAGTTTACTGAATCAAGCACGCTTTTTCGGCTTCTGAAATTCTGGTGAAGCTCTATTTTCTGATGTGTGCTCTCCTCTTTTGTATATGTCTCATATTTTTCCATAAAAAGCTCTGGGCGCGCCAGACGAAAGCGATAGATACTCTGCTTAACATCTCCTACCATGAAAAGATTTGGCGGATCTGTCCTTGAAATGCTTGTCAAAATCAGCTCCTGTACGTAGTTGCTGTCCTGATACTCATCTATCATAATCTCCTCGAAGCTTTCACGATACTGTGCTGCTACTAAAGTTGGCTTCTCACCGTCTGGTGTCTTCTCGCTAAGCACGTTTAATGCCAAATGCTCCAGATCCCCAAAATCGACAAGGTTTTTCTTTCGTTTTGCTGCGCTGTAACGCAAAAGAAAGGCATGTGTCAGGCGCACAAGTTCCTTTACCTGTACCCCCGCAAGATGCTGCTTTTGCAAAAGACGCTCGTCATCATCGGCAAAATAGTCCTCTGACAGCGATTTTATCTGCTTTTTTGCCTGTTCTCTCATATCCCAGACACGTTTTGCCTTATCCTCGCTGAATGAATCAGTCTTTTTCTTTCGCGGCTTGCTGCCAAAGCGAATCAGATTGACACGTTCTCTAAGTTCATCATACTTTGATGCCTCTGATGCATATTCAATCATCTGCTGCTCTGATAAAAGGACAGATTCGTAGCTTTCCATGCCGCCCTCATCCTTACAGACAGCGATCATTCTTTTATAGAGCGAAGCCGTCTCAGAAAGGATTGTCCTTAGCTGCTCTGTCATTGTACACATCCATGGCTGCTTTTCAAGCGTCTCCATGCTTTCTGCCCCGTAGCTTTCAAGACAATGATTAAGCCAGTCCTCTGGACGCGGATTTGCCACTGCAAAGCCATAGAGCTGCAAAATTAACTGCACGGCACGCTCGTCATCTTTTCCTGGTGCATATGCCTCCATAAAATGAATAAATGATTCACTTGCCTGTTCGTACTCCTCCTCTAAAAGTGCCTCTAATACATCAGCCTGCAGAAGCTTTAATTCGCCCTCATCTGCAATTCGAAAGCCCGGATCGAGCTCTATCTCCTGAAAATGCTCGCGAAGAACCGACAAACAAAAGCTGTCAATCGTAGTAATATGTGCATGACCAGCTAATACCTCCTGACGGCGCAGATGAGCATTGTCAGGATTCTCCTCTACACGCTTTGCAATTGCTGCCTGCACACGCTCTCTCATCTCACCTGCTGCAGCGTTAGTAAATGTCACGACAAGAAGACGGTCAATATCAACTGGGTGTGATTCATCACAAATGCGCTCTATAATTCGCTGTACGAGTACTGCCGTCTTTCCGCTTCCTGCTGCCGCTGAAACAAGAAGGCTTCTGTCTCGCAGGTCAATGACCTGCTTTTGTTCACTTGTCCATGTCATATTGTCAGCCATCTTCCCTCTCCTCTTTGTCTGTCTGCTTATTTTCCTCTCGCGCAATTTCCTGCCATACCTCGTCCTTGTCAAGCGCAGAAAGTCTGCGGTAATGACATCCCTCAAGCTGCAGATCAAATCCGCAGACAGAACCGTACTCGCAGTATTCACACGGATTCATCTTCTTATACTCATACGGATAAGCGTCAATCTTTCCTCCGTAAATGTCTCGTGCCAGATCGAGTGCTTTTTTTCTGGCAAAGTGACCAAGCTCATGCATCTGATCTGCATTTGCTACAAGTGCGCGTGAGGACAGACTGCCATCTTTTTTGTACTCCAATCCTGACACAACATTTCCGCCTTCTGCGTCAATCAAAAGAAGCGATGCCTTTTCTGTGCTTGTAAGGCCATTCATTCTAAGCTCCTTTTGCTGCTTTGCCTCTATCTCTTCCTTTGTCATATCAAAACCTGACACAATCGGATCCTTCATGTTGTAATAATAAATTCCTGCCGGAATAAGCTTTCGGTTAGGATTTCTTTTTGCCGCCATAGCCATTGCCGCCTCTAAATAAAGCACTAGCTGCAGCTGCAGTCCATAGTATACCTTTCCAAGATCAAGCTTTGTACTTCCTGATTTGTAGTCGATGACCTTTACATAAAGCGAACCGTCTTCCTCGGCAAAGTCCACACGGTCAATCCTTCCTCGAAGCGACAGCTCCAGACCTTCCTCGACTGGAAGCGTCACGCCATTGCCGCCGGCTCTTCCAAAATCAAGCTCGTGCCATGTCTTCTCATAAGCACCATGCTCCCACTGGCAGCCAAGCGCCCAGAGTGTTCTGTCTGTCATTCGGCGTATGCGTCCTGCCATGGATTTATTTCGCGCACTGCTGTCGAAAACAGTTGTCTGGTATTCTTCCATAGCCTTTGCCACACTCTCCTCGACGAGCTGATTTCTCTGTGTGTCTGTAATCTCTCTCCAATTTAAATGGCGTTTTTCAAGAAGCTCAAAGAAATGACTGATTGATGCATGAAAAAGGCTTCCGTAGTCAGCTGCTCCAAGCTCAAACTGGCGGCGTTCCTTTAGCTGAAGGCCATATGTTAAAAAGTGCGCATACGCACATGCTGCATATTTTTCAAGACGCGAAATAGAAATCTCATGATCGCCGCCAAATAGCTTCTTTGCGATTTGCTTGTCTAATTTTTCTGTCTTGTAGCCATAGAAAAGTCCTTCGCGCATAATATCTAAGCGCTCTTTAAAAGCTTCATCTTCCATGTAGTAACGATAAAGCTCCTGCCACCACATCTCTTTCTCGCCGTCTAAGTAGCTGCGAAGACCATTTATAAGAAGCAGGAAACCGTCTTCCTTTTGCATCAGTCCCTCTAATTTTTGATACGCATCTTCTGCCGCATATGTCTGACATTTTGGAAATAACTTTGTGATCACATTTTTTAAATGAGCAGGGCGAAGTGCCTTTCCGTCTGCTGATGTCTCACTAAAGCTGACATAAAGCTTTTGAGACGGCTTTGTTAAAAGCAGATACAAATAGTATTGCTGGCAAAATACTTCCTCGCGCGCTGCGAGCGCCAGCTCCATACCAGCGCCCTTTAAAATCTCTCTGTCATAATCTGAAAGAATACCGCCTCTGTCTGCACGCTTAGGAAGCAGTCCATCGTTGCAGCCTATGACAAAGAGTACACGAATATGCTCTAGTCTCGTTCTCATCAAATCTCCGACAACGAGACGATCTACAGCAGCTGGAATGAAGCCGACCGAAAGCTCCTCAAAGCCGGAATCTAAAATGTCTGACAGCACACGCACCTCTAATGTTTCATCACCCATCAGCTCTACGATCTGATCAAACAGACCAAGTACCTTTGCATAGACCTGCTCATACTCGCTTGCTAAGTATTTCTCTCCTGATTCACGAAAAGCCTTTTGCTGTGCCTTTAGCTTATATGCGATATTAAATTGCTGCATGAAGAAAAAAAGAGCTGTCATGGCCTCGCGCACAGTTGTATCAGGCTTTTCCCAGACTGTGCGAAGCGGCACAAACCAGTTAAAGATCTGCTCACGAAGCTGATTAAGACGTGATAAATCTTCTTCATCTGCATTGTCATATGGCATAACCCAAGGATGCTTCCATCTGTTTATTCGCTCAATACCGCCTGCAAGCAGGTAATTGTCAAGACGGTCTAAGTCCTCACAGAGAATATCGCCGTCAAACGTATTCTCATCGCTGACTACATATGGATTTCGAAGAAATGCCATCACGCTGTCGTAGCTCATCTGCTCCTCTAAAACAGCAAGAGCTTTTTTTACAAATTGAATCAAAGGATGTGTATTTAATCCTTTTTTCTGATCTATAAAATAAGGAATGCCTGCCTGATCAAATACATGTGAAATCTCATCACGATAAACAGATAAATCACCGGCTACTACTGCAATCTCGCGGTACGCATATCCTTCGCGCACAAGAGACAAAACTTTTCTAATCACAAAGCCAAGCTCTTCTGAGGGATTTTTTGCAGCAATAATATTAACTGCATCTGTCTGCTTATTCCATGGTTTCGGCGGTACCTGATAAAGCTGTTTTTCAAGATGTGCAAGCTCATCGGCCACTTCTCGTTTTTTTGTCACGTAGCGATGATTTTTTTCCTCACATGAAATTTGATGTGCCTTAGCAAGCGCCAAAAGCTTATTTTTCATCTCGCGGCTCATGGAAAACAACTCTTCACGTCCGCCCTTTTCATCCTCTGTAACAGCGCATACAACATGTTCTGCGCATTGGAGCATTTCCTCTAATACCTGATACTGCAGTGGTGTAAAACCTGTAAAGCCATCTAATATGATGATGCTTCCGCGAATTTTTTCTGACTGCGGCACAAGACGTGACAAAACGCCAAGAAGCTCCTCTGCTGTTAAATATTCCTTTCCAAGCTCCTTATAAAATGAAGTATAGACCTTTTCGATATCACGCAGCTTTTTTTGAAGAGCAGGACGCTTCTCAAGCGTTGGAAGAACTCCCTCTAAAACTTCTGATGTGACCTTGTAGGCACTAAATTCACTGATCACTGATTTTAGCTCCTGAATAAAACCGCTCTGATTTAAATTGCGTCCAAATACCTCAAGGCTTTGCTTTTCCTTTCCTGCAATGCGCCTAAGAATCATTGACTTTCCTGTATCGTCAAGCAGTACTGCCTGCTTTCCTGCCTGTTCATTCAAGAGACGATGTGCCAATCTGCCAAAGCTCACAACATCAATATTTCCAAGCACATGATCTGGATGCACGGCTGAAAGCTCTCTTTGCACCTGCAAAGTGGCCTGCTCCGGCACAAGAAATATATAATTTTTATCTGGGTGTCTGCATGATTGTGCGCAGATTGTCTCGTACATTACCGCCGTGCGGTCCGATATACTATTTCCTGAAATAAACTGAAGTGCCATGCCTCCTCCTTTTTTTCCTTCCTAATTCGTAACGCCATTCTGTCGCTTTCTGATTCCTGTCACCCGAGCGCAACATCTAGAATCATCATAACCGAAAACCCCACTGCAAACAAGACAGTTCCGATGTTGGAATGGCTGCCTTCTGACATTTCCGGAATCAGTTCCTCCACTACTACGTACAGCATTGCCCCCGCTGCAAAGCTTAAAAGATACGGAAGCACCGGCACTATAATTCCTGCCGCAAGTATCGTAAGTACACCTGCCACTGGCTCTACTGCACCTGACAGCACACCCATTAAAAATGATTTCGGACGGCTCATACCCTCGCCTCGAAGAGGCATTGAAATAATTGCTCCTTCTGGAAAATTTTGAATTGCAATGCCTAGTGATAAAATAAGTGCACTCATAAGAGTGATATTTGAATCGCCGCTTATCCATCCGGCATACACAACTCCAACTGCCATTCCCTCTGGTATGTTATGAATTGTCACGGCAAGAAGCATCTTTGTCGTGCGCGAGAAGTTTTTCTTTGGTCCTTCAGATTCTTTGCTGTTTAGGTGAAGATGCGGTGTGACGTGATCAAGAAACAGCAAAAAGAAAATGCCAATCCAAAAGCCGACAACCGCCGGAATAAAGGAAAGCTTTCCCATGCCTTCTGACTGCTCAAGTGCCGGAAGCAGCAGACTCCATATAGAAGCAGCTACCATAACACCTGCCGCAAATCCAGTCAGCGCGCGCTGTATCTGTTTATTTAATGTCTTACGCAGGAAAAAAACGCAGGCAGAGCCAAGCGATGTTCCTGCAAACGGGATTAAAAGTCCCTGTGCGATAGAAGCTATCATTGTTTATCATCCCTTTCTTTTTTATAATTACACTTATTTATAGTATACACAAAAGAAAGGGAAAGTGAAATCAAAACATGACAAAAGAAGGGTTAGTGATAAAAGATATCTATATAAATTTTTTAAGTCATGACCACCCGTTAAACGGGTGGTTTGTACTAGGGCTATAAGCCCATTGTTACTAGGCCAACGTCTAAAGG
>CAKQXY010000017.1 GCA_934292725.1 uncultured Lachnospiraceae bacterium
AGATCTGTAATGTGTATTCAGAAGATATCGACATTAAAGATTTAGAAAAATATTTCTTGGCTTCATCCCAGGGGCAATCCCCTAGGTTTTCGACTAAAAATTTTATAACGATAATGTATCCGGAAACGAAGTTATATAATCAAAATAATAAGAATATTACCCCAAATATTTATTGAAATATTTATGTGAGCGCATTATACTACAAATCAGCATAAAAAAACAAAAAAGATACATCATACAGGGGGGAAATATGATCATCTGGATCATTGCAGCAATCTGCGCATTTTTTGTAAAGGGACTGTGCGGATTTGCAAACACGCTTGTTTTTACAAGCATTTTAAGCTTTGGCGTAAATAATGCGTCGATTTCTCCAGTAGAGCTATTGCTTGGCTACCCGGGAAATCTGCTTTTAGCGTGGAAAGAGCGAAAGAAAATCGACTGGAAGATTTGCGGACCATTGGCTGCACTTGTTATGATTGGCAGTATACCGGGGGCATTCTTTCTGAAAAATGCAGATACGACTGTAATTAAAATGATTTTTGGTGTTGTAATTATTTTAATCGGAGCAGAAATGCTTCTTCGTGAGTTTAGTCCACGTCCGATGAAACAATCGAATGGTTTTACTATTTTCATCGGAGTATTATCAGGAATTCTTTGTGGCCTTTACGGAGTAGGGGCGTTACTTGGCGCATACCTTAGCCGTGTCACAGATGACAGCCATGCTTTTAAGGGCAATATTAGTGTGGTATTTTTTATTGAAAATACCTTCCGAATTATTTTGTATATTTGCTGGGGGATTATTACACTTGATGCTGCAAAGCAGGCAGTGATGTTATTGCCATTTATGTTGGGCGGCCTTGGTCTTGGCATTTTTGCAGGAACGCGCATTCCAGAGCGTACTGTTAAAAGACTCGTTATTGTGCTGTTAATGATTTCCGGAGCAGTGCTGATTTGGCAGAGTATATAAGATCTTCATGCAACTTTATAGAATACCAGAAATGAACGCTTGAAATTACTCGGGAAAGTAGGTATCTTTATAAATACACGGAAAAATGTTTTAGAGAGGAAGGGTAAAATGACAGAACTTTTAAAAATACAGGATTTTGATCAGATGTATGCAATTATGGAAGCGAGTTTTCCAGATGATGAATACAGAGGATACGAAGGCCAGAAACAATTATTTGAAAATCCAGAATATAAGGTGTTTATACATAGAAATGAAGAAACAAAAGAAATAGATGGATTTTTATCTGCCTGGGAGTTTGATGATATCTTATTCTTTGAGCATTTTGCAGTAAGCAGCAAAGTACGAAATGGTGGTATCGGAGGACGCATGTTAAGAGAGATCCTTACTCAGGTAAATAAAATGACATGTCTCGAAGTTGAGCTGCCAGAAGGAGAACTTGAAAAAAGGCGTATTAGCTTTTATGAAAGAAATGGATTTTGCTATAATCCATATCCATATACTCAGCCATCAATTGCTCCGGGAAGAGAACCAATTCCGCTTCGTATTATGACCTATCAGAGAACAGTTACTGAAGCTGAATACCAGAAAATAAAAAATCTGCTGTACCGACGTGTATATCATGTATCGGAGCAGCAGATGAAGTACTAGAATTTTTACTATTGTAGTATAAATGGCGGCGAGACGAATGTGATTTACGAGGCATCCACCCACATCATTAGAAGATATCCAAATCGCGTCCGTTTACGGTATAACCTTCATACCCAGCGGTCTTAATCTCATCCAGGATTGCTTCATCGCGCCGAGCCATTTCAGCGGCCAGATTGATGTGGTTATCCTGGATATTCATATGGTAAATTCGGTGGTATGTAACAAGAAGCTTAGGCTGAGCCTTTTTTGCCACCAAAGCCAGATCGGTACTCAGTGTATGCACTTCTCTGTGATATTTCTGCCATTTTGGTTCGCGTGCAGAGATACCGGCGGCATATTCTACTTCATGCAGCAAAATGTCGCATCCAGCAGCTTTTTGGGCCACCAGTTCAAGAGGCGCCGTATCGCCGCTTATCACAATTGTGCGATCAGCTGTCACGAATTTATAGCCATAACAGGTTAGTGTGCCGTGGCTGACAGGAAATGCCTCCACGCTCACATATTCATCCTGATAGATAATGCCAGGATTTTCTTCATTTTCAATTTCGGTCACATCCACCTTATAACCATTTTCATTTGCTTTTTCAAATCCATGAATGCGAAAATCAATATCTGTGGAATATGCTTCTAAAATATGGTCAGTCATATGACGCAGTCCCTTTGGACCAAAAACCTTAAGTGGTGTATTGCGTTCAAGCACCCATGGAGTAAAAATAAGATCTGAATATCCGGCAGTGTGATCAGTGTGCAGATGGGTACAAAATGCAGTGCATAAAAGATCAGGGCGAAGTGCATCAATTCCGTTAAAATAAGCCTTGGAAGCCTGACGGACAACACCAGGTCCAAAATCAACCAGATACGCACGATTTCCAACGACAACTGCGGAAGACGGGCCGCTTGCATTTGGGCAGGCATTAGGCGTTCCCGTTCCAAGAAGAACAAGTTTTGTTTCCATATATATAAAGAACTCCTTTCTTTTTTCATGGAATTTATTATAATGATACTAGGGTCAAAAGATCAGAAATCCGATGCAAGCTCGCTTGTAAGAGGATTTTTGATCTCTTGACCCGCCAAAAATATGAGTAAGCAGCCATTTTTTGAAGAAAAATGAGCGGATTACGAATATTTTTGAAGATTGCGGGAGTGCAAAGCACGTAGCAATCTGGTAATATCATTATTATAATGGAGTTATACAAAAAAGACAAGAAAGGAACCAAACGAAATTTATGAATAAAATTAACTACCAAAAGCGTCTGGAAGAGACGATTGAAAAAGAAACAAAGGCCGGGCATGTCCCGACACTTTTTTTGCACAGCTGTTGTGCGCCGTGCAGCAGCTATGTGTTAGAGTATCTGTCCAATTACTTTAAGATTACCGTATTTTACTATAATCCGAATATCACAGAGGAGGCAGAGTATAAAAAGCGTGTCGCAGAGCAGGCACGTCTGATTTCGGAACTTGATACAGTTTATCCGATTCAGCTTGTGGAAGGAAAATATGACCCACAGCGCTTTTATGAGATCACGAAAGGAATGGAGCAGATGGACGAGGGCGGTGAGCGCTGCTTTGCCTGTTATAGGCTGCGTTTAGAGGAAGCCGCAAAGTTAGCAGCAGATGGTGGTTTTGACTATGTTACAACGACACTTTCCATAAGTCCAATGAAAAACGCTGAGAAATTAAATGAGATAGGGGCAGAAGTGGGAGAAAAATATGGTATTCCCTGGCTGTTTTCAGATTTTAAGAAAAAGAATGGCTATAAGCGTTCAGTAGAACTGTCAAAAGAGCATGATTTGTACCGTCAGAGCTATTGCGGCTGCGGCTACTCAAAGGCACAGGCAAAAAGAGAGGGACGAATCTGATGGAACAGCAAAAAACAAAAGAGAGTAAGAAACGCTATTTTGCCTACGATCTTATGCGTGCGGCCGCCATGCTTTTGATTGTATTTTATCATATGAACTGCGAGTGGAGTGCGCGCCTTATGGAAAGTCCGCTTGTCGTAACGAAAATTGGCGCGCAAGGATACCTTGGCTGGCAGGGAGTGTCACTGTTTATTCTGGTGTCCGGTGCAGCGCAGTGCATATCCTACGAGCGCTGCAGTGACTTAAAAACTTACTATAAAAAGCGCTGGTGGAGCATTTTTCCATCATTTTATATGGCATACTTTGTATGCTATTTGATGGGTGGCTTTGGCGGTGGAGTTAAACTTTTTGATTTGTCATTTTTATGGACTATTACTGGACTTGATGGCTATGCGTCGCTGTTTGGTATTCAAAGTCACTACCTTGTCGGAGAATGGTTTATCGGAATGATTCTTGTACTTTACATAGTATTTCCGATGTTGTATGCACTTGTCACGCGCTATCCTAAGCAAACACTTGCTGTGTCAGTTATTTATTATCTGGTGATGGTACAGCTGCTTGGAAATACGGGAAGAGTGGACAAGGATATCTTATTAAATGTGGTTGTTTTTCTTGCAGGCATTTATCTGTATCGCTATGTGAAAAACGTGTCGCTTCGCACAGGTGTGGCAGCAGCCGTATTGTTGTGTCTGTTTGTGTTTGTCCCACTTCCAGAGCGTGTAACTTGGTATCTGTTTGCAGTCGAAGGCATTTTGTGGTATCTGATTTTTATGGCAGCAGGAAATGCGCTGGATCGGATAAAAAATGTACCATGCGTGATTCTGAAAAAACTTGTCAGTGTGCTTTCAAAATACTCGTATGAGATCTTTTTGCTGCACCATGTTTTAATTTCTGTATCATTGTCAACATATGAGCAAAATACATATTATTCGGTGGGACAGTATCTGCTTTGGGCGTTACGTGCGCTTGCTGTAATAGGAATTGCATCATGGATGATTTATCCTAGATGGAAGCCAAAGACAACGAAAGCGCAGGCAACAAAAACACAGTAAACTAAATGGCATGGTTAATGTGATGCAAGATGCAGACTGCGCTCATAGGCTTCACGGCTTAGACTGCATACCTGACTGCGAAGTGTCTCCCAGTAGCCAGAAGAAATCGGATGATCACAAGCAGCAGAAAATGCCTGATTGCCAAGCTCGCTTTCGATAACTTCATAAAAGTATTCGACACCGCGCTCGAGTATGCCGCCCTTTGTGGCGGCATTTTTTGTATCCTGCTCCAACTCCTCTTTTGTTTTTACTGCAATAGCAATCGTGTTTAGTGCGTAGGAATAGACATCAAGAGAAAATGCTTCCTCATCCGACACACAGACAGGCATGGAGGTTGTAAAATCGTGAAGACCACTAAACCAGGTATCAGAAAAATGCTGCATAAATTCTAACAATGCAGACGGCAGAAGATCATTACGGCGAAGAGATGGAACTGGATCATCGAAAAATTTAGTAAATGATCGTTGGGCATACTGAAATGCCTTTCCGATATCATTTAGCGTAACTGAAAGACCAGCCTTTTGCGCAGCTTCGTGAATGCAAAAGCAGGCTTCACAGCAGACATGGCTTGTGATTTTCCCAGCCAGAAAGATCAGTGCCTGAGATGCAGATAAAGAAACTGTTTTTCCGTAAGGGGTAAGCAGAAGATCAAGCAGTATATGGCGGCTGGAGTGCTCAAAAGCAGTTGTTGGTGATACGGTATTAATGCCGACGCTTGTGATATCAATTCCATGAATGTCAGTAAAAATATTTGGAAGAATCTTAACGATAGAAACATCGTTTCCGAGAAGATTCGCATACCAGTTTTCATCTGGTGTTGGAGTAAAGGAATACAAATCCGGCAGTGGCTGTGAGGCAGCACGAAGCGTATTATAATAGGGAAGAAGTATTTTTTTTGCGATATCGACAGCAACAGTCGGCGGCACCGCGATTATGAGAATTGTAGGATGGAACTTGAATAATACAGAGTCAATTGGATCTGTACAAAGCACACAGTCCTTTAATATATCAGTGCGCGAAGCTAACTTTTCTGGATGCTTTCCGATGGCACACACATTTCCTGCCATGGGTTGTCTTAATTTTGAGAAAAGATAATGAAGACCACTGTTTAAATAGCCTGCTATAAAACCTGTTCCAAGTATGACAATTTTTTCCTGCATTGTAAAAACCCCCTGTCTAATATCATGCTTGCTTTACGCTTTCTTATGCTGCAGTGTAACACAAAACTGAGAGGACGTAAAGAAAAAAGAAAAATAAATGCAACTAGATATAAGAATATCCTATAACAAAATATAGGAAAAATCCTTTTTTTATTTTGTTGACAGAAAAAAATAACATGGTATGATAGAACTCAAGCAGTTAAGCTATTATGAGGGTTTGCAAGTATCCGGATCTAGCATGATGCGTAAACTGTAACTGCAAAATAAAGTTTCCCTGTTGATGGGCGAGATCTAAAGCTTATTACAGGGAATAGAAGGGCATGGTACGATTATGAGAAAACATCACATTCTTACAGCGGTAGCGGCAGCAGCCGTTTTCAGTCTTGGAGCCAGTACATTGGCTTTAGCAGGCGAGGAGTCAACATCTGGTGGAACCTTCACCTATGCCAGATCTGATTCTACGACCTCTTTCGATCTTCATCAGGAAATCACAGAAAATAATGCCTTTGCAATTGATAAGGTGTTTGAGTCACTTGTGACCTTTGACAATGATGGAAATATTATTGACTGGCTGGCAGAAGATCATAAGATCAGTGATGATGGTCTTGTATATACTTTTACGCTTCGTGATGGTTTAAAGTTTAGCGATGGCACAGATGTGACAGCAGAGGATGTCAAGTTTTCCATTGAGCGCCATCTTGAAGTCGGAGGATCCCTTCCAATTGAGGCAGATGTAAAATCCGTTGAGGCAGTGGATGAAAAGACAGTAGAGATTACACTGGGAACAGCTTACACACCATTTCTTTCAGAGCTTGCCAATTTCTCAAATGGAATTATTCCAAAGGATTTTGGTGGAAAGACTGAGGAAGAGTTTTTCAAGAATCCAGTTGGTACAGGTCCATTTGCCGTATCCGAGTGGGATCCATCTGGAGATTTGACTTTTGTAAAGAATGAATATTATTGGCAGGAAGGAAAGCCATATATTGATGAGCTGGTATATAAAGTAGTAGATGATGACAATCAGGCACTTAATCAGCTGCTTGCAGGCGAGATTGACGGAATTGAAGATTTGTCACTTAGCAATGCAGCAAATGTGGATGGAAATGCTGATACGAAGACAGCAACCAGCTTCAGCTATAATGTGGAAGAATTGTTCTTTAATACGCTTGACGAGCATTTCAGTGATGAGCATGTACGCCGTGCACTTGCAATGGCAATTGACAGAGAGTCACTGACAAAGGCATTAACCTTTGGCTATGCAGAGACCGCAAACACTGTTCTTCCGCGTGCGCTTTTGTATCAGACAAATGACACAGTCAATGCGCTTTCTTATGATATTGATGCTGCAAAGAAAGAATTGGCACAGTCTGCATATCCTGATGGCTTTGACACCACAATCAGCATTGCATCTGGAAATAATACACGTCTTCAGGAGGCACAGATCATTCAGGCAGCAGGTGCACAGATTGGAATCAATATTGAAATTAATGCACAGGAAATTTCAACATTCCGTTCAGATTTCCGTGATTTAAATTTCTCTATGATGATCAACAGTGCAACAGCTGATTATCCGGATGCAAACTCTATTTTTGCATTTCAGGTAGATCCAGATGGATGGAGCAAGTGCTACTGGACTTCTTATAACAATGAGACAGCAGCAGATTTGATGAGAAAAGGACAGGTTACACCAGACGGAGATGAGCGTGCCGCAGTTTACGAAGAACTGCAGCAGATTTTAGCAGATGAAGTTCCATATATTCCGCTGTATAATTCAGAGAATGTAGTTGGACTGAGAGATAATGTAGAGGGCTTTACTGTATTGCCGAATGGAAGTGTCCATTTTGAGGATGTTTATTTTGAAGAATAATAGTTATAAAACGATGACAAGAGCGCTTATTCGGGCAGCTCTTGTCATTGCGCTTGTTACAGTAGCAGTTTTTTTACTGATTCGTCTCGTGCCAGGAGATCCAGTTGTTATGGTTCTTGGGGAACATGCGACAGATGAGGCAGTAAATCAATTAAGAGAGCAGCTGCATTTAAATGATTCACTGGGGCAGCAGTTTCTCATTTTTCTGCAAAACGTATTTTTACATGCAGATACGGGTAATTCAATTAAATATGGTGTATCGTGCCGCAGTCTGATTTTACAGTATGCACCAGTGACACTTTTGCTTGTTGTCATGTCAATGACTATTTCAATTGTTATATCACTGCTTCTTTCATTTACAGCAGCTACACATAAAGATGGCATTGCAGACCATTTAATTAGGATTATTCCTATTATCGCGCATGGTATGCCTGTTTTTTGGATTGGACTGATTTTGATTCTTATTTTCTCTGTCAATTTGAAGTGTTTTCCAGTCGGCGGTCTGAAAAAAGGGACAGCAGGCATGATTTATAGTTTGATTTTGCCATCAATAACTGTATCCTTTGGGCAGATTCCTCCGCTTGTGCGTTCCCTTAGAGAACAATTGATAGAGACACTTGATGCAGATTTTGTGATTACACTTTGTGCGGCAAAGCTTCCAAGACGTGTAATTTTATGGAAACATGTGCTTCATAATGCTGTAGTGCCAACATTAATGCTGCTTTCTGTCAATTTGTCTTATTTAATAGGCGGAACACTTGTGGTTGAGCAGGTATTTGCTGTAAAGGGAATTGGAAAGTTATTATTTGAGGCCATATCCAATCGTGATTTTCCACTTGTAGAGGGAATCACGCTGTACTGCGCATTTTTTGTTGTCATTATTAGCCTGATTGTTGATTTGATTGCAAAGAAGATTGATCCGCGCATGGCAAAAGTGTGAAAATAGCGACAGTATAACATATTAAGTAAAATGAAAGGGCAAAGGCGCATATTGTTATGAAACAGGCAAAAATAAAAAAAATAAAAAAGACACATGCGCCAACATTGTGGATCGGTCTTTTTATGATGGGTCTACTGGTAGTTTTAGCTGTACTGGCGCCTGTGATCTGCCCATATGATCCGCTGGAACAAAATCTTGCAGAGTTTCTTTTGGCACCTGGGCCAAAGCACTTGTTTGGAACAGATCAATTAGGGCGTGATTTATTTACAAGAACGCTGTATGCTGCGCGAACTGATCTATGGATTATGGTTATGGCTGAGGTAGCACCATTTATAATAGGTATTTTTCTTGGAATGGCAGCAGGATATTTTGGCGGTGCGATTGACTGGCTGGTAGGAATGGCATCAGATACATTTATCGCATTTCCATTTTATTTGCTTGTCATTGTGATCGCATTTGCATCTGGTGCAGGGTCGCACGGTATCTTTATCACATATTTGTTAGTTGGATGGCTTATTTATTGCAAGGTAGCAAGAGGACAGAGTGCAGCACTTAAAAATTCAGAGTGGATTGCTGCAGCAAAGATTCTTGGATACTCTGATATTCGAATTTTATTTTGTGAACTGCTCCCCAATATTATTCCGCAGGCAATTGTCCTTTTAATGACAGATATGGTGGGACTTCTCGTCATTATTGTAACGCTTGGATACTTGGGCATTGGCATTTCACCACCCACACCAGACTGGGGTACCATGATCTCAGAGGGACAAACCTTTATGACAAGTGCCTGGTGGCTTTCAGTTTTGCCTGGTATGTTTGTCGTATATACAGGAGTAGCGCTCTCATTTATAGGAGATGGGCTTGCAGATCGTTTTCGTTAAGAAAAAGAAAGGATGTAAGAATTTTATGGAAATGCAGACTGATTCAGTTGAAACAGTGAAATCCATAGCATCAGATTTAAAAGCAGCAGAACCGATTGTATCAGTAAAAAATTTAACAGTGACTGGAAAAGATGGCCGACTTCTTGTCGATCATCTTTCTTTACAGTTAAAGCGAGGAGAGACGCTTGGCCTGGTTGGAGAATCAGGTTCAGGAAAGACACTTACATTGAAAAGCCTGATAGGACTGCTTCCTAAAAATCTTTCAGAGAGCTATGAAGAAAAAAACATTAACGGAAATGTGGCAATGATTTTTCAAAATCCGATGAGTGCACTTGATCCGCTATGCCCTGTTTTTGCGCAGCTTATTGAAGTTGTTATGATAAGGCAAAATGTGAGCAAAAAAGAAGCATCTTGCCGGGCTAAGAAGCTGATTGAGCGCCTTGGCTTACCGAAAGAGCTTTCTAAAAAGGATCGCCTTCCATCAGAGCTTTCCGGTGGACAGTGTCAGAGAATTTTGATTGCAATGGCACTTGCATGCAAACCAGATGTGCTTTTATGTGATGAACCGACTACAGCGCTTGATGTTACTGTTCAGAAGCAGACACTTGATTTGATTTTGTCGCTGCAAAAAGAGATGAATTTCGCCATATTGTTCGTCACTCACAATTTGGCAGTGGCAGCAGGCATATGCAGTCATCTTGCTGTGATGCATCATGGAAAAATTGTGGAAAGGGCTGCGACAAAGGAGATTTTATTAACACCCAAGGATGAGTATACAAAAATGCTTTTGTCAGCAATTTTGTGTATTCCACATAAATGACATATCATTAGGAAGGGAGCGGCAGCAAAATGCAAAAAAGTGATGTACTTTTAGAAATTCGAAATATTCAGGCATCATACAAAGAATATCCTGCATTAAATAATGTCAGTCTTGATATAAAAAGAAATACAGTACTTGGTCTGGTTGGAGAATCAGGCTCAGGAAAGTCAACACTGGCAAAGGTTATCACTGGGCTTTTGCAGGCTGATACGGGAGAAGTTGTATTTGATGGAGAAATGCTTTATAGCAAGAAAAAGCATTTGCATCGCAGGCAGCAGTGTAAACAAATTCAAATGGTATTTCAAAATCCAGAAGGTTCATTAAATCCAAAGCACACAATAGAAAAAATACTTTCTGATGCAATGTTGTTTCATAAAATTACAGACAGGGCGCATGTAAAGGAAAAATGTCAGGAATGGGTACAGCGTATGGAACTTCCAGAAGATACACTTTCACGTTTTCCATCATCTTTTTCCGGAGGGCAAAAGCAGCGAATTGCACTTGCAAGAGCGCTCTGCGTTTCACCAAAATTTTTGATTGCAGATGAGCCAACTAGTGCGTTAGATGTTTCAGTGCAACTTCGCATGCTGCAGTTAATCAAAGAGTTGAAACAGGAGATGGGGCTGACAATTCTTTTTATCTCGCACGATATGGGTGTTATTTATGATATCTGTGATGAGGTAGCTGTCATGAAGGATGGAAAAATTGAAGAGACAGGAGAAAAGGAAGCTTTTTTTGAGAATCCCAAAACAGAGTATGGAAAACTTCTGCTTGACAGTGTGCCAACCCTGCCATATTTGGAGTGAAGAATTGAATTTTGTGTGAGAGAAAGTCAATGAGAGGAAACGGAAGAAACCATGGAAAAGAAAGCAGACTGGATAAAAGAAATTTATGTAGATCAGGCAGATAATTCAAACAAATTAAAAGCAAAAACAGATGTGAACGATTCAAAAGTGTTAACAGGCATCGGTCAGATACAATATGAAATTCCAGGTTTTGTAGATTTTCATCTCCATGCAGGATGGACTGATTTTGATCATGATGATCAGGAAAAGAGAAGCAACTTGGATGTAGAAGGACGCATTAAGCGTTGCCTTAATGAACTTGCTGCTATGGGTTTTCGTATAGTTCGCGATGCAGGCGGGTTAGAGTGCATCAAGGCAGATGCATGGAAACAAAGCACTAAAGAAAATGCGCTTTCTATTGTCGAATGCTCTGGAATGGTGAATGGAGAAAATGCCAAAGACAGTGATTTTCAGAATTGTATAAAAAAACGAAACAGTCTGTGGGTAAAGATTTTTGCAACAGGCGGTGTTGGTGCACCACCAGAGAAAGTACTGATTCCAACAATGAAAAAAGAAATATTTTTCAAGCTGGTACAAGACTATCATGCGGCTGGGAAACTTGTCATGGTTCATACATGGGGAGGTGACAGTCTAGATTGGTGCATTGAGGCAGGTGTGGATTCAGTCGAGCATGGCATTTACATGAATCAAAGACAGGCATATGAATTATCATCAAAAAACATACTCTACGTTCCGACAGCAGCAATTTATCAGCTGCTTGCCGATAATGATAATCCGCTGCAGGTCGCATCATTTTTTGCAGAGCATGCGCGCCCGGCTGTTATAGCACATCAAAAAGCAGTGGAATATTGTGTAAAAGAAGGTGTTCGCATGACCTGCGGAACTGATTTTTATTCAGATCCAAAGCTGTTAGCTCACGAATATGAGGAAGTTTTTGCATTGCAGCGCTATGGTGTGTCTAAAGAAGCAGCTTGGGCGGCATTTTGTGGACAGACCCTTGCAAAAAAAGAGACAGGTGCGTGCCTTCATTCGACAATCCGATTAAACCGCCATCCGTATGAGATTAATTCACCAGAAGAATTAAAAGCTGCGATTTGCAGACCGTGAAGAATAAGTTCTTGACATATACATGAAAATACGCTATAGTAAAAGTCCTTTTGCAAAAGAATGTACAGCATGTACGAGAACGGACAAACCCTAGAACGGACGGGCCCGAAGACGGGACAAACCGGATCAGATAGGTATTTTATGGCAAAATCCATAAAAGGCAGACCTACTTGGCAAGATACAGTTCACACATAAGTGAGAACCGTGACAGTTTTTGTATGACTACCAGGAGGAAGTACGATGATTACAGTACAAAATTTATGTAAGACCTATAAGGTCGCAAAGAGAAAAGCAGGCATGAGAGAAGCCTGCCGCAGCTTATTTCGGCGTGAATACGAAGAAATTCACGCACTTGATCACATCAGTTTTCAGATTGAGGACGGAGAGACAATCGGCTATATTGGCCCAAACGGAGCTGGTAAGAGTACTTCAATTAAGGTACTCAGCGGCATTTTAACGCCAGATGAGGGAACTTGCGTTGTCAATGGAAAAATCCCATGGAAGGATCGCATTTCCTATGTAAAGGATATCGGTGTTGTGTTTGGACAGCGAAGCCAGCTTTGGTGGGATGTGCCAGTAATTGACTCATTTGAACTTTTGCGGGATATATATTCTATTCCACAGGTAATGTATAAAAATAATCTTGAAGAACTGACAGAACTTCTAAACTTATCAGAGCTATTAAAAACACCGGCAAGACAGCTCTCACTTGGACAGCGAATGCGCTGTGAGATTGCGGCATCGCTTCTTCACAGTCCAAGCATTCTTTTCTTGGATGAACCAACGATAGGACTCGATGCAGTGTCGAAACTTGCCGTGCGTGATTTTATTAAGCAGCTCAATCAAATCCACAAAACAACAGTAATATTGACTACTCACGATATGCAGGACATCGAAGCAATTACGCATCGTATTATGTTGATCGGAAAAGGGCGTATATTGATGGACGGCAGTCCGCAGGAGTTAAAGCAGGGAGCCTCATCCATGGACGAGGCAGTTGTAAAGCTGTACCGCAGCCTTGAGATTTAAGAGGGGAGATGAGTCAAATGAAAAAGTATCTCTCTTTTTTTCGCATGCGCTTTTTGATGGGATTACAATATCGCGCAGCGGCAGCAGCTGGTGTTATCACCCAGTTTACATGGGGATTTATGGAACTTCTTGTCTTTAGAGCATTTTATCAGGCAGATGCGTCTGCTTTCCCAATGAGCTTTGAAGCTGTTGTCAGCTATATTTGGCTGCAGCAGGCATTTTTGGCGCTGTTTATGGCATGGATGATGGAAACTGAGATTTTTTCATCTATTATGGATGGAAATATTGCGTACGAGATGTGCCGCCCTGTCCATATTTATTCCATGTGGTTTGCAAGAAGTGTCGCGAACCGTGTGTCAAAGGCATTGCTTCGCTGTGTGCCAATTTTAGTTGTGGCACTATTTTTGCCAAAGCCATATCGATTGATGCTTCCACAGGATCCAATGACGCTTTTCTTATTTTTTCTGACAATGATACTTGGAACATTAGTAACAGTTGCAATTGGCGTGATTATTTATACCAGCTGCTGTTTTACGATTTCTGCCCAAGGCATTCGCATTTTTTATGCATCAGCGTGTGAGCTTTTGTCAGGTCAGATCGTGCCGCTTCCATTTATGCCAGAGGTGGTACAGCGTGTGTTAAAGGTGCTTCCGTTTGCTGCTATGCAGAATGTGCCATTTCGAATTTATTCAGGAGATTTATCAGGCCGCGCCATGTCAGAGGCAATTTTTCTTCAAATAGTTTGGCTCATTGTGCTTGTTGGAGTTGGATGGCGATTTGCTAAGCTTGCCGAAAAAAAGCTAGTTGTGCAGGGAGGGTGAGTCATGGAAGATAAAATAAAAAGCAAGAATGGAAAGTTAGAAAAGACAAATAAGAAAGAAAAGATGGAGAAGCTGCATAAAAAGGACAAAAAAGTTTCTGCATTAAGATTGTATTGCCATTATATTAGCATTCATGTGCGAAGTAATATGCAGTATAAGACATCCTTTTTCCTGACAACACTTGGACAATTTTTATTTTCTTTCAACGTATTTGTGGGAATTACATTTATGTTTCAGCGTTTTCATGAAGTTAAAGGTTTTACATACAGCGAAGTTTTGATTTGTTATGCGCTTGTGCTAGTCGAATTTTCTCTGGCAGAAATGTTTGCCAGAGGTTTTGACAGTTTTTCAGGTATGGTGCGCCATGCTGAATTTGACCGTGTGCTAGTACGGCCGCGAAACGAAGTCCTTCAGGTTCTTGGAAGCAAATTTGAGCTGTCAAGATGCGGACGCGCCTTTCAGGCGGTAATTCTGTTTGTTTATGGCGTCATGACTGTACAGATCGACTGGAATCTGACGCGTGTGTTAACAGTTATTTTTATGTTGATCGGCGGAGCTGCTGTATTTTCAGGATTGTTTATGGTGTATGCAGCGCTTTGCTTTTTTACACTTGATGGTCTTGAGTTCATGAACATATTAACAGACGGAGCAAGAGAGTACGGCAAATATCCAATTGGTATTTATGGGAAGCGTATGCTTCAATTTTGTACACTCATTGTTCCGTATGCGCTGATTCAATATTATCCGCTCTTATATTTGCTAGGAAGAACCACTTCTCTCTTGAACATGGTGATGCCACTATTTGCGGTTATTTTTTTGATCCCGTGTTATGCGCTGTGGCGCGTAGGTGTGCGCCACTACAAGTCTAGCGGATCGTAAGAAATTCTGAATAGCTACAAAATTTATCGGAAAAGTACTTGACTGAAGTTAACTTTAGGTTTGTATAATATGGTTAGACCGTTTTGGAAATCACGAAAAAGAGGAGAAAAAACGATGGCAAAAGTATTTTTTACAAGAGAAATTACACCTGAAAAAGTAGTAAAGTTATATGAGATGGCTGGCAAGGAGTTGACTGGAAAGGTTGCAGTGAAACTTCATTCTGGTGAGAAGGGAAATCAGAACTTCCTTGGACCAGATTTCTGGCGTCCAGTAATCGAGAAGGTTGGTGGAACTGTTGTTGAGTGTAACACCGCATATGATGGTGCGAGAAACACAACCGAAAAGCACAGACTTCTGATGAAGGAGCATGGCTGGGATCGCTATTTTGATGTCGATCTGATGGATGCAGAGGGACCAGATCTGGAACTGAGCATTCCAAATGGAAAGATGATCAAGAAGAACTTTGTTGGAAAGAACATGGCAAATTATGATTCCATGCTTGTATTGTCACACTTCAAGGGTCATCCGATGGGCGGATACGGCGGAGCATTAAAGCAGCTTTCCATTGGCTGTGCATCTTCTTTTGGAAAGGCCTATATCCACGGTGCAGGTGTGCCTGAGGAGAAGTGGACTGCGGATCACGATTCCTTCCTGGAATCTATGGCAGATGCTGCATCCTCTGTTGTTGAGTATTTCAAGGGCAATATTGTCTATGTCAATGTTATGAAGAATATGTCTGTAGACTGTGACTGTTGTAGCGTAGCAGAGGATCCGTGCATGAAGGATATTGGTATTCTTGTATCCCTTGATCCGATTGCAATTGATCAGGCTTGCATTGACCTTGTTTATGCGGCAACCGACGATCCGGGTCAGAAGCATTTTCTGGAGCGTGTCGAGAGCAGAAATGGTGTTCATACCATCGAGGCTGCGGCAGCACTTGGATACGGCAGCAGAGAGTATGAGCTTGTGACCGTTGAGTAAGTAACATATTAAACACATAAAGAAACAGAAAGAGTATAAAGAAGTATGAAAAGCATCCGAATTGTGACAAGCGAAAAAATGTTGTCTGGTTTAAGTCGGATGCTTTTCTTTTTTTGACTTCTTGATTTTTTGAATTATCAATAGTTCAGATGGTGGTGTCTTCTTCATGATAGTTTACACTTCGGTCATAATGATGGAACTGAGTGAGGCGGTCTGTCTTATGACCATCTGGACAACAAGCAGTAAGTTTTGCCTTTAACTCATCCATTTCAGCAGGGCTAAGCTTTGTGTAGCTGCTTTCTGAGCGGCGTACATAGTAGCGAAACGAGAAAAGATCGCGCTTCTCCTCGGCAGCTTCTTCTGTTGTCCAGAACTCATGAAACGAAGTAAAACGCTTGTCATAGAAATCCTTTTCAAAACGATCAAAGCCGGTTTGATTTTCATAGAAATAATGGCGGTTTCCATCATTATATATCACTTCAATATAAGAAAAGACCTCCTCAGTGCCTTGCCCCGGACAGCAACATCCAAGGTTAAACACGATATCATTCATAACATGGCCCTCACGCCATGCAGAAACGTTTTCTGGTGATAAAGAAAAATTCATAATAATGCCTCCTGTGTAATGAGTTACTGTTCATGGGGCTTTGCCATGAACTGTAACGTTAAATGAACCTGTTATTTTTGTATTATCATATCATATATTGACAAAGTGGGCAACTCCTAGTAGACTTAATTGGAAAATAGTAAAAGTAAAGGTTACTGTTCATGGATAAGCCAATATTGCGGCAAGCCCGAAGGTGAATGGATTTCACGAGACGGACACTTGAAGCAGGTCTTTCAAAGTAATGTATAATAAGAAAGAACATAAAAGGAACCTGCGGAGTTTGGTCCGTCGACGAAACCATTGCACCGAAGGGCTTTCGTTACATTACGCATGAACAGTAACAAGTAAAGAGGAAGAGAGGAAAACACTATGCAGGCAAAACAGGAAAAATGGGACTTATATGATCAGCAGGGCAGAAAAACAGGAAAGACCATCCAGGCAGGCGAGAATGTTCCGCAAGGATATTGTCTGTACTGTGTTGGTATCTGGGTAATTGACAGCGAGAAGAAGATTTTGCTCACAAAGCGCAGCAGTCAGAAACGTTATGCACCTGGTAAGTGGGAGAATACAGGCGGTCATATGATTTCAGGAGAGACAAGCAGACATGCCATTGTGCGTGAGCTTAAGGAAGAAACAGGTATTCAGATTGAAGAAAATGAGCTGATTGAGCTTGGAGATAATCATATTGGTCAGTTTCTTGGCGATAATTATGCCGTTTTTAAAGATGTGGCACTTGATGAGGTTCATCTTGAAGAGGGAGAGACAGAGGATGTTATTAAGGTAACACTTCCACAGCTTGAGGAAATGGCAGAGAAGAAGATGCTTAGTCCAGCAGTGTGGGATCACATGGCTGGATATAAGGATGAGTTTTATCGTTTGTTCGATTAAGCAGATATTAAAAACAAAGCCAATACAAGTATATTTGCAGAATAGGCTTTGTAATGAAAACGAAGAAAGAGGTGCGGCATGAGTCAGCTGTTAATAAAGTCACAGGACATTCGCTATACAAAACTTACATTTGTAGTACAATTCACAGAGGATACCATGCTGCCTAAACAGAAGGTATCTGCTATCCGTGGTGGAATCGGAGAAATGCTGCTGCGTGCTAATTGTGTGCGTGGGCGCGAATGTGAAAAATGTGATTTTTCAGATGAATGTATTGTGCAGCGCATCATGTATTCTAAATATGAAAAGAAGCCATCTTTTGTGACAACAGGCGAGAGCGTAGGCTATGTGCTTGAATGTGATAATTATAAGGAAGAGTTTTATCAGGGAGATCAGTTAAGCTTTCAGCTAATTCTCTTCGGAAAAAATATTGTTTACTTTAATCAATATCTTCAGGCAATCAGCATGCTCGGAGCATCAGGTCTTGGCAAGCATCAGGCACATTTTATTATTGTTTCTGTTAAAAATCAGTATTGGCAGGATATTCTTGTAAATAACAGCATTCAAATGGGAAATTATCAAATTTCCACGCTGGGAGAATATATTGATTACCGAATGAGACAGCTGCAAAAAGTACAACAGGGAAGTTTGTCTAAGGTAAGTGACGCTTGCTATTCAGGGATGCTGACGTTTCATACACCATTTACGGTAAAATATCAGGGAGAATTTATTCGTGATCTTCAAATGGAGCCAATCATCGCGTCAATTCGCCGCCGCCTTTACATGCTGGACTGCTTTGAAGGCATCGAAGCAGAAATATTTTGGGAAGAAACGCCAGAGACAGCTGTTACTACGCGTCAGCAGTCAAGATTAGAAGGAGTCAATCGCTATTCAAATAGAAGAGACAGCGCAATGACACTTCGTGGAATCAAAGGAAAAGTTTGGTTTAATGATGCAAATGAAGATACAATGAAACTGCTGTTTGCAGGAGAATTACTTCATATTGGAAAAAACAGCAGCTTTGGATTTGGAGAGTATCAGGTGATGTGGTGATAGCCCGTGAGGGCATTAGAGCAAGAATGGATGGAAAAATTCTCGGGACGCCTGTAATATTGACATAGACAAGTTGAATTTCTATACTCTTGTTAAAAACAGAGATCATTAGGCCTCTGGCATAAAGACAGGAGAAGATAGAATTGAAAATTATTATTCGTAAGGAAAGAAAAGAAGAATACCATCAGACAGAAGAGATGGTAATGCGGGCATTTTGGAATATGCATGGTCCAGGCTGCAACGAGCATCTTATGGTGTATAGACTGCGCCAGTCAGAAGATTATCTTGAAGCGTTAAGTCGTGTGGCAGAGGTAGATGGAAAGATTGTGGGAGCAATTTTTTACTCAAAAGCATGGATTGAGAATGAAGGAAAACGAAAGGAAATTCTCACGTTTGGTCCGTTGTGTGCAGATCCACTTTACCAAAATTGTGGTGTTTGTGGAATGTTATTGGAAGAAACAATTGAGCTAGCGAGAGAGGCAGGTTATCCGGGAATTTGCATTTTAGGAGAACCAGATTATTATCCAAAGCATGGTTTTGTGACAGCAGATCACTTTGGATTGACGGATGCAAAGGGGCATAATTTTTCAGCATTTATGGGATATGAGTTGCAGTCAGGAGGATTGTCAGACACGCCGGGACGATTTATAGAAGCGAAAGTATTTGAAGAATGTCCAAGTGAACAGACAGAAGTAGGCCGAAAGGCGCTAGCCACATTTAATAAGCAGTTTCCGCCATATAAACCATTAAAATTTTCGTGCCAGTGGTTACATATAGAGCGTTTAGGACGTATCAGTGAAGTGCAGAAAAATAGTTACCTAATTCGATATTGGGAAAAAGAGATCCCGGCAAAATTAAGTGGAAAATTTTATCGGGAAGAAACTATGTTTCCAGTAGTTGGAGATTATGTGACTTTCCGTTACAATCCAAATGGCGATTCAAAAATTATAGAGATTTGTGAACGAAAAAATTTTCTGACGCGTCCAGATACAGCAAAAAGTATGAAAGAACAGCCAATGGCAGCAAATATTGACTATGCCTTTCTTGTCATGTCGTTGAATGACAATTTCAGTGTCAAGCGTGCAGTGCGCTATGCCGCAACTGTTTTGCAGGAAGGCGTACAGCCGATAGTAATTTTGACCAAAGCAGATTTATGTTCAGATGTGGAAATCTTGAAAGAACAGATTAAAGAAATGCTTCCGCAGATAGAAGTTCATGCGGTCAGTGCTTTGACAGGTGATGGGATGGATAAATTGCAGGTGTATCTGCAGCCAGAAAACACAATTGCACTTCTAGGATCTTCAGGCGTTGGAAAATCAACACTTGTCAATGCATTAGCAGGAACAGAGATTATGAAAACAGGTGAGATTCGCGAAAAAGATGCGAAAGGACGCCACACAACAACATATCGTGAAATGATTGAACTACCGAATAATGTTGTCATAATAGATACACCGGGAATGCGGGAGATTGGACTTTGTGATGTAGACGAAGGAATTGATGATACATTTGAAGATATTGCAGCGTTGGCTGCGCAGTGTCGTTTCCGTGACTGTACACACACAAACGAACCGCGCTGCGCAGTAAGGCAGGCATTGGAGAATGGTCAATTATCAAAAGAGCGTTTTGAACTGTATTGTTCACTTCATGTCGAAAGCAGAAAAAGTGCAGATATGAAGGCAATTGCAAAGGCAAGGAAAGCATTGAATAAGACAAGAAAAAGATGAAAAAATAGGATGACAATAGCTGCATTTAGTGTTATACTTAATTCAGTGTCAAAGGTAAGCATACCTCGTTAAATATGTCCAAATTGTTAACATGCACGAAAAACAGTTATTGTCAGAATATTCTGATAAATATCTGCAAAAACAGGCTCTGGAAACCGCATAAAACCTAGGTTTTTGAAGGGGTACAGTAGAAATGAGGTATCAGCCCGAGAGGGCATTGACACGATCACTGGCTTCTGATTGATACACGGGTTTATCAGTGTAGAGCCTGAGAGGGCATTGACACAAACACCCTCTGCCCCACTTCCTTCTTCATCGTTACCTGTAGAAATGAGGTACCAGCCCGTGAGGGCATTAAGAATAATAAATGTTAAGACACAAAAAGCAAGGATGCCAATACCGTAGGAGGACGCATATGATCATTGACTTTTCTCATGATGTTGATACTTATCACGAACTACTGGCACATTATGGGAAATGGTCATATACCTGCCCAGTATGTAAATCTGTAGGAGAGTGGCAGCGTCACGGAAGTTATTTAAGATATTTAATTGTTAATGAAGGAAATTTATATAATATTGATTGTAATGATTATAAATGGAAAACATGTCATATGAAAATTTTACGTCTTCGCTGCAAATCATGTCAGCATACACATGCGATTTTAGCGAAGGATATGATTCCGTTTGCTGTGTATTCGATTTGAAGCATTGTCAGTATTTTTTGCTATAAAATTTCAAATCAAAATATAGCAGAGGCAGAACAAAGAGGTTGGGTTTCACATCAGCAATTTTATAGATGTGTAAAATGTTTTGAAAGAGCGATAGCAAAACTGCAAGAATTGAATAAATGGGATAAGATAGTTTATTTAAAGAAATTACCAGAGATTTTAAAACAGCAGTGGCAAAACAATTTGAAAATAATTGCTACGTTATTTGATATAAGACAGCATCCACCACTGGAGTTGTCTTTTTTTGAGCAGTATAATTGTCCACTTTTAATGCAGAGAATAACGACGAATGAATACCCTTTGTTTATCGCGTCTTTTTATGAAGAATAAGTAACGAAAGAGGTTTATAACTGCATGTCCACATAACAGGTGCGTCGACAATGAACACTTCACATTGTAAAATAAAGTCATCTTAAATTTATCAAACAGCGAAGAAGATAAAGGCTCTTTATCTTGTATGATTACTGCAGAGAGCGCAGCTGTTGCCGAATTAAAAGTCAAAGACCGAAGCATTTTTACTACTGATTCGGCGGAAAGGGAGGATACGTGGATAAAATTTTGAAAGAAAAAACAGAGCAGTGGATGACTTTGGAAAGAAAGACATTGGAACAGCGTAAGAAAGCGGAACAGTTTTACGAAGAAGAGATGATGGAGCATATCGTAAGAGAGTATATCCGCAACAACAAGAGTAAATTAAAAGAAAAGGCAAAGTATCTTATTGTATCAGTAGGAACCTCATATGAGCCGATTGTATTGAATATTTCGCTGCTGCAGCCTGAGCGGATTTTGTTTTTGTACACAAGTCAGTCAGAAGAGATCTTGGATAAAGTGATGGATTTTTGCTGCTTGCGTATGTCTCAAGTTGAGAAGAGTAAAGTGAATGAAACAAATCAGACAGATATTTATCGTGAAATTAAGCGATGCTACCTTGAGTGGGGAAAGCCAGAGAAAATTTATATTGATTTCACTGGAGGAACAAAGGCAATGTCTACAGCGGCAGCAATGGCTGGTGCAATGATTCATGTTCAAATGATCTACGTAGGAACAAATCAGTATATGAGAGATTTTCGAAAGCCTCTTCCAGGATCGGAAACATTATTTTATATCAACAGTCCAATGGATGTATTTGGTGATCTTGAGATTGATAAGGCATATGCGCTGTTTGAGCAGTATAATTATGCAGGAGCAAGAGAAAAACTTGGAGAAATCAAGGAAGAAATTCCAGATCCAGTTATACGTCAGGAGTTAAGCTTTGTGCATTTGTTGGCACGAACATATGAGTATTGGGATTCTCTTGAATTTATACAGGCATATCAGACGATGAGCAGTCTAGTGAAAGGAATTGAAAGGGATAGCCAGTATAGTCGTCACTTTGTACTTCAGGATTTTCTGGAGCGCCTGATCCATCAGAAAGAGTTATTGGAAAATTTAAAGGATATACCAGATCTTACGCGGCAGAAACGTAATATGGAAATTCTTCAGAAAACACATTATGTGATTCCATTGATGTTCAGTATGTATCAGAATGCAAAGGTACGAGAATGTCAGGAAAAATATGATATGGCAACACTTTTGTTTTACCGCTTGTTGGAGATGATTGAGCAGAGACGATTATCATTGTATCAGCTTTTTGTCTCTAAAATGGAATATATGAAAATGAAGATCGGAGATAAAGAGATTACAGAAGAGGAATTCAATAAGCTAAAAGAACGTGTTGCTGAGTTAAAGAAAGCTGTATTTGGGAGAAATACGTCTGCATATTTGCCAGAGCAAATTTCACTTTTGGAAGGTTTTATTTTACTGGCTGCATTAGAGGATCCAATAATATGGGATGGAAAAAATACAGTTCCAAAGCTGAAACGTATTCGTGCAATGGTATCGCTTCGTAATAACAGTATTTTTGCGCATGGCCTTGCACCAGTTGAAACAGGTGACTATATGAGGTTTCAAAAGTTTGTTGTAGAACTATTTATGGAATTTTGTACATTAGAAAAGGTTGATTTTACAGAAGTATCAAAACAGATGGAGTGGGTATCACCATTGGATTCTATATACTATCAGATGAGATAATATGTAGTGTTAACTGGAGTAGAAATGATTTGGAGGCATAGATGGCTGTTGTTTATATAAAAGAGCAGGGAGCGTGTATCAAAAAGCACAGCAATCGGCTTATAATTGAAAAAGATGGTGAATTGTTGGCCGAATTGCGACTGATTCGAGTAACAGGGATTTCGGTGATTGGCAATGTGCAGATTACAACACAGGCACTTCACACAATTTTGCAAGCTGGTGTAGATGTCAGCTTCTTTTCTGGATCAGGTCGATATTTAAGCCATATGGCACCGGAGCATTCCAAAAATATTTTCTTGAGACTTAGCCAGTATCATTGCTATGAATCATTGCCAGAGCGTTTGACATTTGCCAGAGCGATAGTAGCCAATAAAATTGAAAATCAGATGGAAATGATTCGGCAATATCGTTGGAATGATTCTGAGTATGATTATAGAGAGGATTTGAAGAGTCTTTCTGAGTACCAGAAGACATTGGGGAGAAAAGAAACAGTAAATGGTTTAATGGGGGTAGAAGGAATTTGCAGTGCAATTTATTTTCGGTCTTATGCAAAAATGTTTAAGAGCAGTGTTTCTTTTCAGGAGAGAAATAGAAGGCCTCCAAAGGATCCGATCAATGCTATTTTAAGTTTGACTTATACGTTTTTAACAAAAGAGATTACAGCTGCGCTTGAGGCGGAATCTTTCGAATTGTATCTAGGATTTTTGCATGGCATTCGATATGGACGAAAATCGTTGGCACTGGATTTGATTGAGGAATTTCGGCAGCCTGCGGCAGATCGGTTTGTTCTTCGACTTTTTAACAAAGGAATGCTTGGAGAAGATGATTTTCAAATGGAAGATGGTGCAGTGCGTTTGAAGCCAAATGCGTTTAAGCAGTTTTGCATGGCATATGAGAAATGGATGCAGGAGCCAGTCAATAAAAATGAAAGTCAAAATTTTAGAGATATTATCCGTCAGCAGGCAGATGTGTTGAAACAGGCTGTAAGGGAAAATAGAATATATCAGCCATTTTGCTGGATGGAAAAGGATGTGCAGGAGGAATGTATTTAATATGCTATGATATGACATCAAATAGAAAAAGAAGAAAAGCAGCTGAGATCTTGTTAGACTATGGAAGACGGGTTCAGTATAGTGTATTTGAATGTGAAATCAGCCGAAAGCAGTTTGAGGTATTATATGCGAAGCTAGCAGATCTATCGGAAGGAATGGATGATGGCAACATTCGAATTTACCAGATCGCAAAGGAAGAAATGCAAAAAATAGCAATACTTGGCAATCCATCGTGTATTCGTGAAGATGATTTAGATGATGTGGTTGTGATTTGAATAAAAAGGAGCGTGAAAGATGGGACTTTACAGCAAGATAATTGATTTACAAAAGCTGGGGCAAGCCTGGGAGAAGGTAAGAAGCAACAATCCTTCTGCTGGAACGGATCAGATTAGCTGTGCACAGTTTGATGCAAACAGTCAAATTGAGTTGAAACAATTAAATTTGGAATTGTACAATCATGAGTACCGGGTTCGCCCGGTACGTCTTGTATCACTGGAAAAAGAAGAAAAAGTGCGTGAAATCAGTTTATATACGATGCGCGACAAGGTAGTGCAGACATCAATTGCACAAGAATTAAGCCGTATCTATGAACCAAAGTTTTCACCTTGTGTATATGCGTATCGTAATGAGCGTTCTGCGATGGGAGCAGCGGAAAGAATTGAAAAAGAAATTTGCTCAAGTCAGTATAGCTGGATTGCTAAAACAGATATTGAATCTTTTTTCGATCGTATACAGGTTCCGCTGTTAAAGCGAAAATTAGAACGCGTAATTAAGGAAGAAGATGTGATAGAGTTGATTGAAATGCAGTTGTCAGCACCTGCCCTTGGAAAGGGAGGGGCATTAGAAGAAAAAATACTTGGAATTTATCAAGGATCATCCATTTCACCAGTACTATCGAATATTTATTTGGATGATTTTGACCATATGATGGAAAGAGAATCTGTGTTTTATGTTCGCTATTCGGATGATATCTTGCTGTTGGGAAAGAGCCGAGAGCAATTGCAGACAGTTCTGGCGAAGATAAAAATATTGTTGGAACCATATGGATTAAATTTAAAGGAAGCAAAGACATCTATTTGCCCATTGGAGCAAGGCATTGAATTTCTAGGATACGCATTTGATCGGAATGGAAAGACGGCAACACAGAAAGCATTGCAAAGGCTAGATCAGAGCTTAGAAGATCTATGGCTTACGCAGTCACAGCTAAGTTTAGAAGAACGCTTGAAAAAAGGAACGCAAATTCTAAATGGTTGGGAGCAATATTATAATAAGGAAGAGAAAATTCAAAGTATTAGTGAATTTGTTGTGTTAGTCTATATGCTTCGTAATAAATCTCAACTTGAAGAGTTCGCACACAGGCGTAGTGAATTTAAAAATTTCCACAGGGATATTACAGAGTATCTGATTGACGTGTGGGAGGAAAATGGCTGGAAGGATCTAATGATTTTGGAATATGAGCAATATTTTCAAATAGAGGCCTCTTCAGATGAAACCTACCAAGAACTGGATTCGTACAGCCAAAGGGAAATTTTGGATTCATTTGGTCGGTTGTTTCAGGCAGAGACACAAGAAAATTGGAGTGAATTGATGCAGCTTTATGCTGATGCAGGACGGTACAGTCAAGCTGAGAAAATCGTAGATAAAATCACAAAATTTTCAGAGCAGAGCGATTCTGTGGAAACGCTTTGTGCAGAGGATCTGCCGTCTGAAGAACAGAAAGAGGATATAGAGACTCAGATTCAAAAATTCAATAGAAAAGTGATAACAGCGTTTATGGAGCTTTTGGTTGGAAGAGAAGATTTGTATGCGCATGAAGAAATGGAAGCAAACGGACGGCGTCATATCGAGACGATTCCAGATCCATTTACAGAAGATATAGTGAAGCGCCACTTATCAGGAGAGGAAACAGTTGACACCTATGTGATGCGAAATAATGAAACCGTTCACTATATGGTAATTGATATTGATATCTCTAAGCGGATTCTTTTGGAACTTCAGGGAAAAGAAATTCCTTCGAAATATTTGCTTGAAGTAGCCAAGACTGCAAAAAAAGTTATGGAATGCTTAAGAAAGCTTGGATTAACCGGATACTGTGAGTTTTCTGGATACCGTGGATATCACGTATGGATTTTCTTTTCAGAATGGATACCAGTGCGCTACGTGTATTCCTTAGAAGAAGTGATTGCTGCAAAAGTAAAGAATTTATTAGAAGAGGGAACAAAAGAAGCACCTTCTGCTAATACAATCGAATTTTTTCCATGGAAGAGTAGACGGAAAACAAAGGAACCTGGACAAGCTATCAAATTACCATATGGTATGCATTTGATTGGAAAGAAGAGAAGTTATTTTTGCGATGATCAGATGATGCCAGTACAAAATCTACAGCAGTGGTTTGGCGCTATTGTAAAGAGTGACAGTACAGCAGTGAAACGGATTATTTCAATGAATCTTTCAATTCAAGATGCACAAAAGAATCTAGGAAATGGACAGATAAAGCCAGCAGCATTTCAAGAATTAGATTATCAAAGACTTGGTGTTGTTCCAGAGAGCGTTCGCTTGGTATTACGGGGATGTTCTCTTATGTCGTATCTTGTCAACAAAGCAATTTCAACTGGATATTTGGCACATGGAGAGCGACTATCTGTCTTATATGTCTTTGGACATATGGGTGAGGAAGGTCGTGAGTTTGTTCATACTGTGATGTCATTTACATTGAATTATCAGTATTTCATGACAGAAAAATTTATCAAAAAGCTTTTATCACGTCCAATTAGCTGCATTAAGCTGAGAGAACAGTATAAATCCGTGACAGCTGAGTACGGTTGCAATTGCATGTTTAAACGAACGAAAAACTGTTACCCATCTCCGGTACTGCATGCAATTAAGAAAAATTCGGAGGAGAGTAACGGCATTACGCTTCCAGTCAGCAGAAATATTTCAGAGGAAAAGAAAAAGGCTGTTTATCAGGAAATCAATATCCATGCACAGGTGCAGGAGTTAGCAGAAAAGATTGTGGAGTTTAAGCGCCAGAAAAAAGGAATTGACAAATCAATAGAAAAGGTAGAGCGAGAGTTACATTTGATTTTTAATAACGCTAAGATTGACTGTATGGAGGTTAGTATGGGAATGTTGGTAAGAAGAAAAAAAGGAGAGAAGTATGAGTGGGTAATTGAAATTTGAAATAAAAAGTTTTTGAAAAATATTAAAAACAGGATGACAGTGGCTGTATTTGGTGCTATACTTAATTCAGTGTCAAAGGTGAGCATACCTCGTTAAATATGTCCAAATTGTTAACATGCACGAAAAACAGTTACTGTCAGAATATTCTGACAAATACCTGCAAAAACAGGCTCTGGAAACCGCATAAAACCTAGGTTTTTGAAGGGGTACTGTAGAAATGAGGTATAAGCCCGTGAGGGCATTGACACATTCCATTGCTTCTTCCTCTTCGAAAAGCTCTACTTTGTAGAAATGAGGTATAAGCCCGTGAAGGCATTGACACTAATACGGAACGTGATCCCAATAGCTAAGGATCGCCGTAGAAATGAGGTACTAGCCCGAGAGGGCAATAACATGTGATTCCATGCATATATCATGCATGGAAATTTTTTTGAAAAAAAGCATTGACAAAATATCTAATACGTATTGCAAAGACAAAAACCTGTTGATACTTCCTTAGGGCGGTTGCCTGAGTGGAATCACAAACTGAAAGGTGGAAAGACTATGAAAAAAGATACAATTGTAGTAATCGGTGAGGCATTGGTTAGTGTTGTAGCAGAGATCTGGAAAGACAGAAATGAAAAGAAGGAAGGAGAAAGCGATTCATAATAGTAACTGTTGGCAGCAAATGATAAGAAACAATTGATCGGTAATAAGTATTTTTAGAACGAAGGGAGAAAGGTATGTTAGCGATTACGATTTTTGTTATTGTAGGAATGGCGGTTGTGCAGGTGGTTGCTGATGTGTATGGAGAATTGAACTGTACCCTTTGTCAAGGACATTTTGAATTTATGTAGTGCCTATTTTTTAGATAGCTACATAAATTCGATACCCTTGATTTTGGACAAACTTCTAGCTGTTGCCTACAAAAGTAGACAGAGAACATTTTCTGCATCCCGAAAAGTGGACAAAGCATAATAAGATATTCTGTTGATGCATTGCTGATTTCCGTTCCAGTTGTTTCATGGGACTCTGAACTTGATGGAATTATCAATGGCAGGCAGTTACGTTTATACGTTGCAGCCATTGACAAATCACCCAGGTCATAGTATGAGATCATCAAGCGGAATGGATCGTTAGTTACTTGGGGCATTAGAGGCAACTGCCTGTATGCCGAGTTGTGATGGTTCACTTTGTATAGCTGGTAAGGCCGGGACATTGGGAACATTCAACGGATATTCGCCAGTTGTAGCAAAACGGTAGTATTCGTTGGGTGACAGCTTGGCAAGATCCCATTGATAGCGTCGATTGTTGTAGTAATTAATGTAGTCATCAATAACGACTTGGACATCTTCAAATGTAGCGCATTCGGCAAGCTTTTGAATGATATGATCTTTCATATGTCCGAAAAAGCTTTCCTGAGGTGCGTTATCCCAGCAGTTTCCGCGTCGGGACATAGATTGACGCAGCTTTTTGTTATAGAGGATATTGATAAACTTATGACTTGTGTAATGACAGCCATGATCGGAGTGAATGATGGTTTCGGCATGAAGCGAGATGCCATGCTGATCTACGAGCCTGTTAATTGTCTCTAATACGAAATCGACTTCCAATGAAGGACTAAGTACATACGAAAGGATCTGCTTGGTAAAGGCGTCGATAACAGTAGAAAGATAGGCAAAGGTACCGTTGTATGGCAGGTATGTGATATCTGTGAGCAATACAACTCGAGGGCCGTATTCTTCGAATTCACGATTCAGCAGGTTGTCCGCAACATTGCTTGTCTTTAAGGCTTTAGCCATTCGTTTATAAGGATTCGATCCCCTGTAGGGACAGGACAGATTGAACTTATCCATAAGTCGTCGGATCTTTTTCAGATTCATGAGTACAGGCGGATCCATATGAAGAAGAGCCATGTAGATACCTTTTGCACCTTTGGAATAGCCGTGCAGCTTATAGGCAGCAAGTACCAGTTCAAAGTCATCACGATCCTGCTGTTCTATGCGAGCCCTTGTAGAGAAAGCCTTAACCCAGGCATAGTAGCCGCTGCGAGATACTTCAGCCATAGAGCATAGAGCTTTTAACGATAGGGAGTTATTGCTTTGCTGTATAGTAGAGTGGATGATTTCAAAAACACGTGAAGAATCGCTCACCGATAATGGAAATATCGAAGCCATGATCTTCAAGGATTGTTCTTGGAGAAGTGCCAGTATTATAAGCGGTCATGAAAATCTCCTTAAAAGCCTTGGTGAGTGTGATTCTGGTGTCGGTGACACTATAGATATAGGGATTTTGTCGTAGTAACTGTTGTTGTTCCTTTGTGGATATTTTTCTGCTCATGAAAGACCTCCATTTCTGTAGTCAGAATATCATGTTTGGAAGGTTGTGTCCAGAAAAAAGGGTTCACTAAGGAACTGTGTAAAAACAGGGATACGATTAGTGAAGTGTCTAAAAAACTGGTACTACACTAATTCACGTGTCCACTGTTACGGGTACAGTATAAGGACAAATATGCGCCAAAAGCAAGAGGAACAATTGCAAGAGGATCGAAGGAAAATGTAGGAAATATGATTAAGGGAGGATTTGCAAAAAAAATCACAAAAAAGAGTTGACTATTGGCTTGCATCTGATACAAATCGGCCATATGATTGCGCAGATAATAGAGGGAGTGAAAAAAATCTGGGAAGAGATTCAACAAAGTAGAGAACAAAAGCATCGAAGAATGTTGGAGAACTTCAAGATGGTTGATCTAAAAGAGTATAAAGAAGAAATACAAGAGCAATGTCAAATCCGGTTTGAGTAGCCTGATTGGTTGAATGGCGGTGATTAAGATGAATGTGCTGGCGCAATGAAAATGTTATTGCAAATAAAGTATAAATATGGTATATTACAAATAACCATAAAAAGGAAATAAAAAGTAATTAAAACTAGATAAAATATCCAAAATGAAGGGAGAAATGCGAAATGGAGAATAAATATGCACTTGCCATGTATGACATCCGAGGAAAACAGGAATTTATTTATCGCAGTTCGCGCATAAAAGAAATTATTGGTGGATCAGCATTAATTCGTGATTGTTTTGAAGGACTTTATAAGCTTAATAAGGAAAAATTTGGAAAAGGTATTTTTCATAACAAAGAAACTGCGTTTACTGAAAGTGCGTTTAAAGAACACTTGGAGGAAGGCTACATTGGTGAGGTTGTCTATGATGGTGGTGGAAATTTCCAACTGATATTTAAGGATGATGAGGCCTGCAAAGATGTGACATATGAGTTTAGCAAAAAGCTTATGAAAAAGGTTCCGTCTTTAAGGGTGTTATGCACTTACATAGTAGGGGTAAATTTCTCCGATTATTTAGGGGACAGAAAAAAGTTATATGATTTACATCGAGTTCGTGAAATGCAAGAAAGCAATGTTCGTCCATATGCAGCTTTTCCGATTGTACAGTTAGATAGACGAACATCCATGCCGTTAACAGGAAAAAATAGCGTGGGGGAAAAGGTTTCAGCTGAGAGTAAGGCAAAATATGATAAGTATGACGAAATTAGAAAAAATAAACCAGATGAAGAAACAATTCTTGATAATTTGGTGACACAGCGTGATGAGGAAAGTCTTCTAGCAGTTATTTACATTGACGGAAATAGTATGGGAGCGAAAGTGCAAAAATGCTGTGATGGAAAGAAAAGTTATGAGGACTGCGTAGCAGCACTTCGCCAATTTTCAGCACAAATTCAGAAAAATTATATTGATGATAGATTGAAGGAAATTGATGATTTTTTTATGGAAAAATATAAAACAGTTCAAGATGGAGGTAAGTTAAAACGCAGATTTGTTGTCTATGCTGGAGATGAAATTACATTTATTTGTAATGCGCGAGATGCATATGATATTATGCATTTGTATTTAAAAAATTTACCAGAAGGAGAATCTTCTTGTGCAGGTGCCGTTATATTCCAGAGCCATTCTCCGTATAGTGAGGCATATCGAATAGCAGAGGAATGCTGTGAAAATGCAAAGAAGGTGATGAAAGAGCGAAAATTAACTGATACATCGTTGATGGATTTTCACTATAGTCAGGGTGGTACAGGTGAATCATTGGAAAAAATTCGTAACAAAGAATTAGGTGGTATAATTAGCAAGCCATGGGTTATAAAAATTGGTGAAGATGAAGAAAAAAATTTAGAAAACCTAATTCATATAGAGATGGTTGAGCGTGTTAGGAAGTTTTTAAACCAACTTGGACGAAGTAATGTAAAAGGACTTGCCGAGCATGCTAGATATAGTGATTCTGATTTGGAAATGGAATTGATGCGAATAAAAGCACATATGAGCGAAAGTAAGCGAAGCCAAACAGATTTTGATTGCTTGAAATTACTAGATAAAAATGAAATGAGAAAACTTATTTATGATATGGTAATTATGTACGATTTATGGTTCAATGATGTTAAAGGTAAGCAGGAATGAGAGGTGACTTATGATAGCAAAAGGAGTTTTAACAATAACACTTTGTTCTGATTTATGTGCAGGGTCAGGATATGCATATGCTGGAGTAATAGATAGCGATATTTGTTATGATGATTTTGGGCTGCCATATATACCAGCAAAGCGCCTAAAGGGATGTATGAGAGAGTCTGCACAGTCTATTTTATATGATTTTATCAGTCAGGAAGATGTGGAGAAACTGTTTGGTGCTGCTGGGGAAAAATCATGTGGACTTTTGGCTATTAATAATGCAAGAATCACAAACTATGATAAAATAGTAGAAGAATTAAAAGCATTAAAGAAAAATGGTAGTGAAGTAGTAGCATATTCGAGTCAGCAAGAAATTTTAAATCAGTTTACACAGATAAAAGCACAGACGAGTATTGATGAAAATGGTGTTGCAGATGACAATACACTTCGCTACACACGTGTTGTAAAACAATATTCTCCGATTACAAATAAGCCGTTGGTGTTTGAGACAGAAATCACGCTTACGCAAGCAACAACAGATCTAGAAGAAATATTGAAAAAAATAGCCTTGGCAACAAGGAATATTGGAATGCATCGAAATCGTGGAATGGGGAGCGTTACATGTAAGCTCGTTTTTGATAAAGAAATAGAAGAAAATACAATAAAAAGTAGCGCAATAGAAAATAAGAAAATACAAGAAGAATCCCAGTGGGTAGTACTTTCGTATCAACTAAAAAATAGCCAACCGTTAATGCTTGGAAGTAATGATGATCAGGCATCAGAAACTTGCATTCGGGGGCAGAGAGTACTTGGCGTACTAGCAGGAACATACCTTGCATCAAAAGAAACTAGTGCGCAGGATCAGACATTTGTGGATTTATTTTTAGCAGGACAGGCTATATTTACAAATCTAGTTCCCTATAAAAATGGACAAGCTTATTATCCAGCGCCATTATTTTTAAATCAGCTAAAAAAGACAAAAAAAATCGTAAATACGCAATTTAGTTATACAGGGGATGCAAATGAAGAATATGATCCGAGCAATGGAAATCAGCCTAAAAAATTAAAAGGAAAATATGTATTTTTCGATGATAAGAATCGTGCCGATATTGCCGAAGTAGAACAGACGATGATTTACCATCACAGTCACTATAAAAAGAATGCAGATGGGGTAGAGGGAATTTTATATACGCAATCGGCAGTTCAGGAAAATCAGTGCTATACAGGTCAGGTCTATGTGAAAGAGCAATATGCTTCTGTTGTAAAGGACTTGCTGGAAAAAAGTGAATTTTGTTTTGGCCGTTCAAGAAGTGCACAGTATGGAAAATGTGTTTTATTAAACAAGATAGAAAATAAAAATATAGAAAAAGTATTCTTTAATGGCAAAAAGGGACAGACAGTAATGGTTACATTGTTATCTGATGGAATCTTTCAGTCAACAAAAGGCACTGGATATTCAATTTATTACGATGATTTGCAAAAAGCAGTTGCAGAAGAATTAGGCATTCAGGCCGACCAAACAGAACAAGAGAAGTTTCACTCAATGATTCAAACAAAAGAATTGAATGGATATCAGACAATGTGGAATTTACATAAACAAACAGTTCCGGCGGTGGCAGCAGGAAGTGTATTTGTTTATAGATTGCAGAGTGATATCAAGATTACGAAGAGATTTATCGGAGAAAAAAATCTGGAAGGATATGGTCAGATTTGTATTTTTGATTTGAATACGATGCAATATCGTGTAGAGAATAGCACAGATGATAATAAGAAAAATACCGAAAAGAAAACGAATGAGCAAATGCAGATAGTAATAAAAGAAGAAGCGGTAAAGAAACTTGTTATCAATAACTTGGTGGAATCCATTAAGGAAAAGTTGAAGTTGAAAGCAGCAAAAGAAGCAACGAAAGAAAAACTTCGGCTTTCAGCGACAACAATTGGAAAGGCAACTTTGATGGTGCAGCAAAGTCTTGAAGAAAATAGAAACAATTGGGATCAGGCATTCTGTTCATTTGCAGCCAGGATTAAAGCAGTGAAGAGAGAGGCAGAGAGAACAGAGCTTCAAACGAAGGTATTGAGTTTGATCGCAAAGAACCAGGGAGAAGAATGGGTATTAGATGAGAAAAAGATTGAAGGCCTATTCTATCAGGAAAACGACAATCAGCAAATTAGTGATCAGCAAAATACGCTTACAATATTGAAGAAACTTGAACCTAATCAATATAGAGATTTGCTTTTAGATACTTGGGGTGGTTTCATCATGGAGTATTTAACAGCGCAAAAATATCAGAAGAAGATGGAGGGCGAGTAACAATGAAGATTCAGAAGAAGAGTTATTATTGCATTTCATTTCGATTGTCTTCTCCTCTTGCAGTAGGATCAGGTCAAAATGAAGAGACAGATAAAGATTTAATGAGAAATGGAAATAATGTTCCATATCTTCCAGCATCGGCAATTGCCGGTGTAGCTCGAACATTATTTGATATAGAAGAATGCCGTAAATATTTTGGTGAGGTAATGGACTCGTCACGAGCGAAGCAGGCTCAGGAAAAAAGACAGAAAACATCAGCATCAAGCAGAATTCTGTTTTATGATGCCAATATTGATAAGGCAGATTTAGATAAATATCGTGTGAGTCGTCGTGACAGTGTAGCGCTTGATGAATGGAAAACTGCAAAAGAAGGCGCAAAATTTGATATGGAAGTATTAGAGCCAGGTATTCGATTTGTGACTTATATGGAGCAGAATCTATATGAAGGCGATGAAGCAGTTGCAGAAAAAATTGCAGCAGCGTGGAAAGCGGGCGTATTTCGATTTGGTGGAAAAACAATGAGAGGATACGGAGAAATAACAGATGTATCTGTAAAGAAAGTAATGTTCTGTTTGAGTGAAAAAACAGACAAAAATGTAGAGACAGACGAACTTGATGTGGCGAAGTGGCTCGAATTTAATATGTACAATGATGCTATGTGGGATAAGCAAACTGAGTGGACGGGAAGTAAATTGTATCAGTCAAATGAGTGTTGTATTGAACTTTCATTGAAACTAAAGGGAGCCATTTCAATTCGAAGATATACAACAGGAATCGATGTTGGGAATGAACCAGATTTTGAACAACTCACAGTTTCTGGTGTAAATGGAAAGATACCAGTAATTCCGGGAACAACTTGGTGTGGCGCATTTCGAAGTCAAATACGAAAATTGATTCCAGGTATTGATGAATCGTATTTTGGAATTGTGTCGAATACAGAAAAGTCAAAATCTAAAATTCGATTTGGAGAAAGTAAACTTATAGGGGCCAAGGAAAAAATTCTGATGCATAATGCAATTGATCGATTTGATGGGGGAACAATCGATACTGCCTTATTTACAGAGCGCACTTATTATGGTGGAACAACAAAGCTTACAATATCGTTTCAAACCGATATTTCAGATCAACTACTAGAGGCATTGGCAGCAAGTATTGTTGATTTAAATTATGGTTTCCTTTCAGTTGGTGGTATGACTGGTGTAGGAAGAGGTATATTTGAAGTTGAGCTAGTAAATGGAACCAAATTAGAAATAGATGAAAAGCTTGAAGTACAAGCAGCGAAACAGTATAAGCAGATTGCAGCGATTCTTATGAATCTGAAAGGAGAATGTCATGGATGAGAAAAAACAAGGCATTTGGGAGCAATGGAGAGAAGAAACCAAGCAAATGGAAGGGTATGTACTTGCGGAATTAACAGATTGTTATATTGTTGATAGTTGGCCGCCATTGCGAACACCAGAACTTTTGGAAAATCAGATAAATAAGGTGTTGGAAGTTCGTGTTTTTAATAAAGAAAGAGAAGTAAAGTTGTTTCGAGGAGATATTGGGAGAGAGTTTAGAATGCGCATTCTTGATGAAAAAGGTAAGAATGTCGAATACTATGACGAGGAACAATATTTAGATATTGATACAAAACGATCAGCTAAGCTATTTAATGATACGCATGAAGTTTATGCAACTGGAGGTGGACAATACTATTTACCATTGACGAGTATGGAAGATGCAAAAATAGTGATTCGTTACCACTTTGGAAAATACGAGGACTCTGGACAGGCACGAATAGAGGACTGGCGAGCAGTGGAGCTAAAGGAGGGATAAAAAATGCCGAGATATGAGTACATTCAATCAACAAGAGAAAAGTTTGTGAATCCTTATACATTTGTTCCAGTGGATTTTGGAAAAAAAGAAACAAAGGATATAAATGCAGTAGTTAGCGAAGCGCCAGAACTTTTAACTGGTATGATGAAATGCACAATCTATGCGAAGACACCATTGGCCATTCCAGATATTTCATCAGAAAATATAGAAAATGAGCATTCAAGTTATAGTTTTGAGTCAACACCAGATGGACAATATATGATACCGGCTTCTTCACTGCGTGGAATGATCCGTAGTGTTTATGAGACTGCGACAAATTCTTGCTTTTCTACATTAAAAGAAAATACACTGTTAAATACGAGAAGTGGAAATGCATTACAAGCCGGACTACTGATGAATGAAAATGGGGAGTGGAAATTATATAAAGCCAAGCGGTATATGTTAAAAATAGCTAGGGAGGACAAAAATGGGGCAAGTGCTAGGAATAGAGAAACAGAAAGTCCAACACTTAATCCAGAAGTTTGGTCAAGTAGCTGTCCGGCATATAAGATAAGACGTGACACGTTAGGTACTTATACGCGCTTTGCACAAAAAGATGTCTATTCAGGAGAAAAAGTTCATTTTTTGCCATTGAAAGATAGTGCAAACAGAGAGATTACATATAAGAAAAGAAGAAATAATGGCATTATAGAATGTGCACCAGTGGCGAAAGGATTTGTAATACAAGGTGGAAGTGAGGGTTACCTTGTATTGGGAGAGTTGATTTCCAATAAACACCACGAGAGTATATTTGAAAAGAAAGAATTAAAAAAATTTTCTAATGCGGTGATAGAAAGTGCAATGAAGGGGTTAGATGAAACTGTAAAGGTGTATCGCTCTAATATTAATAGAATGTATGGTGATACACATTATGGTTATCCTGAATATGAACGTATGAAGAAGCGTGGTTGTATTCCGGTATGGTATCTGGAAAAGGGGCAAGATGTGATTTTTAGTTTGGCTGCAATGGGAAGAATTTCTTTTCAGAAAACTTTAAATCAACATATCAATCAGAAGCAGCCGTGTCAAAGTAGAGAAAAGATGTGCAAAGCATGTCGCTTATTTGGAATGGCTCAGAAAGATGCCGCTGTGGGTGGGCGGATTCGCTTTACGGATGCAATTATGCAAAATCCAGAAAAGATGGGTGAAAAAATGGTGCCGTTAGCAGAACTTGGTACGCCGAGACCGTCCTATATGCCGTTTTATTCAACTATGAAAGCGACATATGACGATAGAAAAAGACTTGTGGTGCCAGGGTATGATGATCGAGGAGTTACGATCCGTGGAAGAAAATATTATTGGCATTCAAAGGATTTTAAGGAGATTAATCAAAATGCTCCATCAATAGGACCTGATGCAAAACGCAATGCGAGCATGCAGGTGGCAGATATTGGAAGCAAATTTGTGTTTGAGTTATATTTTGATCGTATCACACTACAGGAATTACGAGAGTTAGTGTGGACTCTTAATTTCTGGGAAAATAAAGCAGATGGAAAGATGTGTCATAAAATTGGTCACGGAAAGCCAATTGGTCTTGGAAGTGTCAAGATAGTGGTAGATCAAATTGTATGCAGAAGTTTTTCAGAGAAAAATGGATATGAAATAAAAGAGAACAAAAACTTAATTGATTATTCAAGTGAGGAGCCAATTAAAGATGATTCAAATGATGGATGTAGAACAATTGCAGCACTAAAGAAAATTTGCAATTTTGACAATGCAATGAAAACAAGGTATCCTTACATTGCAAATCCTGAAAATATTAATGTTGGGCGAAATGTTAATGATCTTGCAAATCATAAATGGTTTGGAGAAAATAAGAGTGCGGGAATGCAGGGGCATGATCATCCAATACAGTTATTGCCAGGTATATTAAGTCCACAGCAGGATTTAACAGCTTATGATATTACAGAACATAGTAACAGACAATATAGACCAAGAAGATGAAATGTGGAATTAAAGGAGAAACTTCATGTTTATAAATTATACCAATCACCCTTCGGTCTCTTGGGGTGAAAAACAAACAAATGAGGCAAAAAAATACGGAGAAATTGTGGATATGCCATTTCCTAACATTTCTTCGCAGATGACGGTTCAGGAACTAACTAAGCTTGCGAAAACAGAAAGTGATAAAGTAGTAGCTGCTGTTGAATCTGAGAAGGATAGTGCTGTGCTATGCCAAGGAGAATCTGTTTTTACTTATATGTTGGTAAACAGCTTGTTGGGTAGAAAACTGGGTGCGCATCGTTGGCAGAGCGGTTTACGTAACCTAAAGGTGTTGAGTGCTGTTTCAGAGAGAAAGGTTGTTGAAATTGTAGATGGCGATGTTACACAGAAAAAGTCAGAATTTTTCTTTGAGGGCTTTCGCGAGTACACCAATGGACGAAATGTGGTGGACACCACGAATTTGCAACCGGCTCTTTATAAAAAAAAATTTCAAAACTTAAAAGCAGAAAATGATGATAAAATTCTAATTACTCAGTTGGGAAAGGGAGGATATCAGAATACCAATTATGTAAATAAAGATGAAAAGCCGATTGCATCTACTGGTTATGCATTTGATGCAGTTGTAAAGGAAACAAATCCCAATAAATTATTATTAATTGGAACCAAAACGTCAGGATGGTCAGAAGTGCTTGAATGGTATAGTCTTCACTTGTCAGAAGAAAAAAAGGCAGAGGCAGATAGACTTGGAAAGCAAATTGTAGATCAGAGTGGTGAAAATATTGACTGGAAGCAGGTCGAAGAGTTTATTCGACAGGAAGCACACTTTCAGCAGGTTCGAATTGCGATTGTTGAGCCAGGAAGTACACAAGAGCAATTGGAAGAATATCCAACACGTTTATTGAATGCGTTCAAAGATGTTGTTGATAAAAAGAAAAATACAAAAATTATATTCGATATTTCAAATGGTTTTCGTTCTATGCCATTGTACATCACGATGTTTGTACGATATGCTGGAATGATCAGTAGAAGTGAGATTAAATATTCGATGTATTATGGAATGTTTGAGGCAAGAAAAGGGTCAAATACGCCACTTGTTGATCTTTCAGCAGTGTCAGAACTGACAGATTGGGTAAATGCTATTAGTGAGTTTCAAAGTCTTGGTAGTGTAAAGGGACTTTGTGAATGTTTGAATAGAGAGGTTAGCAAGCAAAGCGACCAGGAAATGCAAAAACAAATAAAATATGTGATTCGTCAGTTCGAACAGTTTGACTATGCATGGAATGTGAATAATCCATATTATTTGGAAAATGGTATTCAGTACATAATAGCGCTTGATGTAAAATTACTTCCAATTTCGGCTCCTGCGAAGCTTATGTTGGGTAGCTTAAGGGATGAGTTTTCGCATCGTTTTGAAAAAGAGAAAATTTATAGTAACACATGGCTTTTAGTAAAATTGTCAGAGTTGTTTACTGAACAGGGAAGATATGGTGTGGCAGCGGTGGCATTTCAAGAGGCTGTTATCACATATCTTATGGAACGCTATGTAAAAGGGTACTTGATGGATACGCTTGATTTATCTGAGGATGCCTATGGCAAGTATCTGCAGGAATACAATAACCGTAAGCCCGTTAAGGATCACTGGGATCGCAAAGTAAATACAACTAAGGAAAGCTTAAATCAAAGTAGAATGGAAATTTTTATGGAATATTATTTGAAGATAAAGGATAATATTCGCAATGTGGAATCACACATGATTCCGAGAGAAAAAATTCCAAAGCTGGCTGATATTAAAAAGTGGTTAACAGAATCTCAGAGACTATTGAGAGAGGATATGAAATGTTTAGCAATAGGAAATGGAAGTCTTGGATTTGCAGAATTATTTTCTGATTTTACTGTGGACAAGAAGGCAACTGATGAAAAGGCTGTGTCTGACTTTTTTAAGGGCAAAGAAAAAGGTGAATGGAATCTATTAGATGAAACTTGTCCAGAACATGAGAATGCAATACAGACGGCTTTGAAAAATGCTAATATTTCATTGGAGAAAATACAGGAACTTCGAAATCAGTTGCTGTTTATTCAAAGAAAATGTAATGCAGGATCGGATTTGAGTTTGATAGATTTAAAATCTGTACCAATGCTAAAAAAGCTAATTCAATTATGGGTCGAGTCAGATTTTCGAGCATCAAAAACAAATCGAAAAGTGTGTGAAGCTGATTTACTTAATTATATGAAAACAAAGACGAATGCAAAAGGTATTAGAAGAAATGGCTTTGAACGTTTGGAAAATGCATTACGTAATGGTCAGACAGGACTTTTAATTGAAGTATTGAAAAAGTAAGTATTTGCCCCCGTAAATTTACGGGGGCAAAACTTTATGTAAAAGTTGCATTCTTATATTGGAGGAAAATTATGCCCGCAGATAAAGAGTCAATTAAGGTCACATTTTTTGATGAAAAATTTAAAAATCTTTTACGTGACTATTATAGTTACGGTTTTGGCCGTTTGAGTAATGAAAACGGGGTGAAGGAAGCAACTCAGGATATAGATCGAGAACGCTTGAGCAATATATTTCGAGATGATATGAAATGGGAAAATTCTGGAGATAAGATTAGTCTTACTACGTCAAGATATTTGCAGGAAATGGACGTAAATCCGTTCCATAAGGTATATCATTTTTGCAAATATAAATCAGAAGATGCTGCATTTTTCTTTCACACAATGGCGGCTTTAAGCGATCAGTTATGTGTGGAAGACAATGCATATGAGATACTGGCTAGGAATAGAGAGTGTGAAGGTAAGACCACGAAATCTGGAGAAGATTTCTTATCAGAATACGAGTATATGAGAAAAAAAGATCTGAAAAAGAAAGAGTACAAAACGTCTGATTTGATCAATTTTTATCCAAAGATATTGGAAGTAAAGGGAAAAACAGCAAATGACAACAATATCAATAAAAAGTATAATTTGAAATTACAGGAATTAAGTTCACTTGGCATCATCAGACAGACACAGCGCATCGGTCTAAAAGGGAAAAAGGGAGACCGCAGATGGAGTGTAGATGGCTTGCCAACAATGAGAAGATTGTTAGATGAAGGAAAAAAGGCAAACAAAGATTTTGAATTCCATTTGCAGTGTCTGCTTGATTTTTATTCGAAGTATTACATGTTTGGTGAGGTTGGTGTGTTTTTGCTAGACAGAATGGAAAATAGTAGCATGAGTCAGTTTCGCTTGAAGCATGAACATTATATGTAGGCATTAAATGATTATAATTGTATTGATCTGCTTTATGCAATTGAGCAAGGCAAGTGGTGTAGAATCCAGTATAAGCATGGAATGAATGGAGAGAAAATAGAGCTTCTTTGTTATCCGATTGAGATCAGAGTTGGATTTCGCAATGGAAGAGAATCACTAGTTTATTATGAGCCGTTTAAGGAGTGCTATACGACATTACGTTTGGAATTCATCGAGTCAATTTATTATTGTGAAGATCAGGAGATAAGACAAGTATTGCAAAAATATGATGAGCGTTATACGAATGAATTTATTGATATGGAAATAGAAAACGCCAGAAGATCTATCAAAAACTCATGGGGGATATCAACTACAGTTGGTCAGCAGAAAAATGCAATGACTCCAGCCATTTTGCATAAGGTAAAGATGCGAATTGCATTTGATCCGAAGATGGAAGGCTTTATTCGAAGACGTTTGCAAAGGGAGTGCCGTTTGGGACAGGTAGTAGTAAATGAGACGGAGGGTTATATTGATTTTGAAGTTGAGGTGACGGATGCAGGAGAATTAATTCCATGGGTGAGGAGTTTTTACTGTCGAATTATTTCTTGTGAAGGTATTCCAGAGGATCGCTTCGAAATGAAAAAAGATGTAGAAATGATGCTTCAAAGGATAAAGCCGAACTATGAGGAAAAAAGAAAAGACTTGTCTAGCAGTATGATATCACAATTGAAGTTACAAAAGGATAGATGGCAGATTCCAAATGAAATTCAAACAGTATTTCCAAAAGGAACTCCTGCTCAGATACATAGTAAGATTTTTCATGAAATATTCAGTGCTCGATATTATATTATAGCAGAGTCGTTAATGCAAAAATATAGATATAATATGAGTGGTGACAGTTTCGCAGAAGAAAAGAGGAACAAACAAATTATAAGAGCGGCAGTAAAAAAATGTGAAAAGCAAATTGGGGAGAATACTGGACGTAATATCAATGGGGATGTGAAAGCTCTGCTGGAAGATCCTCAGTATGGGTTTGTGATTAATAAGGAAAACAGCAAAGAGTCAGTTAATGACAGAAAGCACAGTGAAAAATATAATTTTTATGAGTTAACAGGAAAGATTCTGGATATGGAGGAGCCTGCTTTTTATAAAGATATTATTCCATTATCAGAAATAGAAAAAAGGTGGTTGTTATCGGTACTAGATGATTCAAAAGTCGATTATTTCTTAAATAGAGAAGAAATAAATGCAGTTAAAAAAAGCATACAGGAAAATGTTTTTAGTGATAAAACTTTTTATGATAAAGCTGAACATATTCATATGGAAGTGCTTCCTATGAAATATGTTAAATGTTTTGATCAGTATCATATACAGGATAACCGTAAGGAAAAAGAGTATGTGATGATGTTAGCCAAGGCGATTATAGATAGAAAAACCGTCTTTATCCGATATCATACATTAACTGGCAAGATAAAGGAAGAAAATTATAACCCAATTTTATTAGAGTTCTCAAAGGACCATAATCGTTTTCAGGGATATTTTGAAATTTCTAAAACAAATAAAATAGTGATTTTTAATCTGTCGAATATACAGAATGTTGAGGATACTGAAGAAAAATTCGATATTGAGCAGGCTAAGATGAATTTACAAAATTACTTGAATTGGCAAGGGCTTTCTACAGAAATTCAGTTTAGCGATGAAAAGAATACTGCGGATCGAATTTTGACAGAACTTGCCCCATGGAAGAAGAAATGCACATATGATAAAAATAGTGGAATTTATTAGCTCAAAATTGATTATCAAAAATCAGATCAGTTGGATTTGGTGATTCGTCTTATGGGATATGGATCAACAATTCAATTTAAAAAGGAAGACGATCCAATCTATATTGAAACCAAAAGAAGGCTTGAATGCCAATTGAAGCATATGGCAGAAAATGAATGCAAGTGAAGATAATTATAAGCAGCTGTAAAAGAAAAATGCAGCTGCTTTTTCTATGTGAAAATTGGATACCGTTTTTTCCTGATATTGAAATGCGAAAAAATTGGAAATCCAATATAATGAACTCACAGTTAAGGATAAAACATCAAATAAAGAGAAGGGAGAAAAAGTCACAATGAAGAAAGAGTTTAACTTTGCTGGTAAGGTAATTGCTGAGAGGAATATAGAGCGAAAGGTGATTGTAAGAGATGATGGAGTAATAAGTTGGAAGATGGTTCCAGGAGACAAACTGAATTTTTATCTTGAAGAAAGAGGAAAGAGAACCTATTTGTTTACACAGAGATATCGTATTGCTGTAGCAAGAGAATTTAAGTTGGGAAAGACAGCGGAGGAACTTAGACGTTATCATAAGTGGAATCGGAATCGAAGAGTAGATAAGACAGTTGAAAAGATCCCAATGTATATTGCATATGTTAAACGAGAGGAGATAGCATAAAATGATGTGGCAGTTACAGAAAATACCGTTTTTTCCTGATAGGGAGCTGAATAGTAGGATGAAGGATGATATTCTATATACATAAGCAAGGAAATTAATACCGGAAAGTAATAGGAGGAAACAAAATGAGAAAAAAGGGATTGAAAGTTTTATTTCTTGTATCAGTGTGCATCGGGGTAATTGGAATTTTTACAGGCTGTTCAGACGACGATACATACCGAGATACATTAAAAAGTGGACTTGAAAAGTATTATAGTGGCGAGAAAATGGACGAAAAAGAATATAATGCCGTAAAAAGCTTTAACAAATGGAAAGAAAAACAAGGAGAAAAATCGTATGATGATTGGGACGATTAGGTAAATAGAACATGCTCTGGCCTATATGGTTGGAGCATGTTCTTTCTGTATAAATACGTATGGCATATGTGAATGAAAAGACTAATATGGTTTTAATACCAATATTCCATCAATTCCTGTGTAGTAACAAATCCCATCCCTTTATAAATCTTAAACGCAGATTCGTTTTCCTCTGTCACATGTAGTGTAACTGGGAAGGTGATCTCTGGCTTTTGCAAAAGCACGTTTACTGCATCGCGGCCATAGCCTTTTCCCTGATACTCAGGATGAATTGCAAGTCCATAGAGATTTGTCTGGTCTGGCTGGATTGAAGTTAATACAAGGCCGACAATTGTACCGCCTGCAGCAATGCACCAGATGGTTTCTCCAGTATCAAATGACTGCTCTAAGAATGCGATGGAATCTTCTTTTTCCATATCGAAGGCGGCACTGTGAACTGCGACAAGTGCAAGTAAGTCATCTTTTGTTGCCGGATAAAGAGTAACGGTGGCATTATTTTCTGCAATTGCAGCATCCCCAGCCACCTCAGGTCTTTTCTCTAACCTCATCAAATGCTCTGTTCCACTATATTCACAATCTAATACTTCCATTGTCATCAGCGCATCATAGCTGTTTCCATCTGGATAGAAGCATACTGGTGTTTCCTCGTATCCTTCCATAAGCTTCTGGAACAGACTTGTGAAAGCACCTTGGCAGCGATGAGCAGGACTTGTGAAGGCACTAACCTCGAGATAATCCTCAAGATCATAGCAAAAAAGTACACTGATGAGCTTTGGACTTTTTGAAGACTGATAATATAAATATGCAGTGCCGTCTTCTTCATTCAAATCTGGTACGGCAAGTTCAAGCTGCTCATAGCGGATACAGTCATCAATAAGCTCACGGATGGAAGCTTTATCCTTTTCTGTCAATTCAGTAAATTCTTTTATTTTAATCATGGAATACCTTTAACCTTTCTGCAGCAGATACCATAGGAATCTGTCTGCGCTTACAAACTGCAGTCAGTATACCATGAGTAGACAGAAAAAGACAAGTGATTCCTGAAAACAGTGGTCATTTATTTGGATTCAACATCTGTAAGCCGTGACCGAAAAAATCGCCTTGAAAGTGCCTGCCATGAGAATGGAATGACTGGATACAGATAGGGATATCCGCTTATCGTCTTGTTGCAGATCATAGAGCTGATAAATAAAATAACACCTGCTGCAAAGCCCCAGAAGTCGAAAATAGCAGTTAAAATAAGAGTCAGTATTCTCATGAATTTGAGTGCATAACCAAATTCGTAGCTTGATTGTGTATAATTGGCTACAAAAATAAATGCCATATAGACCATGGATTCCGAATTGAACCAGCCGGATTTAACTGAAAATTCACCTAAGACAATACCGGCTGTTATGCTAAGAGGTGTGGACAGCATATTTGGTGTGTTTACAGCTGCAAGGCGAAGACCATCAAGTGCCAGCTCTAAAATAAGAAGCTGCAAGATGATGGGAACATTGATATTATCTTTTATAGCAATGAATGATAACCAGTCCGGAAGCATTGTTGGGTGCATGGTAGAAAGCAGATATAAAACGGGAACAAAATATGTCATGAGTGCAATCAGAGATCTTGTTAGACGAAGGTAGGTGCCAGTGAGCGGAGGAAAATAATAATCGTCTGCTTCCTCAACAATATCAAACAAAGAAGAAGGAAGGATCATGGCACTTGGCGAGTTATCAACAAGTATGATTAAATTACCCTCAAATACAGCAGCGCATGCAGCGTCAGGGCGTTCCGTAAATTTAAATTTTGGAAATGGATTAAACCATTTGTGTGGAAAAATACATTCTGCCAAACTTTCCTGGTTCATAGTAAGTGATTGTACAGTGATATCCTGAATCCGTTTTCTTATAGATGATAAAAGTTTTTTATCAACGAGATCGTCTAAATAGCATAAGCAGATATCTGTTTTAGAACGTGTTCCAGCCTGCTGCATTTCCATGATCAGCTTTGGATCACGTATTCGCCGCCGTATCAAGGCAGTATTACATACAAGTGTTTCAACAAACCCGTCGCGAGAACCGCGCATGGTTTTATCTTTGTCAGGTTCGGATATGCTTCGCGCAGGGTAGCTGCGGCAGTCTATGATAAAAAGCTGATCATAGCCGTCTATAATAAGAAGGCTCATTCCCTTTAAGAGCGAGGTGACGGCAGGTGCAAAGTTTGCTTCCAGCTTGATTTCACAGTAGGGAAGCAAGAGTGTCAAAAAAGAAGATGCATCTGGTGGAAAATCTTCAGGCTGTTTGAAGGAGTCAGCTTTTTTAAACATAAATTCCAGAAGCTTTTCAAGTGTGTCGCTTTTAACAAAGCCATCAATGCAGTAAACAGCAGCTTTATGTCCTTTTAATTCAATGACACGTGTTACAAGATCAAAGCTTTTGTTGACACAAAGAAGATTGGAAAGATAGTTCATGTTGATCTCTATATTTTTTGAAAGTTTTTCCATAATTGTAGTCCTTTCTAGTGGATCTTGTTTTAGTTTTTACCTATTTGGAGCGAATATGCTTTGAATCATTTTCCATTTTGGACAAAAATGTTTAAGTATGGAATAAAATTTGTCAGTGATTTGTGGCTGAAAAATGATTTTACGCGTGTAGTGAAAAGTTACAAAAAATCAATAAAAGTCGATTGCACATCAAATTAAATGAGATTAGAGGGCGAAAGAGATTAAATTCGCACGGATCAACATTAAATTTGTCACTTGACAATGAAACTAAACATTGCTATGATTAGTCGTGCAGGCAGCCAAAATTTATTTGGGATGTTTGCAGCGAAAGCGTTGAATCGGAAGGATACAAGGGTGATTACATGAGTAATAAAGTTGTTTTTTCATTGTTGGTAGATAATGAAGCCGGTGTGCTGAGCCGCGTTGCCGGATTATTCAGCCGCAGAGGTTATAACATTGACAGCCTGACGGTTGGAGAGACACAGGATAAGCGTCACTCCAGAATGACAGTTGTGGCAGAGGGTGAGCCAGATGTGCTTGAGCAGATTGAAAAGCAGCTCGCAAAGCTGGTGGATGTATCAAAGATTCAGATGCTGCCTGCTGATGCGTCTGTCTGTAGAGAATTGATTTTGATTAAGGTAGCAGCTAAACCGGAGGAAAGAGCGCAGGTAATTGCGATTGCAGATATCTTCCGTGCAAAGATCGTAGATGTCGGAGAAGAATCTATGATGATTGAGCTTACCGGAAATGAAAGCAAGCTGGATGCTTGCACAAAGCTTCTTGAGAAGTTTACGATACTTGAGTTAGCAAGAACTGGTATCACAGGTTTGTCAAGAGGTTCTGAGAATAGCCTTTCCTGATGGAAATGCTTTAAAACATATCAAAAGTTATATTAAAACGCGACATTGCAACTCTCTAATATTAGAGTCTTGTTTTGCATATTTAGTAGGGCAGCTGCTCTACAACACTATATGGAGGATTAAGTTATGGCAACAATTTATTATCAGAAGGACTGCAACCTGTCTTTACTGGAGGGTAAGACCATTGCAATTATCGGATATGGCAGCCAGGGACATGCACATGCAAAGAACGCAAAGGAATCTGGATGCAATGTCATTATTGGTCTGTACGAGGGATCCAAGTCTTGGGCAAAGGCAGAAGCAGAAGGATTTGAAGTATATACAGCAGCAGAGGCTACTAAGAGAGCAGATATTGTCATGATTCTGATTAATGATGAGAAGCAGGCAGCTATGTACAATGAGAGCGTAGCTCCGAACTTAAGACCAGGTATGATGTTAATGTTCGCTCATGGTTTTGCAATCCATTTCAATCAGATCGTTCCGCCGGCAGATGTTGATGTTACAATGATCGCACCGAAGGGACCGGGTCACACAGTACGTTCTACTTATCAGGAAGGCAAGGGTGTTCCGTGTCTGATCGCTGTTCATCAGAATGCTACTGGTAAGGCACATGATCTGGCACTGGCTTACGCACTGGCTATCGGCGGCGCAAGAGCAGGTGTTCTGGAGACAACATTCCGTCAGGAGACTGAGACTGACTTGTTCGGTGAGCAGGCAGTTCTTTGTGGTGGTGTTTGTGCATTGATGAAGACTGGTTATGAGGTACTTGTTGAGGCAGGTTATGAGCCAGAGTCAGCTTACTTTGAGTGTATTCATGAGATGAAGCTGATCGTTGATCTGATCAATGAGTCTGGTTTCGCTGGAATGAGATACTCCATCTCCAACACTGCTGAGTACGGTGATTACATCACTGGACCGAAGATCATTACTGAGGATACTAAGAACGCAATGCGTAAGGTTCTGGCTGATATCCAGAGCGGTGCATTCGCTAAGGAATGGCTGTTAGAGAGCAAGGTTGGTATGCCACACTTCTTAGCTATGAGACGTATGCAGGCTGAGCATCCAGTTGAGAAGGTTGGTGCTGAGTTAAGAAGTCTGATGAGCTGGAAGGATACAAAGAAGCTGATCGATAACTAAATCAGTGAACTAAAAAAAGACTTTATAAAAATTTTAGAGACTGGCGGAGAAATCTGCCAGTCTTTTTTTCGAAAAATCTTGTTTTTCTTTCGTGTATCAAGTATACTACAAGGGATATGAAAAAGCCGATAGGTACTGACTAGATCTATTTGCGCAGCAAGATGGCTGTTGATCAGTCAATAAAATAGAAAGATTGAGGAGTTTTCGTTATGGCAAATCAGAATGCAAATGATAATGATACAAATGTAATAAATGCGGATAATAATGGTAGCAATGTCAATAGCAATAGAAATGACGATCATGATGCCTATGAGAAGGTCTGCTATGTCTGCCGAAGACCAGAGAGCAAGGCAGGAAAGATGATCACAATCTCACCGGATATTACTATCTGTAATGATTGTATGCAAAAGGCATTTAATCAGGTAAACAGCGGTAATTTCCCGAAAATGTTTGGAATCCCAGAGGGCTTTCCATTTGCTGGGATGCCGGATGATCTTATGAATATGATGAGCGGCATGAATATGGGAATGCCGGAGAAACAAAAAATCAAGAAAAAGAAACCAGATGATCAGGTAAAGCCAATTGATTTAAAGGCAATTCCGTCTCCGCATCAGATTCATGCAAGCTTAAACGAGTATGTCGTAGGCCAGGAGCACGCAAAGAAGGTTATGTCTGTAGCTGTATATAATCACTATAAGAGAGTGGCAGCACTTCAGCAAAAGAAGGATGTTGAGATTGAAAAATCAAATATGCTTATGATTGGACCGACAGGAAGCGGTAAAACATATTTAGTCAAAACATTGGCAAAGCTTCTCGATGTGCCGCTTGCTATTGCAGATGCAACATCTCTTACAGAAGCTGGCTATATCGGTGATGATATTGAGAGTGTTATCAGTAAGCTTCTTGCAGCAGCAGACAATGATGTAGAGAAAGCACAGACTGGAATTGTGTTTATTGATGAGATTGATAAGCTTGCAAGAAAAAGAGAGACAAATCATCGTGATGTAAATGGTGAGAGTGTTCAGCAGGGTCTGTTAAAGCTTCTTGAAGGTGCTGAGGTAGAAGTGCCTGTTGGTGCGTCAAGCAAGAATGCAATGGTGCCTATGGTAACAGTAGACACGACTAATATTTTATTTATCTGTGGCGGCGCCTTCCCAGATCTTGATCAGGTCATTCGCGAGCGTCTGGCAAAGAAGTCTTCGATGGGCTTTAATGCAGAGCTTAAGGATCATTATGATAATGAGAAGAATATTTTCCGCTATGTTGAGACAGAGGATCTTAGAAACTTTGGTATGATTCCAGAGTTTTTGGGACGTCTTCCGATTGTCTTTACATTGGATGCACTTGATGAGAAGATGTTGACAAGAATTTTGAGTGAGCCAAAGAATGCACTTTTAAAGCAGTACAGAGAGCTTCTTGCAATGGATGAAGTAGATCTTATATTTGAGCCGGATGCACTTGAGGCAATTGCTGCAAAGGCATTAAAAAAGGATACGGGAGCCAGAGCGCTTCGTGCCATTATTGAAGATTTTATGCTCGATATCATGTATGAGATTCCAAAAGATGATAATATTGGCCGTGTACGTATTACACGCGCTTACGTGGAGCATACAGGCGGACCTGTGATAGAGCTTAGAGGACAGGAACCGCTTAGACTGGCGAGTGAAAACTGATCTATAAAAATATAATATAATAAGAAGAAAAAGGTGTCAAAACAGTTTAAAGTCTGTTTTTGACACCTTATTTTTAACTATTTGCTTCGTGTTCTGATTTGCTTTTCTTTCGGTATGCGCTCGGAGAGAGACCTGTAATTTTCTTAAATGTCTGTGAGAAATAACCAGATGAAGCAAAACCACAGGAACTGCTGATTACAGACATAGAATAATCTGTTGTGGTCAGCAGTTTTTCGGCTTTTTTGACACGTGCCTGCATAAGATAATTGATCGGAGAAATGCCATATTCATCAGTAAATGCGTGAACAAGATAATATTTGTTGACATGAGAAAATCTTGCCAGCTGTTCTAATGTGATATCTTCCTCACAGTTTTGATCGAGATAACGGCGTACAGAATCACATAGGTGAGAAGCTTTCTTGTTGGCAGGAGTAAGAATCGTTGAGAAATTAGTCTGGCGTCCAAAAAGAACAATCAAAATTTCCATTAAATCCTGACATATAGCTTCATGCCCAGGTGCACGTGTTTCAATTTCTTTTAGCATCATCTGTAAGTAGAAAACCATCGTATCCTTAATTTCTTTAAAATTAACAATACAAAAATTAGAATGATCATTTTCAGAAGAAAGTTCCAGACCTTCAATGCCAAGTACAATATATTTCATTGGATGGGAGCGAAGTCCAAGCTCAGTGTGCGAAATATTTGGATTGATGATAATTAAATCATTTGCTTTAACAGGGAAGATATTGTCTTCTACCTGAAACTGTCCAATGCCTTCAAGAACATAAAAAAGTTCAGAACAATAGTGCGTGTGAGGTGTGCTAAGCCAGTCACCGCTGTAGGTAGCAGAGGAGACATAAAGAAGCTTTGCCTTGTTGCGGATTAAATATTCTTTTGTAATTGAGATATCGTAACGTTCATCTGCCATAAATTTTCCTTTCTGTGTGAAAAAAAGAATCGTCGTAATGCTATGATACCATAGAAAAAAAGAAAAGTTTATAATAAATTGTTATAAATTTAAAGAATATTGCTGAGCAATATCAATAAAGTTAATGCGTAAAACTGTTAAAATATACGATAAAACAGTAATTCAATTCAAGAAAAAATATAAAATGCTGAAAAATATAGATGCGAAATTGCAAAAAAACGCTTAAAACAGCAAGATAATAACAAAATAGAGCAATATAAAAGTAGAAATAAGGAGATGGGAAAGTTATAATAAGATCATCAAGAACAGAAAAACAAATTTTTAAGGAGGAATTTATTATGAGAAAGAAATTAACAGCAGTCCTTCCGGCAGCAGCTATGTTTGCATATGCACTTGCAGGAACTACAGGAATTACACAGAATGTTTACGCAGCAGATGAAGAGGAGACATTAACAGTATGGTGTTGGGATCCTACATTCAACGTATATGCAATGAAGCAGGCCGAGGCTGCATACCAGAAGGATCACCCGAATTTCAAGCTTGACATTCAGGAGAAGGTTTACTCTGATATTGAGCAGAGCCTGATTACAGCAGCAGAGGCTGGTACATATGATACACTGCCAGATATCTTTTTAATGCAGGATTATTCTTTCCATAAGAATGTAACTAATTATCCGGAGATTTTCATTGAGTTAACAGATTCAGGAATTGATTTTTCACAGTTTTCAGCAGGTAAGCTGGCAGACTCTACAGTAGATGAAAAGAATTATGGTGTTCCGTTTGATAATGGTGCGACCATCATGGCAATTCGTTCTGATATGGTAGAGAAGGCTGGACTTAAGGTAGAAGATTTCAAGGATACTACATGGTCTGAATTTATCGAGCTGGCAAAGAAGGTAGTAGAAGCAAATGATGTTCCGATGCTGACAAGCTCAGGCGGTTCAGAGATCGTAATTGAGATGCTGCAGTCTGCAGGCGCATCTCCGATTGTAGATGGCGAAGTTAAACTTGTAGATAACGAAGCACTGAAGGCAGCAATTGAAGTATATAAGCAGCTTATCGATGAGGGTATCATGGTAGACTACACTGACTGGGATCAGTACATTGCTTCCATGAATAAGGGAACAGCAGCAGGTGTTATCCAGGGATGCTGGATCATGTCTTCCATTCAGGCAGCAGAGGATCAGTCTGGTAAGTGGGCAATTGTAAATATGCCGGCACTTGATGATATCGAGGGAGCAACAAACTACGCAAACTGTGGCGGTGCGAGCTGGGCAGTATCTTCTAACTGCAAGAATACAGAACTTGCTTTTGATTTCTTGAATTCTACTTTTGGCGCAGATGTTGATCTTTACGATGATCTGCTTGTAAATGCAGGTGCAATCGCAAGTTATCTGCCAGCTGCAGAGTCTGATGTATACAATGAGACTTCTGATTTCTACGGCGGACAGGCTGTATATAAGGATATCGTTGAATTTGCAGGACAGGTTCCGGGAATTGATTATGGCGCATATTATTCTGATATCAGAAGTGCACTGACGGATGCTGTTACAAATGTGGTTCAGAATGATGCTGACATTGATGAAGAGATTCAGAATGCACAGGATACCGTTGAGTTTAACATTAGCGAGTAATTAAGGAAATTCTGGTACCGGGAATGCAGTGCGTTCCCGGTATATTTTTATCACCATATTTGCCATAAAAATTGAATTTCTGCTTTAATACAGACATCTACAGAAAGCATTTTTGCATGGCTCTGAATAATTACAAAATAGAAAGGCGTGGTTAACGTGAAAAGACAAAAAACAAAGATGAGCCTGGAAAAAAGACATAATCTTACAGGATGGTTTTTCTTAATTCCAGCCGCACTTCTCATTTTTATATTCTGCTTTTATCCGATGGTGCAGGCATTTGTGCTTTCTTTTTCAAAAAAAGGTACAGGTGGTGCAAGCACATTTGTAGGATTGGCAAATTATAAGAGAATTTTGAAGGATAAAACATTCCAGCAATGCTTGTTTAATACCGTATTTTATTTTCTGATCCAAGTGCCGATTATGCTAATTTTGGCACTTTGTCTGGCTCAGCTTCTGAATAATCCAAAGATTAAAGGAAAAAGCATTTTCCGTACATTGATTTTCCTTCCATGTGCGACATCACTTGTATCATATTCTATGATTTTCAAATCCTTGTTTGCACAGGATGGTCTTGTCAACAATGTTATTGCAGCAATTGGTTTGACACCGGTAAATTGGTTTCAGGATGCATGGGCAGCACGCTTTGTAATTGTAATTGCATTGATTTGGCGATGGACTGGCTACAACATGGTATTTTATCTTGCTGGATTGCAGAATATTGATTATTCAGTCTATGAGGCAAGCTACATTGACGGTGCAAGTCCATTTAAACAGTTTACACGTATCACCATTCCACTGTTAAAGCCGACCATTTTGTTAACTGCAATTATGTCCACATCAGGAACATTGCAGTTGTTTGATGAGTCAGTGAACCTGACGGGCGGAGGTCCGGGAAAATCGACTATGACACTGGCACATTATGTTTATAATATTTCCTTTGTGGAGACACCAAAATTTAATTATGCTGCAGCAATTTCGGTATTTATTTTGGTAAGCGTGGCAATTCTGTCAGCGATTCAGATGAAAGTAGGTGATAAACGTGACTAAAGTAAAAACAACAATATCCTATGTGATTTTGGTTCTTGCAAGTTTTTTGTCAGCGTTTCCTCTATATTATATGATATCAGGTGCGACAAACGCCAGTATTGACATTGTTAGAGGAAAACTGATTCCTGGAACTCATCTGTTAGAAAATTATAAGACATTGATAGAGACACAGAATTTAGGTCTTGCAATGTTTAACTCTTTCAGAAATGCGATTGTAATAACGGTAATCTCACTTCTTGTATGCTCAATTGCAGGTTACGGTTTTGAGATTTATCATGATAAGGGAAAGGATATTTTAATGAATATCCTGCTGCTTGCAATGATGCTTCCGTTTGTTGCTATTATGATTCCGTTATTTAAGCTGTTTGCATCATGGAAGCTTGTAAATACTTGGATTGCACTGGCATTGCCATCTATTTCAACGCCATTTTTGATTATGATGTTCCGTCAGGCAGCAAGATCTTTCCCTCATGATATTATTGAGGCTGCACGATTAGAGGGATTAAGCGAGATTAAGATTTTCTTTACGATGTTTATTCCTGTTATGAAATCTACCTATGGTGCAGCTATGACAGTAACATTTATGAATGCATGGAACAATTATCTGTGGCCAACAATTATCCTTCAGGATAAAAATGAGGTTACAATGCCGATGTTAGTAGCAAATTTAAAGAGTGGCTATAGTGTAGATTACGGAATGCTGATGTTAGGTGTACTGATCTGTACGCTGCCGACAGCGATTATTTTCCTTTGTCTGCAAAAGAGCTTTGCAAATGGAATTGCGGGAGCAGTAAAATAATGAGAAATCAGATGAAAAATAAGTATTGTCTGGATGAAAAAGAATTACAAAAGGCAAAGGCTGCGCTTTCGCTGGCAAAAAACTTTGGTCTGATTCTTGACGACAGTTTAGAAGCGTTAGAAGAGCGCCGCAAAGAAAAAAATGAAGAGAACAGGCATAAGCAGGAAAATGGGGAACTGTTTTATGGGCCATGTTTTTATACGCCACCGATGTATCTTCAATATGAGCTGACAAGATTTCGCCTGGATTTCGTACAGCCATCTGAAAAAATCAAAAAGCTGGGTGTTTGTCCATCCTTTACACGGGAAGAAAGACTGAATTTTTATGAAAATAATCATGATCTTTTTGGACGTTACCATGGAGATTATTTCCCATTTGGGGCTGTGGAGCAGATCATTGAGAAAAGATTGAGAGAGGAAGCATATGACAAACTCATTCAAAACATATTATGTCAGTCAGATTGACGGAAATGATACAAATGATGGTTTAAGCAAATCATCTGCATTTGCAACTTTGTTTGCCATCAACCGCTTGACGCTGCAGCCAGGAGATCGTGTGCTTTTAGCCAGGGGATCTGTTTTTGAAGGACAGTTTTTACAGATCAAAGACAGTGGAACAAAAGAATCTCCGATTGAGATTGGTGCATATTTGCCAGAAAGCGGCGAGAAATTTTATGATGAAGTATTGCCGGTGATTGCAGCAAATGGACAGGGAATCTGGTATCAGGATTATGGCACAGAATTAGATTCGCCAACACATGTGTATCAGGGATATGTGTCATCAGCAGTGTTGCTGTACGATGCAGAATATATCTGGATTCATGATATTGAGATTACAAACAGTGCAGGGAACATTATAGGAGAAACATATAGTGCACCTTATAAGATGAATCGCACAGGAGTTGCTGTTGCTGCAAGGGACAAGGGAGTAAGAAGTGGTATTCACCTGCAGAATCTTTATGTTCATGACGTTCATGGAAATGTTTATGATAAGCATATGAATAATGGCGGCATTTACATGACAGCATTAAAGCCGGCAAATGAAGATATTACAGGCGCATCTCGTTTTTGTGATATTACAGTAGAAGGATGTTTTGTCTACCGGACAAGCCGTTGGGGAATTGCAGTTGGCTATACATATGCACATGATAAGTTTCAGGGAGCTATATTGGATGAAGAAGCATTCCTTAAGTATGGTCATGAACATGTGGTGATTCGCAATAATTATGTTAAGGAAGCAGGCGGAGACGGTATTACAGCTATGTATGCGCTTCGTCCGCTTGTGGAACACAATATGACAGATTGTATAGCACAGGAAATTAATGATCGTATTTATTGCTGTCCAAAAAATCGTGCAGGAAAGGTAGCGGCAGCCATTTGGCCATGGAAATGTAAGGATGCGCTGTTTCGTTACAATGAAGCAGCAGATACGAGATTAAATCAGGATGGAATGGCGTATGATGCAGACTCCGGAGATGGAACAACATATGAATACAATTACAGCAGACAAAATGAAGGCGGATGTGTGATGTTTTGTCTTGATGAAGCAATTCATAATACTTTCAGTCATAATGTAAGCTATGATGATCTTGGAGGAACAATAAGTCCATCCTTGAATCCTGATGCATTGCTTTCTCATAATATTTTCTATGTCAGAGAAGGTGTTCCATTTGTGAGAAATCAGATGGGCGGCGGAAATTATACTGAGGAAGAAAACCAGATTATTGTGTTGAAATAAGAGCAGTAAAACAAAAAGAGAATAAGAAAATTTTCGATAGGAGGATAACGTAAGATGAGCCAGACAAAGGGAAGAGTTACGATTCCGACCAATCTAGACGTTGTACCAGAAACAATTGAACTAATGAAACGCTGGGGAGCGGATGCAATACGTGACTGTGACGGAACTGAATTTCCAGAGGAATTGACAAAAACGGGTGCAAAAATTTATGCGACTTATTATACAACAAGAAAAGATAATGAGTGGGCAAAGGCAAATCCAGATGAGGTGCAGCAGTGCTATGTGATGACGGCCTTTTATACGGCAGTTGACAAAGAACTTTCCATCCCGCTTATGAAGGGAATATCAGATGAACTGATGAAGGTCAACACAAGAGATGATATCAAAAGATGGTGGGAAGTTATTGACCGTTCAACAGGTGAGATTGTGCCGACAACGAATTGGAATTATCAGGAAGAGACTGGCTGTGTGGTGATCTGCGACGCTGTGCCATTCCATGAATATACGGTCAGCTTTTTAGCATATATTATCTGGGATCCGGTTCATATGTATAATGCAGTAACAAATGAATGGAAGAATTTTGAGCATCAGATTACTTTTGATGTGCGCCAGCCAAAGACACATAAGTATTCATTAGAGCGTCTTCGCAAGTATTGTAAAGAGCATCCATATGTGAATGTTATTCGTTATACAACATTTTTCCACCAGTTTACTCTTATGTTTGATGAGTTAAAGAGAGAAAAATATGTGGATTGGTATGGCTATTCTGCATCAGTTAGTCCTTATATTTTAGAGCAGTTTGAAAAAGAGGTGGGTTATCCATTCCGTCCGGAGTATATAATCGATCAAGGCTATTATAATAACCAGTATCGCGTTCCGAGCAAGGAATTTAAAGATTTCCAGGCATTCCAGCGCAGAGAGGTCGCAAAGCTGGCAAAGGAAATGGTAGATATTACTCACGAGTGCGGTAAAGAAGCAATGATGTTTTTAGGAGATCATTGGATTGGAACAGAACCGTTTATGGAAGAGTTTGCTACAATTGGACTCGATGCAGTTGTAGGAAGCGTTGGAAATGGAAGTACATTGCGTCTGATTTCTGATATTAAGGGCGTAAAATATACAGAAGGCCGTTTCCTGCCGTACTTTTTCCCAGATACATTCCATGAGAATGGAGATCCAGTGAAGGAAGCAAAGGAAAACTGGATTACGGCAAGACGTGCGATTTTAAGAAAGCCGATTGATCGTATCGGATATGGCGGATACTTAAAATTGACACTCGATTTCCCTGAATTTTTACAGTATGTTGAGGATGTATGCAATGAGTTCCGTGAGCTATATGAAAATGCAAAGGGGACGACACCATATTGCGTGAAAAAGGTGGCAGTGCTCAATAGCTGGGGTAAGATTCGCAGCTGGGGCTGTCATATGGTACATCATGCGCTGTATCAGAAGCAAAATTATAGCTATGCTGGAATTATTGAGGCACTTAGCGGAGCACCATTTGATGTTTGCTTCATTTCATTTGATGATATTCTTCAAAATCCGCAGATATTAAAGGATATTGATGTTATTATCAATGTTGGAGATGGTGATACAGCTCATACTGGTGGAAGTATTTGGGAAAATCCAGAAATTTCATCTGCAATTCGTAGATTTGTTTACAATGGAGGTGGATTTATTGGTGTTGGTGAACCATCTGGCCATCAATTCCAGGGTCATTTCTTGCAGCTGGCTGATTTGATTGGTGTTGAGAAAGAGACAGGATTTACTTTGAATTACGATAAGTATAACTGGGAAGAACATCATGATCATTTCATTCTTGCCGATACAACAAAGCCAGTAGACTTTGGAGAGGGAAAGAAGAGTATGTACGCATATGCTGGCACAGAAATTCTTGTACAGCGTGAAAAGGAAGTGCAGATGGCTGTAAATGAGTTTGGTAAGGGTCGAAGCGTATATATTAGCGGCCTTCCATATAATTTTGAGAACAGCCGTATCTTATATCGAAGCATTTTGTGGAGTGCGCATGGTGAGGCTGTCTTAAATCAGTGGTTTAGCACAAACTTTAATGTAGAAGTTCACGCTTATGTAAAGAATGGAAAATTCTGCGTGGTGAATAATACTTATGAACCGCAGAAGACGACTGTTTACCGCGGTGACAAAAGCAGCTTTGAGTTGGAAATGGCACCAAATGAGATTAAGTGGTACATGATTTAACAAAATAATAAAAAGACTTTCTAAAACAATCATAACGTACATATGCTAGTATGACGAGATTTGTTTTAGGGAGTCTTTTTTTTGAACTGTCAGGATCAGATTTATTCAGAGGAATATAGTGATTTTATTGGAAATCGAAGTCTTATTGAGTCAAAGTACGGTCTTGATTGTAAACAGCCATTGGGTGCTATGTTTGCATCTCTTTACCTGAAGCTTTCGGATGGATATGAAGATGGAACTGTCTATGGCTATTATAACATTCCAAAGCTGTTTGGTTTGCAGGATACAGGAAGTATGGAAGCATCTGGTATTTTGCAGGTAAGGGAAAATCCAGATCTTAAGCTTGATGGAAGTGGTGTTTTGATTGGATTTGTGGATACAGGAATTGATTATGCAGGTTCCATTTTTCTAAAACAAGATGGAACAACGAGAGTAATAGCAATCTGGGATCAGACAATACCGGCCGAAAGCCCAATCAGACTGCCAGAGCTTCCAACAACGCTAGAGAACATTACAAGAACACCAGAAGGATTTTTATATGGAAGCGAATTTACGCATGAGCAGTTGAATGTAGCAGTAAAAATGGAAGATGCTTATGAAGGAATTTCATCAAGGGATGAAAATGGACATGGAACTTTTTTGGCTTCTATAGCGGCAGGAAATGAGCTTCCAGATGGAAGCTTTACTGGTGCAGCGCCAAAAGCAGATATTGCAATGGTAAAGTTAAAGCCTGCTAAGAATCGCCTGCGAGCTTATTATCAGATTAAAGAGGATGCGGCGGCCTATCAGGAAAATGATATTATGGCAGGTGTTCTTTATCTTGTATCGTTAGCAAAGAAGCGTCAGCAGCCACTTGTGATTTGTCTGGGACTGGGAACGAATGCTGGATCACATCGAGGCAGCTTGCCGCTTGCAAGAATGCTTGAAGAGCTTGGAAGTTCTGTTGGCATCACAATTGTGGCAGGAACAGGAAATGAGACATCAAGAGGTCATCATTTTGAAGGACAAATTTCATCAGAAAGCGGATATGAGGATGTAGAGATCCGTGTGGCAGAGGGAGAGAATGGCTTCTTTCTTGAATTGTGGGCAAGTGCACCAGAAACATATTCAGTTGCGATACGTTCTCCGAATGGAGAAGTAATTCCAAGAATATATGTGAGGCCAGGGCGTATTGAAATTTTAAATTTTGCACTGGCACAGACAAGAGTGGAGCTTTCGTATAGACTTTCTGTTACGGGAACAGGTGAGTTTCTTGCACTGCTTCGCTTTATCAATATTACACCAGGTGTCTGGACAGTACGTGTATATAATGATCTTTTTATAACAGGTCATTATCATATGTGGCTTCCGGTAGAATCATTTTTGAGGCAGGATACTGTATTCCTTCGTCCTTCAGAATTTATAACGCTTACTTCGCCGTCTGATGCAGCAAATGTGATTTCAGTCAGCAATTACAATCATCAAAATAATAGTATTTACTTGTATTCAGGGCGTGGCTATACTACAGATGGCCGGATTTGTCCAGATTTGGCGGCGCCTGGCGTTGGAATTGAAGGCTTTACATCGTCGTTATCAGGTGTGGGAAATGAACTTCGTCGTGTACAAAGAAGTGGTTCAAGTGCTGCAGCAGCACATATGGCGGGTGCAGCGGCATTATTTTGTCAGTGGACAAGAGAAAGTGGGATTCGCTATTTTAGCAGTACAGACGTAAAGACGTATTTTATAAGAGGTGCAAAAAGAGATTCATCGAGAACATATCCTAATAGGGAATGGGGATTTGGAACGCTTGATTTGTATGGTGTTTTTAGAAATCTTCAGACGCAGATTTTCTGAAGTCGTTACAGTTCACGGATGTATGTTACAAAAGCCCTTCGGTGCAATGGTTTCGTCGCCAATGAAAAAATACTATACATATTCAAGAAAAAGAGGTATAATATCAACAGATATTTCGGTAAAAATGGCGAAAAATCTGTCGAAAAAAATATTATGCATCAAACGAAAGGGATGAAAGGAGAAAATCAATATGGAGATGCAAAATCAGATAAAAGAATATGTGGCACAATATGAAAAGGAAGTTCGAAAACTGGCAGACCAGTTAAGAAATGAGTGCATGCCACAGCCAACAGAGGAACTTTTTAGCGAATTTGAAACAAATGGAAACCGTATGCGCTATGAGGCTGTTTACTTTGGAAGAAGAAAGTTCTTATCAGTGCTTGGTCTTGCAAGTGTGATCTGGCATGAAAAAGAAGATATTCAAAAGTTAGAAGAGGTAATAAGGGAAATTTGTGCAGAGGAGTGCTGGGCACTTCCGGCGCATGTGAGAAGAAAGGAAAATCCAAATTGGAGAGGTGTAATTGATCTTTTTGCAAGTGAAACGGGTCAGACACTTGCACATATTACAACTCTTTTAAAGGATGAGCTTTCAGAAGAAGTTATTACGCTTGCACAAAACGAAGTGAAGGCTCGTATTCTTAAGCCATTTATAGAGTCGAAGGTGCCATATGCAAGCTGGGAACAGGCAACGAATAATTGGAATGCTGTTTGCTGTGGCAATGTGGGAAGTGCAGCTCTTCTTCTTATGAAGGAAGGAACAGAAAAGAAAAAACTGTTAGAACGACTTAATTATGCACTGGAAAATTATTATTTAGAAGGCTTTGGCATGGACGGTGCATGTCAGGAGGGTCTTGGTTACTGGGTATATGGTTTTACGTATTTTACATTATTTGCGTTAGCACAAAGAGAATACAATCCATCAAAGGATCTTATGGCATCTGAAAAGGTAAATGCAATAGCTCATTTTCAACAGAAGTGTTATTTTGCCGGAGGCCGTACTATTAGCTTTTCTGATGGTGATTCAAGAGGAACATATCCGATGGGACTTACCTGCTGCCTGGCAGATCAGTACAGTGATATTCGTTTTCCAGATACATTATATGCGCAAAAGCTTGATGGAGACAGTTGTTGGAGATGGGTTGGCATTTACTGGAACTGGTATTGGACACATCGCTATTTGGTCGATGTACAGAATAAAAAGGCAGAAGAACCAAAGCCGTTAGAGCAAAGCGGTATGTGCATTTTGCAGGATGCGCAGTGGTGTATTTTAAGAGGTGCAAAGCAAACAGCTGTTATTGCAAAGGGTGGTAATAATGGTGAATCACATAATCATAATGATGTAGGAAGTTTTTTGTATCTGGCAGATGGAGAAGCTTTTCTTGATGATTTGGGTGCAGGAGAATACACAAAGGATTATTTCTCTGAAAAACGTTATGAGATTTTCTGTAATAGAGGCGAAAGCCACAATATTCCGATCATTGGAGATGTTGATCAAAAGGCAGGAAAGGAATATTGTGCCGACAGATTTGAATTAACGACAGATCGTAATATTCTGATTTCATTTGCAAAGGCATATGGAATTGAGTCACAAAAGGCATATCGTGAAATTTGGCTTGATGAAAATACGGGAAAACTTACTGTATGTGATTATATTCAGTGCAGACCGGGTGTTGAAGTTTGTGAAAATCTTGTTACCAGACTGCCTGTAAGTGTTGAAAATGATAGTGTAGTAATTCATGGAGAAAAGCATTGTGCTATTTTACATGCAGAGGGACGCAAGGGTGAATTTAAAATCAAAACAGTAGAACATTTAAACCACCAGGGTATATTGGAGAATATTAATGTCATTCGCTGGGAAGTTTGCTGTGAAGAGCCGCAAAACAGCAAAATTGGTATTGCAGACAGCAAAATTTGTCTGTACATAACAGAATAAGCCGAGTATAATTGGATGGGCAGGTAGTAACCTGCCTATTCTTTTAAAAGATGGGAGAAATAAATGAGAAAGAAACAGTTAAAAACAAGAATAAGTGCATTTCTTATGGCTGTTTCTCTTTCTGTAGCGGGAAGCTTTACGGGAGTAAAAACAATACCGGCAGCAGAAGAAATGAGTACAACCGACATTAGCTTGTATCAGGAAGAGAATCAGACGCAAGAGAAAATCGAAGTGCAAACAGAGTCTAGTCCACAGCTAGAAACTTCAGCAGCAATAACAGAAAGCATACAGCCAGAGAGCACACAGCCAGAAAGTACACAGCCAGAAAGTCCATCGTTAGAGACTGAGTCAACGATAGAAACAGCTTCTGAACATGAAGAAACAACAGTGGGAGAAGATGTAAGTGAAACAATAATTATTGAAACGACAGCAGAAGGATCATATGAAGAGTCTTCTGAGGAAGTATCGTCGGAAGAAATGACAGAGGAGTTAACTGAAGAAGAGTCGACTGAGGAAATAGAAGAGGAAACTACTGAGTTTGAATATGGAATCGATTTTCTTGATCTTGGAGATGTGACTCAGATTATTCAGATTTCGTCATGTCGGATAGAGGGAAGCCAAGTAATTGTCAAGGGCAAGATTAATCATAAGTTTAAGACAGCAGATGAGAAATTGTATCTGTTTGAGGAGCCAATGTATCAAAAAGACATTACAGGCAGTCCGATTGCAGATGTGAAAAAAGAAGATACGTTTGAATTTTCTGTTCCGCTGAATAATAATACAGCACAGTCAAAATTGTATTCCAAATTTTTTGTTGGAATGAAATTTAGGGATGGTACGTATCAAGCACTCAGTGATGGCTGTTTTATTACAAATCCAGAAGCATTGGCAGAAAATCAGTCATCATATCCGCAGGCAAGAAGCAAAAAAGGACTGCTTACAGATACTGCTTTTGGAACAGATATTGAAGAATTAGGCCTTAGTTATACAAATGTAAATATTATAATGAATGAGCTAATTAATGGCAGCGGATATTCTTATACATATAATGGAAAAACATATCAGTATTCGTCAAATTGTATTGCTAAGTTAGATCAAACACTTCTTATGTACGACCGAAATAATATTATTGTGAATGCGATTTTATTATGGCAGCCAGATCAAAACCCACATAGCTTTGGCTATCCTGGTGCAAATGCATCAATTGGTGCATATCATGGATGGAACGTTGTCTCGAAGGAAGGAATTGAATGTATTTCAGCAGCACTTCATTTTCTTGGAGAGCGATATGGCAGAAGTGATCATGCATATGGACATATTGCAAGCTGGACAGTTGGAAATGAGGTTAATGCAGATACCTCGTGGAATTATACAGGTCACCAGTCAGCGCCAGATTATGCATATATTTATACCAATATGATGAGAATTACAAGCCAGGCAGTGAAAAGTAGCTGTGCACATGCGCGAGTTTTTATGTCATTAGACATGTATTGGCATGGTGTGTCTGGAGGAACACGTTATGATGGAAAAGAGCTGATTGACTATGTCAACACTTACATGAAGGCAGAGGGTGATATTGAATGGGGAGTAGCATTCCATCCATATGGAAATCCACTTACGGAGGCAGAGTGGTGGAATGATAATGCAACCTTTAATGAAAATGCGGTTTTTATCTCAATGGAGAATATTTCAGTTTTAACTGGATATTTGTGCAAAAATGGACTGAGAAATCCAGATGGCTCCGTAAAGCATGTGATATTGTCTGAGCAGGGATATACATCACATTCTTTTAACCAGGGAAATGTAGAGTGGAAGCAGGCGGCGGCACTTGCTTATGCGTATTATGTGACTGAAGCCAATCCTTATATTGATGCATTTATTGCAATGAGAGAAGTAGATGCGAAGCCGGAGGCAGACGCGGGAATACATCAGGGACTTTGGTATAATGATGAAAATAAAGCATGGTGTACATTTGCAAAGAAGCCTGCGTGGACGGTGTGGAAATACATTGATACAGATCAGTCATTTGCATATACAGATTCACTTGCATCGCTTGTCGGTTTGTCGTCATTCTCATCCGTATATGGTTCTGTCATGGCGTCAAAAAATAGGAGCGTAGATTTGGGTACTGGCGGATATGCCGCGTCATATAATGTTGGAACATCTCTTATGAATGGCTGGTATGGTGAGTACGGATTAACTTCCTGTAGTGCAGATAGTCAGAAGATTGCTGTAAATGCGGGAGTAAACAGTCCATTCACATATGCAGGAATTGCGCACGCAGGAAATGTTGATTTTTCTTCACAGCGCTATTTTTGCTTTAATATTTCAGGAACAGCTGGAGATAATCAAAATTTGAGAGTGCGCATGCGTTTTACAAGCGGTCAGGACACGCTTGAAACGGAGCTTGCGCTGAAAAAGAATGTAAATCAGATGATATATGCTGATCTTGGAAACTGGAAGGGAAAAAGCAATGTTTCTAAGATTCAGATTTGGGTGCAGCAGGATGGAACTGAAAAATGGCAGAATGGAAGTTTTACAATTCAGAATGTCTGCCAAAGCAGCAGTATAAGTACAACATCAGCACCGTCACTTACAATTACAGAATCGGGATACACAGGAGTAACTCAAGATGCATTTACAGCATACTGCAAGGTGAGCGGAACAAAACCGATTTCAAGAGTAGAATATAGTGCATGGAATATTGCATTCAGCACAGAAAAAACTGTTACAAAGCAGGGAAGTATTTCTGGCGGATATTCTCAGTGCAGTTTCTCAATTTCTGAGTTTGGATGGAGAACAGGTGCATATGGTGTTCGAATTGTGGCATATGATACGGACAATGTAGCTTCAAAGCCTGTGCTGGTTAGTGTGACTGTGAAGGGTGCGGCAGAGGCACTTGTTATCTACAATGTTTATACAACAGATATTTCTTATAATGGATTTACACTTACAGTAGAAGCGGCCAGTGATTATGGTCTTTCTGGAAATTCTTCTGTAGCAGTATGGAGCAGTACTGCAGGACAGGCAAAGACTCTTATCTGGTATCCGCTTCAGTTTGTGAATGGACGAGCAAGTATTCGCGTAAATATTTCAAATCATGGAAATTATAGAGGTGAATACAATTGTCATGCGTATGTTACTGATAATAGGGGAACAAAAAAGCTGTATGCATTAACAGCATCTGTTCCTACGCCAGTTCCTAAGATTACATCAGCATCTGTAACGGAAGTTAGTGCTTTGGGATATCAGGTGAATGCAAACTTTGATTGTCCGATTGGTGTGGCAAAGGCAGAGATGAAAACATGGACAGACAAACTTGGCTTAGGCGCTGCAGTGACAACGAATATGACGGTCAATGGATCAAGTGTAATGTCATACGTAATGACTTCTGCTCATCAAAATAAAAGTGGAACGTATCATTCTGTTATTTATTTGTATGATAAAGCAGGAAATTGTGTAACGCGAACACTTGATGTTCAAATTCCAGAGGATTTGGAGAAAGTGAGTGGAAAGCCGAAAATCACAGCTTCATGTACACAGACAAGTGCTGATCATTATCGAATTTCGTTCCAGTATAGTACGTTTTTTGGCGTAAATGCGATTCGCGTTGCAACATGGACAGTAGAAAATGGTCAGGATGATCTTGTTTGGAGAGATATAAATTATAATTCATCCACAATGTCAGGATATATTGACCTTCCAGCAAAAGATAAAAAGGGAGGCCCATATATTAATGATGTATACATATGGGATTATGCAGGACAGTTTAGTATGTATCGTGTTATTACGAATACACCTTCTAAAATGCCCAAAATTGTTAAGATTACAGTATCAGAAGTAAGCAGTACTGGATATCGTGTAACGGCTCAGTTCGAGGCTTCAAGAGGAGTATCGAAAGTGCTTATGCCGACATGGACAGAGGCAAATGGTCAGGATGATTTAGTTTGGCATCAGGCAAGCGTCTCACAGAATACTGTAACATGTTATATCCGCACGTCAGATCATAAAAATGAGTATGGAACCTATATTACACATGTTTATGTATATGATGCGGATGGAGATTTTGCTCTGGAAGGAACGGATGTTATTATTGATGCAGCATCGAATAGAGGTTATACGGGGCTTTTGCTTCAGGACGGTATTTGGAAATATTATCAAAATGGAACAGTTGCGTTAAATTACACAAGTTTAGTTTATTATAAAGGTGCATGGTTCTATGTGAAAAATGGAGTGATTGACTGGAATTATACTGGTTTATGTTTGTATGATGGAGCGTGGTATTATGTCAAGAAGGGTGTGCTCGATTGGAATCATACCGGATTATGTCTGCACAATGGAAGTTGGTATTATGTCAAGAAGGGTGTGCTCGATTGGAATCATACCGGATTATGTCTGCACAATGGAAGTTGGTATTATGTCAAGAAGGGTGTGCTCGATTGGAATTATACCGGATTATGTCTGCATAATGGAAGTTGGTATTATGT
>CAKQXY010000018.1 GCA_934292725.1 uncultured Lachnospiraceae bacterium
AGGGCAGGCTGATTTATTTTACAGCCTGCCCTAAATTCATTTTTTGTTTGGTCAGCACTTATACAATACTGTGTTCTCGTGCTGCCTCGATTTTTCCTGTTTTATTCAGGTAAATATAATAAATGATAAATAAGATTGATGTCACTACCCATGACAATGGATAGCTAAATAAAATATTTGTGATTGTTCGATTCCTCGGAACTGCAATAAACAGCCATAAAAGACGAAGCACACACACACCGCCGCATGTCATAAGCATTGGTGTGAATACAAAGCCCATGGAACGCACTGTTCCTGAAACTACCTCAATTGTTACATATGTAAAGTAAATTGGTGTTAAGAAATACAAAATCTGCATTCCAATCTCAATAACCTGTGCATCTGTTGTGAATAGCATATACACATATCGTCCAAAGAAATGAAGAATTACACTTAATCCGATGCTTGCGCCAAGTGCCATTCCTAAGCAAATCTTCATACTCTTACGAACACGGTCTAACTTTCCTGCACCGAAGTTTTGACCGGCAAATGTGGATACTGACACACCAAATGCATTCATGATCATCCAAAATACCGCATCGATCTTAGAATATGCTGTGTATGCCGCCATCGTATTGCTTCCAAGCAGATTTACGTTGGACTGAATGATGATATTAGCTATGTTATACATAACTGACTGTAAACCTGCCGGAACACCAATCTGAATGATACGAATGAGCAGCATCTTATGGAAACGAACCTTACTCCACTTCAGGCGATAGCACTCATTTGTTCTCATCAGACAGAATGTGATTAGTACTGCACTGATAAATTGGGAAAGAATCGTTGCAATTCCTACTCCCTGAACAGACATGCGAAGCACTACGACAAATACAAGGTCAAGCACAATATTTACAAGACAAGAGAAAATCAAAATGTAGAGTGGCCGCTTGGAATCTCCGACAGCTCGCAGGATTGCTGCACATATATTGTAATACAGATTCGGGATCATACCGATAAAATAAATCTTGATATATGTTTCCGCAAGATCAATCACCGTATCTGGTGTCTGCATCCACTCAAGTGCTGTCCTTGCAAAAATAAATCCAATTGCACTTAAAATCGCACCGCCTGCAATGGAAAGCGCAATCGCCGTATGGACACTTCGGCTTACCATTTCCTTATCGCCTGCTCCGTAAAACTGTGCAATGATAACAGTCGCACCAGAAGAAAGTCCAATAAAAAAACCAAATAAAAGGTTAATAATCGTTCCAGTAGAACCGCCTACGGCTGCCAGCTCAAGCGAACCCGTAAAACGACCCACCACAACTGCGTCAACTGTATTATACAGCTGTTGAAAAAATGCTCCGAACAAAATCGGAAAGAAAAAGACAAGCAGCTGCTCCCATATCACACCATCTGTGATTCCCCCTGCCTTAGCTGATGAAGCAGCCTGTTTTTTCTGACTCATTTTCTTTTTTCCTCCTGTTTCACTTTGTTTTCATTATGATTTTTATTGCTTGTGTATGCAGCTCTATGGCTTGTCACTGCGCGCGGTATATTTTGTCTGTCCACTGTCTTTTGTCTTCCCATAATCAGAAAACCTGAAAATGGCAAAACTGCCTTCAGCAGATTTTCCAGCTCTGACCATGTTCCCGGTACAATCTGATGAAGCTCACGAAGCATTGCAGCCGCATTTTTTAATCCGCCTTCCTGCACCTGCGTCAATGTATCAACACCAGTCGATTCCAGTATTGAAAATAAATCATCGACAAACTGTGTCCTTGCATTCTCATCAATATTTTCAAGCCAGTTACGAAGCGTCTCATGGAGTGAAATAGCTGATTCACTTAAGCTTGCTGATACAAAATGCGGACCCTCTATTTGCCAGCTCATCGCATCGTGCTGAAGGATTCCCTTAGCTGTACTTTTTATAACTTGCGGTTCTACAGGATTTTCAAGAAGCATTCCTATGATGGATGAATCTGGAATATAGCGATGGATTCGATTTTGAATTTTCTTATATGAATCACTCGTCACAAACTCATGCACAAATCCGGGACCATCATTACTATATACATCTGTAATGCGTTCCTGCACCTCTATTTTACAGGCTGCAGCTGCATATACTGCCAAATTGCCGCCTTTTGAATGACCGCTTACGCGAATAGGGGATGTACCAACACCAAATCTGTTCAAATATTCTGATGCTAACTTTTGGGCTGGCACTTCGCCAATGCCTAGATTAAAGTCCTCTTTCCATGCCACAATATTGTCATCCGTTCCCCTGAAGCAAAAATTTTTTGAGCCATCCATAAGATCAAGCTGCACGGCAGAAAATTGAAGTTCCAGCTGTGGATTAACCATATTGACATAATTTGAAATGAGCGATGTGCGGTAGCGGTTCGACTGTGCCATCATTTTTACTATATATGGCGCCAGTCTCGTAAACGACTTGTCTGCTGCAAGCTCTTCCTCGCTGTGAAGCACAAAAAAGCGTCTTGAAAGCTCCTCAAGTGTCACTCGCTCTTCACCAGCACCAACAGACAATCCCTCAAGATTCACATATGCCACAAATGACAAAAGCAAGTTATCTACCTCGTTGAAGGCATCCTGTGAAAATGTCAGATCACCTCGCCATTTCAAATAATCCATAATATTTCCCATTGTTTCACCCGCTTTCCAAAATAGGTTTACAACAAAAAAACAAACCGCTGCGATATAAGAGAAGTATACCTCAGCGGTCTTGTAAAATCAATGGATTATTCTATTATGCTCTGATGTTGTTTTTCTCTGCGGCCTCATATGCCTTTTCGTAAAAATATTCCTGTGCATTAATCGGCGGATCGTTTTGAAGCTCTAGCGCAGAAGCCATCGCATATGTTGTATCTGGCAATTCGACTCTTGCCTTCTGATTATCACGAAGCATCACATCAAACATATCAAGTAGAAGCTTTTTTAGTTTTTCATTTTTAATTGGAGCAGCTACCTCTACACGGCGAAGCGTGTTTCTTGTCATAAAATCTGCTGATGCTATATACACACGTGCATTTTCTTTTACACCGAAAATATAAATTCTTGAATGCTCAAGGAAGCGACCTACAATGCTTCTGACACTAATATTTTCTGTATATCCTTGTACTCCCGGAATCAGACAGCATATTCCGCGAATTACCATATCAATCTTCACTCCTGCCTGTGATGCCTCCACAAGCTTATCCATAATCTTCTTATCGGTCAACGAGTTCATCTTAAGGCCAATATAAGAAGGCTGTCCGCTCTTTGCAAGCTCAATCTGACCATCAATCATCTCTATCACACGATTTTGCAGACAATTCGGTGCTGCAAGCAAATGCTTCAGTTCATCTGGTGTCTGTCCCATTGCAAGCGCTTGGAAAATCCTTGCTGCTTCCATTCCAATCTGCACATTTGCTGTCATGAAGGATAGATCAGTATACAGGCGTGATGTCTTTTCATTATAATTTCCGGTACCAACCTGTGTATAATATTCTATTCTATCTTCGCTTCTCTTTGTAATCAGGCAAAGCTTTGAATGCACCTTATAGCCGTCTAATCCATAAATAACACGGCAGCCTGCATCCTCGAGAAGACGCGACCACTCAATATTATTTTCCTCGTCAAAACGCGCTTTTAATTCGACAAGTACAAATACTTCCTTGCCATTTTCTGCAGCCTCTATCAGATATTCTACCACCTTACTCTGCCTTGCCATGCGATACAAAGTCATCTTAATTGAAATCACATCTGGATCATTTGCCGCCTCATGAAGCATCTGTAAAAATGGCTTAATGCTTTCATATGGATAAGACAGTAATTTATCCTCTTTTCTGATTTGATCAAGGATTGGCTGACCCTGACTAAACATAGGAGACTTCTGCGGTACGCGCTTTTCAAAAAATAACTGTGTATTTTTTCGAAGCAGATCCTGAATTTCATAGGCAAAGGACAGATCAAGCGGTGACTTTGCATAATACACATAGCAGGAATTTAAATCAAGATGACCACAAAGCGTCTTTACTGTTTCACCGCTTAAATCACCCTCAATTTCAAGACGAAGCGGCGCCAGCTTCTTTCTTTTCTTAATCAGTTTCTCCATAAAATCGCGGTAATCAAGATCCTCATCATATAATGCATCTGCATCAATATCTGCATTTCTTGTAATTCGTATAATAGCCTTTTCCTTTACCTGATAGCCTTTAAAAATCCTTGGCATATAATGAAGAATAAGATCCTCTGAGAGCATATACATATCGCTTCCCTTAACGTTAATTAGTCTTGGAAAAATTTTCCCTGATCCCGTATTAACACACGGAATAATGCCAAGACGCTTTTTTCCGCTCTTATTCTCAAGCGCTGCCACCGCATAAAGCTCGCGATTTCTTAAAAATGGAAAAGTCTGTCGTTTTCCAATCATGGATGGAGATAATAGTGGCTCTATTTCTGCCTGAAAATATGCTCTGAGGCGTGTACTTTCCTGTTGAGTGATCTTATGAAAATCTACAAGACGCACTCCCTGCTTTTCCAGACTGTGCATAATCTGTGTGTACACGATATCCTTTCTTGCATTTAATTCCTGAACACGCGGCAAAATTGCACGGATCTGCTCCTGCGCCGTCATCTGTGTCTTATTTTCACGTTCTCCTTTTCCTAGCAGTTCCTGATCAATCAGCGATCCTACACGAACCATGAAAAATTCATCCAAGTTACTCTGATAAATTGCCGCGAATGAAAGACGCTCGCATAGCGGCACCTTTATATTCTCTGCCTCCTCCAGTACACGCTCGTTAAATTTAAGCCATGAAAGCTCCCTGTTCATAAAAATTTCTTTTTGCATCTTGCGCCTTTTCCCTTCTGTGCCTTGCTACATTTTTATTTGATATTCTGCCTATCGCAAAGCAGTGTAACAGCACTCGGTCAAGTCTGCGACGCATTTATGTAAATTTTAGGTAAAATTCATTTCTAACACAGCCTCCTTCTTTTCAAAAACAACTGTCAACTGCAAAATATCGATATATGCTTGTACAGAAACTATTTGAATTCCATGTGCATGAATTGCTTCTCTTGTGATTTCAGCTGCCTTTTCTACATATAACGTATAAGTAACGCAAAGTTCTTCAAACCCTTTTAATGCCAAGCGATAAACACGTCCTCTTTGCGTATCTGTAGTACACTCAGACATAACACTTACTGCATCACAACTCACATGACGATTTGATCCTATCAACGCCACATATTTATCTGTAATGTCTGTAAGTGTGACAACCTGACAATCTCCAAGTTCTAACTCATGCAAATTTAATATTCCTGTCTGTTTCCAAGCCTGCTGTTTCCAAAAATCAAATGCATAATAAATTCTTGATGGATCAAGACTTAGATTTTCTAATGGCACATCTATCTTAGATAGTGGAATCACTCCACAACGTTGAATTACGCACCAATTTCTTCCCCCTTGCTCCATATGAATAGACCATAACGATCCCATTGGATATAATTCATCTTTTTCTTCATGAGCTATTGAGTAACATGCTTCTTTTTCTGATTTTGTTTTCGGAATATACGTGCAAGCTGGCGTACTATAATCTACATAACCTACTTCACCAGAATGTACTTCAAGTGGCGGCATTGTTCTCTTCATCAAATCAATGCGTTCTAAATCATATGTCTGAGGCGGATCAGAGATCATCATAATCCCTCCGCTAAGTGATACAAGCGATAGCATCATACGTACCCACGGAAGCTGTGCACGCACACATACGTGATCTGGATCAACCGTAAAAAGAATACGCTGTGCAAAATACCAACGAGCAGTTTCTCTTATCTGCATACTAAATGCTCCCCAACTAGGATTTGCATCCGTTGCTACACGCATTGCGTCACAGATTCCAATACTTGAGCTTAATACTCCCCAACAGGATAACAAATAAATATCTTCTCCAATTCCATCTCTCGCTGCCTGCATGTAAGCTTTATGACGCTTTCTTGCCTCCGCTGTTGTCATTAAACCTTGGCGTACCGCTTCCTCAAGTCCATCATAAAGTAAATGACGAATCGAATCAATTTTAAAATATTTGTATCCCTGTTCACGCAACTGTCTATAACATTTTTCTACATGAACTTTAAGCATTTCAGGTGTACAATCCATAATATACTGAATCCAATCACCTTTAATAAGCTCACCATTTTTATTTTTTATGCAACAGCCAATCGACTCTGAATTTTCTTTATTTGTTAATGTTGCATTAATCCATATACCTGGTGTGAAACCTCCTGCTTTCATTGCTTCTATAATGGCTGGATGACCTCCAGGAAATTTTTCATTAGTATTCAGCCAGCTCTCACCAACTTCTCCACATTTTTGCATAGGCACTTGCGTCTGCTGATAGCCATCATCAAGCTGCATCAAATCTATACCCCATGGTTTTAACAGTGCAAGAGCCTTTGATGTCTCTATCACATTTTCCAAAGTTACATCACTGTGATATGCCTCCCAAGAACACCATCCACAAATCGTATTTTTCTTAGGGCGACGATTCCAAGGCTCATAATTTCCAAATCCGAGATGTTCAGAAAAATAATGTGGACGAATCAGGATAACCCATGGATATTCATCTATCTTCGCGATTAGGCTAGCAGTATATATACCATCCTTTTCCTGTACCCTGCTCTCTTCCCATATAAATGGTACACCATGCAAACTAACTAGCAAATCCCAATCTGGAAGATAAATTCCATTTACGCCGTAAAGAAGCGGTCTGCCTAACTGACCAATAATCGCCTTCCCTTTCTCTGCACGAGTTGGACGAACATTCCACCACTCAATTGGTGCACTAACTGTCACACGCAAATCGGCTGGTGTATTTGACCAAATCTGAAACTGTTGAATAAATGGCTCTGACTGAAAATCACCATCTGAATGAAAACGCAAAATCGGAACAGTTTCATTTAAAAAATCAAACGTCAATAAATCTATTCCATTATATGAAATTGCATAACTTCCATTGTCTTTTTGCCATATACGACTGTGTACTTGTGGCGGATTTTTTTGGATCGGATCTGAATGATATGCAAGCATCTTATTTGGTGGTGGTGCCTGCATTGCCGGTGACTGAATCACACTCGACATATTTTCGCTCTCATGTATTTTTTTCATAGGATATCCTCATTTCTCGCAATTACGTTGTATTATTTTATCTTTTTTATGTTATCCCTTCACAGCACCTAACGTAATACCACCAACAAAATAACGTTGGAAAAATGGATAAATAAATATAATCGGTACTACAACCACTACTGTAATCGCTGCACGCACAGTCTCTGGCTGAATCGTTCTCATGGATGCGTACAGCTGCTGCTGATTCATCATCTCTGATTTTGCAGAAGCCTGATTTAACAAACGATACAGAATAATCTGAAGAGTATCCCACGTTCCGTCCTTGGAATACAGAGAAACATCAAACCAACTGTTCCAATGACCAACTGCAATATAAACAGCGATACAGGCTAACATTGGCTTTGCAAGCGGTACGGCAATGCTCCAGAAATTGCGAAGTTCAGATGCTCCATCAATACGTGCAGACTCAAACAAGGCATCTGGAATTGACTGAAAATAGCTGGATGCAAGCAGCATATAATAGGAAGAAAATAATGCTGGAACAATGTAAACGGCAAAGGAATTGATGTAACCCAGACGAATCATTAAAAGATAGGTTGGAATCAGACCGCCGCTAAAATACATTGTGATCAAAAACAGAACACGCATAAATTTGCGTCCATAAAAACTTTTGTTTGCACATATATAACCAAGCAGTGAATTACAAATTACGCCAGTCAGTGTTCCAACAAACACACGAAGTACCGATATCACAGCACCATGAAGCAATTTTCCATTTCGAAGCACATATTCATAGTTCGCTGTTGTCCACACCCTAGGCCAAAAATACAGTTTTCCAAGAATTGCATCAGTTCCATCGTTGAATGACAACACTAACATATTCCAGAATGGATAGATGGTAATAAATGTTATAATAGCAAGAAAAATACCATTGAAGCAATCAAATACTTTTCCACTTTTTGTCTGTTTTAAATATGCTCTTTTTCTCATATAGTCCTCCGTTAAAACAGTGCGACATCGCTGAATTTACGCGCAATCGCATTGGTAATCAGTACAAGGGCAAATCCAATCACTGATTTAATCATAGATACCGCTGCTCCAAGTGAATAATAACCATTCTGCACACCATAGCGATATGCGTAGGTATCAATAACATCCCAGTAGCGCTGCGTTACTGTATTTCCAATAATTAAATGCTGATCAAAGCCTGCTGAAAGAATATTTCCAACCTGCATAATCCACAGTAAAATAATCGTTGGCATAATTGTTGGCAATGTAATATGAATCGCCATATCAAGCCTCCCCATTCCATCAACAGCTCCGGCCTCGCAAAGCTCTTCATCCACACCTGCCATTGCACTCAGATAAATAATTGCGGACCAGCCTAATTCCTTCCAAATATTTACAATCGTTATAATTGCCCAATACCATTCTCCCTTTTGTAAAAACTGAATTCTTGTCTGAGACACCCCCAGTGCAAGTAACAAGTCATTAATTACTCCATCCGTTCCAAGCACAGTAGTTACCATAGTTCCTGCAACAACCCAACTAATAAAATGTGGCAGATAACTTGCAGTCTGCACAAATTTTTTCAGACGTGTTCCTCCAACCTCGTTTAGACAAAATGCAAAAAAAATCGGCATCAAAAATCCAATTGTAATATTTAATCCAGACATTGCAAGTGTATTTCTAAGCAGTCTTGGAAAATCTGTACTTGTAAAGAAATTCTTAAAATACTTAAATCCAACAAATTTACACTCCCAAATTTCTTTTCCAGGCACATAATCAACAAATGCCATCGTCAATCCATACATTGGATAATAACAAAAAATTGCAACCCATATAATAATTGGGATACAGATTAACCACATCTGTCTTTGTTTTTTTAAACTTTGTATAAAGGGATGCTTTTTCAAAGAATGCCTCATATTATTTCATATTCCTTTCTATTAAATATTAGAGCCGCCGCTTCAATTACAAATGCGGCGGCTCTGTTCACTTTTTATTTTACTTTTATGTTTTATACTCGTATAGATTGAATTAGACTATTTATTTTTCCATCAATTCAAGATTTGCCTGATAATTAGAAACCCTATATTCAGTATAAACATCCAGCCCAGCTGCCTGAACAGCAGCCTGAAGATTTACCCAATTCTGTTCAAATTCTTCATCTGTTGAAGACATAACAACTAGCGGATAATACTGTTTCCATGCATCTTCAATTGCAGTTTTTGCCATTGTTACTTCATCGTTCATCACAAGTGTTTCAAAGAGAAGCGGAGTTCCATCTACAATTGTGTCTTCCATATTTTCAAGCATAATGCTCTTCCATGGATTTTCAGAATACCACATCTGATTCAACCATAAGCAATGCTCGCCATCTTCGAAACGTCCCTGATATGCCATTGTTGCGAATACCCCTGAATCACCACCATAAATACCTGCTTCATTGTAATCCCATGTTTCTGAGATTAATTGCTCTTTAGCCTTCGGATCAATATCCCATGTACCATCATCATTCAATGTCCACTCAGTTGTATATGTTCCTGGATTTTTATAAGATTCTACTTCATTTGGCAGACCCCAATTTGTAAGAACTGTACCCAAATCCGTTGATACAAAATTAAGCCATTGCATAACGCCTTCTACATTCTCACATTTATCAGTAACAAAAGTCCATCTTCCTCCAGCATTATTCTTCACGGTAGCTGTTGCCTGCTTTGCATCTTCATCTTTAAATCCAACGCAAACATATGTTTCGTCAGAATCCCAATCTTCTTCTGTTGATTTCCAGACTTCTGATCCTCCATTCAGACCAATCCACCATCCACCAATCAAAGCAACTTCTCGTTTTTGAGAAACTTTTGTTTTAAGGTCATCCCACTCATCTGTAAATGAATCTGGATCCATTGTGCCAGTACGCCACCAATCATTGAAATATTTTGCCATTTTCTTTCCGGCTTCTGTTTCAGTCCAATATGTTAATGTTTTATCATCATTAACCTGCCAACCACGCTCTAAGCCCCAATATCCACCTAAATCTTCTGGCATTCCCTGACTGTACAAACCTAATGAATACCTTTTCTCACCATCTTCTGCTGTTGAATTTTCTTCATAAATTTTCATTGCAGCATTATAAAAATCTTCTGGGGTCTTAATTGTGCTATAATCAATTTCTGCTGCTTTCATTTCATCCAAACGCAAATGAGCTGAATAGTCTGGAAGATCCATCAAATTATAATATGTCATTGGCAAATAATAATATGCACCATCTTCATCTGCGTACAGTCCAAGCAGATCACCCAGACGATCTACCAAATCTGGACATGTCTCCTCATTTAAATAATCGGTCAGTTCTGCTACACGACCCTGATCAACAAAGCGTTGGCGCATTGTTGTTGATGCTCCTATAATCACATCTGGATACTCACCAGAAGCGAGCATTAAATTTAATTCTTCTTCTGCACTTCCATCCGTTGTACGAATTTCATAATCAATATTAAAATTTTCCAGCAGGTACGCCTGCATATTTTTTATTCCCTGCTCAGCTTCTTCACCGATACTGAAATGATCATTTGCCAAAAATACACTGATATTTAAAGTGTCTTCTGGAACTGTCCACCCAAATGCATCTGCTATAGTATTTTGCTCTGCTACTACTGGTACAGCCATACCTAAAACCATTGATGTTACTGGAACTATACCAAACATTTTTCTTAACTTCATACAATTGTCTCCTTTTATCTTTGTATTTTGTTTTCTGTATCTTGATGGCTCTATTATATATTTAAATTTCATAATTTATCCATAGAATAATGTTTATCAAATATGGATAAATGTCGGCATTCTTTTTTCATTTTTTCTCATTCTTTAAAATTTGTCTTCTGTATTGTTGTGGAGATATACCAAAATATTTGCTAAATGCCCTTGAAAAATACAAAGAATCTTCAAATCCGCATGATGCTGCTACATTTTTAACAGAACGATTCGGATCTTGTAACATAATAGCGGCTCGCTGCATGCGCTTTTCTGTCAAATAACTTTTAATTGACATTCCTGTATCTTTTGAAAACAATTCTGACATATAAGAGCGATTTAAATGGAGACGATTTGCTAATTCCTGTATATTAATCTTTTCTGCAAACGATGTTTCAATAATCGAAATCAATGTTCGAGTATATTCGTGTTGCAGCAAATCATTCTTTTCAAATCCTGAAATAATCTGGTCATCATTTCGCCCCTCACTCAACAGCTGAAAAATCTCATAAATACAGCCATGTATTCCAAGTACACCATCACCGCATTCTAAATACGTCTTAATATATCTTCGTATCTTTTTTAAAAGTCTAAATATCTCTTCTGTATTTGGTATTTGTATTACAATTATATCATCGTTAATAAATCCAATATCCTTCATAATTTGAGGAGCCCAGCCTCCCTCAAAACCAATGTAAAAATATTCCCAAGGTGCACTTATTGAAGCTTCATAATATGTGATCTGATGTGGACGTATTGCAAAAATCTGTGCTGCTCCTGCTTCATATTCCATATTTTCCACCTGAACAATTCCATTTCCTTTTACAACGAAGTGAAGTAACCAATGGTCACGAATCATTGGACCATACCCGTATCCACCATCTGTCTGATGCCATCCTACCTGAACAACCGACATTGGTAATTCTTCATTTTTATGCCCAAAATGGACAAAGCAATTCTTCTCTTGTATAGTTCCTTCTACACAGCGTTCTATATATTTCGCCATTTTTTCTCCATTTCATTTATTTGCTTTTAAGCAAAAATTGTCTGCTACGATACACAAAAGTATATCGCAACAGACAATCAAAATCAATATTTTATGTTATTCAAACCTCACCCTTAAGATCCTCTGCAGTCTCTTTGCACACACCTGGGCTGCCAATCCTGTAAAGCAGCCTGTAATCATTGCGCTGAGCATCAAAACAGGCAAATATGCCACTACGCTTATAGACTGTGTAATCACAATTGCTGCCAAAATTTGTCCGATATTATGGGCGGCAGCTCCGCACATGCTTATCAGCACTAGAAACTTTTTCTTAAGGAGCGCACTAATAAGGCTCATGACAAGCCAGCACAAAACACCGCCAGACAAACTATAAAAAAATGAAATCATCTGTCCGCCAAACATACTTCCAAGAAGGATTCTCACGATCAGCACAAATAGTGCTTCCTTTGGTCCATATAAAACCAGTACAAGAAGTGTTACTATATTGGCTAGTCCAAGCTTGATTCCTGGAATCGGAACAATCGGACCGATCATGGATTCTGCCGTAAAGATTGTAAGCGCAATCACTGAAAACATTGCAAGCGCTGTCATCTTTTTGATATCCATTTTATTTGCTTTCTCTGCTTTATTCGTTTTATCTTTTTTCTTTGTTTCCATTTTTGTTTATTCTTTCTTTCTCAAAAAATCAGACAGCTGCCATATATATACAAGTTACGTACCGCATGGTAACTTTATTGCCTCTAGTATGTCAGCACATCAAATTCATCATCCGTTTCTTCTGGTGCCGCCGTGATCACAAGATGATTTGGCAGACACACAATCGGAAGAGAACCTTTTCCTTTCCACACTGTATGCATACAAATCTTATCCGGGCAGCTCGCACCGCTCACATGAATCCCGTCTTTGTCTACAGTAATCTCATTCCAGTCTTCGCCATCTTCAATGCGAAATGTCTCTTCGTGATCAGTTGAAATAATTTTAATTAATTTGCCATTCTGATAAATTGCTGCGCTTGCCGATTCTTTTTTTGCCAGAAATTGGTGCGCAGTCCAGACCGCAGACAATATAAATATCAAACTTAGTATTGAAGCGATTATAATTGCTCGTTTCTTTTCGCTCATTCTTCCACCTGTTCATACGAGGAATTTGTCAATGCAAACATATCTTTTAATCCATCTGTTACAATCACCTCTTTATCCTCAGTTACAAACACAGCCTCTGCCTGATAAGTCTCTAGCAGCGACAGGCTGTCTTCATAACCAAGCACAAAGCATGCAGTAGACAGGCCATCGCTTAGCCATCCGTCATCGCAGACAATTGTGACGGAGATCAGCCCGCTCTCTGCCGGATATCCTGTCTTCGGATCTAAAATATGATGATAGCGCACACCATCTTCAATCACATATTTTTCGTAATCTCCAGATGTAGATATACTGCATGTTCCATCAATTGTTAGTGAACCAAGATACGATTCGCCATCTTCATTGCGTGGATTTGCAATGCCGATCTTCCACGGTTTTCCATCTGGCTTTTTTCCATACGTCAAAATACTTCCGCCAACAGATACCACTGCTGCGTCAGCATCTGTCTCTTCTAACATTTTTCGTGCTTCATCACATCCGATTCCTTTTCCGACTGCTCCAAGATCAATCTGCACACCATCTTTTAAAAACACTTCACCGTCACCCAGACTTATTTTTTCCCAACCGGTCTCTAAAAGAAGCTCTGTCAGCTCGCTTTTTGATGGAATATATGGATTGTCACTTTCCAGATTCCAAAGCTGCGACATGCGGCCTAATGTCGGATCAAATGCACCGCTGCTTTCTCTTGCAAGATCAAGCACATTTTCCAGATAGCCATATGTCCACTTTGATGGCATAACAGGCTCGTTCTCTGATGCATTTTCATTGATATTGGCAATATCGCTGCCTTCAATGCGCCATGATAAATATTTGTTTTCAATATCAGAAAGCATGTCCATAATATCTTTTGCAGTTCCATCCGAACCATAAACACGGACGCTGCAGTCTGTTCCCATTGCAGTATCTGTTATGCTCTCGCTGTCAGTCTTATCAGCCCAAACAAACTGTGTGCCAATGCATGAACAGACCATAACACAAGTTATTTTCAAAAGATTAGCAAAACTTTTCTTTCGATTCATGAAAATCTTCCTTTCTCTCATTTGTTGCTGTTCTATGTTCTGCAAAAAGGCTGGCTACTAGTCATATGGCAGCCAGCCTTTTGCTTACTATCTACTATTTCAAATGATGTTGGGGTCAAAAGGTATTTTGCCCCCAACTGATATCCACGTATTACTGTGCTGTTACAGTTCCCTTTACTGCTGGATATCCAGTTGCTTCCAACTCGATCTCATAGGAATCGCTTCCGTCAAATACCTTAACGTTTCCATCCTGACCTTCAATTTCAGCATCCAGATTTATGCTTCCATCCTCATTGAATAAGATACCTGCAATGCCCTTTGCCTTTACTGGCTCGCCATTTACAGTAACACTTGTTACCTGTGCCGCATAGTCTGCACCAGTCAGTCCCTGCTCATTGTCTGCGATTACAACTGCATTATTTTCAATAGAAACACTGCCTTCTTCTAAGCCAGATTCAACAAGTGTGCTTGACTTCTTACTTGCATACTTGTCATCTGAGAAGGTAACTGTATAGCTGCCCGGCTTTAAATCACCGCTCAGAGTAATTACGTTGTCATCTACGCTGTAAAGTCCATCTTCTACGGCAGTACGTCCTGCTGCGACAGCCTCTACACTATAATCACTGTCATCTGGTGTTGTATATGTGATGTTGATTGCAGTGCCATCCTTCTGGTAAGTAACACTCTCATCTGTTGTAATGGAATATTCTTCTCCAAGAAGCTCCTTGCAGTACAGATCAGTCTCAATAGAAATATCATCCTGGTCTGCCAGCATGTAAGTTACCTTTGTGATTGTCTTTCCCTGAATATCAGCAAAACGCTGCCATGACGGTGTATTTCCATGTGGCTCAGTCATCTCTTCTGCCGCAAATGCAATTTCATTTGCACGCAGCCATAAGTTATCCAAATGCTCAAGACCATAAATTTCTCCGTCAGATGTTTCAAGAAGTGCACCCTGAATATCTCCAGATTCGATCTCAAGGCCGTCAAAGTCGATTTGATAATTGCCCCATGTTGAAACTGTTGCAAAGGAAACTGTTACATTTTCTGCCTCTTTAGTTGTTCCAATTGTCTGGCTTAAGGTACCATCAGAATTGATTACCTTATACTCAGCCGGAACTTCTTCTGAGACTTCTTCAAGTGATGATACAAAATCAACAAGTGGGTTGCTGCACTCAGTACCAGCTTCGATTGCTGCCTTTACATCATCATACAATGTCTTTGGAATTGCCACATTTACACTAGATGGTCCTAAAATATCGGTTCCATCGCCATTCTGCTCAAAATAGCTTTTATCAAAGCGCTGAGATTTCTGGCTTGTCGCAGAAGTAACGGAATCATAAATACCTTCCTCACGAAGACCTGCAGCCGTTACCTTATCCTCTGCATCATACTGTCCAGCTGCTGCATCCTCAAGTGCTTCTGGCTGTACATGATTGATTTCTCCATAATAAAAATCTGCATATGGAACATTAATCTTACCAAAGTAATATTCACTTGTCTCAATACTTACTGTCTGTGCCTCATCCTCTGCAGCAGAAGCTTCCTCTGTCTGTGCCTCGCTTGTTGCCGGTGTGCTCTCACTTTTTAAAACTCCTCCAAAAGCACTCATATTTCCTGCTGCTATTGTACTTGCCGCCAACACAGCTAATGCCATTTTTGTTCTCATAAATGATATCTCCTTCCTGATAAGGCATCTATCAGCTTCTGCTTGCTTTGATTTGCATACGCTGTAACTTTTTATTGCCGATGGCAGTTAGTATATTCTAACATAGTAATAAAAATCAACACCCTTATTGAGAAAAAAAGATTATTTATATAAAAACAGCAATTTGACGTTTTTTATATATTTTATTGTGAGCCCAAGTTAGTTATTTCTAACAATTTTAAATTATACTTTTTCTTTTATGTGAACTTCCTTTCTTTATTTTTGTCTATTTCTTGTTAGTTTATGCTAACTTCATGTCTTTTTTTCGTCTTTTTTGCGCTTCCTGTTTGCTTGTGATGTATTTTTTCTTATGTTACACTACATTTATGATACCGATGTCAAAAGGCTTTCTGATCTTTTGACCCTAAAATCTCATATAAATCGTATACACGGAGGTAATCAAATATCTATGTTATTTATTTTTTCACTGATAATCGCATCAATCTTTGCACTGACTGCAAAATCCACGATCAAACGTCATCCGTATCCGTGGTACATCGGTGCACTTATGCTTACACTTTTTGTATCACTCTTTCCTTTTTCACGAAATCTTCCAGCGGCTATCACTTTTCTTCTTGATCTATTTCGCCGCGGTGCTCTTTCATGCGCACTCTGGTGTATTGTCATGTGGACAGGCGCCTTCTCTAACGGTTCTTGGCTGATTAAGCGACTTATGCCGGTGCGCGGTGAGCTTTCCATCTTTGCCGCAATGCTGACGCTTGGTCACAACATTGGCTATGGAAGAACTTATTTCGTGCGCTTCTTTACTGATGCATCCGCACTTCCTGCCAATCAATTTGCTGCCTGCATCATTACAATTATTCTTCTTATCATTATGATTCCGCTTACTATCCTTTCTTTTCCAAAGATTCGTAAGCGTATGAAAGCAAAAAAGTGGAAGCAGATCCAGCGCTTTGCTTACCTGTTTTACGCGCTGCTCTACCTCCACATTATGCTGTTATTTATTCCGCTTGCCAAAGATGGCAAGGATGGCTACTACCTTTCTGTAATTGTTTACACGGCAATTTTCCTTGGATATGCAATCTGTCGAATACGCAAATGGTATTTCCTAAAGAAAAAGCCAGAACACCGCCGCGAATTTACATCCATTTGCTTTGGGTTATTTCTTGCTGTTATGGTTATTATCTGCGCCGTTTCAAGCCCAAAAGATACTATAGCTGATGGCAATTCAAATACAGAAATGACTAAAAATACAACTATCGAATCTGAGATTGTTTCCACAGAGGTTTCTCAATCTTTTGATGACACGACTCTCACCGATGGCGTTTATGAGGGAAAAGCCTACGGCTATGATGGCGCGGTAAAGGCAACAGTCACAATCAAGAACGGCAAAATCACTGATATCTCATGCAGCAGTGCTGAGAGTGACCTGTGGTACTTCGATAAATGCAAAGACAAGGTTGTTTCTGAAATTCTTGAAGCACAAAATACTGATGTTGATGCAGTTTCCGGCGCAACCTACAGCTCAAATGGTATCAAAAAGGCTGTGTTTGATGCATTAAAACAGGCTGGATTCCAAGCAAACTAATCAGGCACACACAAAGTAAATCAAATGAAATATGAAATACTCTCAGTTCCATTTGGTCTTTGAATTGCGATGCGTGCCAATTGTGACTTCGCATCGGCAAGAAAGATTTTCTGCGTTTCACCTGGCTTAAGTGGGGTCAATGTGGTATAGCTTATTAAGCAGCCTGCCCCATCAAAGCCTGCCAAATGATATCCTTTGGCCTCATAGCATGGAAGCGCATTTTTATTTGCAATCACAATTTCCACGCCTGATGTTCTCTCATCACTATTATCATCTGTTTTTACCGCGTTGATCGATGAAATATATAGTGGTGCACATTCACGCTTTACAGTCTCATAGGATGGCTTTGGATTTCCATATAGATCTGCAGAACCGTGAACTCTGCGGCGAAGACGTCCCTCGCCTTCTTCGCCCATCTGTGTGCGATAATCATTTAAGCAAAACCATATGATTCCACTTACACCAAGCTCACGATAAATCTTCATTTTCTCTAGGAAAATCTGCTCACGTCTCGAATCACCGCCTGCAAAGGCTGGCTCGCAAAGACCAAACTCCGAAATTACCATCGGTGTTTCTCTATGCGCATCCCAGAAGCGTGTAATTTCCGCCCTTGTATCTTTGTTTCCATGCCATGTGCCAATATAATCATTTGCCATGATAATATCACCGAGTGCAGTGGCATCCTGCGGTGTATCCCAAATGGTATTTGAAACATAGGACATCAGGCGATTGTGATCCTGCTCCAATATATATGACTTCATATTCTTTACATATTGTGCCGTTATCACGCTCTGCCCATCTAGCTCATTTCCAACACCCCATGCAATTATAGATGGATGATTAAAATGTACTTCCAACATTTCATCAATCTGCGCTTTTGCAAGAACTTCTTCGTGTGTAACTGGCTCTTTTGGCTGTCCCCACAGAGGAACTTCTTCCTGAACAAGCATGCCATTTCGATCACACCAGTCAAAGAAAGCGTCATCCTGCTGCCAATGTACTCTGGTAAAAATGCAGTTGCATCCTTTTAAGATTGTCAGCCAGCGCGCAATATCTTCCTTTGTTTCTGCATTTCCGATACGCGGATCAGAACCTGGCATCCACTCCGTACCGACTAGCTGTACATTTTCTCCATTTAATACAAACTGACCGTCGTGAGCGATTAGGCTTCGAAATCCTACTGTACTTTCCACACAGTCCATTTCTTGTCCATCTGCGACACGTATCTGATGAATACAAAGTGTATATAGATGCGGATGATCAAAATGCCAAAGCTTTGCTTCATTGAATACAAAGGAAAACTTTGAATCAAATGGTGCTTCTCCTATATAAACTACGTTTCCTTTATTTTCGGATGCTCCCTCATACAGCTCATATTTCCATATAAATGAATCTGCTGTTCCTTTATTTGAATCACAAAGTTCACTTGTCTTATTCGTATTTCCCCACATGGACACTTCTGCCTCTATCATGACTGGTGCCTGATGAACACAAAAATTTTCTGTCTGCTCAATCATAACATTCTGATGGATACGAACAGCTCTAATTCCATTTTTTTCACATACATTTAAGTATACTGGTCTGAAAATTCCACCGTCATCTGCCCAGTCAAATTGACGATCCCACGGCAATGCTTGAGGAGAATACTCATTTGTTCCGCGGACGATCAGTTTATTTGTACCACTTTTTATAAAATCTGTGACATCCAGCTTAAAACTAGTAAATCCTGCACCATTGTGTGATCCAGCAGATTTTCCATTTACCCAAAACTGTGCGTCACGATAAATGCCATGGAAATCAAACCAAACTCTCTTATTCATCCACTCATTAGGAATCGTAAATGTATACTCATACCAGTAAACACCTCGATATTCTTCACTCTCGCTGTCTACATTAAATGTATGCGGAAGCATAACATTTTTTACTGTTTTATTTTGATTCTGTTCAAGACCAGTTATCTGCCAGCCCTGTTTAATCCCGATATTTTCAGGATCCAGACCAAACTTCCATCCTTCATTGACTGCAGTACATTTTCTTAACATGATTTTTCCCTCCAGTTATCTTTCTTTATGATAGTGTTACATTATCATACCTTTGAGAAAAAATCATTGTTATGCCTTGCCATCTTGTTATAAAAAATTGCGCTGCCTCACTGTTTTTATTGCTTATTCAATTGCTGCCAATGCCTGTGCCAGATCTGCAATCAGATCTTTCTTATCTTCAAGTCCACAAGAAATACGAACCAGTCCTGCCGGAACACCAGCTGCTGCTAACTGCTCGTCATTCATCTGGCGATGTGTGGATGTTGCTGGGTTTAAGCAGCAGGTACGTGCATCTGCAACGTGTGTCTCGATTGCTGCAAGCTTTAAGTGCTTCATAAATGTCTCTGCTGCCGCACGGCCACCCTTTAATTCAAATGAAACAACACCGCATCCTCCGTTTGGAAGATACTTCTTTGCACGCTCATAGTACTTGTCTGTAGGCAGTCCCGGATAATTTACATAAGCAACCTGCGGCTGTGCCTGTAAAAACTCTGCTACGGCCTGTCCATTTTCAACGTGACGCGGCATTCTTACATGAAGCGACTCCAGACCAAGATTTAAGATAAATGCATTCTGTGGAGACTGGATACATCCAAGGTCACGCATCAGCTGAGATGTACACTTTGTGATGAAGGCACCACCCATGCCAAACTTCTCTGCATATGTAACTCCATGATAAGATTCATCAGGTGTACACAGACCTGGGAATTTGTCTGCATGAGCCATCCAGTCAAAATGACCGCCATCTACAATTGCACCGCCAAGTGCTGCACCATGTCCATCCATATATTTTGTTGTGGAATGTGTTACGATATCTGCACCCCACTCGATTGGACGGCAGTTTACCGGAGTCGGGAATGTGTTATCCACAATTAACGGAACGCCATGTGCATGAGCAGCCTTTGCAAACTTTTCAATATCAAGAACTGTCAGTGCCGGATTTGCTATAGTCTCACCAAATACAGCTCTGGTATCTTCTGTAAATGCTGCATTTAATTCTTCCTCTGTGCAGTCTGGAGAAACAAAAGTAGCACGAATACCCATCTTTGCCAGTGTTACAGCAATCAGGTTATAAGTTCCGCCATAAATAGATGAAGAAGCTACGATATGACTGCCGCACTCACAAATATTAAACAGAGCAAAAAAGTTTGCTGCCTGTCCTGATGAAGTCAGCATCGCTGCTGTACCGCCTTCAAGTTCTGCAATCTTTGCTGCAACATAGTCATTTGTCGGATTCTGCAGACGGCTGTAAAAATAACCGGATGCTTCCAAATCAAATAACTTTCCCATATCCTCACTCGTATCATACTTAAATGTCGTAGACTGAATAATCGGAATCTGACGCGGTTCTCCATTTCCAGGCGTATAGCCTGCCTGTACACATTTTGTATTTAACGTATAATCACTCACTGTTTTGCCCTCCATGCATTTGTCATTTTTTTTGCAACTGTTCCTATAATACCATATATAAATGCAAAATTCTAGTATTATTGTAGGATTCATCCCAGCATATCTCTAAACCAGGCATCTTCTAACATATTATAAACATGCTCATTTGGCGTGCCTGCCCAAAGCTTATCTGCCGAAAAATATGTTTGATTGCTCTTTCCCATCATTTTCTTCGCAAATGCTCCTATTGCACGCGATCTTGACTGTCCGGCATAGCAGTGAATTAACAGAGTATCTACATCCATATGACTGCGGATAAACGCGATAACAGAATCTGCCATATTTTCATCAAACAATACAGCACCTTTTGTTTCCTTCACCACATCATCAAAATATAAAGTAAGAACGCCTTTACAAAATTTATTTTCTGCAAAGGTAACACCAAAACCACCTGTGTGAGTATCCTGAATCGAAATGACTGCATATGTATCTTTTCTTTTTGCGTCCTCCTCACATCCTGCCGGATAATAATGATCCATCACAAAATCAAAAGCTTCATTTAATGACTTAACTAATATTCGTCTCATATGCACTCCTTTCGAAATTCAACTGGTTTAATGTCAGATACTTACTAACGTCTCCCACTCTATGCTCTGCTTTGGTGCAAATGTCTCGGAATCCAGATACTTATAAATTGATCTAAGAAACGCTTTTCCTTCTGGATACTGCTGCAAATCCTGAAGTCCCAGTGTGGAATAGAGAAGTTTTCCATTTCCGACGCGGCACTCAAACAGCTGCGCCATTGGTCTTAAAAATGCATAGCTGTCCATTTCTGTAATAATAGAATCAAATGGCTGTTTTACTGCATCTGGCAGTATGACAGCTCTTTGATTTGCCATCGGCCACCACTGCCAATTTGTATGGCTCTCTGTTGGAAACTCCTTAAACAATGGATGATCTTTTTGAATCAGCTGTCCCATCGCACCTTCCTGTCTTCCAAACGTTCCAACAGACCAGAAATCTGTTGAGAATTGAGCACGAATTGAATTATTGAAGGAGCTTTCCTCTGACTTTGGCGAATAATACACTATACCGCCGTTATCAAGCACCTTCTTTGCCTGCAAATCCAACTTATTTGTCTCATAAACGCTTTCTGGGCATTTGGGCATTTCATTCTTATAAATCCAAATCGGATATGAATTAACTGCATCTGCAATCTTAACAGTAAGATCACAGCGAACTGGTGCTGTAATTTTATTATTCAGTTCAATCTTTAATGTTCCAGCTTTGCTAAGTGTTCCCTTTGGGCATGAAACAGCGCTCATATGACCACTCTTTACAGCGACCTTTCTCACATTATTTAATTCTTCATTCGGCATATATGCCCACAATGTCCACTCCAGATCTCCAGCACAGTCTGTCTTTCCATAATTGGCCACCTGCACATCTGCACAAAGTGTCTCACCCTCTTCATAAGTATACTTTTCAAGACCAACTAATACAAGCTGTTCTTTAAAGAAAGCTCTGAAATTTTCTGGTTTTGCAAAATCAAATGGCTTTGGCTCTAAATGTGAATCAAGCATTCCCACAAGAGCAGTTCCCTGTCCTGGAAAATCCTGCAGTCCCAAAAGTGAAATACCAGACAGATCTTTTGTACGCATCGCAGCTTCGATCTCCTCTCGGTAACAAAGCCTTGAGAGTTCTCCAGTTGCCTCAACATACTTCTTCCAAACAGGCTCTAATCCCTTTTCACGAACCATACGCTGAATACGTCTGTAATTTGCCGGATCAGAAATCCCCTTAAAATGTGCAAGCTCATCAAAATCAGGAAGAACTTCAAACTGACCAACTTCAAAGCTAAACACTGGCTTTTTATACTGCTCTCGAATCTTTCTTAAGGTTTCATCAAAGTTTGTCTTCGCATTTGGATACTGATTATTGATATAGCCCTTAATGTTAACCTTTGCCAGCTTTCCATTTGCCTTTTCGTAAGCATCAACTTTAGCTGCTTCCTCCGGTGTCTCTGGATTTCCTGCAAGCGTTCCTCTTATTCTGTAATCATAGAAGCTTTGTGATGCATAGAAATCACTTTCCTCATCGCATCCTTCATTTCCATAATGTGCATTTGACGCATTAGCATAAAGTCTTGTCGGATCCTGTTTTTTTGCATCCTGCAGCATCTTGTGCATTCTGCTTGTGCCAAGCGCTCCGCAATGAAGCTCATTTCCAAATGTCAGCATGACAAAGGATGGATGATTGGCAAGTGCTTTTATAATTTGGCGCAGTTCCTTTTGATAATATGAGAAACTTTCATCAAATTCAAATGCATGCTTTGGATCCCAATGAGAAAGCTCTGGCTGCATTAAAATGCCCATCTCATCAGCTGCAAAAAATGCTGCCTCTGGCGGACAATGCGAATGGAAACGCACCATATTGATGCCATAATCCTTATATGTCTGTAAAATATTCTTCCACGTTTCCTTTTCCATTGGAATATAGCCCGTCTCTGGAAACTCTGCACAGTTTGCCTCACTTCTAAGGAAAATTCTTCTGCCGTTTAATGACAGATGACCATATCCATCATCACCAAATGTACGAATGCCGAAGCTAACAGTCTTTTCATCTTCTTTTTTACTTTCAGATGACTGTAAATCATTTTTATATAGTGCAGCTGTCAGTTCATATAACTTTCCATCATATTCATCCCAGTTTGCTGATGATGATGAAATAAGTAAATCCTCTGCCACAATTGTTTTTCTGGAATTTGAAGTCGTTACTCTAATTTTTTGCTCATAGTCCTGCGCAAGTGCACTGCTTTTTAAAACAAGCATGCCTTCAAATGGTTCATCATATGTATCAAGATCTATCTCTGCGCAAAGCTTTCCTCCATCCTTAGGATATACGCGCACCTGCGATAAAAATGACTTATTTTCCTCACGAAGACGAATATAGCCAAGAAGTCCGTTCCAATTTGTCTGTGTCTCATCTGTTGCTGCCGATGAATAGACAATCGCATCGTGCGGCAGACCCGGATAACTGTTATCTGACTCAACGCGAAGTCTATGAGTGCCTTCATGACCTGTCAGTTCAAATACATGCGGTGTGCTTATTGTCTGTTCATCGTATGATGAAATTTCCTCACCGTCTAAATAAACACGCACACATCTGGCACGCTCAATCTCAAAGAAAGTGCGGCATTTTTCTGATGGCTCAATCGTAATTTCCTGCTCAAAATATGCCGGACCTTCATATGTATGCTTTCTTGTAAATCGTGTTGCTATCACATCATCATCAAAACTCTGCGCAGTTGTCTCATCCGGATGGCATGAGTTATCGAGCCGGTCTTCATGACCGACTCCAAACTCATCAAGTGTTCCTGGCAGATATACCATTTTATTTAGAGAAGCTTCATTCTCTCCTGGCAGCTTAAGCTGCCAGGGATTTGTTGTTAAATCTACTAGTCTCATGATTTTCCTCGCTTTTTGTTTAACATTTATTGTTTCTGATATAATGTTGCCATCATATGAGACGGCTCTATTTCAAGCGCCTCCTTTAAAAACTCTGCTGCCTTTTCGCGATTCTGTAAGCCAATATTTCCAAGTGCCATCAGATAACAGCAGTGTGCACGATTTTTCTTTGTATAATCCTCATCAAAAATCAAAAAATCAGGAAGTGATACAGCAAAATATTCAATCTTGCCCTCATCATTTAAATGCTGCTCACCATAATCAATCAGGCGATAAAAACGTGATTTCGCCTCTCTTGTTTTGCCTAATTTCTCAAATGCAAGTCCCTGATAGAGAATCATATCGGCTGGCTGATCGTTATAGTACATAGCACCAGCCGGTTCATCTGTTCCAATCGTAGCAGTCTCAAAGCATGTTTTTGCCTCATCATGTTTTCCCTGTGCTTCAAGCGCAAGTCCCAGATGATAATACAGATGATTGTCCTTTGTTCCCTCTAACTTGCCTTCTCCTAAATTTTCTGGATATACAAGTGCTTTTTTAAGAAGCTTCTCTGCCTGTTCATATTTTTCTGATGCCAGACACTGTTTTGCCATCTCAAGTAAGGAAATAGTATACTGCGTTGTAATCTTTCCTTCGCCACCCTCCCACGGATGGAAACGACGTCCCATAATGCAGCGATAAGCGCGTTCATACTCTCCGCACATATTCATAAGAGTAATATATTCAATATATAAATCATCACGGCTCTCTGCAAGAGATGGATCTTCATCATATTTTGCTAAACGCTCTTTGAAGCTATATCCAAGCTTTTTGTACAGCTGATCTAATTCAAGGAAAATACGGGCATCCTTGCGATTTAATGAAAATGCTTTCTCTAGTTCACGCTTAGCTGCCTTAGAATCACCCATCTTGTTGTAGTAAGCAAGTGCAAGATTTCTATGGACGATTGCAAATGTGTCATCTGCTTTCTCAGACATTTCCCACAATTCAACAGATTTCTTCCACTGTAATTTATCATAGAAAAGATTGCCCAGATAATAAGGTGCCTTCTTTTTGCAGCCATTTTCAATTGCAAATGTAAGTACGGCAATATCATCAAGCTTATTCGGAAAGCAATAATCTGAAGCACAGTTTTCTGCCTTCTCAAGTGACTTCTTTGCTTCCTCATCTTCACCCATTTTTTCTTCATAATAAGCCACATAATAATACAGCATTGGATATTTCTTTGTGCACTGCTTTAAAACTAAAACGGCATCCTCATATGCACCCCACTGTGCAAAATCTCTTGCTATCATCAAATAATTTTCCTGGAAATTACGCATCAGTCCATTCAAGTCGTCAAGCATTTTCTGCTTCTTTTCTGAATCATTCTCTGCCTTTATTGCCTCAAAAACAGATACAAAATCAAATGGATCAAGCTCTAAATTATCCTCGATCATACGAGCTGCAGCCTTTTCTTTTCCAAGCTTTGCAAGAAGCCATGCACGTAATCCTCTCGCCTTAATGTTATGCGCATTTTTAACAAGTGAGCGATCAATGTGCTCAAGTGCAGTTTCAAATTGACCTTTCTTTGCCGCAAGCGCTGCCATATAATAGAAGGACATTTCCTGCTGTTCATTGCTCCATGCTGCCTTATAAAAAGCATCATAAGCCTCATCTTCTCTTCCAAGGTAACACAAATCAAGTCCCAACAGATAATATGCTTCACTGTTGTATGGATTAGGATTCTTCCAGGTCAGACGTTTAATGGCTGTTCTAAAATAAGGTTCTGCCTCCTCAAATAAGCCTCTTCTCATCAAGAGCATACCATATGCATTGTTAATGCGAATATCATCTGGATCACGCTTTAATCCCTCTAAGTAATAAGGATCTGGTCTCCATGTTGCATGACGATACTGTTCAATATGCTGTCCTGTTAAATACAGTTCCTCATTTGTCATAATCTTTGATGGCTCATCTGCTGCCTTTGCCGGATCTGGAAGCTTTGGAATTTCTTCCTTCTCTGGCTGGTATGCAATTAAGCTTCTGCCATCTGCAAGAACTTCAACTTTCAGATCTTCTTCCTGCGTATCATCTGGCAGTACTACACTCTTTTCAAAAATGTCAACAGGAGAAATCATTGCGCTCTCATCACACAGCACACCGTCCTTTCCTGTCAGAATAATTCTTGCTTTTTCATATACAGCTGTTGCATAGACAATAATCTTTGCAGTCTTCTTTCCAGTTGCTGTATCAATTGCTTCCGAAAGTGAAACAGCAGCTTCCTTTGACGCATTCTTTACCTGTCCAACTTCCTTGTATGGCATAAAATACTGTGTAAATGTTTTCTCCTCAAACGGCTTTAACCATGTAAAGTCAGGCTGATTATCTGTAAACATACCTGTCATCAGCTCTACATATGGACCATCCTCATCAGTCAGGTTGCGATCCCATGCCTTTCCAAAATCACCGCAGCCCCAGGTCCACTGCTTCTTTCCTGGTGAAACATGATGGTCTGCCACATGCAAAATACCAGCATGCTTTCCATAGTCATATCCTCCGACAAAATCATACTTTGACTTTTCTGCCATGTAAGAAGTTGGAACTGGAATATTCTTGTAACGTGAAATATCTACGCCTTCGCTGTAATCCTTCTTATAATAAACACCTGTAGCAATTGGGAAACGAGAAACATCTCTCTTTCCATGATCCATAACAGCGTGAACATCTGGCGGGAAAATGGACTGTGTGTTGTCATTGACAGGAACTGCTGGATTTGCCCACCAAAGAAATGTCTGCGGAAGTGATGTGCGGTTATACAACTGTCCCTTGATTTCAATATAAGCTTTTCCGGGATATACGCTAATTCTCATAAGCCCCTTTGTTCCATACATCTGATCCACGTCATGACATAAAACAGAAACGCTTCCATCCTCATTTTCCTGAATTTCATAATCAACTGGAAGAAATGTTGTCGGACGATGATGCTGCGGCCAGTTAAATTCAATACCGCCTGAAATCCATGGTCCCGTCAAACCAACAAGTGCCGGCTTGATCACCTGATTATAGTAAACAAAGTCATAATCATTTGTCTTGTCGTATGCCCTCTGGATTCGTCCGCCAAGCTCTGGAAGAACCATGACCTTAATGTACTCATTTTCCAGCCATACTGCCGTATATTCCTTATCCTTCTTCTCATCACTTATTTTTTCAATCGTCGGATAAGGATATACCTTTCCGCAGCTTCCCTGATACACACGTTTTTCCAGAAAAATCGGATTCTTCTCCGCTTCTCCAATCTCATATGTAGGAATCATGACTTTTTCTGCCCATACACTTGCCTTTTGCATAATTGCCTCCTGTTTCGCTATTATTTTCTACTATTAGTTATTTGCTTGAATCTTTCTATCATTTTCAATATTGTTTTATTTACTTTCAATATTTGCTTTTACTATACTACTGTTTTGCTTGAAATACATTATCTTTCGTTGCGGTTATGTTTTAAAATATTGCTCTGTTGTTTTTTCCTGCATTCTAAGTTAAAATGATGTTGGGGTCAAAAGGTATTTTGACCCCTTTGATACCAGATTGCTACAATATTGGCTTATCCATGAACTGTAACTATAAAAAGGAGATTTTCATGAAATCGCACGAACCCTTTATCGAACCTGAATCAACATATTATGTCTACTCGCCAAGTCTCTTGGGACGAAGCATGTTTTTTTATCCGCTTACATGCGGTCATTTTTTCTATGCACCTAGCTATCATCTGCACCGCGCTTCTTTTGACAGCTTTCTTCTTATTTATGTCAAAAAAGGAAGCATGTATGTACAAACAAAAGACGAAAGCTTTGATGCAAAAGCTGATGAGTTTATTTTGATTAATTGCTATGAACCGCACAGCTATGGCACAAAAACAGGCAGTGAATGTCTCTGGTGCCATTTCGACGGACCTCTTGCAAAAAACTTTTTTGAATCTATTGTCTCACATCTTGGCACTGTATTTTCTATTGGAAATCCTGCGCCAGCCACAAACAAGCTTGAGGCTATCATCGACAGCTTTTGCCGTTCTTCGATTAAGGAAGCTCTTCTTTCTAAATATATTAATGATATTTTGACAAGCTTTCTGCTCTACAGTGCTGCCGATAAAAAAAATGACAGCACAGATATGATTGAGACTGTCATTTCCTATATCAATGAACATTTTAAAGAAGATCTGCCAGACAAAATGCTCGCATCTGCTGCCGGATTAAGCTCTTATCATTTTATCCGTGTATTCAAACGAGAGACTGGCTTTACTCCACATGAGTATGTCATAAATACGAGGCTAAGTAACGCACGTTACCTGCTTCGCAACACTGCCATGTCTGTCAAGGATATCTGCTTTTCATGTGGCTTTTCAAGTGAAAGTGCCTTTTGCATCACTTTTAAAAAAAGAGCTAAAATGACGCCGGCTCAGTACAGGCAAAATGGAACATGATCTTTTTGTTTCGTTGACTTTCCCTGCTGTTTCTGCTAGGATTGGAACGGTACAGCATCTTTGCTGCTTCCTATAAACAGTTTCTTTGGAGGTCATGCCTATGTTTTCCCCTAAGTTGCGGGAATTTGCCCGCAAATGCTATCTGACCAACATCGGCCAGAATCTTCTGGTTCTTCTTAAATGGACTGGATTTTCACTTTTGTCAGGTCTTCTGATTGGCGGCGTATCAACACTATTTGCTACTTTGCTTGGAAAAGCTATACAGCTTCGCGCTTCGTACAGTTGGCTTTTATTCCTGCTTCCAGTTGCCGGCCTGGCAATCACTGCTCTTTATCATTTTTGCGGACAGTCAAATGACCGCGGCACAAATTTTGTTATTGCCTCAATTCATGCAAATGAAGAGACACCAGCGCGTGTTGCACCTCTTATTTTTATCTCTACGATTCTTACACAGCTGTGCGGCGGATCTGCCGGACGCGAAGGTGCTGCACTTCAGATCGGCGGCAGCCTTGGAAATCTTCTTGGAAAAATCGTTCATCTTGATGACGAGGACCGCCATGTTCTGATCATGTGCGGCATGAGTGCTGCTTTTGCTGCTCTGTTTGGTACACCGATGGCTGCTGCTGTCTTTTCAATGGAAATGGTCAGTGTCGGCATCATGTATTATTCCGCATTAGTCCCTTGTGTGATGTCTGCGCTGATTGGTGCTCACCTTGCTTCTACGTTTGGTGTTCATGCTGAAAAATTTACAATCGTAAGTATTCCTTCATTTTCCATTGACGGTGCTGCAAAAACAGTTCTTCTTGGAATCTTATGTGCCGCTGTCAGCATACTTTTATGCATTATCCTTCACAAAGTTGGAGGTCTTTTAAAAACATACATAAAAAATGTTTACCTGCGCGCAATTATCTCTGCACTGATTGTTATCGTATTTGCATTTCTTCTTCCAGACGGCAAAAGCTATCTTGGTTCCGGAAGCAATCTGATTGAACAGTCTATTCAAGAAGAAACTATATTCCCAGCAGCTTTTCTTATTAAAATGCTCTTTACAGCAGTCACACTTGGCGGCGGCTTCAAGGGCGGCGAAATTGTTCCTTCCTTCTGTGTAGGTGCAGCCTTTGGATGTTTCTTTGGAAGCCTTGCTGGATTTGCCCCATCCCTCTGTGCTGCAATGGGCATGGTTGCCGTTTTCTGCGGTGTCACTAATTGTCCTATTACATCTATTTTGATTGCTTTTGAATTATTTGGCTTTGACTCTGCACATTACATGATTTTAGCTATTGCAGTAAGCTATGCAATGTCAGGTTATTATGGTCTGTATGCCGATCAAACCATTGTATATTCAAAGTATCGAACAAAGTTCATCAACCGCAAGACAAATCATTAAACAGCGTAGAATACTCATGAACACAGTTGCTTCTTGACTGAGTTCAAATTGTGTGAATTGGGGCAAAAAACACGCCTTCAAAAAAAAGTTAAGTTTTTTTCAAAAAAGTGCTTGACTTTTCTCTTGCCTTGTTGTAGAATAACTATCGTCGACAGCGAGTAAGAAACAAACGAAACAAAAACTTCGATGTTGATGAGATGCCCAGATAGCTCAGTTGGTAGAGCAGAGGACTGAAAATCCTCGTGTCGCTGGTTCGATTCCGGCTCTGGGCACTGCGCGGGTGTAGTTCAATGGTAGAACACTAGCCTTCCAAGCTAGATACGTGGGTTCGATTCCCATCACCCGCTTTACAGAAGCGATTCTGTATCATATATGCGCGAGTGGCTCAGTGGTGGAGTATCGCCTTGCCAAGGCGAGGGTCGCGGGTTCGAATCCCGTCTCGCGCTCTTATCTAAAGAAGGTCTTAAAGATCTTCTTTTTTTGTACTTTCTTCCACTTGTTTCTAATTTCTTTTGTGATATAATAACTGATGCGAAAAATGTCTTATATTTTGTCTTATATTGACTGAGAGGTTTTTATGAAACGCTTATTTCATTTTTTATCACTTAGCTTTATTTTTATGCTGTCTTCTATGGCAGTCTGTGGATGCGTCCCTGCCCAGACACCGCTCCACTACTTTCACACAGGTCTTAGCACCTACCATGAGCTTCTTGACGATGTCTTAGGTAAACGAAGTGAGGCTGATCTTTTCTCTTCGGCAGCAGATTCATCTGCACCTGTATCATCTGTTGCAGAAACGATCTCTTCTGCCCCACTTTATGCAGAGTATAGCTACTACCTGCCTTCTCTTGCAGATGATGAGGCAGCAAACTTTCAGGCTCTTTACGCTGGCATACAAGATTTTCAGAGCACCATTTCACTCCCTGTTGCCGTCAGTTCTGATAATGTCAGCGATTTGATGCATCTTCTGACGAATGAATGTCCTGAGCTGATGCAGCTGTCATCACGATGGGTTGAACATTCAAATCTGCTTGGTCTTGTTGTATCTGTATCACCTGAGTACACAATATCAAAGGAAACTTTTGATGCACAGACAGCAGCTGTTAATACACTTATTCAAAACTGGCAGACAGCGCTGTCGGGACAAAGTGCTTATCAGGCTGAGCTTACTATATACAATTATATCGTTGAAAATTGTATATATTCTACTCAGGCAGACAATTGCCAGAGTGCCTATGGTGCTCTGATTGACGGTCAGGCTAAATGTGACGGCCGCGCCAAGGCACTTGTCTGGGGACTTCGAAGCCTCGGAATCAAAAGCTCTGTTATAACAGGAAGTACACATGCCTGGGTCATCGCCCATATCGGAGACTATGACTACAATGTTGATCCGACTTATGATGACAATGAAAATGACGGTATTCAGCAGCCTTTATGTTACGCATATTTTAATATTCCGGAATCAGCTATCTCATCTGATCCATACCCGGCAGATGATTTTTACCAAAGACGAGGCTACCCTGCTACCGTGCGTTGGGACTTTAATTATCATGTTCAGGCCGGTCTATGGATTTATGCTGACGATCCTTCTTCAAGTGACCCTGCATCTGGTACCGCACTTGACCGTGCAAGAGCACTTTTTGTCGCACAGGCAGAAAACATATGGGAAGGCGGCGGCGAAGGCCTTGTAATGATTCGCTTTGAAAATGCATCTGACTACGCCAATGCTGCTGCATCATACAATGACTGGATCCAGTCATTCATTAACATGCACGCTGCCGGCTGCAACATTGTCAGCTATGATTTTTCCAGTCAGCAGCTCTTAGCAGTACGGCTTTCATTTTATTAAGAACATACCTAAATAGTTAAGAAAGGTAATTATTCAGCCCACATTCGCAAAATCGCATCTTCGATGCTTCTATTTTGCTCATGTGGTTATCTCGCCATATAAAATTGCTATTCTATCTGAATGCAAGCATTCACAGAAAGCAATTTTGCATGGCTCTGAATAATTACAAAAAAGATCAGTGACTATGGAAACAAACTCCATTTTCACTGATCTTTTATATTGCCATCTTAAATCCCAGAATATCACTGTGATGTATACTCTTTGTTTCCAAAGCGGCACAAATCTCCCATCCAGACAAGCTCAACAGTTCCAATCGGGCCGTTACGCTGCTTGGCTATGATAACCTCTGTGATTCCCTTTGACGGCGAATCCTTATTATAATATTCATCTCGATATAAAAACATTACAATATCTGCATCCTGCTCAATTGCTCCTGACTCACGAAGGTCAGAAAGCATAGGCCTATGATCCGTTCTTGACTCGCAGGCACGTGAAAGCTGTGACAGTGCAATGACTGGTACATTTAGCTCTCTTGCAAGTGCCTTTAGAGAACGTGAAATATCTGAGATTTCCTGCTGTCTGCTGTCTCCCTTTCTTGCTCCGCTTCCGCTCATAAGCTGAAGATAGTCGATCATGATACAATCAAGACCATGCTCAAGCTTAAACTTGCGGCATTTAGAACGAAGCTCTGCCACTGTTATACCTGGCGTATCATCGAGCAAAAGCTTTGTGTTTGCAATGATACCAGAACTCTCGACGACCTGATCCCAATCACTGTCGGAAAGATTTCCGGTACGAAGCGTCTGGGAATCGACACGCGACTCCATGGCCAAAAGACGGTTTACTAACTGCTCCTTTGACATCTCAAGAGAAAAGATTGCAACAGTCTTTTTGTCTTTTATGGTCATATTGTGTGCCAAGTTCAGTACAAATGCCGTCTTTCCCATGGACGGACGCGCCGCAATCAAAATTAAATCTGACGGCTGCATACCCGATGTCTGGCGATCCAAATCAGTATATCCAGTAGAAAGGCCAGTTACCATGCTGTGATTTCGCGATGCAATCTCAATCTTATTTACAACATTTATAACTACATCACGTATCGGCACATAGTCACTTGTTGCTCTTGTTTCCAGAAGGCCAAAAATACGCTTTTCCGTTGATTCCAAAATGGTATTTACGTCTTCTTTTTCCATGTAGCAATCATTTGCAATCTCTTCATTGATACGAATCAGGCGGCGAAGCAATGCCTTCTCATACACCAGATTGGCATAATAGCGAATGTTAACGGAAGTCGGCACCATATTAAGCAGCTCACGGAATGCAGCAATGCTGTAGCTTTCCGGCGGCACATCCTTGGTCTTTAGCTGCTCTTGAACGGCTACTAGATCTGTTGGCTTTCCCTCATTGTAAAGCTCAGTTATAGCCTCAAACATGGCACCGTACTGCCGTCCGTAAAAATCATCCGAATGGATAATCTCGCTGGCTGCCGATATGGCTTCCTTGTCCATGAGCATACAGCCGATTACTAACTGTTCGGCCTCTGTGTTGTGCGGGAGTACTCGTTTTATTAATGCCTCTTCCATGTTTTTTATGCTTCCTGAACTTTAACGGTCAGCTTTGCAGTTACTTCTCTGTGAAGCTTAACTGGAACAATTGTAGTTCCACATGCCTTAATAGGCTCTGGCAGAACCATCTTCTTTTTATCAATCTCAAGACCTAACTGCTTCTCGCATGCAGCAGCGATTTCCTTTGTGGATACAGAGCCGAACAACTTGCCGCCCTCACCTGTCTTAACACTCAGTACAACTGATTTTTCCTCAATCTTTGCTGCCAACTGCTTTGCTTCCTCTAACTTCTGTGCTGCAATTCTATCCTCATTTGCCTTCTGCAGCTTCAGATCATTTAAATTCTTTGCTGTTGCTTCAATTCCAAGCTTCTTTGGAAGCACAAAATTTCTTGCATAACCATCGTTAATCTTTACGCGCTCACCCTTTTTTCCAAGTGATTTTACATCCTGTAATAAAATTATTTCCATTTTTTCTCCTCCAATTCTAATATCTATATCAGCCCTTCACTTCGTCACCTTTTTCTTCCTGAGCCATAAGCACATCCTTCAACATGCATCTGGCCTGTCCAAGTGTGACATCGCGAAGCTGGGCGCCTGCGACGTTCATATGACCGCCTCCGCCAAGCTTTTCCATGATGGTCTGTACATTTACCTCATCAATAGAACGGGCACTAATATAAATCATATTTTCATATTCCGTCATCACAAATGATGCGCGAATGCCGCGAATACCCAAAAGCTCATTTGCTGCCTGCGCTGCAATAACTGTCGGATTTCCAGTCATGTCACTCGGACATACACTGATTGCATAGCGCTCATGGAACATCTCCACCTCACGCACGGCCTCTGCTTTTGCCTTGTAATCCTCCATGTCATCACGAAAGAGCTTTCGCACTCTTGTAATATCGGCACCATTTCGACGTAAGAAAGCAGCCGCTTCAAACGTTCTGACACCTGTATTATTCATGAAATTATTTGTATCTACAACAATTCCAGAATACATTGCATCTGCATCAGTCGGACGAATCTTGATTGAATCTGAATAGTACTGCAATATCTCTGCCACCATCTCACTGGCAGATGATGCATAAGGCTCCACATAGCTAAGTACTGCACCCTCAATACAGTCACGCGACTGACGATGATGATCAAGCACTACCACATGCTGTGCTAACTGCAAAAGCTGCGGACACTCTGTTCGGCTTGGTCTGTTATTATCCACCACAATCAGAAGTGTTCCTTCTGTTATCCTCTGAATTGCAGTCTCATTATCAATAAACAGCTTCTTTCCATATTCTTCATCCTCGGCAAGACGATTTAGAAGAGGTTTTATGCTGTTTGCAATAGTATTCAGCACAATATGAACATCCTTACCAGATGTTCTGGCTGCGCGATAAATACCAACTGAAGCACCAATACAATCTGCATCACTGATTGAATGACCCATGATCAGCACATCAGAAGATGCCTCTATCAGCTCCTTTAACGCCTGTGCCTTGACACGCGCCTTAACACGCGTATTCTTGCCCTGGCTCTGTGTACGGCCGCCATAATAGGTGATCTCATCCTGATTTTTCAGAACAACCTGATCACCGCCGCGTCCAAGTGCCATGTCAATTGCCATGCGCGCATAGTCATAATTTTTCGAATACGTTCCGCCGTTTATGCCAAGTCCGATACTGATCGTAACATTTATCGTGTTTCCGATACTGATCGTCTTTACATCCTCAAGAAGTGAAAAATCATTTGCCTGCATCTCTTTTAAATGCTCGTTGCTGACGATGGCAAAGTATTTATCATTCTCCAGCTTTTTAATAACACCGTGATAAGCACTGATATACTTTGTAATCTGACGGTCAATCAGCGCTGTCAGCAAAGGTCGTCTCGTCTCCTCTATGGAATCTAGGACTTCATCATAGTTATCAAGATAAATCAGCGCTGCAACAAGCTTTTCATCCTCAACCTTCTGCTTCCACTCAAGCATCTGTGTCTCGTCTGACAAATACACTGCATACATCATTGGTGCCTTTTTTCCCTGATCCTCTTCGTCAACAACCGTCTCCACGATATCACGAATCGACACAGCCTTAATCGTGATCTGATATTTTCTACCCAGATACTCCGAATGGATCTGTGATGTTCGCTGATTCTTTGGAAACTGTCTGTCGATTCCCGGAAACAGCGTGCCCAAGTTTTTATGTGCATTGTTATTTAGCTGAACAATTCGCTGAAATGACTGATTCATCCATATTAGACGGCCAGTCTCATCTGCCACACCATATGGAAATTCCATTTCCTGGAGCAGCTGCTTTTGAATCTGGGCATAACCTGCGCCAAAGCCAACCATGTCGCTGTTAATTCTGCGGTGATAATAGATTGAAAGCGCCATAAGACCTATGATCAGAACAATTGAGCAGGCACTTGCCGCCACACCAGCCATCCAGTCAATCATAGTGATAATGATGCTTAGAATCAAAAGCGCAATACATACAAGCAGCGGCCAGTTCATATACGCACTTAAGCTTCCATGTACTTTCACAGCCTCCTGCTTTTGCGTCTGACGAAGCTTTTCCTTCTCCTCGCGCTTTCGATCTATATCCTGCAAAGCAGCTTTTCTCTCTGCCGATATTCTCTCAGATTCACCCGGCTCCGGTACCGTTTCACCCGGCTTATTTTTTTCCTCCATATCCATCTCTCCCCTGCCTGTCATGCAGGCAACGTTGTTTCAATCCACACCTACGAGATGTGGGAGATTTTTGTGTCAGGTTTGTAAAAAGTTTGTCAGGAATTTATCCTGAGATCTTTACAAAGCCATACAGGGTAAGTATAACACATTTGGGTTGAAATAGGAAGTAGGAAATTATAAGGAGGCAGTTACAGTTCACGCACCATGTAACAAAAGCCCTTCGGTATAATGGTTTCGGGCTATGCTGTAAATATTGGCATCGTATGAACTGCAACTGCCTCTCTATAAGTTATCTCGCGCAAAGGCTATTGATGAAGACAATATAGCAACCAAAATCACCTATCGTTTTTCTATAATATTTATCGTCTTCTTCATATCCTAGTGCCTCTCTCCACTCAGTATTTTTTCCCTGCGTCTTTAAATAGCGCGCCATCATGTTAAAATGAGTGATGACACTATTGTGGCAGGCTGTACGAAAAGAGTCCTGCTCCATCTTCTGGCTGTGATCTAAGCTCAGCCATTTTGCGCGGATTTCAGCATATGTTGTTGCTTCTCCTATCAATTCATCATACAGTTCCTGACCAACTGGATCATTTTCGATTTCTTTAAGTAATTTCTGATGCAGCTCTCTCATCTGATCAAATGTCAGGCTCTTTGGTGTTTCTAAATAATTTTCGTATGTGTTCATTATGTACCTTCCTATTCAGTCAAGTGTTTTTTCCTTGTTTTTCAAGGAATTTTTAGTTTTAGTGTATCGCCTTCCCTCTCCTATAAAGATTGTATTGTTAGTGTTAAAAGTAGTGCGTATTCGTTACATGCAGGAGAAGTTTATCTGTCCAGTTTATCATGAAAAAGTGATATCACAATTCCAAACATAAATACACTAATAGTATTTATATTGTATTATTCAACACCACCAAATATACAATATATCTACATCGGCATACCTGTTACTGATTTACCAGACACTTCATGTAGAACTGATTATAGCATTAGTTCTTCAATCAATCTATAATCTCATCTGGGAAAAAATATTTCTCATTTGCCCCATCATCAAGATAATCATTTCCATTCTTAGCAAGAACATCTTCTATATAATCATAATCAAATCGCATTCCTCGTGCTGGTGGATAATCAGAAGTTTTCCATACATGTGTTTCTTTCATTATGCTATCCGGTTGTAACAGCTTATCGACACGCACGCCATTATCCTTAATGCCCCAAGTCGGATCCACATGATAATACTGTCCATCCAGCTTAACAAGATCCCATATATGTCCATTTTTTAAATCTTCTTTTAAAAATCCACTAATATACATACATTCAATATTGGCTTCATCCATTAATGTTTTAAAGGCTCTTGCGAAACCACTGCAAATTCCTCTCGACTCTACAAGCGGCCCATATGCCAGATGTGGAATAGGATCAGAAGGAATCCGCGTAGCATCACTCACAACCTCGTCAAAAGCTCTTTGATCATAACTACATTCCTGTGTAATATAACTCAATGCTAAAAATGGTTTTACAACCTGTGGAACTTTTGCTCTGCCTAAAATTTTTCTCCAAATGTTTTTTGCAGAAAATATAGCCTTTCCCTGAAATTGTCGAAGTTCTGCCAGCGGCATAATATAACTATACGTTACGCTACACAGTGTCATTTCGGATAATTTATCAAATGAACTAGTCTGCATATCCCAACCATGAATTCCCTCATAGCAGGTAATAAGTTTACTCATTTGTTCCGATAATTTTGCTTCAATCGCACTCGGATCTGAAGTTACAATCTGAATCTCCTTCGGTCCTCCTTTTTCCAATATCGTTGATGCATCCCAATTACCAGAATCCACTATAACATCCGTCAATGAAGCTGGGCATTGATCTTGATATGTAATCGTCACATCGTAATCATACAGGATTTGTATAATTCCTTTTTTCATATATGAATACTGATAACCCAAAAGATATGCCAATAAACGCGGTTCTTTTTTTAACGCCTTTTTTATTATCGTTTCTAATGATCCAACACAGTGTTGCAATCTAACTTGCCCTTGTTTTGAAACCATAGCACGAATCAACGTATCTTCGGGAGAAGCAACCATTCCCATTTTCTTTCACCTCTCAGTCCAAATACTTGCTCTGCCAATCCAATATAAAGCGAGAATCATAATCCTCAATCGCATCATATCCATAATCTGCATTATATGAACCGTCTCTTTCAAGTACATAGCTAATTGATGTCCAGGAATCGTTTACATCTTTGCAAAGACAATGTAATTCTTCACATAAATCCTCAAGATCCAGAATCGCATCATCGTACCGATCATTGTCCCACGACAGCTTAACCAAATCTGCATAATCGTCATCATCTATATTCAATGCAAAAAATTGAAGATGGATTACGCCGGAAGTCTCAATAAAATATCCAATCACAGCTTTTTCCCAATTGTCGTCCATTACGGATAAAATCCTGTTTCCAATTTTCTGCATCAATTGATTCAATTCTTGTTTGTTTTCTCGAATGCCTGACATATCATTCTCCTCCTGCCTGATTATGAATTCGTTTTGTTTCATTTCTGACAAAACCATCTTTGTCCGTTATCTTATATTTTACAACAAAATCAGTTGGACGAGTAGAGTCTCCTGAATATCTACACTGAATTTTTACATCCACTGTACTTCCCTTGTCAAGTTCTTTCGCCCAGTCATTTTCTATTTTTTTATATTCAACACCATTAACATGGCTGTCCATCGGAACCAGATTATCAATCTTTTCAGATCCACCAAACCGTCGTGCTATCAGGTGACCCCCTTGATCATTTTCCAAGCGAAATTCTCCTCCAGCCCGAACCTGATGTATCCTATTTCTTTTTCCCTCTTCAAGTCTTAAAGAACCTTCACACCTAGTAATCCGCCCCAATTTATCTGTCTCATAACTATAACCATTGGCATCATAGTTTTCGTTTGGCTTCAGAGTGTATGTAGAAGCAAAATGATTCCTTTCAAGCTGTTTGCTTTCCGATTCTTCCTCAATTCGTTCCTCAGAATCTTCTAAAACATCTCCTTCAAAATTATGCCTGAACATACACATCACTTCCTTCCACTTGCGCCTGTGCTAAAGTGTTTAATCGATTCCAGATAGCTGTGCGCATTTATATAGCGTTCATCCTCACGAAATCGAATTCCATAACACTTAAGAAGGCCGCCATATATTTCCCAAAAATACTCTGCTTTAGAAGCATCCAATGGCCATCTGTATGATTTTTCCGGGTCACATTTTTCTGGCATATACAGATATTTCTCGATGCCACCTCGAACTTCTTTCTCCCATTTCAGAATCGCTCTTACTTCCCTTGGAGACAAAGGATCTAAAGTCATTTTTGTCGTCTTTACACCTGGAAGCGTGAAGATTCTCATCACACTGTCCAAACGAATGAAGTCAAATACAAAGTCGAAAAATTTTTGTTTTAAATTTTTCAACTGTTTTGTTTTTATATATTCACCATTATTTTCCAAGAAAACTTGCACCTCATCAAGAAACTCTTGTTGCTTTGACTCCGGCAATATAGGTTTAATTGCGCTTGTCCCTTTGCACAGCAGATATAGCAATTCCTCAATATCATCATAAAGACTAAATATATTTCCCTCTTTGATATTTTGATACATCAGCTGAACAATCGCCCCCTGCATTTTTGTATATGTACCATAATTCAAAACAGGGCTACTCTTTATTCGATATCTCTGATCCCAAATATCACCCATTCTGGCTAAAAGAGTATCCGTCCATCCTGCATGGAAGATTGCCGCTACACCGATATCAAGCCTACTCAGTTCTCGAATCTGATTGTCATTTAAACTTAACGCTGCACCAATTTCTTCACAATCATTCTTGGCCGGCAATCTCATACACACTTTAATTGCCGTGTTTTTAATTGCAGCTTCATCCACCGCTCCGGGTGACTGATCAATTATCATAAATCCCTCACCAGCGCTTCGCATCTCTGCAATACACCTGCACAGGCTCTCAACTGCTGCACCTTGAACATTGCCAGCATCTACGCTTGCCTCCTTGGAACATCTCTTAAGAATATTGTGCGCTTCTTCTAATACAGTAACATGAACCAGACTGCTGTTCGGTCCTGTTGTAACCGTCTTTCGGTAATTTCTTAATTTTACGATCAAAATTCCCATTATCAAGGATCGCGTTTCGTCCGAGCCAATGCTGCTTAAATCAATGATCGTATTTTTGTTAAACAACGTTGTCTCTGGAATTCCAATACTTCTTCCAAAAATTTGCCCCTCAAAACCATTGCAAAGCGACGATACACGATTTAACAAGGCACCCTTATAATCACCTTTTGTTTGTGCAGAATACGGAGACTCATTAATAATTCTTTCAAGTACCTCTACCAGATCCGAAAACACCGGGAATTTGCTTCCTCTATTAATAATTCGCTCAGAATGCTCCAGATCCCATCCATGATCAAGATATACCTGTTCAAATGCTTTTTTTAAAAGCCCCGGCATTGCCCCGTACAAAGGCCAACAGGCACTGACAACTTGAATAATATTGTCTAAATGCTCTCGAATATGAATCCCTGCACTAAACTCAAATGGATTAATCTGCAAAAGTCTATACGGTGTTTCATTCGCTGTAAATATATTAATACCCGGTAAGCCCGCAAACTCAACTTTATATTCACCTTTTGCTGGTTCTATCACTAGAAACGGGACCTTGTTTTCAATTAATTTTTGAAGCAAATTATATGTTGTATTACTTTTACCCGATCCAGAAGCACCACAAATAAACATATGAGATGCAAATGTATCTAAATCAAGGAATGTTTGTGTTTTCTCCTCCTGACCCATATGATAAACATTGCCAAATAGTATCGGGCGTTTTACTTTACTTTTCCATTTTTCCGGAATGTTTCTTCCAAACTCAGCCATACTATCAACAACAATTCCTGGGACTGATTTTCTTGGTAATCCCATAAGCGTTGGGATTTCTTTTCCACTAATCATCATAGCAGGCGTAATTTTTTCAGTCTGATATGGTGTTACCGTAGTTTTTCCAGTTTCATCTGTAATCCGCTGAAGCATGGTGAGATTAATCACTGGGTGCTGTAGATTCGAGATATATTCCAAAACGCGATCTCTTTCGGTTTCGTTCGTTATATCCCATTGATTATAATATGCTCTTGGTGCAGCCTGAGAATCACCCGAAAACAACGCAGCCAATGTACTCGTTCCCATCACTGCTGTAGTTGCATCATCCGCAATTATATAGCATGCACTGTTCCACATGCCAAATGTTTGGCTTAAATTAATTCTCTTAATATGTTCTTCAATTTTGGTAAGTAAATTTTGAACCGCCTTATTATCTCGATTCATCGTAATAGAACGATTGGTACCTGTTGTCGTTCCAGAACTCTGGCTGTCTCCATTTTCATAACTATCTGAAAAAGCGGTTCCAGAATTAGTTCCAGTGGATGTCCCAGTAGTAGTGGATGTTCCAGTAGAACGCCCTGAGCCAGAATTAAAATGAATATCAAATAGTTCATATCCCTGACCGCTATTTGAGCTTCTCCCTTCAGAAACACTGCTTGTATGAGAAGTGCCAAACGACTTAGAAACAGATCTACTGATAGAACTGTTAATATTGTTTGATATAGAATAATTTATTGAATCTGAATCATTTTCGCCATAAGTAGCAGTTTCTTTTGCATATGGAGACAACGAAGTATAAAGGGCTTCTAATCCTTCTAAACATTCATCCATCGCATCGGGCGACACACATTGTGATAATACAACTAATGTATAGCGATGACCATTCATTGCATCAACAAATTTTTCATATCCCTGAGCGCTAAATTCTTTGTCATGCTGGCGCTCATCCTCACGTCTACTTGGTATCATGCTCAATGAACGCACAGTTCGACTTGTCGACATTCCACCAATCATTCCACAAGAATCTAAAAGTCTGTTTTTTTCACTTTCACTTAACGCATTGATTTCACAACCAGGGAATTGGCCTCTAAGATTGTTTGCCAGTAACCCTCCAGCAACCTCCCCGTTTCCATTCGTATTTGTACATAAATACAGCTTCGTTGTATTTCCATTGCTTTGAAGAATTAGCGCAGCAATTCCGCCAAAACTATTCAATGCAGAATATACACTAACAAGCTTTTCAAAAGAATTCTCCTCCTCATTATACATAAGCTTTGTAATCTGATATATTGCAATACCTGATCGTCCACTCTGCATCGAATTAATTTGGCATACTTCATTGGTGTATAAACTTCCAGACATTGCAGGAGACAGCATTTCTAAATGCCGACTATTCACATATAAGCTTGCAACACGAAGATTATTCTGCAACAACGATAGCTGTGACGCATCCATCAGCATCTTTTTTGCTTTTCTTTGTTCTGTCCCATCTGGATTGCCAATAGGAATCGATGATTCTCCTGTCGGCTTAGGAGATGGCCAACTACCATTGGATGAATTCGTTGGCCTTTTTGGCTGTCGCGAAGTTCCACCTGGTCTTGAATATGAAGGCATAGAAATTCATCTCCTCTCCAATTAGCTTCTTAACTTCATTTTCTCCATAATGTGTAACCATCCTTTATGACTACTTATAATACTTTTTCGTTTTCGTCATCATCTATCTCGTGCTGATGAGGATATCCATCTTCAAATTCACCTTTTTCACGCTGATCATCATCGGTTGCGTCGTTTGCATCACCTTCATCTGTTTTATCCGTTTTGTCATCCACGACAGCAACCTTATCCATTGCCGTGTCAAAACGTTCTTTCTCGGCATCAGACATGTCTTTGTAGTTATACTTCTCTTCCATTTTAGAACGAAGCTGATCATATTCTTCCTGTGTTATTTTTTTAGGACCTTCCATAACAATATTTCTCCTGATTTATTGATATTTTTTATATTAGCCTTTTCGTTTTAACATATTCTATTTTATCAATAGGAACACAGGTGTTAAATTCATTAACAATTCCTGTGTTCCCGTATTACTTTTTATTCTTTTTTTCCAAAAACTTCGTCAAAAAATTTTTTAGCTATTCCAAAAACTCTTTGATTTGAAGAATTACTCTTCGTTCCCTTCGCCTCCATAGCTGCCTTCTGAAGCATCGCTGTAAGTTTTTTCTTTACCTGATCGTCACTATAACTTGATTTTAAAATACGACCCTCAAGACTAGACGTATAATATTTTGGCAAAACCTCTGCAAAGCATTCCTGCAACATATCAGCCATTTCTCCTACCTGTGTAGTCTTCTTTCCCGGAATTTCGCGTTCTTTATAGTAGAATACTTCACACAATTCAAGCATTGACTCCACAAGCTGTTTATCTTTACGATTTGCATTAGAAAAAACTTCTTCTACATATGCTGTAATAAACGCCTTTTTTGTTTTGTCATCCTTCATTGCAAAAAGATATAAGAATGCCAGATGGACTTGTGCTTCTCGAAACTCTACTGCTTTTTGCACCAGTTCCTCAAAATATCCTCCGCCGATAAAACCATCCGGTAAAGGGAAATTTTTCTCAGAGAATTCATTCATTGAAGTCAATATATCTCTCGTGTCCCGTTTGTATGCCATGTCTTTATATAAGTCAACAAGTGAAACACTTACGGCTGGTTTCCGAATCTCCTTTGACCAATTTTCCATCTGTGTAACCGTGGTGCGTGATATCATTCTCAAAGTATCTTCATAGGAGTTTCCTTCATCCATGAGTTCAAACAATTCTTTCACCACACGATCATCCACAAGTCCAAACAATTCTTCCTCCACAGAAGGAGTTAATCTCAGATTTTTTATCTTGTAAATAAGGCTACTAAACTGACTCGGATCCTTAACCTCAATGCAGGCTTTAAAAAATATGTTTCCTGCATTTTTATTTTTTCCGAATTTTTTTACTGCAATTTCAAAAGCTAGATAATCCTCATCTCCACATTTTTTTGCCTTTGAAATTGCACTTGCAAGTAAATGCTCTATTACATCAAGGTCTGTCTCTTTTAATTCGCACAATTTCTTGCATAACTCTGTAACATTTCCACCCTTCAGTTCAATGATTGCATTCCACCACTGCTCTGTTTTTTCCTTATCCAACTGCTGAGAAACAATTAGCGCAACCGCATTCACTACATCTTCTGATTTTTTAATTCCATTCAATGCCTTCTTTAAAGCATCTGCATCATCAATCAAAGTAAGAAAACCGTTGACAACAAACTCAAACTTTTCGTTACTTTTACAAATGGAATCAATTCCATTCTCTTCAAAAGAAAGCGCAGTATAATACATATCAAAAAGTGTGCTTATTGTGGTAGTTGACAATCCAGCAAACTGTTCTTGATAATTCTCCAGCTCATCGTCACCAAATAACTTTCTCAATGCAGGCTGAATAATATTCTGAACACCACTTGATTTGATCGTATTCCATTTAGTAGTTAATACCGCATCCGATAATTTCAAATTCAGCAACGCTGCACTCAACGAATCGGCCAAGCATCCAGACACGTCTTCGGTACGCTTTGTCAATTCACCAAGCTTCCAAAGCATGTTCAAGAATTTAAATTTGTTTCTTTGATCATCTTTTTCAAAGCGCTCATATGCATGCATACCCTCATCGAGAATATACTGATTCAACGCATCATTTTTAGAGAAACCATATTGTGTTAATGCAGCTAGTGCTACAATTGTCTCCTTATACTCCCATTTTTCGGCTTTATGAGCCGAATCCAAAAGGTACTCATAAGCATCATACAATTCTGGTATCTTATCTGTAATCGTTGTAATTGGTAAACTTGGTAATACAACACCCGTAAAATCCATGATATCCTCATTATACTGAACAGCCGCTGAATAATATGGGGAACGAATACTGTCATCCGGAACAATTTTCGCTATTTTTGTTGTTCCATCAATTATCACAAAATCACTCGTTGGCGTCTGCCTAACATCTGAACAAAACCGATCCTTTGGGTGATATCCCACAATCATATTGTATGGATGTCTGGTCTGTTCTACACTGTTATTGCACTCCTTTGAATAATTTCCATCCTTATCTGTGTAGTAAAACACAGTCTCCTTAAAGTTTGTATTTAAATTTGTTTCATTTGTAGTAAACGTAATTTTTTTCGCCATCTCTATACTAAAGGCATACTCAATAGCAGCAATCCATAACTCTACATTCTCTGGAACATCCTTAATGAAAAGAATTTTTCGTTTTTCTTCTGGTTTTGAATATTCCTTGATTAAAAACCAGATTCCTGCTTTTACAGCATCTGTACGGCCTTCACTAACAAATTGTCTCACTTTATCTACTGTAATATACGAGCCATGTGGAACCATCTCCTCGACAGCGTTAATCCATGGCGGTTCCGCCTTTGGATCTTCGAGATAATAATCATTTTGTGATTTTAAATAAGCATCCCATACGGATGCACCAAACCATTCAAAAGGATAGCCATCCGGATTTCCGACCAGACACTGTTTAATATAATTGCCATCTCGATGACCTATTCCACTCTTTCTCTGTTCTTTACACAGTGGTTGTGCGACTTCAAATATCACTGCATACACATCAGATGATGGTAATGCAACATAGTCATAAGAATTAAATAAACCTATAGCCACCGTTGCCCTGGGATCTGTATTCTCTTTGGCACCGTTTCGCAATGCTAGACGATTCTGCAAGAAATTACAGTCAGAAACAGGATGGTTTGTAATTAAATCTTGACTCATCGCAAAAACACCAAATCCCTCTTTTCGCACCACCAGTCCTTTTTTTGTCAAATCGCGATGCGGCAAACATCGCGTATAGATAATCTGATTAAGCATTTTACCACCTCTTTCTTTAAATAATAACGCTCTCCTTTTACAGGGTAGGCGCAATTCCTTCTTTTGAAAGCACCCAGATTAAAGGATCCAAAACTCTATGTGGCATTACTTTTCCCAACTGGTAACTACCAGTTGGGGGCTGTCCAAAGCTCGATACACCAAAGAATCTGACCTTTTCTTTCTTAAAATTTGTGTCAATTGCATCCAAAAAGGCAGTCTCTCCCCGGCATTCCAACCAGTCTCTAATCTCAGCATCCACTGCATCCGCATCCGATTTCACAAATCCCTTACGTGCTAAATGCGGACTAGGTTTCATAACAGTTGCAGAGCCAAATGTATCTTTTACTGCATCAATCTTTGTAAACACAACAGCAACATCTTTATCAATAAGTTTTCCTGATGAGATTCCGCAGCTCTGCCTAATATAGTCTGCTAACCCGTCTACCATATCAGTTGATGCATCCGCGTTATGCAAAGCAACAGTTGACCACTCAAGAATATTCTCAGGAACACCAAACGCTACCTTTGGCAATGCAAGCGGATCAATAAGAATAACCAATACCTTCGATCCTTCAATATATCTGCTAATAACTGGATCAATATGCATACAATCTTCTCCTGCTCCATCAAAGATTGTCAACGAATAGGAAGGAATTGTAGAATTCGTCATTCTGCTTTTATCCCTGATTTTCCAAAGCTGTGGAGGCGGAGTCATGCCCGCTGGCGTTGCCGGTACTGGTTGTCCCCTAACATAAATAGCGTTGTCATTTTCTTGAAATATTGCAGTCGTAGTCGGATCCATTGATGAAAGAACCCAAGGACTCCCTGCTGTATGGCGCAATTCATGAAGCATTGTTGTAAGAAAATTCGATTTACCTGCTCCTGTAATTCCCAAAATACTAAAGCGCAAATATTTCTCATACTCCATAATATCAGAAGGTAATTTGTTATCACAATACATACACCTTCTTACATTTGCAAATCCTCTACAACCAGGTCTTTTGCATTTTGGAATCTTTTTTAGCAATAATTCCATCTTCGTCGGCGTTGCTGGGTCCCCACAAATATTGCAAACCATCTTCAGATCCTTGCTTCGGAGTTCCTGAAGGCAATACGGACACAGAATATCTGAATGTAATAAATCCATATATTTCCTCCTTATGGCACTTTACAACTTTCAATATCACTTGATACAATTTCAAATTCTAACATGTCATCGTCTTGGATCATCAATCTCATCGGTGTTCCTGATGAAACCGTATTCCAGATGCTGTCCGGAAACTGAAACGTATATTCACCATTTTTAAAACCACTATCAGATTCTGGAATTGTATGAAGCACAATTGTTTTCGGTTCCTGTAATTTCATTGGAATGTGTTTGTCTGTTTTATAAACCACATATATTTCTGGTGTTTCCGCTGCTTTTGAGGATACAATCAATTTGCAATTTTTTGCTTTTGGTTTTCCAAAAAAACTGCTTGCCCATGAAAACCGATACTCAATTTGCTCTTTTGGTTTATTATTTAATCGCAATTTTGATGGTTCCGAATAGACGATGCTTCCATCCGGCATTTTATATTGTCCAATGACGGAAATATAAAGATCTGACTTTGGCAATGTTTCCACTAAAATCATCCCATCACGTTCATAATCGCTCAGAGAAACAACGGAAAGCGACTGTCGTTTTGCATCTTCAATCGTAGCCCACGGAACAGTTGAACCCGTCTTTTGCGCAACAATATAATGGATCCGCTCCAGATTCTTTGGCTTATTTCCTACGATAATCTTTAAGCGATTTCCCTCAATTCTTGTCTGTTGTTTATCAATTTCACACTTTTCGATGCTGGACACTTGAACAATATCTGCGATGATTCCCTTAGATCCTGCAACACAAATAACCGCAAGTGCACATGTTATGTTTAGTGGAATTTCAAACTGAGCCTGCATTGAAGTACTGATTGTATTTGCATAGACTCTTCCAGTTCCAATTACTGAATTAATGTCCGAAGCTGGATAAACCTTCCCAATAAGACTTCTTGCAGCGCTCGATGAGACTTCTTTGATCAAAACATTCCTTTGTACATTATCCGGCAGTTTCCACTGAATTGTCACAGTTCCCCCTTCAACGCGAGATGTAATATCCCGAACAGCAATTGGAGGCTTTTCAGGTTCCAGCATTATTGTGACACCTTTGCTATACTTAAAACCATTCTCGTAGGGATACACACATTGCAGTCGATAACCGTATGTAGTGTTATTTGATACATTAAAGTCATCAAAGCTTGCGGATGCTCTCTCTGTTATAACTGAACTTCCAGCAGAAATGTTCTCAACAGGGATTGCATTTGTTCTTCTAAGAATACGTACACCAACACTGTTTGGCGGCAATACCCAGCTAAACCGACATAAGCCATCTTCAGCAGATGTTCTCAAATGTCTTGTATCCAAGTCACTAAAATTTGTAATTTCATAAATGGCCGGATCTGAATATATATTTCGTCTGCACGCAAACACAGCATATCCATAGCTTACACCTGGCTGCAAAGAAGTATCTCTATAAGTAAGTGTTTCTATTTCTGCTAATACTTCTCCGTCTGATTGTACTCGCGGAATACCATTTTTCTTACGAACGATCTGATATTTCACTCCCTTATCACCAGTTGCATTCCAAGAAAGTGTACAAACAAGAGACGACGTTCCCATCACTGTTGCATTCAAATTTAATGGCTTCCTTGGTCTTGACGAAACTAATATATCAATTGCCGGCTGATAGTCCTCGACAACTCGCAAAACCTCAACACAGCGATTTGCTTTGTCGACTACCGACAGTGAAGCAGCAGGCATCAGACGTTTTGCCTCTGCCATCTTCTCATCAATCACCTTCTTTTGACTGTCCAACTTCACCTGCGGCATAGATGCTTTTAACGTAGCTAGGTAATTCTGTGCCTCGCAAAATTTTCTAGCCAAAATCAATGCCTTTAGATCATTGAGCGGTTTTTCATATTTATCTTTCTCCGTTTTGATTTTCTTCGACAGTGTAATCAGTTTCGGATGACCAGGAAATGCATTTTCAGCATTCACATATTGCTTACTTGCCTCCACTAAATTTGTTTCTTTAAGTGCCAATTCTGCTGCTTTGACATACTCGTCAAAAAATTGCATTTCAGAAATAAGAAAACCACACGAGCAATGAATTGTCGTTGCTGGTACTTTTTTATGACATTTAGGGCACTCAACATAAAGAGGTGCACCACAAGCAGCACATTTTCCTCTTTCTGCTGCTTCTCTGGTGCGAAATTCTGCTGGTGTTTTACAGGAAGCACACGTCAGATGAATTAACGGCTCTAATGGTTCATAAGGATCCTTCATAAGACCTGCTTCCTGATTATATAATGCCAATGACAGATTATAATCTGGAAAATGCTTCTGTATTGTTCTTATACAGCTATCCGCAAAATAACGATCCTTTCTAAAGTCCTCTGGTGCTGACTTTAACAGAGAAAAGAAATCTTTCATCTTTTCTCTCTCTAACGATTGATCATATTTCCTGCGATTGGCCTCGGTATTAAAAACCTGTGTGGTTCCAGCTGTAAATAAACCAGAAAGCAATTTTCCCTGTACAGACATGTCGCTGGCAAACTGTACCGCCCAGGATTGCATCATACTATAAAGTTCTGTTGTTCTTTTTTTATGATAGCTGCCAGTATCACTATCATTTCCACCTCCAAAATAACAAATAAAATCATACAAATCTGTTACCTTTGAGGTCCATGGATATTTCGGTATTGGCATCTCCCGCAACTGAGAAATTTTACTGCTAATATTATCAGCTATAAGAGGTGTCAAGAAAAATTCGTCTAACTTAACTGCATTTGTTACCTTCCGAACTACAAAACCTTTTTTTACATATGTATCTTCTATGGTTTTCAGAGATAACTTTAGCTTAGGCTGCATATTTCTTATCTGTGCATTTGTCACCTCAGGTGTGCCTGACTGCCCCACAAGCATAATGTCTATCAACTGTTCTAACTGTTTTACTCGAGCTTCTTTCAGAGCTCTCGCTTCTGCAATTCTAGTCTTGTTTTCACGCAAAGTCTCAACCATATCATCATGAAGAGACAACTCATCAGAAAGATTCGCTCTACGTATCCTATCGGTCTCGTTTGCAAGTATATCTTCAATACGTTTCTTCCACTCATCGATTGCCTTATCAATACGTCGCTGATTTTTTTCAGGCGGATCAAATTCAAGACCAAGAATTTCAAAATAATTTCGTCTGTTCATTGACTATACTACCTCGCCTACTTTATTCATCAATTGCTAACCATGTTTCTGTAGCTGTTTCTGTACCAGTACGACCCTTCTTTCCGGTATTGCTTCCTCCACTGATCTCCTGAGCAATCTTTCCAAAACTCTTTGTCAGCTCGCTTTGCGTAACCAGCATTGAATCAATATCTCCAGAACTGATCTGCTTTAAGAAATCTTCATCTGCGCAACCAAAGCCAATACCAACAATATCAATGCCCTCCCCATGGCATTCTCGCGCTGCACTTTTTGCAATCTCCTGATTATCCCATACACCATCTGCTAGCACAATTCCAAGGCGCCTGCCTCTAACATTTCCAAGCATAGACTTGATGTTAGCAAACGGATGCGCCTCATTGCAAACGCCAGTCATACACTCTGTTATGGAACGAATTGACTTTTTACACCTGTATAAATCTGATGTAAGCGTCTGCACATCCTCTGCTCTATCCGATACAGCAACAACACCAATTTTAACAGGTCCTGGATAATCTCTGAAATTGTTAACAAAGTGACACATTGCATCTTTTGCATCTTTAAGTGGAGCTCCGTTCATACTTCCAGAAACATCAACAGCCATAACAACAGCTAATGCCTCAGCTGCCGCTCTCATCTCTTCCTTTTCAATCGGACGACCAAATTTGCTCATATCTGCTGGAACTGGTTCCTCTCGAATCGGAAGATCAACGGTATCTTTTCCTTGTCTAGCTTGTACGTGAACCATTCCATTCACATCATAGCTATACTGAATCCTAATTGTTGTTGGATTATCATTTCTGTCATGACGGATTCCCGAAACTACATATTTTCCAATGATCTCGCAATCCAAAGGAGCTTTCACGCCCTGCAACACATAGATCTCCATCTCATTGTCACCGCTTGCAGATGTATAATAATGGAATGCTTCTGCACACTTCACCGGAATTGTTTGATTGGCCGGAACAATTGTCTTATTTACATAATGAGTGCCATCCGCACTGACTGCGATAACACCCATCGCATGAGCAACTATATCTACATGGCTCATGCACAGTGCATTGTTCAATGCCGTTTCCTTACCAACCGTGCCAGATGGTATAGGCTTCTGAGCCTTTTTTTTGAATTTAAATGGACTTCCACTAGCCGCAGCATTCTCTGAAGGCGGCGCTACTGAAATCACATTATATTCAGGCAATGGCAAATGTACCTGAATTGCTGCTCCCAATGCAACTGCCTCATCCGGATTCACTTGCGCTAACGGGGTATGACCACTGATGCGTTTTAAATAAGCTGAAACCTGTCTCATTCGAGTCGATCCGCCAACAAGAAGGATATCTGTTACGTCTTGCCATCCAATGCCCAAACCACAAAGTAAATTCTCACACAAGGTACCTGTTTGTTCGATTAAATCCTTCGTGCTCTCCTCAAATTCATCCAATGATATTGTTGCCGTATACCAACCATATTCTGGCAGATTTAACCGTACACTTGCGACATTTTTTGTAGTCAGCTGTTTCTTGACGCCTTCTGCATTTTGTGTTACCATCTGATGAATCTCTGGATGTTCAATCATATAATAGCCTGTTTCACTCTCGATTTTACTCTCAATCAATGAACACATACGAGCATCCCAATCTTTGCCGCCAAGCGTATGATCTCCTGTTGTTTGCAAAGATTCCATCCGATTGTTCTTTTTCATCTGAACAAGCGTTACATCAAACGTACCACCACCAAGATCATAGACCAACACACGTGCATTCTCCCGCCAATGGTTAATACCGTAATTCATAGCTGCCGCTGTAGGTTCATTAATGATCTGTCGAACATTCAAACCAGCCTTTTTTGCTGCTCTCATAGTTGCCTGACGCTCTTTATGGTAAAAATATGCTGGCACGGTTATTACCGCTTCATCAATTGTCTGATGCGTAACCGCCTCTGCCTCTTCTTTTAAATATCCAAGCAATATAGCAGAAAGATCTTCCGCTGTATATTCAGTTCCATTAAACGAACAATATGTCTCCATACTGCCCATACTTCTCTTAAATACGGATGTACAACCGGATTCCCCCGCTTCAAAAGCTTCCTTGGCTTCAGTACCTACAATAATTTCTCCATCTTCTGTAAATTGAATAGCAGAAGGAGTAATTCGCTCTCCTAATGTATTTGGAATGATAACTGGCTGTCCCTTCTTCTCATCCATCATAGCAACTGCCGAGAACGTGGTTCCCAAATCAATGCCTACTTTAATTCCCATATCGCCACCTCTTATTTCCATTCGGCGCTATACGCCATCGACGTATAGCGCATGTATACACAAAACTACCTATATTCTCCCAAGATACCTACCTGATTTACCGCACTCGTTGCCTGATTCACATCAGAATCCATCTTAATAGTTGTCTCAACATTTTCGCCATTTGAAAGATTAACTGCCTTAACATAAACACCAGCAGCCTCAACCTGAAACGTTACTTCAATGGGCGATCCCTTTCTCGTGTTAGGTGGCAACAGCAGTTCAAGTTCACCCAAAAGCTTAACTGCATCTGCCGGATCTGTGGACTGTGCCTCTCCCATATTATCTACACAAGGGATAACACTATCATCCATAGACATATTTTCAAACACACGAAGAATAATTTTCTCCATATTATCTGCCACTGTATAATAAGTTTTTACTGCTATCGCTGGCATAACCGTACCTATCTTGACAAGATTATCAATGATATAATCACCAGCATCATTCAAAACCCCCGGTCCAAAAGAACGCGGTGTCTGATCCTCTACTTCAATTTTTTTGGTAGTAATTCCACCATTTCCAACAGTGTTCTTAGATCCGGTAGGCTTGTTTTTATTATCTTCTGGGTCAACCGGTGTTGGTTCTGGTATAGTTTTTTTATTTCGTTCATCAATCTCTTCAACCAACATACTTGCATAAATTGCAGCTCCCTTTGCCACTGCCAAATTAGGATCCTCCAGCTGAACCTTTCCAGGAAAACGTGCTTCAACCACATTGCGAATCATAGGCATAAATGTAGAGCCACCTACCAGAAGCACAGTATCAATCTCAATATCACCTACCTTCCGCAAGGTATTCTCAACATACGTCATTGTCTGTGCAACCTGATCAGAAGTAAGTTCCTCAAACTTTTGTCTTGAAATTTCAATCGGAGTCATAGAACCATTAACATTGATCTTAACCTTTGCATTTTCTGTGTTACTCAGTTTTTTCTTTGTTATCTCTACACGGCCTCTGATTATCTGACGAGTCTCTTGATCAATATCTTCAGGCTGAAGTCCATTTTCCTCACAGCATTGCTGTAAAATATAATCAAAAAGTTTATCATCCCAGTCCTTACCACCAAGACGATCATTGCCACCAGTGGCAACAACTTTAACCCTCTGTACCTCTTCTCCCTCTTCATTTGTAACAAGAGACATTTTTACAATCGTAACATCAAATGTACCACCACCGAGATCATAGACCAAAATGGTACGTTCTTCCTGAAACTGACGTGCACAATAGCTTAAGGCTGCTGCAGTGGGTTCATTAATCATTGCCAAAACATTCATACCTGCAAGTTCACCGGCCTGTCTGGTCGCGTTACGTTCTTCCATACCAAAGTATGCCGGACACGTAATCACAACATCATCTACCGTGCCTCCTTGCTCCTCAACCATCTGCTTTAATCTTTTAAGGATAAGTGAACTGATCTCTACTGGAGTATACGTCTTTCCATCAAATTCATACGTAGGAGCATCTTTTTTTCCAATCTCTCTTTTTACGAACTGAACGACTCTGTCTCCATCTGTCTCAACCATTTCCTTTGCACTATTTCCAACAACAACATTATCCGCATTCTCAAAAAATACTGCTGAAGCAAGCGTATCACTGGCATCTGCCTGATTTTTTATTATTTCAGGGTTTCCGTTACGATCAAGTGTTGCAATACAACTATTCGTTGTTCCTAAATCAATTCCATGCATTTTCTCTTTCTCCTTTTTTATTTAATTTCAGAATCATCATTAGAAATCTCTTCCTTGCTGCTCTCTTTCTCTTCCACACTAACCTCTTCGGATTCTGACGATTCCGCAGCTTCAACAGCATCTGGCACATCTTCCTGCGATGTCTCAACAACCGGTTCTTTATCATCTAATGGTGTTTCTTCAATGGTGTTCTTTTCCTCTTCGATGCTTGCAGAAGCCGCCACTTCATTTTGTACTTCAGCAATCGATGGATTAAAAACAAATACATCAACGTATTCTGGATACAGCACAGTTCGCCCACGCAAAACACCTGGCTTTCTGCTAGCAGCTATGGTATTATGTTTTTCCGGTTCTGCTGTATATATCGTTTCTATAATTTTTGTGATTCGTGTCTGACGAACAGTGCCAACTTCACTTCGCAAAATCTCTGCATCATTATCGCGCAGAACATCCTCCAGCTGCTCAAACAATGATTCTAGGTTATTCTTTGCCTGGCCAGAAATACTCTCATCTTCCAAAAGGCCTTGATACTCTACATATATAGTGGCAATTTCTTTCAGAATCGGAATAAATTGCTCACCATTCTGCTGCTTTTTTAACTCCTCAATATCATGCTGCATTCCCTGTCTGACCTGAACCTGAAAATTGGCGTTTTCTCTTAACGTCTGCATCAGCTTGCGATCATTTCTATCCTGCTTTTCAGCGACACCATTAAGAAGCGCTTCAAGCTCTGCAATTTTATCAAGCACTGATGGATCTGCTGCTTTCGATGATGTTGGTGCAATTCCACCAACCACTTTTTCTATACTGTCACGTGCAGCATCAATTTTTGAAAGTACAGCTTGATAATCAGAATGTTGACACTCTTCAATCTTTGTTTCCAAATCTGCAACATTTTGACTAAGCACCCTTAATTGCTTCTGAATTACTTTAAGCAATTCGTCTGTCTCCACGTTTACAGATGCAGGTTCATCAGCCGTGGAAGCATTTTTAAAGGCTGTTGGTTCTTTTGGTTTTGCAGGGGACGAAGTTGTTGGTTCCGCTGGAGAAACACTTCGAGTTTCCTCAGATGACGTGGTCTTATTCTCAATTATTATCTGTTCTTTTACCCCTTTGTCGATTGCCATGATCTACTCCTTTCCAATCCGTTCACCACATTTCAAGATGTGATTAAGTCAGCTAGTTCTTTATCTGCTAAAGGAAGCATCCAATCAATTGCATCGGTAACTCCCCAAGGCTCATACTCACTTCCGTCTGGTGCATGTCCCATCGCACTTACTGGAAAATAGTGTAAATTTGAAAATGCTATTTCTAAGTTTTCAACTGCCGCAGACAACCCAATATCAATCAAGAATTTTCTACACTCACCATCACGAGCTTCTTCATAGCTAGCATACTTATCTGGATTCTTTTTCAATACACTTGCTATCTTCGCCGGTCCAATTACACGTTTAATTTCTCGAACGTCTGCTTTCACAATAAGAACCGCCATTGGAATTGCACATCTCGTATTTGCTTTTTTATGACCCGTGGATGTAAGATAGTTGATAAAATTATTCACAACATCTTCTACCGGCATATTACTGAAATCTGATATATCTTCGCCAGAGTTAATTCGATCCTCCCGAAGACTTCCGCTGCTAAATGGATCTACTAAGAATAAAAGGCCATTGCAATAATGGAACTGCTGCTGTAGAACTTGACTGTCAGCAGTAAAGCCATCAAACATCTCGCCTGCAATGTCATAAATTGAAAACTGTCGCCTTACGCCGAGAGAACTATTTATAAGCAGCGGATACATTTGTGAATTGAGCTGTGCGGTTGCCGGACAATCCACACCACGATACCATCCTTCCAATTCATCAAAAAATGGCTTATACCGATCCGAAATTTCAACTCGAATTTCTCTATTTCTTTTCAATCTTTCAAGATACTCATGAAAATATGCTGATAAAAATACCGTTTTACCTGCTTTGCTACCGCCAATCAGCTGAAATACAACTTGCCTTGCATCAGAAGCAACGAGCGGTGCTCCACACTCTGGACAATACGCTTCAAGTCGTGATCTTCCGTTTAAAAATGTGGAAGGAATTTTTTGTCCACATGTACATTTGTGTTTCCAAATACCATAAGGACCAGGAACTAACTTCTTATGCATCCTACCGCAACTTGGACACATAAACGTAGGGATTAAAAATCTTTTATGACAAACTGGACAGTCCGATCGAATCTTATTTTTTAACAGATACAGTCTGTCAATACTCCATACGATTGTAAACACAATATAGGTAAGTACCATTACCACGGTAGTAACCGTACCATGAATCAATCCAAACACAGCACAAAGAGCAGTTCCAATAACATAAATACAAATATCAGCAATGACTAAATAAATCACACTAATGATCGCTTTAATTACGCCCCAAACACCATCGCTGTCTCCCCTAAATTCTTTTGCCGTTTCACTGACTTTTACTCCAGACCAATAATTTAGTTCAAAAGCTGTCTTGATCGTACCAATTAGCTGCGCATATCCTGGGCCAAAAAAATAACTACGTTTTGCAGGTTCATCATCTTTCTCCCAGTCCCAGTCCCGAAAATTTATATTTTCTCGCACCGCTCGAAAATAGTTTGTAACTGCTGAGAAAAAGCCAACTGCAACTGCTATTAGTGATACAACAACCAAAACAATACTGCCCAACACAGTACATACTGGAATCACAATCTTAACAATAAACAAATAAATCAGGTAAATTGCTAAAAGTACTAAAAGCAACTCAATGATTTCAACCACGTTTCTCCCTCCTTTTTATTGAAATATCTCATCTACGAGCTCCAATGTATATGTATTGTTTCTCATCATCTCCCGTGTTTTGCTATTACTGGCAAAAAATGTGATAAGAGCGATACATACGCTCCAAGGAATGGGACGCTTCTTTGCCTCATAAGCATTATATGTTTGCCTTGAAACTCCAATTTTTGAAGCAATCTCTTCCTGCGAAACACCTAAACGAGCACGCAATACTGGTAAATCATTAACCAGCTGAATACAGCATAATTCCTTTTTGGCATCCATCGCAATGGTCTCCATTTTCTCCTCCTCCCGTAAAATATCGAACTATACAAGCACGCTCAAATTGTTCGGCGTCCCTAACGTTGTTATTATTTTACAATTTGTCGCATATTTTGTCAATATATTATTGTTGCAAAAATCACAATAAATTGCAGATTTTTATCTGGAAACTATGACTTTTTTCTATGCCAAAAGATTTTTCGTTAAAAAAGTTTGGTTACACAAGAAACGCTCCCTTGCTGCATCTGCCAGTAACTACAGCACAAACTCCGTTTAGGGCATTAAAATCATCATCCTCATAACCCCATACAATTGTTACCTCCTCTCTCTTTGTAAGTATATTATAATTTATAACACTTCGCACAAATCAGGGGTGAAAAGAAAAATAACAAGATTATCGAGTAAAAAGCCGATTGGCTCTCAAAAGAAAACCAATCGGCCAAATGCGCCTCAAACTAAAAGCTACCTATTATTCTCCCCAAATACTCATCTGATTTACCGCACTCGTTGCTTAATCCATAATCTCCGATTCCATCTTAATAGTTGCTTCAACAATTTCACCACTAGAAAGATTAACTGCCTTAACATAGACACCAGCCGCCTCAACCTGAAGCATTACTTCAATAGGTGAGCCTTTTCTTGTGTTAGGCGGTAACAGCAACTCAAGTTCACCCAAAAGCTTAACCGCATCTGCTGGATTTGTGGACTGTGGTTCTCCCATATTATCTACACAAAGGATAATATTATCATCCATAGACATATTTTCAAACACACGAATAATAAACTTCTCCATATTATCTTTCACAGTATAATAAGTTTTTACTGCTGTTGCTGGCATAACGGCATCTATCTTGATAAGATTATCAATGACATAATCATCAACCTCATTCAAAATTCCTATTCCAAAAGAACGTGATAACCACCCTTCATCTAGTACAATTTCCGGATACATAGCTATAAATTTCGGTATAAGTTCTTCATCATGTTCCTCAACCTCTACGCCCAACATGCCTCCGTAAATTGCCGCGCCCTTTGCCACTGCCAAATTAGGATCCTCAAGCTGAACCTTTCCTGGGAAACGTGTTTCAAGCGCATTGCGAATCATAGGCATAAATGTAGAGCCACCTACCAGAAGCACAGTATCAATCTCAATATCACCTACCTTCCGCAAGGTATTCTCAACATACGTCATTGTCTGTGCAACCAGATCAGCAGTAAGTTCCTCAAACTTTTTTCTTGAAATTTCAATCAGAGTCATAGCACCATTAACATTGATCCTAGCCTTTGCTTTTTCTGAATTACTCAATTTTTTCTTTATCCGCTCTACACGGCTTCTGATTGTCTGACGAGTTTCTTTATCAATATCTTCAGGCTGAAGTCCATTCTCATTACAGCATTCCTGCAGCATATACTCAAAAAGTTTATCATCCCAGTCCTTACCACCAAGTTCATCATTGCCGCCAGTGGCAACAACTTTAACCCTCTGTACCTCTTCTCCATTTTCATTTGTAACAAGAGACATTTTTATAATCGTAGTATCAAATGTACCACCAAGATCATAGACCAGAATGGTACGTTCTCCCTGAAACTGCTGTGCACAATAACTCAAGGCTGCTGCGATAGGTTCATTAATTATTGCCTTAACATTCATACCAGCAAGCATACCAGCCTGCTTGATCGCGTTACGTTCCTCAACACCAAAATACATTGGACACGCAATTACAACATCATCTACCGTGTCACCTTGCGCCTCAACCATCTGCTTTAATCTTCTAAGGATAAGCGCACTGATCTCTACTGGAGTATACGTCCTTCCATCAAATTCATACGTAGGAGCATTGGGTTTTCCAATTTCTCTTTTTATGAACTGAACGACTCTGTCTCCATCTGTCTCAGTCATATCCTTTGCATTATTTCCAATAACAACAGTATCCGCACTCTCAAAATACACTGCTGAAGCAAGCGTATCACTGGCATCCTCCAGATTTCTTATCACTTCAGGATTTCCGTTATTATCAAGTCTTGCAATACAACTCTGCATCATTCCTAAATCAATTCCATATATTTTCTTTTCTCCTTTTTTATCTAAATTCTCATTATTACTTATCTGATTTACCGCACTCTTTTCTGAATCAACATCCGATTTCCTCTCGATAGCAACTTCAACAAATTCAATATTGGAAAGATTAACCGACTTAACACAGATGCCAGTCTTGTCAACCCGAAACGTTACTTCAATAGGCGATCCTTTTCTCGTATTCGGCGGCAGCAACAGTTCAAAATCACTTAAAAACTGAACTGCATCTGCCGGATCTGTGGACTGTGATTTTCTCATATAATCTATACAAAGTGTAACATTATCCTCATTAGACATATTTTCAAACATGCGAATAATAAACTTCTCCATATTATCTGTCGCAGTATAATAAGTTCTTACCGCTGTTGCAGGCAGAATGGTACCTATCTTGATAAGATTATCAATGACATAATAACCAGCATCGTTCAAAGAAAGCACTCCAAAAGAACGTGATGCCCGATCAAACTGTTTAAACAGTGTATTTTCTTCAACCAACATGCCTCCATAAATTGCTGCGCCCTTTGCGACTGCCAAATCAGGATCCTCGCACTGAACCTTTCCTGGAAAACGTGCTTCAACCGCATTGCGAATCATAGGCATAAATGTAGAGCCACCTACCAGAAGCACCGTATCAATCTCAAGATCACCTACCTTCTGAAGAGTATTCTCAACATACGTCATTGTCTGTGCAACCAGATCAGCAGTAAGTTCCTCAAACTTTTGTCTTGAAATTTCAATCAGAGTCATAGCACCATTAACATTGATCCTAGCCTTTGCTTTTTCTGAATTACTCAATTTTTTCTTTATCCGCTCTACACGGCTTCTGATTGTCTGACGAGTTTCTTTATCAATATCTTCAGGCTGAAGTCCATTCTCATTACAGCATTCCTGCAGCATATACTCAAAAAGTTTATCATCCCAGTCCTTACCACCAAGTTCATCATTGCCGCCAGTGGCAACAACTTTAACCCTCTGTACCTCTTCTCCATTTTCATTTGTAACAAGAGACATTTTTATAATCGTAGTATCAAATGTACCACCAAGATCATAGACCAGAATGGTACGTTCTCCCTGAAACTGCTGTGCACAATAACTCAAGGCTGCTGCGATAGGTTCATTAATTATTGCCTTAACATTCATACCAGCAAGCATACCAGCCTGCTTGATCGCGTTACGTTCCTCAACACCAAAATACATTGGACACGCAATTACAACATCATCTACCGTGTCACCTTGCGCCTCAACCATCTGCTTTAATCTTCTAAGGATAAGCGCACTGATCTCTACTGGAGTATACGTCCTTCCATCAAATTCATACGTAGGAGCATTGGGTTTTCCAATTTCTCTTTTTATGAACTGAACGACTCTGTCTCCATCTGTCTCAGTCATATCCTTTGCATTATTTCCAATAACAACAGTATCCGCACTCTCAAAATACACTGCTGAAGCAAGCGTATCACTGGCATCCTCCAGATTTCTTATCACTTCAGG
>CAKQXY010000019.1 GCA_934292725.1 uncultured Lachnospiraceae bacterium
TAGCGAGCCGGATTAATCTTATTATCCGGCTCGCTAATATTTTACCAATTATTATTTAGAGGCATTTTCATTCCATGTCTCTAAAAAAGCAGCATAATCTTCTGCGGTATACGCATCTGTAGAAGTTTCCCAATTCTTATACTTGTTATTCTGAATACCAAACATTGCATTGATCTTAGAATAATCGTTGATACGAGTCAGCTCCCAAGAAATATCAAAATATGCTGGAACAATCAGAGCATGATCAAGCATAAATGCCTCTGCCTCTGCATATGCCTCATATCTTGCATCCATATCATCTGTGATAGCATCTGCCTTATTTACAAGCTCAGTAAACTGGCTGTAAAGATCTTTAAGTTCGTCGCTCTCACTGTCTACTGCATGACCAAGCTGTACCATATAGTAAGCGTTGTCACTGTCATCTGTCTCCTGACCTAAATAGTTCTGCGGATCACCGTAGTCAGCACCCCATCCAGCGATAGCAAAGGACTGACGCTTAAGGCTGTAAACCTCTTTAGAAAGACTGGATACGTAAGAATCAATATCAAGAACGATAAAATCATCGCCAAAGGAATCAGCAAATGCCTGCTTTAACACATTTGCACTGTCAAGAGCAGTCTGGTTTCCACTAGCTACGAAATATCTTGCATGTATTGGGAAGGTAACACCCTCAGCAGTAAGCTCTTCCATTGCCTGAGCCTTACACTCCTCAAACTTAGCTGAATCAAGACGAGTCATTGTCTCGCCATCATATGACGGCAGACCTAACTTTTCCTGAACCAGCTCGGTATACTCTGTACCATCAGAAGTATAGATCAGACCCTGCATTGTGTAGGAGTTGTTGTAACACTTATATGGATTGATAGCGTTTGTTCTCTTATACCAGCTGCCCAGATCAAGACCATAGTACCAGCACTTACGGAATGCTTCATTTGCAATTGCAGTATTCCAGTTTGTATCCTCTGTCTGATCATCATTAAGCTTGTCATAGTTAAAATGGAACTGATAAGACTTCTTGTTCGGACGCTTCTCTACCAGCTGATTATGATAAGGATCAGATTCGTTATTATAGATTGTCATCAAATTTGACTCAGACAGATCTACACGATCCAGCTCACCAGTAGTATACAGCTGATATGCAGTATCTGCAGACTCTACCATCTTAATAGTAACAGAATCAAACAGCTTTGCATCAGTATCCCAGTACAGCGGATTCTTTGTCAAGGTCTTTGTATTCTGCTGGATGTACTCTGTACAGGTGTAACCGCCGTTATACCAGATATTCTCAGGTGTTGCAGCCTTAAAGCCATCTACGCCAATCTCATCAAGCATACCCTGTGAAATCGGATACAAACAGTTGTAAGCAGCTACAGTATCAAAGTATGGCTTCTCACTTAAACAAGTATACTGTAAAGTATAATCATCAACTGCCTTAATGCCAACAGTATCGGCAAACTCTGGACTCTCAGCAGTCAGTGCAAGTGCTGCATCTGCATCCATCTCATTTGTCATGTTGTAGTAGTCCTCTGCACCAGCGATCATCTCCATCGGCATAGAAGTATTTGCTGCATCATTCTTATGGAAGTTTAATACCCACTCCAGTGAAGTTAAGAAATCCTGTGCAGTAACTTCACCCTTCTCATTTCCATTCTGATCAACCCACTTTACGCCTTTTCTTAAATGGAACGTCCAGGTAAGACCATTATCCTCAGTCTCCCAACTCTCTGCGATTGCCGGTGTCAGCTTGCCATACTCATCTGCCTCTACAAGACCATCATACAGGTTTGTAAGTACATTCGTATCGCTCATCAGCTGAGACTGTAAAATGTTCCAAGTCTCAATTTCTCTTGTCTGAATCTCGTAATCATACAGATCCTTGATCTCGTCAGCCATTACCGGCGCTGCTGATACAGCAGCCATTGCAACTGCTGTAATAACAGCTGCTGCTTTTCTCGTCTTTCTCATACTTCTTTTCTCCTTTTGATGATAGACTTAGTCGCTCTTCTTAATGTCATTCCCTGTTGGTGTAAAAATACCTATATGAAGAGTGCTCATGCTGCAGGTATAAACACAGTCTACTTTCGGTAGCACATTAACGCAGCGCAGTGCTTTTTGTAAAAAAATTTTCTCACTGCAAAACTGCATGAAGTTAGGTACCTGTTTGACGCATACTGTTACTATAAACCTATTATACTCATTCGTCAATCTAAAAATTTAGTATATTTTGTAACTATTCAGAGCCATGCAAAATTGCTTTCTGTGAATGCTTGCATTCAGACAGAATAGCAATTTTATATGGCGAGGTAACCACATGAGCAAAATAGAAGCATCGAAGATGCGATTTTGCGAATGGGGTTCTGAATAGTTACTATATTTTAATCGCAGTGTGTCATGATCTTTATAATCTCTTCGTCTGTACCATTCATTCCTTCTGCACCAATTCGACAGATATTACGAATAGTATTCTCAACACCCTTGCTTACAATTCCATCCTCACCATAGAACTGCTGGCCATGGCGATACATTTCATATCCTAAAATTCCAGCATCCACGGAAGATGCAATCTTTGCTGCACATGATGGCTTTGCTCCATCGCAGATAATACCAGATGTAATTGCAATAGAATTTACAAGTGTATGAGCCACCTCATCGATGCCTCCGCCAAGTAAAAATGCAATTGCACAGCCTGCTGCACATCCGGCACTTACAGCTCCACAAAATGCAGACAATGGTCCAATTCCTGTCTTGATGTGAATTGCAATAAGATTTGATACTAAAAGTGCACGAAGCAATTCTTCATCACTCTTATGATATTCCTTTGCATAAATAATAACAGGAACTGATACGGTAATTCCCTGATTTCCGCTTCCAGAATTGATTACAACAGGAAGCTCGCAGCCGCTCATACGTGCATCGGAGCCTGCTGCTGCATATGCTCTTGCTTTTGTACGCACATCTTCACCATATGTATCAAGCAGAACACTTCCCACATTTGCACCCCAGTTTTCTTTTACACCAGCCTGTGCAATAGTGTAGTTATACTCAATCTGTCTATTTAACAAATCACTTACTGTGCTTAAATCTGCAGTCTTCGCATACTCCACAATTCCCTCAATGCTCAGACGGCTTCTGTCGGCGCGCTGCTCTGTTGCTGCTGCCTGACTTTCTGCCAGTTTCTGTGCGCACTCGCAGTCGTCCTGCTCATTTAACATAACCTCGCCGTTACGCGCAATGTACACAATATCAGTATGATGCTTTGATACACGCACAACTGCACTATTTTCCCCTGCTTTTACTGTTACGCGAATATCAAGCTTATCACCATCCTCCATTGCCTTTACGCTAAATGGAACATTCTTTAAATACTCAGCGATTTCCTTTTGTTCTTCTGGTGTTACCTTTGCGATAACCTCAAGACATGCTTTTGAATCTCCTGCCACAATTCCAGCTGCCGCTGCTGCCGGGATTCCCTTCATGCCGCCTGTATTCGGTACGATAACACTCTTTACATTCTTTATAATATTGCCGCTTGCCTCAATGATAACCTCTGTCGGCATCTGGCCTAATACTTCTCTTGCCTTTGCGGCACAGTATGCCAGCGCAATCGGCTCTGTACATCCAAATGCTGGTGTCAGTTCTTCACGCAAAATTTGCGCATATGTCTTATGATCTTCTCTTGTAAGCATTACAATTGTTCTCCATTTTTCTTTATAATCCGTGCCTCGCACTATTATTCATGATATCAATTATCGTGTTTTTTGTAAAGGTTTTGCCAAATTTTCTCTCATTGATTTTTCGTTTTTTGTAATTTTACATCGCATTTTGCGAGAAACTATGTTATCATAGAATATATCTCTTACAGACAGGACTGACAGCTATGGAACAACACACTAAAAAACATGCAAGGCATTCTTTTTATCATTTAAAAAATGCCTTGGGCGGCTTAAAAATCGCCATGAGCGGTGTCTTTTTAAATATAAAAAGTATGCTAGCGCTTCAAATTATTTACTCCGTATTTTACACCCTGATTGAGTACTCGCTCTTTCAGCTTCTTTTAAGTATTGCATTAAAAATTGACGGCTACAGCTTTTTAAATTCCGCCAATATCGGACGCTTTCTGATCACGCCTCCGGCAATCGCAATGCTTCTGATTTTATTTTTGACTGCGTGTATGCTGACTTATCTTAATGCATGTATTCTTCTTGGCGGCTTTCAGGCTTCTTTGGCAAGACAAAAGCTTCGCATGAAAGATATTTTTCTCCACGGCTGCGCAAAAGGCTTTCAAAGATTTCACTTTAAACAGCTGTATGTTGCTCTGCCTTTGTTTGCCTACCAGATTTTAATCAACCTGTTCTTCTTCTATGAAATATGTTTTCGCATAAATCCTTACAGCACCTTTTTGCCGATGCTTTTTTCAAAACTTATTTACTGCATTCCGATCATCACTTTTCTTATATTCATCGGAATTTTTGCAGTTCGTGAATTTTTCTGTGCCTGCTACTGGTATCTTGGCGGCTTTGGCCTGAGAAATGCCAAAAAAGCAAGTGTTCCTCTTGTCAGAAAAAATCTTCGTGCTGTACTAAGCGACATCATTCTTTTGAATCTGATCATCGTTGTTCTTTGGTTTATTCTTCGTTTGCTGTGTCAGATTATCATTGTTGTCGTCGTCAATTTTTTTGCGCCAGCTGACTTAAAAGTTGCAATGGTTCTTAGCTTTAACAATACGCTTTCCATCGCACTCATCTGGTTTGTCACCTGCATCGGTGTTTTCTTAAATGCTGCGATGATGGCACATCTGTTTTTCCGTTTTTCCGGCAATGATGTTATTTTGGAATTTCATCTTAGCTATGCGCCTGACACACCGCTTCGCCGTGTCTTTCGTGCCTGTGGTCTTGTGGCTGCCGGTGTTGGCGTCTTTTGCTTTTTATATTATGGTATCTATAATGGTGCCCTTCTTGCTGAACGTCCGCTAAGCCCTGTTCAGATTTACTGTCACAGAGGACTTTCTTCAGAAGCTCCTGAAAACTCACTTGAAGCCATTGATCTTGCAATCTCCTCCCTCTCTGACGGTGTTGAGATTGACGTTCAGGAAACAAAAGACGGTGTGGTTATCGTTTGTCATGATTCTTCACTTAAACGCATCGCTGGAAAAAAGATCAACATTGCAGATGTTACTTATGAAGAATTAAAGCAATATGATATCAGTTATTATTTTTCAAAAGACCATGAATTTACCTATATTCCTACACTTGAAGAAGTCATGTCTCTTGTAAAAGGACGCGCGCACCTTTTAATTGAATTAAAGAGAAATTCTGCCAGTGCAGATCTTGCGGCGAAGGTTGTCAGCTTAATTGAACAATACGAAATGGAATATCAATGTTCCATTCAGTCAGCTGACTATGCGTATCTTCGTCAGGTAAATGAGTTAAATCCTGACCTTACGCTCGGCTACATTCTTACTACAGCCATCGGCAACTATTATAAAAATGACATGATTGACTTTTTCTGTGTGCGTTCTATGTTTGTAAATAATACAACTGTTGCAAAAGCCCATGCACAAGGCAAGGCTGTCTATGCCTGGACCATCAACACAAGAGCAGAGGCAGAGCGCATGAAAAACGCCCAGGTGGATGTCATTATCACAGACTATCCAGCCAAGGCGCGTGAAGTAATTTACCGCGATGAGGGATCCTCATACAGTATTATAAAATTGCTAAGACTAATGCTCTGATACTTATAATTTCACTCTGCTGTCAATATGTGCTGCCTTTCGATACAGCGCTTCATAATATGCTTCTTTTTGGGGTGCACTGCTCTCAAAGCAGATGTGCCCTTTTTCTTGATCTGTACAGAGATTTTTTGCAGCAAGCAGACATTTCGCCTGTCTGGCTGTTCCCTCTCCTCCATCGTAAATGCGAACCGCTTCACCAACAACCTTTCCAATCGCAGCTTTTACAAGCGGAAAATGTGTGCAGCCAAGAACTACTGCCTTAACACCTTCCTGTAAACAAGGCGTTAATACATCCTTTAAATATCCTTCCAGCTCAGGACCTTCCAAAATTCCTTTCTCCACATATTCCACCAAATCCGGACACGGAACAGGAATAATTGTAGCCAAGTTCTCATAGCGCTTCACAAGCTGTTTAAATTTTTCTTCATGAAGTGTCAGCGGAGTTGCCATAACAGCCACTTTTTCTCCTCGGTGATTTTGGGCTGCCGGCTTTACCGCCGGCTCTATACCTACAAGCGGCAAATCTGGATACATGCCGCGCATAATTTTGCATGCAGCACTTGTCGCCGTATTGCAGGCAATAATAATTTCCTTTACACCGCGCTCTAAAAGATGCTCAGCGCAGGCATATGTAAGCTGGCGCACTTCTTCAAGCGGCTTTACGCCGTAAGGTGCATTGAGCGAGTCTCCATAATAAATAAAATCTTCCTCTGGCATCAGCCGCACTAGCTCCTTTAATACACTAAGTCCACCTGCACCAGAATCAAATACGCCGATTGGCTGTCTTTTCTTTTCCATATCTACACACTTCAATCCTTTTCCATGTCAGCATTTCATTTTTTTGCAGCTATTTAAAGCTATGCGAATTTGCCTGCTGTGAATAACTGCTATTTTTGTATTTATGCTTACAGTATACCGCGAAAATCCCATCATGTATAGAAGATTTTCACAATGTTAATTTTTTATAAAATTTCTGATTGACAAATCGCGCTTCGACTCCTATAATCATTTTCAAGCAAAGGCGCTGACACATTCGTATGGAAGTCAGCGCCTTTTCTCATATCCGCAGCACAAAGCCGTGCACGCCGAAGGATCCCGGTGTGCGCGGCTTTGTGCTGTTAAAAAAGGAGGACATGTCCTATGGAAGAAATTTTAAGTACAGTTCAAAGTGAAGTCTTTGGTGTCTGGTTTTTAATTGGTGCTGCGCTCGTATTCTGGATGCAGGCTGGTTTTGCAATGGTTGAGGCTGGTTTTACCAGAGCAAAAAATACAGGAAATATCCTGATGAAGAATCTGATGGATTTTTGTATTGGTACTGTTATGTTTATCCTGATCGGTTTTGGTCTGTTTCTTGGTGAAGATCTTGTGGGTCTTATCGGAAAGCCGGGCTTTGACATTTTTACAGATTATGCAAATTTTGACTGGTCCAATTTCGTATTTAACCTTGTATTCTGTGCAACCACTGCTACCATCGTATCTGGTGCTATGGCTGAACGAACAAGATTCCTTTCCTACTGTGTCTATTCTGCAGTTATATCCGCTGTGATCTACCCAATTGAAGCTCACTGGACATGGGGCGGCGGCTGGCTGGCACAGATCGGTTTCCATGATTTCGCCGGTTCAAACTGTATTCATATGGTTGGCGGTATCTGTGCACTTATCGGTGCCGCAATGTTAGGACCTCGTATTGGAAAGTTTGTAAAGGATTCAAATGGCAAAATCGTAAAGGTAAATGCTTTCCCTGGTCACAATCTTCCGCTCGGCTGTCTTGGTGTTTTCATTCTGTGGCTTGGCTGGTATGGATTTAATGGTGCCGCAGCAACTACCGTTGAAGAGCTTGGATCCATTTTTGTTACCACAACAATTGCACCATCTATCGCAACTGTTGTCTGCATGATTTTTACATGGGTAAAGTACGGAAAACCTGATGTTTCCATGTGTCTGAATGCTTCTTTAGCTGGACTTGTTGCTGTAACTGCCGGCTGTGATGTTGTAGATGCATTTGGTTCTATCGTAATAGGTGCTGTTTCTGGTTTACTTGTTGTATTTGGTGTATGGTTCTGTGATAATAAGATTCACGTTGATGATCCAGTTGGTGCCGTAGCTGTTCATATGATGAATGGTATCTGGGGTACAATTGCAGTTGGACTTTTTGCCACAAAGAGTGCTCCGGCCTTTGCAAGAGGATATGGTGATGGCGTTACATATGGTGCAAACCAGATCGCTGGCGCTGGTCTTTTCTATGGCGGCGGCTTCTCACAGCTTGGATTACAGCTTCTTGGTATGCTTTGTACCGCAGCTTTCACTGCTGTTACTATCACGATTACATTCCTTGTTATCAAAGCAATCTTTGGTCTTCGTGTTTCTGAAGAAGAAGAAATTATTGGTCTTGATGCAACTGAGCATGGTCTTCCATCTGCTTATGCTGGATTCTCAATCATGGATATCGACAACACCATGACAATGGAGCAAAATGCAAATACAAACCTTGGTGTTGAAGAATATGAGCGCGCTTCTGCTGCACAGAAGGCTGCTGCTGTTAAGGTCGTTAAGGCTCCAGATGTTTCACCAAGCGGCATCTATAAAGTTGTCATCATTGCAAAGCTTTCTCGTTATGATAAGCTTAGAAAGGCTATGAATGACATCGGTGTAACTGGAATGACCGTTACTCAGGTAATGGGCTGTGGCATTCAGAAGGGTGCCGGCGAAAAGTACCGTGGTGTTGAGCTTGATGCTACTCTTCTTCCAAAGGTTAAGGTTGAAGTAGTTGTCAGCAGCATCCCAGTTGATACGGTAATCGCAGCTGCAAAGAAGACACTCTACACAGGTCATATCGGTGACGGCAAGATCTTCGTATACAATGTAGACCGTGTTGTAAAGGTTCGCACTGGCGAAGAAAATTTTGCAGCATTACAGGATGTTGAATAATTTATATCTTCTCATAAAAAGTGCCCGCAGTCTTATTTTACTGCAGGCACTTTTTTATTACTTACACCTTTTGTATATAATTGGATCATCATATCCAAATGTTCTCTTACCGTTTATTTCCATACTTTCTGATACTTCCAGACATTCCTCAGAAAAACGTTCCCATAACTTAAACTTCATCACTGGTGTAAACTGGCTTGTACTGCCTCCCTCCCAAACATGATCCTTTTCATGATAAAGTGCCGATGTAAACTTTTCTGATTTTTTAAGCTCACTATATTCCACTGGCTGCATTGAATCATAGGAAAACGTACTCTTATTTTCTCCATTTGGTATCTCATATGATGAAAGCAAAATTCCGTCCTGTTCTTCTGTAATCAAAAACAGATGCGGTGACGCATGGCTATTTTTGTTTGTTTCATAATAGCTTTCTTCAACTATAAAGATTCCCTTAAAATCCACTGGAATATTTTTTATCTTATCGTTACAGATAGTATTAACATGCTTAGCATACGGATAAATCTTTCCAGCTTCCTTCATAGCTTCAAACTGTTCCTTATTATCAAAATGTCCTGTCATCAATTTTACAAATTCTTCTATTTTTGACATATGCTTCCTCCATTTTTCTCCATTTTTATTTACAGCTTTTATGCACTCTTCCGCGTTATTATATATCTTTTTAAAGATCTGCTTACACAATGTAATTTCATCTGCTGTAAGCCCATTAAGCATATCTTTTGCAAACTGCTGTTGTACGCGGATGCCATCTTTTATTATATCATCTGCCGAATCCAAAATATAAATTTCAACACGTTTTTTATTATCTTTATCTATCCTTCTTTCAATCAGCCCTTTCTCCTCAAGCACCTTAAGTGACGTAGATACATGAGATTTTGTTGACTTTCTGTATCTAACGATATCTGCTGCCGTGTTATGCTGTGGATTATTATATAGAAACATCAGTATATCATACTCCATCTGCCTAAGCTGATATTTTTCACATACGGATGACATCAGAATCTCATAATAACGTGTAATTCCTCTATGCTCATCCCAAAAATACATGTGTGCCCTCCTTCTGCAGTTCTATTTTGAACGATTATAGTGTTTTTTTCTCTTCTTGTCAATAAAAAACATACCTACTTTTTCGTTTGCTCATCCTGTTTTGTGTGGTATACTATTGGCAGCGAATTTGATCGCCAAAATAATTTTAGAAAGGTGTTTATAATAATATGATCAAACTAATTCAAAATATTGACGTTTACGCACCAGATCATCTTGGAAAAAAGGATGTACTTATCATTCACGATAAAATCGTAAAAATTGCAGATCCAGGCAGTCTGTCAATTCCTTCATATTTTCCAGAGTCTGAGCAAATTGATGGAACAAATCTGATCCTCACACCTGGTTTCATTGACTGTCATGTTCATGTACTCGGAGGAGGCGGCGAGGGCGGTTTTGCCAATCGTACACCAGAGGCCACCATGGAAGGGCTTACCAAATTTGGCGTGACAACTGTTGTTGGCTGTCTTGGCACTGATGGAATCGGACGTGATATGTGTGCACTTGTCGCCAAAACAAAGGGACTAAATGAGCAGGGAATATCTGCTTACTGCTACACTGGAAGTTATCAGGTTCCTGTTCGCACGCTGACCGACAGCATCCCTAAGGATATTATGATGATTCAGGAAATCATTGGAACAGGAGAAATCGCCATTTCAGACCATCGCTCCTCCCAGCCAACTTTTGAGGAATTTACCCGTGTTGCAGCCGATACAAGACTCGGCGGAGTACTTTCTGGAAAAGCTGGAATCATTAACGTTCATCTCGGTGACGGCTCACGAGGCATGGAGTTAATCAACCGTGTCATTGATGAGACAGAAATTCCTGCATCACAATTTCTTCCTACTCACGTAAATCGAAACGAGGCACTTTTTTGCCAAGCCATCGAATATGCATTAAAGGGCGGTGCCGTTGACTTTACAGGAAATGAGGATATCGACTACTGGGAGACTATCTGCGATGAGGTGCGCGTATGCAAAGGAATCAAGCGTATGCTAAATGCAGGTGTCAACCCAAACCGTATCACAATCTCCTCCGATGGACAGGGAAGCCTGCCAATCTACAATAAAAAAGGTGAATTTCAGGGAATGGGTGTCGGTCAGTCCAGCTGCCTGTTAAAAGAAGTAAAAGAATGCGTATCCATGGAAAACATTCCACTAGAAATCGCACTCTCCACAATCACCTCCAACCCTGCTGACATCCTTCATTTAAATAAAAAAGGAAGAGTTCAGGAAGGATATGATGCTGATCTTTGTATCCTAGACAAGAACTTGCAGCTTGTCAAAGTCATTGCAAGAGGAAAGTCAGTCTATTAAATTCTTTTTTGATTTTTCTCATTTTTTTGTTTCTTTATTTCATTTGATATGGTAAACTATCCCTTGCGCATTTCATTTATATATGATTGCTTTTTATATCATATTTACATCAAAAGAAGGGAGACTCAACTATGAGCCACAAAAAAGGAGAAGGTTTAAAATCTTTTAACAAGGGCTTTACCGTACCAGACACTTACATCATTATCTTTTTTGTAGTTGTTCTGGCTGCAATTTTAACGTTCCTTGTTCCAAAGGGCTACTACGAAACACAGGACGTTTCGTACATGATTAATGGTGTAGAAAAAACACGTACCGTCATCAAAGACGGAAGCTTTCAGTATTTAAGAGATGATGCTGGAAAGGTCGTAACCGAAGGTATTTCATTATTCAGCGGTGACGGCGGAACCGGTTTCTTTAACTACATGTACAACGGAATTGTCAACAGTTCCGCGATGGATATCATAGCATTCCTGTTAGTTGTCGGCGGTGCATTTGGAATCATGATCAAAACCGGTGCACTAGAATCCGGCTTAATTGGATTGATTCGCAAAGCAAAGGGAGCTGAAAAGCTGTTAATTCCTGTGCTGTTTGTACTGTTTTCATTAGGCGGTGCTGTCTTTGGAATGGGCGAGGAGGCACTTCCATTTACGATGATTCTCTGTCCACTGTTTGTTGCAGTAGGATACGACACCGTAATTGCAGTACTTGTCACCTATGTTGCTACACAGATTGGATTTGGTTCCTCATGGATGAATCCCTTCTCTGTCGGCGTTGCTCAGGGAATTGCTGGAATTGACGTATTCTCTGGCGCCGGTTTTCGTATGGTTATGTGGGTTGTCTTCACCGCGCTTGGCTGTGGAATGACTATGTTCTACGCATCCAAGGTAAAGAAAACACCTACTATCTCTGTTGCCTATGAAAGCGATCAGTATTTCCGTGATCAGAACGAAAAGACAGGACTTGACGATGGACACGATTTTGGCATCGGACACATCTTAGTACTTCTGACACTTGCTGCTACTGTCATCTGGGTTATCTGGGGTGTCATGGTAAAGGGCTACTATATGGCAGAAATCGCTACGCAGTTTTTCATCATGGGAATCATTTCTGGTGTTATAGGAGTTGTTTTCCACTTAAATAACATGAAGCTAAATGACATTGCATCTTCATTTAAAGATGGCGCAAAGGATCTTATAGGTGCAGCACTTGTTGTCGCAATGGCACAGGGTATCATGCAGGTTCTTGGCGGCTCCGACCCAACCACACCAACTGTTATCAACACCATCATGTACGGAATTTCTCAGGCACTCTCAGGACTTTCCGGTGCATTTGCCGCTGTACTTATGTATCTTTTCCAGTCCGTATTTAATTTCTTTGTCGTATCTGGTTCTGGACAAGCTGCAATCACCATGCCGATCATGGCACCACTTGCCGATCTTCTTGGTGTTTCCCGTCAGACCTCCGTTCTTGCCTTCCAGCTTGGTGATGCATTCACCAACCTGATCGTTCCAACCTCTGGATGTTTGATCGGTTCTCTGGCAATTGCAAAAATTGAGTGGTCCAACTGGATTAAATTCATGTGGAAATTCCTCGGTATTTTGATGATTGGTGCAATCATAACCATTCTTATCGCCGTTGGAATTGGTTTCTAAAACAATCAAAAAAGCGTATCCGCCAGTTTATTCTGGAAGGTACGCTTTTTCTTATCTGATTTTGATTTTACTTATCTTTTTTGTTCTTATCGAACTTTCTTCAGCCACATATAGCCATATGCTGGAATATTAACTCCAGCTGCCTCCATTAACGTTCCCGTTAAAAGATCACAGTACAGACCGTCTCTCTCATTGATCCAAGCCGTCTTATCAAATTCGCTAAAGTTAAATAATCCATATATCTTATCGCCATCATAATAACGTCCGATACAAAGAATACTCTTATCCCATGTTTCAACAGTCCATGTATCTGCATTGCTCATAAATGCCTTCTCAGATTTGCGAAGCTTCTCAAGCTGATTAAGCTTTGAGGAAATCTGACCTGGAATAGTCGTTTGATCACTGCTCTTTGCTGCCTCTTCCCAGTTCATCGCACCACGATGAACATAACGTGAATCTGGCGCCTTATCAGGATCATCCCTATAAGCATAATCATTTAACTGACCAATTTCGTCTCCACTATAAAGCACAGGGATTCCAGACTGCATAAACATATATGCATGAAGCATAACGTCCATTCGAATAGCCTTCTCAAGTGCCTCTTTATCATGCTGATAGCTTGCCTTTTCAATACCGCACATAGAAGCAGTCGTTCCGCAAAATCTTGCATCACCAGTCACAGGATCCTCATTATAGAGAACACCACGGCTGTTGCTGTAACCAGCATAGCCTCTAAAATAATCATTCAAATACTGCTTATGAGCACGCTCCTGAATGCCTTCCTGCTGCAAAGTTGCAAAATCAAGTCCCCAGCCAATATCATCATGGCAGCGCAGGTAATTTAAGAAAACATAATCTTTCGGAAGACGATTTACAATATCAAGCTGCTTCTTTAACAGACTGACATCTCTTGTTGCTACAGTATGCCATGTAGTAGCCATTGTTGTTACATTATACAGCATATGGCACTCTGGCTTTTCTACTGTTCCAAAATATGGAACAACCTTTTCCGGCTCCATTACTACTTCACCCAAAAGCAAAATGCCAGGGCAGACAAGTTCTCCGATCAGTCTCATCATACGCACAATTGTATGTACCTGCGGCAGATTTCGGCAGGTCGTATGGAGTTCCTTCCATATATATGGTACTGCATCAATTCGAATGATATCAATTCCCTTATTTGCCAGATAGAGGAAATTATACATCATTTCATTGAATACTCTTGGATTTTTGTAATTGAGATCCCACTGATAAGGATAAAATGTCGTCATTACATAGTGACCAATTTCTGGAAGCCAGGTAAAGTTGCCAGGTGCAGTCGTCGGGAATACCTGCGGAACTGTCTTTTCATATTCAGACGGAATAACCGCATTATCAAAAAAGAAATAGCGGCTCATATATTCTCCATCTCCCTGACGTGCCTTCTTTGCCCATTCATGATCCTCTGAAGTGTGATTCATAACAAAATCCATGCACACACTGATTCCCTTCTCGTGGCAGGCATTAGTCAGATTCTCAAGGTCTTCCATGGAGCCTAAATTTTCCTGAACCTTTCTAAAATCAGCTACTGCATAACCTCCATCAGAGCGTCCCTTTGGCGTATCAAGAAACGGCATCAAATGAATATAATTAACATTATTCTTTTCCAGATAATCCAGCTTTCCCTGCACACCCTTCATGTTGCCGGCAAAATTGTCAATATAAAACATCATGCCAAGCATATCATTTTTTCTGTACCAATTAGGATCAGCCTCACGCTTTTTATCAAGCGTCTTTAATTTCTCACTTCTCTCCTTATAAAATGAGTACAAATGCTCGCACAGCTCTGCAAACATTGCATCATTTCCATATAATTGCATATAAAGATCATGAAGCTCATTCTTCTTTTGCTCAAAGCGTTCCTTATATATTGTTTCCATATTATTTACTGCAGTTTGAGCACCTGTTATTATGTCTTTTTCCTTGATGTCATTCATTGCTCTCACTTATCTCCTTTTCTCATCGTTAAAAAGAAATTGGGACCCAAAACAAACTATATTTTGGACCCCTTATAAATAAACATTAAATTATCCCTTTACTGCACCGGAGGTAACACCCTCAACAATGTAGCGCTGCAAAAACAGATATAAAATCAGAATCGGCAGCATTGCTAACAGAAGAGCAGCCATTACCAGGCCCATATCCGTAGAGTAAGTTCCATAGAATGCCTGTGTTGCAATTGGAAGCGTATAAAGCTCCTTACGGCCAAGTACAAGGCTCGGAAGAAGATAATCATTCCAGAATGCCATTGCATCAATAATTGCTACAGTTGCAATCGTTGGCTTTAACAGCGGAAATACTATCTTCCAGTAGGTCTGCCAGTTGCTGCAGCCATCCAAAAATGCCGCTTCCTCAAGCTCTAACGGAATATTCGTATGAATTGCTCCATGGAACATGAATGTTGCCATTGAAAGTGAAAATCCGATATGCATAAGGATTAAAGTCACACGGCTGTTTAAAACTCCAAAGATACCACCATATAATGATACTAACGGAATCATCAAAACCTGGAACGGAATTACCATAGATGCAATCATTAATGTAAACAGAAGCTTACATGCCTTCCAATTGTTTCTTACAATTACAAATGCGGTCATTGCAGACAGAAGAATTGTTCCAATTGTTGCTGAAACTGTGATGATCAGTGAGTTGGTAAAAGATGTTGTAAAATTCATCTTCTTCATCGCGTCAGAGAAGTTTGTTACAATAAATCCATGAGAACCAACTAGTGCCATCGGGTCAGACATAATGTCACCCTTTGTCTTAAATGCATTAATAATAACGAGAATAAACGGAAAGATAAACATCAGAAACAGGAGGATTAAAACAACCATTATAATGGCATGGCTAATTTTCTTTTTCTGTGCCGCTTTTTTATTTTCTTCCATTATGCTGCCACCTCCCCTTTCTTACCAATATAAACCTGTGTCACACCTACGATTGCGCAGACGATAAACAGTACAAGTGCCTCAGCCTGTCCAAGGCCATAATTCTTATAAGTAAATGCCTGATTGTATACATGCATTGCTGCCATTACAGAAGAATTGAATGGCTCACCCTTTGTCAATGACAGGTTTACATCATATACCATGAAGCATCTGGTGATTGTAAGGAACAAGCACTGTACAAATGAAGCTCTCATAAGTGGGATGATAATATTAAATGTTGCCTGAAAACTGGTACATCCATCAATCTGAGCAGCTTCCTTTAAGCTCTTTGGTACACTCATGAATCCGGCAACGTAAATTAACATCATGTAACCGGCATACTGCCATACAGAAACAATAATCAAACATGCCATTGCACCGCTCGGTGTTGCCAGCCAGGAATTTGAAAGCGCACCAATAGAAACTGCCTTTCCAATTGATACAAATGCTCTGTTAAAAACAAACTTCCATACATAACCAAGAACAATACCACCGATCAGGTTTGGAATAAAGAAGCCTGCACGGAAGAAGTTCTGTCCTTTAATACCGCTAGTCAGCAGATATGCCAGGAAAAATGCAACCACATTTACCAGAATAACGGAAATCACAGAATATATAACTGTTCTTCCAAGTGCCTGCCAGTAAGCAGTATCCTGAAACGTTGCAATATAATTTGCCAAACCGACAAACTGCTTATCCTTTGAAATGCCATCCCAGCTTGTAAAGGTCAAATATAAACCGTAGATAAACGGAATAATTACTACTGCAGTAAACAGTACAGTGGAGATACCAGCGAACATTACGTACTGCTTTACTTTATATTTTGTCGTGTTTCTATCCATGATCACGATCCCCTTCCCTGTATTCGTTTTATCATCAAGAAAATCATGAGGCTGTCCGCTGCCTGTCATCGGCGGACAGCCTCTATAGGGGTAATGTCTTCCTTAATAATATAAGGAAACATCATCTATCAAATATTCGGTGTAATCAGTGCTCTACAACGTCTGTGGACTTCCAGTAATCCTCAATCTCAGTTGCAAACTCTGCACGATCCATCTGTCCTGCAAGATACTTCTGGAAGATTGCACCACACAGAGAGATGTGATCATCTGGCATGTAGTTGTAGTTATCAATCATAGCGCCCTCATCTGCATACTTCTTAACAGACTTTCCAAGCGGATCTGCTACTTCATTCTCATTGTTGGAGAATGCCGGAACAAGTGCACAGTCTTCTGTGATGAACTTCTGACCTTCTTCAGAATCTGCAAGCCACTCTAAGAAATCTAATGCTGCCTGACGCTGCTCATCTGTTGTATTTTCAGAAGAATCAATCATGAAATACTTAGAACCGCCGCCAACAAGCTTCTCATTAGTACCGTCATCTGTGTTCTGCGGAACTGGCATCATACCCATGTTCTCAGTGTAATCATATGCGTTGATTACGGACCAATCCCAGTTACCACCAAACATGAAGGCGATTTCTCCCTCAGCTAACATCATCTCAGTTACTTCACGCTCAGCTGCGATTGCAGAATCCTTTGCGTAGTTGTTCTCCATCATTACATCAAAGAAATCCATCAGAGAATTGAACTTATCATCATTAATCAGATCTGCTTCACCCTCATGAAGTTTTGTAACAAACTCCTCTACATCCGGATGCTCCTCTGCTACCTGTGTCAGGAAATGAGCTGCTAAAGACCAGTCCTCCTTCATGATACCGGTAGGAGTCTCCATACCACCTTCCTTTAACTGCTCAATCAGCTCTTTAAAGGAATCAAGTGTCTTGTAGTCTTCCGGATTAAATGTTTCACCAGTAATTGCTTCGATTGCATCTGCATTGTAAATCAATCCACGAGCCTCAACACACATCGGGAAACCATTGATCTGATCATCAATTCCGATTGCGTAGTTAGTATTCTTTACCCACTCCTGATCGCTCATATCAATTGCATGATCCTTTGCCAGTGAGTAGATATCCTTTGCATCTACCATTGCCAGAGTATACGGATCGCCTGCTGAATACTTGGTTGCCAGATGAGCTGCTACTGTATCATTTGAGTAGTAAACCTCAACATTAATTCCATTATCCTCAGCATACTTTTCTGCCATCTCTTCAAACTGGCTCTGAATCTCCATCTTGGAGTTGAAAATGGTGATGCTTACCTTATCATCTGCCATTGCCGGGACTGCTGTTGCTGCCATTGCTGCTGCAAGTGTGATTGCGAGTGTTGCTTTTCTTCTCATGTGTTTTATTCCTCCTATTTTGTGCCCTATCTCGTTGTGGGCATTTCTTTGTTTGTGCCTTCATTCTAGCACTGCACTTTTAACATGTCAAGCGGTTATCATATTTTTATTTTGTTAAAATTGTATTTTGTTAAAATTACATGATTATAGCCATGTTGTTTTGTGCAATATGCCATTTTACTCTTGTTTGCATTTCACTTAATATTTAATAAAATAACTTAATTGTACTATTTTTTCAAAAAATTTTGAATTTTAATATCGCAACCGCTTGCGATATTATTTTTCATAATGATTTTTGTACATATCTAATGTTCACAAAAAAAGAGTTATACACGTAAGTATCATGCTCACTATGTAATAACTCTTTTCAATATGTTTGTATAAAATTGCTATATTAGATTATATTGGTAAGAAACAGCTCGCTCGCGCCTATCATGCGCAAAACCGCCCTATCGGGCTTAATCACTGCTTCGCAGCTGTTAACTCAAGTCGTTCCACGCTCCACAAGCGTTACAGGAAATACTGTTTTTGAAGGCACCATCTTGCCAGCGTCTATCATCGCAATGTCCGAAATTGCCTGCTCTGCCATCTGCTCTATCGGCTGATGAATCGTTGTCAGTCCAGGTGTCGTAAACTGAGCAATATTCACATCATCAAATCCCACAATTTTCATATTCTTAGGAACACTAATTGACAGGTCACGACAAGCCTGAAGCACATATGCACCGATGATATCAGAACTTGCAAATACACCATCCACATCTCGATTTTTCTCAAGTCTGTTTCTCACAAAGCTATAATACTCCAGCGTGTCAAATTGCTCTTTGTCTGTCACCATCACAAGATGCTCTACCTTATACTTCTCACATGTATCTTTAAAGCCCACTTCTCTATAATCTCCTGGCATAGCAATGCCTTCACCGGCACTTCTTCCGCCAATATACATAAGCTTTTTACAGCCCTTTTCAATTAATAGCTCCGTCGCAAGTACACCACCCTGATAGTTGTCACATTGAATACCTGATGTTGCCTGATCAATAGATCTCTCTAATGTAATCAAAGGAAAATTAAGTCCTGCAAATTTTTCTGTGCCAAAGCAGCCGCTGCACAGCACTACTCCTGCCACTCTTGCGCTTTTGCACATTTCAATACATTCTTCTTCGCGTTCTTCTTTATTTTTAGAAACAAATACAGTTGTTCTATATCCACGCTTAGAAGCCTCTTTTTCAAGATGTCCCAGAACCTTTGCAAAATAAGGATGCTCAATCTGCGGTAAAATAATTCCTATTGTATTATTCTTCTGCTTTGAAAGTGAACGTGCCATTTCATTTGGCTGGTAATTCAATTCCTTCATCACCTGATACACTTTCTCTCTTGTTTTATCACTTATATAGCCTCTATTATTCAAAACTCTGGAAACAGTTCCTACTGTCAATCCGGAAGCCTTCGCCACATCCTTTAGCGTCGCCATACTTCTCTCCTTCCTTCTTTTTCTTCGCTGTTTCGAAAAAATATTTTATCTTATTACTCATGTGAGTATAAAACATTTACTTTTATTTTTCAAGTCCATTTTTCTGTGACAGATCCATTGTGGATAACTCTGGGGATAACTTGGGGATAACTTTATTTGATACTGCATATTTTGCAGGTAGTACTGCGTATTTTGCATTGGGTACTGCATACTTTGCAGGTGGCACTGCGTATTTTACATGGGGTACTGCACATTTTGCATGGGCTGCTGCGTATTTTGCATTTGGTACTGCATATTTTGCAGGTGTATAACACCTTTTTGGGGATAACTCTGGGGATAACTTGGGGATAACTTTGTTTGGTACTGCGTATTTTGCATGGGATACTGCATATTTTGCAGGTGGTGCTGCGTATTTTGCATGGGGTACTGCACATTTTGCAGTTGTCACTGCACGTTTTGCATGGCATAACACCTTTTTGGGGATAACTTTGGGGATAACTTGGGGATAACTTTATTTGGTACTGCATATTTTGCAGTAGGTACTGCACATTTTGCAGTGTATGCTGCATATTTTGCATGTGTCACTGCAAAATGTGCAGTCTCTTTAAATAAGCTATTGTTTTTCTCCTACCATTATGGTATACTCAAGCCAATAAAAAAATTACAAATTTAGGAAAGGAGATAGATCATGACTGGGGGAAGATCGGCTAACCAGTATCATGTACTACTTTAACCATGAACGACAAAGTACAGATTAAAAACTGCCGCCCATTCACGATGATCCACAATGATTTTTTGGATTATGAAGGATTAAATTCAAAAGAGAAATTGGTCATGATCACATTGATGCGGTATGATGGAACTGCATTTCCATCCATTCCTAAATTATCGAAAAAAATCGGTTTGTCTGAGCGCACTGTCCGATATGCACTTAAATCATTAGAAGAAAAAAATTTTATTTCGAGACACCCACGCTACACAGCTGACGGCGCACGAATGAGTAACTCCTATACTATTACTGATGATCCTGATATTTGGAAATCAGAAGCATCTGATGAACTTTCAGAAGAGATTTCAAAGCAGGAACTTGAAGAAATGGCTGAATTGCTTCGAGCTGCAGGTTATACAATACAAAGTCCAACAGAACAGACTGCTTCTAATTCACAAGCTTCCTCACAAAAGCAGCCATCACTTTCAGATGCATCTGACTCAGAGGAAGTTATATCTTCTAAAAATGCAGAAGAATATTCCATGGACTATTTATATCAATACTTCAACTATGATTTAATTTGCAGCTTTAAAAATCCGTATGGCGGACTAAATTTTCTTGAAAATGAACACGATCAAAAAGTGTTAGATACTGTTTTCTCTGTTTTATATGATATGCTAAATGATCCAAGCGCCTATATTCAAATCGGACAGGACTCTATTCCTCAAGCGGTTGTGAAAAATGAGCTTCTTGGCTTAACTTTTGATGCCATTATTGGTGTAATCGATGCTTACAATAATGAAACTGAACACGGTGCCATCTATGATCCTGTCGGTTGGCTGCGAAACGCTCTATATAAAGGCAGCCAGCCACACATTCCTGACGGGTGATTAATAATGACATAATTTTTTTCAATAAAAAAGCGTACCAGTCAAATTGCTTTAACCGATACGCTTCTTTGTGTTGCTTATTTTTCTATTTTTATAAATTTTAACTATTTTAAATTAATCCCTGAATCAGAATAAAAACAATCAAAATCGGAAGAATAAACTGGAAATATGGCTTTAATTTCTTTGAAATTTTGATGCCATCTCCTGTATTTGCTTCCTCACAATATTTCTCAAATCCCCAGCCCCACTTTGTTACGCAAAACAGCAGGTAAATTAAAGAACCTATAGGAAGCAGCAAATTGCTGACAATAAAGTCTTCACTGTCAAGCACGTCGCGTCCACCAATCAGATGCAAATTGCTCCACACATTATAGCCAAGCACGCACGGAAGACTTGCAATCAAAATAACGATACAATTGATCAGTGCAGCCTTATTTCTTGACCAGCCAAACATATCCATACAGAATGACATAATATTTTCAAATACAGCAATCACAGTAGAAAAGCTTGCAAATGTCATAAATAAGAAGAACAAGCTTCCCCAAATGCGTCCGCCTGACATATTAATAAAAACATTTGGCAATGTAATGAAAATCAAACTTGGTCCTGCATTTACTTCCACCTTATAGCTAAAACATGCCGGGAAAATGATCAAGCCAGCCATAATTGCAACAAATGTATCAAGTGCACAAATTCGTACACCTTCTCCTGCTAATGTGTGATCCTTTCCCATATAGCTTCCAAAAATTTCCATTGCTGCCACGCCTAGACTTAGTGTAAAAAATGCCTGATTCATCGCTGCTGTAATCACATTTTTTAATCCTACAGCTGCAACAGCCTCTGTATTTGGAACAAGATAGAATTTCACGCCCTCTGCTGCATTTGACAATGTCAGACTATGCACAGCAAGAACAACAATCAACAAAAGAAGTGCAGTCATCATAAACTTGCTGATCTTCTCCAGTCCATTCTGTAATCCTCTGCTGCAGACAAGAAAACCAACTACAACCGTTAAAATCATCCAAAATGCCATCTGCTTTGGATCTCCAAGCAAATTAGAAAATGCCTGCGCAGTATCCTCTGTTGTCATTCCGCTCTTAAAGCTGCCTGTCAAAAACTTAAAGAAATATGTAACCATCCATCCAGATACCGTGGTGTAGTACATCATTAACATACAGCATCCAAATATTGCCACCCATCCATGGATATGCCACTTGCTGCCTTTTTTCTCTAGTGCCTTATAGCCAAGCACCGCACTCTTTCTGCTGGCACGACCAACTGCCAGCTCCATTGTCAGAACTGGCAAGCCCATTATCACCAGAAAGATCAAGTAAAACAGTACGAAAATTCCACCGCCATTTTGTCCCGTCACATACGGAAAACGCCAGACATTTCCGATTCCTATCGCGCATCCTGCACTTACAAGCAAAAAGCCAAGGCGCGATTTAAAAGATTCTCGTTTCAAAAGCCCATCCTCCTTTTTTACTGCTGCACAAACAGCAATTTTGTTTATTTTATCATGACGTTCTGCCTTGTGTCAATGACTCAGACAAGCTCCATATTGATCTTTACTTTTCCATTTTCTGCACACACAGATGCAACGCTTCCATTTATAAGCGTCATCATCGGTGCTAAATGACCGATATCCAGATCCATCAGCACTGGCACCTGATATTCCTTTAGCAAATCAATTACTGCATGATATTGATCTAAGCCGATCATTTCCTCACCAAAATGAAGCGGACGTCCAATCAAGAAGCCTTTAACATGCTCAAACCATCCGGCATGAATCATCTGCCAAATTGCACGGCGAATGCCAAATACATTCAAATCACACGATTCCAAATACCAGATGATGCCATCCTCTTTGTATCGCTCATTAAATGACTTCACCTGATCAAACTTTGTTCCAGTTAAATTTACAAGACAGTCCATGCAGCCGCCGATCAATCTGCCCTTAAATTCAATGTTTCCTTCCGTCTCAAATGCCTGTACCTCACCTGCCTGGTCTTTTTTTGTCATAAAGCTTCTCACCAGGCTCTGTTCCGTCAGATTGTATGGCTCAAGCGGATGCTCCTCGTCGCGCAGCCCTTCCTTTTCCCAGAACTGATAACTCTGCATCGTCAGCTTCTTTCCTGTAAAAAGTGAAAAGCAATCTTCAATTGATTCATCCCACGGTTCCATACCAAATGTTCCTGCACATGGTCCATAAATAGATGCTACATCACAAATCGTCGTTAACAAAAATGTAAAGTTTGTATTATCCGAATAGCCCATATACCACTTTGGATTTGCTGCCTTGATTGCATCAAAATCTACATCATCCAAGATCTCGCACATCAACTCACCGCCGCCACAGGAAATTATCGCATCTGCCTCATCTGACAAATACATCTTATTTAACTCTGCTGCACATTTTTCTGGCGTATTGCTAATTCCGATTCCACTTCCCTCAAAGCAATTTGGACCAAGCGTTGTCTGATAACCCATTGAATGGAATTTCTCAAGTGCGTGCTCAAATGACGTCTTATATGGCTCTCGATTGCAGCCAAACGACGGTGCCACAAATCCAATAGTACCATTTTTCTTTAAAAACTCTGGAAATCTCATATTCGTTTTATTCTCCTTTCGCTTCCACAAAGCCACGACATTAATTATTATTCATCTTTCGCCATGAACTTTTTGACTCTTGCTTCATCATATCATACCTATGCTGTCCTTGTAAATTAGCCGAATTTTATTTTTATGAAAAGTCAGCATCCCCTCATCGCGCAGACGGCACAATTGTACCGACAGTCCACTTCGATCCACTCCAAGATAATCAGCTAACTGCTGCCTATTATAGGGAATTTCAAATTCGGAAGACTTATTTTTTACAGCCTGCTCAGACAAATATGACAGCAGCTTTTCCCTTGTGGAACGTTTTGCCATATGCGTGATTTTCTCGCTGAGCTTTCGATTTTTCTGTGCCATATCAATCAGCAGATTTTGAATTAACTGTGCATGAAAACTGCATCCGTCATGGCAGATTGAAAGTATTCGACCGACATTTAAAAATAGAATGGTTGTGTCCTCCTTAGCCTCCACGCTTACATTTAGCACGCTGCCCGGCACACAGGCAAACACCTCCGCAAAGCATTGACCAGGCCCAAGCACACTAAGAACATTTCGCCCGCCCCAGACATCCTCCTGCACAATAAGAACACTTCCTGACAGCACCAGACCCAGCGCCTTTGTTTGTTCGCCCTCTCTTAAAATATATTCTTCTTTTCGATAGGTCTGCTTTCTCGCCTCCAGGCAGCCAAACAGCTTTTCCAGTTCTTTCTCCTCAATGCCGTGAAACAGCCCTGACCGCGCTTTTATAATAGGAAGAAAATCTTTCATTCGCCATTCACCTCCACTCAAGATTTCATCAAAACTTCTGCAAACTTTTTGCAAACTTTATTTTTTGTTGAAATTTCAACTGACAATCTTTGATTATTATACTATACTTTGTCCATCGCGAAAAGAAAAATTCCAATACAAACTTTAGGAGGATTTAAATATGAGCCAAAACATAACAAATACAAATGCAGCAAATATAAACACAACAAGCAGTATGTTTTGCTTCCAGTGTGAACAGACCGCAGGATGCACGGGCTGCACCAGAGCAGGTGTCTGTGGCAAATCTGCAATGACAGCCAAGCTTCAGGACACGTTAACCGGAGCCCTGATCGCTCTTGCAAACACTGCTGCCTGTTCAAACAAAAATTCCAATCGCAATCTGAGTGTATCTTTAGTGGATGAAATCAATCATCTGATCTTAGAAGGACTCTTTACTACCATCACCAATGTAAATTTTGATGATGCTTCTATCAAAGATCTGACAGCACGCATTCACACAGCTACTGCAAAAACAGCTGACGCTTGCAATGTTTCTATCGTTTCTGATTATGATATGAACAATATCTGGAATGCAAACGAGGACATTCGTTCCTTAAAGTCTCTGATTCTGTTTGGTGTGCGCGGTATGGCAGCTTACGCATACCATGCAATGACACTCGGCTACACCGATGCTTCTTTAAACCAGTTTTTCTTAACCGCACTCGACTCTCTGTCTAAGAATTGGGGCATGAACGAGCTGCTTCCGATTGTTATGGAGGTTGGCCGCTTTAACCTGACCTGCATGGAGCTTCTTGACCGTGCAAACACAGAAACCTTCGGAGATCCAGTACCGGTATCCGTTTCCCTGACTGTTGAAAAAGGACCATTCATTGTTGTAACTGGTCACGATCTTGAAGATATCAAGCAGCTTCTTGAGCAGACAAAGGACAAGGGCATTAATATCTACACCCACGGCGAGATGCTTCCGGCTCACGCTTATCCAGAGCTTAAAAAGTACCCTCACTTAAAGGGCAATTTCGGTACCGCATGGCAGAATCAGCAGAAGGAATTTGCTTCTCTTCCAGCACCGATTCTATTTACAACAAACTGCTTAATGCCGCCAAAAGCTTCCTATGCAGACCGCGTTTTCACCACTGGTGCCGTTGTCTTCCCAAATACACCATTTATTTCATCATCCACAGACGGTCACAAGGACTTCACTCCTGTCATCGAAAAGGCACTTGAGCTTGGCGGCTTCTCTAAGGATCAGCACTTTACCGGAATCAATGGTGGTTCAAACGTGATGACTGGCTTTGCACGCAACGCTATACTTTCCTCTGCTGGTGAGATAGTCGATGCCGTAAAATCTGGTGCAATCCGCCATTTCTTCCTTGTTGCCGGATGTGATGGTGCTCGCGCAGGCCGCAACTATTACACCGAATTTGTAAAGCAGACACCGTCTGACAGCATCGTGCTGACACTCGCCTGCGGCAAATATCGATTCAACGATCTCGACCTTGGTACCATAGGAGCCTTCCCGCGTCTGATGGATATGGGACAATGTAACGATGCCTACAGCGCCATCAAGGTAGCTGTCGCACTTGCCGATGCCTTTGGATGTGGCGTGAACGACCTGCCGCTCTCCATGGTCCTCTCCTGGTATGAGCAAAAGGCTGTCTGCATTCTCCTTACACTGCTTCACCTTGGTATCAAAAACATCAAGCTTGGACCGACACTTCCAGCTTTCATCTCTCCAAATGTGTTAAATTATCTCGTTGAACATTTCGCAATCGCACCTGTTACAACACCAGAGGCTGATTTGAAGGAGATTCTGGGATAATTATTCTAGCTTCCTTAAATTTCCTATAAAAGAGAAAAACGTAAGCGCTCATGTTGTGCTTACGTTTTTCTTTTCATTTTTTTCAATGAGGACTCTTGATTTCTGATCTTCCTTTATTTTTAATCAAGCAAATCCGAGATGTCACATTTTAACGCACTGGCAAGTCGCATAATAATATCAAATTGCGCTTTGTTTAAGTCTTTACTTTTGCGTTCATATGCTCGTATGGTATTAACGGAAACATCAGCTGCCTTCGCAAGTGCATCTTGAGTTAAACCACATCGCTTTCTCATTGTTTTTAATTTACTTTCCGTATTTAAAAAATGAGCATCAAGCACTTCATAACTTTTTTGAATATCCGCTTCATGAAGTGTTCCGTAAAGTCCAAGCAGATCACGATAGGATATTATATCAAGTATACTTTTAAATGTACGGCCAGAATACCACTGATAATGAGCTAACATCCATCCCACCCAATATACATCACTTCGATCATACGCCTCAATAGGTTTCATTTTTTCAATATAGCTATCACCAGTAGTTTTCTCTATGACTTCTAAAAACAGCTCTGCCCCACTCTTACCAGCAATATATTTTGGATTTCCATTTTCAAATTGTTCAGCAATATCCGATTGAATAAAGCGATTCAAGAAATCCGCTCCATCCATACCAAACTCAATAACTGCATCGTGAAGCATATTTCCTAGTGCACGCGACGACTTATCTAGATATAATTGACTGTAGGCGTGGGTCATCATTTTTCATATCCTCCCTCATAATGTCCAAAACAAAAATATCATTCATAAGCTGCTCCAAATTTTTTTTACGATTTCTATAAGTGCTACGAGCACTTTGATCTCTCTCTGCTCGCTTATAATAATATTCCCTATAATCTGCAATTTCATATTCCAAAAATTCAATCTGCTCAAAAGCACGTTTTGAGAGCAGCGCAATCTGCTCACCGAGCGTTCCAAGCTGCATCGCAAGATTTAAATCTCTCAAAGAAATAGTATTGTTTACAAAATCTTCTGCAAACGAAAAATACGAGTCATCCGCGCGATAGCCAATCATCACATCTACGTCATCCGTATTGGGCATAAAACGATCAATAATAAACTCTCTTGCACTATTTCCAATTGGAGAAGTAATATCAAATTTTCTATGAGCAAGCAGTATCGCAAGCCAGTTCAAAATATTGAATTTCCCTTTTGTAAGATGCATCACATTTAATCCATCGATGTGCAAGATATATTTGTTTGAATATCCATCATTCTTTACCGGACATGCCCACTCTTTTGCAAGCTCAATGTTTTCTGTACAATAAAACCCTTGTCCATAATCATTATATGTTTTTCCCACTCCAAATCGAGGCACTTCAACGATTTGTTGAGAACCATGATAAATAATTAAATTTTGTTCCATAATTCCCTCCACAACTAATACTAGAATATTACATTCTATTCAAAGAGTAATACTCTGGTATTAGTTTGTCAAGAAAAATATTACATCTCCATCTCCATGTATCTGCGGTATGTTTTAAATCCAACTGCCTCGTAAAATGCCAACGCATCCTGATTAAACTCCCACATATTAAGCTCAAGACGTTTGATTCCTTTTTCCTTCGTATAGTTGCGGATAAATGATATCATTTTTGTCGCAATACCCTGTCTGCGATATTCTTTGTCCACACAAAATTCATCGACATCCATAAAATCGCGCTCTAGCATAAACGGGTTTTCCGGTCTGTGAATATGATGCAGTACTGCAAAACCACATACTACTCCATTAAGCTCTGCCACAACAATTTTTTGCTCTGGATCTTTCCATATCTTATATATGAAATCTTGCAATCCATCATTAAAGCCTGCTCGAAATATCTCTGGCTTTCCCTCTACATGAAGGTCATTCACCTGTTTTCTCAGTTCGTTTACACGGGCTAATTCGTTCTCTTTTGCAAATCGTATGTTAATCTGCTTACTTTGCTCTTTCATTCTCATCGTCTCCTTCTCAATTCACATCTACAGACTCTTCTGTTATTGTTCGAATCCACTTTTTATCTACAAATTGGAACGCTGCCTGTAACTCACGTATATGCTCCCATTTTCCCTTTGCGATTAACCATGGATTTACTTCATATGAGCCTCGATCTTGTGTTGAAAAAAGAATTCCCTTCTCAACTGCACGTTTTATGTACTTTGCGGTCATATTGTCACCAATATTACAATACTCCGAAATCGCTCGGCGTGTTGTTTTATTATTGTAAAACATAATCTTATCTCCATTTGTAAAACCAATCTGTGCGCTAAGCGCTAGCAAAAAATCAAGAGGAATTTCAGAAATAGCATTTACAGCCATCATAGCTTTATAATACACTTTGATAAAATCAGGTTCAGTACTTGTTTTAACTTTTGTACTTTTCTCTTGATATAGAATTTCACCACTCTGAACATCCGTAACCATATTATTAGATTCATAGACAGCAGTATTTTTTGCTCTTAAAAAATTCTCCTCAGTCCCCTCTTTGTTCATTAATCAATTCCTCCAATCACCTCTATAATTCATCTTTTAATGTAATATATATTACATTAAAGAAAAAGTCAATATACAATGTTAATATAATTTAAATTACTATATTAATGTAATTTCTATTACAGCTTTGATATAAAATAATTACTGTAATAGAAATTACAGTTTAAATGTAAAAATATTACTGTAATAAAATTACATTTAAACTGTAAAAATATTACAGTAATGATGTACGAATATTACACTTAAAAATTAAAGAAAATAGCTTATTTCCTAGGTTTTCTAACAAATTTTCCTTCTTTTATTTTCTTTCTTCTTTATATAGACAAAATATTTAATATGAAAATCATCTCTTCCGACCGTTGAGCCGGACGACCCACCGCCCCATGGGATCCGTCGCTCCGGCTCTGCCGCCATTGGCGGCACCACTACACACATAAAAACGTAATCAAGGAAAGAAATATCACTTTCAAAAAATGAAAAATTTTTAATTTTTGAAAGTGTGTGACTATCTGAAAGCAACAATAAGAGCGAACATTCTCGATAGAATCATTGAACTGAATGGATACACCGTCAGATAAGAAAAAAGAAAGCCAACTTTCTCCATTTCTCCACTGCTCTTTCTATGATATAATTTTAATATCATTCATATCACAATAGAAAGGCGTTATCATGAGTTTTTCCTTCTCACAAAAGAAGCATTCCTCCGGTGCCCGGCTTATGACCGAAGGAAACATTGCCAAGCAGCTGATTCTATTTGCGCTTCCACTCCTTGTAGGAAATCTGTTTCAGCAGCTTTACAACACTGTTGACAGTATTGTTGTGGGCAATTATGTCAGCAAAACAGCACTCGCTGCGGTTGGCTCTACTGACTGCATTATCAACACTATAATCGGATTTTTCTCTGGTTTATCCACTGGTGCAGGTGTTGTTATCTCCCACAATTTTGGAAGCCGCGATGACAAAGCACTTCATTGCACCGTACATACCACAATAGCACTGACTCTTGTGCTTGCTGTTTTCTTTACGATTGCAGGACTATTTTTGTCACCATTTTTTCTTCGTTTAATGGATACACCAGAAGATGTTTTGCCTGAATCTTCCAGATATCTGACAATCTATTTTGCTGGTGTTTCTGGTCTTATGCTCTACAATATGGGAGCTGGAATTTTGCGCGCAGTCGGTGACTCTACACGGCCACTTTATATTTTGATTGTCTGTGCAATCACAAATATTATTCTTGACCTCGTTTTTGTAATTGTTTTTCACATGGGCGTATCTGGTGTTGCCTACGCAACAATCATTTCCCAGTGGATATCTGCAATTCTTGTGCTGTCCATTTTGACAAAAGAGACGAATGCCTACAAGCTTGTCTGGAAAGATCTTCGCATTGATAAAGCAACCACTTTGTCGATTCTTCGCATCGGTTTTCCGGCAGGACTTCAGATGGCTGTTACATCATTCTCAAATGTATTTGTTCAGTCATACATCAACCACTTTGGATCTTCCTGCATGGCTGGATGGACCACATACGGAAAGCTCGACAAATTCTGTCTGCTTCCAATTCAGAGCGTTGGCCTTTCTGTCACTACCTTTGTCGGTCAAAATCTTGGTGCCGGCAATATGAACCGCGCAAAAAAAGGCACTACCACTGCGCTTATTATCGCAATCGGTACTGCCATAATTTTGATGTTTCCAGTTCTGTTATTCGCACCTACCCTGACATCCCTTTTCACACAAGATGAAGAGGTACTTGCATTTGGTGTTCGCTTCATTCGACTGATGATGCCATTTTATATTGCAATCTGCTTTAACCAGATTTATGCCAATGCACTGCGCGGTGCCGGAAACTCCACCGCGCCAATGGTCATTATGATGGGAAGCTTTATTGTTTTTCGTCAGATTTACCTGTTCATCATCTCAAAATGTTTTGACACCATTACATCTGTTGCCTTGGGATATCCATTTGGTTGGATTCTTTGCAGCGTGCTTCTCTTTATTTATTATCATAAAGTAGGCCTGCACAGTAAGAAGCAAATTTAATGCTGATGGCGAATTAATCCAAATGCCTTAGAAAACTCCATCACTAAAATCGGAATTGAAACCATTCCAAGTGCTGTCAAATACAGCTTTAAGGAGAGCAATTCAAGTCCAAACGGAATGCGAAGTGGGGTAAACAGTACTGCAAGCACAAGCACAACAGAAAGAAGCGCTGCCTGATTTAACTTTTTATTGGTAAACACACCAATCTTAAACAGCGAATGCTCTGAACGCATGTTGTACGCTTGAATTACCTGTGACAATGCTAACACAGCAAACGCCATTGTTTGACCCCCTGCCACTGTTCCTGTTGATTTTTCACCAATCATAAATGCAAACAGTGCAAGCAATCCAAACATCACACCTTGAAGAACAATTCTCACGCCAAACCCATGAGCGAATAAACCTTCGCTTTTGGGTTTTGGTTTTTGTGTCATAACCTCAGACTCTACTGCTTCCATACCAAGTGCAATGGCCGGCAAACTGTCTGTTACAAGATTAATCCATAAAAGCTGCATAGAAAGAAGCGGAGTCTTATGCCACAGCATCATTGCAGTAAAGACAGTGATCACCTCTCCAATATTTGTGCCAAGCAAGTAACCAACTACCTTTTTAATATTGGAATAAATTCCTCTTCCCTCTCGCACTGCATCTACAATTGTTGCAAAGTTATCATCGGTAAGCGTCATATCAGCTGCTCCCTTAGCCACATCTGTTCCTGTAATTCCCATCGCACAGCCAATATCAGCAGCCTTCAGTGCCGGTGCATCGTTTACACCATCTCCAGTCATCGCTACTACCTGACCTTTTCGCTGCCAGGATTTTACAATACGGATTTTATTTTCAGGTGACACGCGAGCATAAACAGCAATACTTTCCACCTGTGCATCCAATTCTGAATCTGTCATTGCATCTACCTGTGCACCAGTTAAAGCGCGGTCGCCCTCTCTCATAATGCCAAGCTCTCTTGCAATCGCGGAAGCTGTCACTACATGATCACCTGTAATCATAACTGGCTTAATTCCCGCCTTACGGCATCGCGCAACTGCTGCCTTCGCCTCTGGTCTTGGCGGATCAATCATGCCGACAAGTCCGTAAAAATGAAGATCTCCCTCAAGAGTCATCATTGATTTTTCATCTGGAATCTTATCAATTTCCTTATAGGCAACTGCAAGTACGCGAAGTGCACGCTCACTCATCTCCTCCATTACAAGACGTGCCTGTGATAAATTTCCTGATGTGCAAAGAGGTTCCATCACATCAAATCCACCCTTTACAATTGCAATAAGCTTTCCATCCATGCGACAAACGACTGTCATACGTTTTCTGTCAGAATCAAATGGAAGCTCTGCCAGGCGCGGATACTGCTTTGCCAAACTTTCCTTCGGCATTCCATTTTTATGTGCAGCAAGCACAATAGCTGTCTCAGTCGGATCACCGATATGCTGTTCCTTATCACCATCAAATACAACAGCACCATCACAGCAAAGTGTTCCCAGACGAAGAAGCGTCTTTACTTCCTCAGATGGCTTTACTTCAAGCTTATTAGCCTGTGTTTCCCCATCAAGATATGTTTCTACCAATGTCATTCTATTCTGTGTCAGTGTTCCTGTTTTATCTGAGCAGATGACAGATGCACTTCCCAATGTCTCAACTGCCGGCAGACGGCGAATAAGTGCATTTTTCTTAACCATTCTCTGTACACCAATTGACAATACAATTGTAACAATTACAGGAAGTCCCTCTGGGATTGCTGATACGGCAAGTGATACAGATGTCATAAAGATTTCCATCACTTCAAGTCCGTTTGCAAGACCAACAACAAAGATAATCGCGCATGCTGCTAATGCCAAAATTCCAAGATATTTTCCGAGCTGTGCCAGACGCTTTTGAAGAGGTGTCTGTCCATCATCGGCTCCTTCCAAAAGATTGGCAATCTTTCCCATCTCAGTATCCATTCCAGTTGCCGTTACCACTGCCACAGCAGTTCCATATGTGATGCTGCAGCCTGAAAAAACCATGTTACTTCTATCACCTAGCGGTGCATCTGCCTTTGGACAGGCATTTGCATCTTTTTCTGCCGGTACGGATTCACCTGTTAGCGCAGACTCCTCACTCTTTAAGCTGACACTCTGCAAAAGCCTTGCATCTGCCGGAACAAAATCACCTGCTTCTAAGCGTATGATATCACCTGGCACTAACTCTGATGCATCAATGATTGACTCTGCCTTGTCACGAAGAACACGTGCATGTGGTGCCGACATATTTTTTAATGCTTCTAGTGCTCTCTCTGCACGACTTTCCTGCATAACACCCATTATGGCATTTACAACCACTATAAGCAAAATCAGCAATGGTTCAAAAAAGCCTTCCGGATCACCTTCCACACATGCTACCACAAAAGAAACTGCCGCTGCTGCAAGTAATATTAGAATCATTACATCTTTAAATTGCTCTGCAAATCTCTCCCAATTACTCTTTGATTTCTTTGCACGCAATCGATTCTCGCCATATTGCTCCCGGCGCTTTTTCACATCCGATGACGAAAGTCCTGTTGCTTCCTGCACATTAAGTTCCTGTAAGACTTCTTGTTTTTCCTTATTATGATACGTCATACAAAACCCTCCTTCTGCCAGTTTTCTTTTTTATTTCAGAATCAGTTTTTGCTTTCTATCGCTAACTATGCAAAAAGACCCATGTATGCCTTATTTATTAAAAAGCACACATGAGTCTCATTCTTTAAGATTTGCCAGGCATATGCCGAGTCTGTTGACAAATCACGCAGTCCGCGAACTACTCCCTCACAATATTCAATTGTTCAGAAAAATGAAAGCATTTTCTCTCCCACTCTGATAGTGTCACTATACCACACCACGTCTAAAAAAGTCAACCCTGATCTTCCAATAAAATCGGAATAAAATATCGAAGCTGTATAAACCACCAATACCAGTCATGTGAAACATCGCTTCCCCAGAAATCACACCATGCGTGAATTTTCTTTTCATCAAAAATACGCTTTAAATTGCGAAGTGTCTGTGCACCGTCATATTCCCAAGCACCCTGTCCCACACAGAAAACTATTTTTTTCTGATTATAAATCCTTATATACGGGTGATCAGCCGGCATATTTTCTAAAAAACGCTCTGGCGAGTTCTTATAAAGATTTTCATCACACCAGCCATGAAAAAAGTAATCACTATTGTACACGCCAGAAAGCGCAATCAGTCCGCTAAATAACTCTGGACGACGCAAAAAAGTAATAGCAGCATGATTAGCACCTAAACTTGGGCCTGTTACAATTGGCAGCATATTCGTTGTGTTTTTTTGCATAAGAATCGGATACACTTCTTCAATAATATAATTATGATACTGCTCCTGTCTTGCTGACCGCCACGAAGGAATACCATTTTCACATGACCAGCTTTCTTCATCTACAGAATCCACTGTCACTATTTGAATGCGCCCCTGTTCAATAAAATCACTCAGATGGTAAATGATTCCAAAATCCTCATAATTGTGGCAATTTGAATCCTGCGTCGGAAATCCCAGCACCGTAACTCCTGCGTGACCATAAATACATAGATGCATCTGCTTGTTAAGACATTTGCTGTAATGTTCAATATACTCTTTTTTCATTTTTTATTGCTCCTTTGCCCTGGTGTCTTCGTCACCATTCTTTCCAAAAATTCTGTCTAGATTTTGCAAAATCACATTCACATCAATCGGCTTTGCAATATGGCCATTCATTCCAGCCTTGATTGCTTTCTTTCGATCTTCATCAAAAGCATTTGCCGTCATCGCAATAATCGGAACATTTGCTTTTTTCGTATCCTTCAAGGTACGAATTTCTCTTGTCGCAGTATATCCATCCATCTTTGGCATCTGAATATCCATAAAGATCATATCGTATTGATTTCCTGCCTCAGATGACATAATTTCAACTGCTTCCATGCCATCGGCTGCACAATCTACATTCAGTCCTAAAGATTTCAAAATCTCTGTTGCAATCTCTCTGTTTAGCTCATTATCTTCCACAAGCAGTACTTTTCTTCCTGAATAATCCAAGTGTTTTTTTTCTGCTTTTGGACAAGAAGATTGTTTGTCCTGCACTGCCATGTTTGCGAGTTCACATTCAAGTGTCACTATAAATTCAGATCCTTCGCCTTGCTTGCTCGTTAAATGTATCGTTCCTCCCATCAGATCAACAATATTTTTTGTGATAGCCATTCCAAGACCAGTTCCAGTGATTCCACTCTCAGTAACCGTGCGTTCCCTCGCGAATGAATCAAACACATGCTCCTGAAACTCTTTCGACATACCGATTCCATTATCTTTGATACAAAACGAATATACTGCATATCCTGCCTTTTGAGAAGCCTTTTCTTCTACAAGAATATGTATAGTTCCTCCAACAGGTGTAAACTTAACAGCATTACTTATTATATTCAAGAGAACCTGCGTCAAACGAAGCTTATCTGTAATGATATCCTCGTGAAGAACATCCTGCATCTTTACCAAAAGTTTTTGCTGTTTTGCATGTACACTCTCCAATATAATCGTTTTTAAATCTTCAAGAATATCTGGAAGATGTACCTTATTATTTTCGATTTTAACACTTCCGCTCTCGATTCTGCTCATATCAAGCACATCATTGATCAGACTAAGAAGATGCTTACCAGATGTACTAATTTTTTCAAGATAATCTCTTATAATTTCGCGGTCATCAAGATGCTCTGCTGCCAGTGATGTAAATCCGATAATTGCATTCATTGGTGTTCGAATATCATGAGACATATTGTTTAAAAAGGCAGTCTTTGCCCGATTCGCATGCTCAGCAGATGACAGTGCATTTCTAAGAATGCGATCTTGCTCCAACTCATGCTCTTTTTCCTCTGTGACATCACTAATTGCTAGTAAAACAGTGGACAAATTACCTTTTTCATCATATTTTTGCGGTACAATCATAGATCGTATCCAGGTTCCTTCTATTGTTTGGCTGACACATGAAAGAGAATCATGTTCCTTCAAACGACTCTCCATAGTACTTATATCAGTAAATGCAAGATAACTTTTTTGAAATGATGGTGCAATCATGCTATCTATATATTCTCTTTGAAGCTCATTTGACAAATCTTTCTTTCTATAATTCAGACCTACCACATCAGCAGACTTTATCACCTCCAACGTGTTCTTCTTTATGTCAATAAGTAATATAAATGAATATGCATGTCCGAGCGCATTGATAATCTGGAGACGCTTTTGCTCACGCATAATGCTCTCCTGCTCCATATGAATCCTGATTGTGCGAAACAATGTAAAAATCACAATTGCAATCAATGTATATGACAGACAGACAACATTTCGTGTCATAAACACCTGCATAGCCGGAAAAAATACATATATATCATAATTTCTGATTTTTTCTTTTCTTCCATACCAGCTGCTGCCTGCTGCTTCAAGCCTGACAATATGATCTTTGCTCTCACGAAAAGTATTTTGGTACAATTCATCACATTCCTCAACTGACATTCCCAACAATTTTGACTCATTGGTGCTCACTACTTTCGTTCCATCACTAATTACAACGCTGCCATCCATTTTAAATGGAAAATCTGCAAACACTGTTTCCATCGTAAGATCACCGTTTTTTTCATTCACCTCTTCCTTTTTCGCATATGCAATCAAAACTCCTGGAATATCCTGTCTTGCCACTGCTGCAAAGTCATATATGTTTCCTTCATTACGCAGTCTGGTCATATATGTTTTTGACGGTGATTCTAAAATATCCCTTACATACTTGCTGTCAATCAATTTCTGCCACAGTGACATTGCATCATAATCCTGTGTTGTCTGTATTGATACATTCAGCTTTTCATCAAGCACCAAAACACCAGTCAAACGCTGCTGCTTTGCATAATTATCCATATCTTGTGCCGTAAAATCATGCTCTGCATCAAGTACGCGACTTAGCTCCTCTGACTTATCAAGCAAACGCACAAGACTTTTCACTCTATCATTTGCATTATAAATCTCATATCGATTTATACTTGATTTCACAAAGGATATCGTCTCATCCAGCGTATCATTTAATTTTGCTGTATCACCTGCATTAGTAAAACAAAAGCAGATAATTCCAAGCAAAATCAAAACAATCGGCATAAAAAAATAACTTGATAATCTTTTTTTACTCTTCATACGCAGCGTCTCCCACTAAAACCTGATCGGCATCAAAGCCATATTTTTCTACAATATTTTTGGTAGTTCCATCCTGCTCCATCTCATGGAGGGTGTCTGTTAGCCTATCAGCCAACTCTGCATGTGTACCTTTTCTAAATGCCACCCCTAGTGCAGAGCGGTATGGACTTTCCTCTAACATACGATACGCACCTTCTCCATCATCAACAAATTTTCTCAGCATTGCCTCATGTCCTGCGATTGCATCTACATAGTTTTTTCTAATTGCGGCAAACATGTCTTCCGTTGCTGAAAAGCAATTGACCTGACTTACAATCGGAAGATCAGATTCAATTCGGTGCAAAAATAAATCTTCTGCTTTTGTCGTTGCTTGAACTGCAATCCTTTTTCCTTCAAGATCATCAAATTTCCAAATATCATGATCACTGCGCACAACAATCATTTGTCTGCTGTAAAGATATGGTCCAGCCCACTGGTATTTGTCTTCTCTTCCTGTCATTGTGTAGCAAGCCCAAATGCAATCAATAGTTTCATCAGAAAGCAGTTGTTCTTTATCCTCCCATGAAATTACGCAAAAGCGTGGTTCATAACCAAGTCTTTTAAAAGCTTCTGTTGCAAGCTCTACATCTACTCCAACGTTATTTCCTTTACTATCCAGATAATTATAAGGTTCAAACTGGTCAGTTCCAATTGTTATAATCGGAAGCATCTCTGATTTCTCATTGCTTTTTACCTGACAACCTACAATGATTTCAAAAAAGATACTGCACACTGCCAACATAGCAGTCACCATTCTTGTCTTCTTCCATTTTCTCACAGCTCTATTACCCATAACAGAAATCCTTTTCCATAATTAATCAAAAATTACAAAAAAAGCGGCAATGACTACATGCCGTCACAACCGCTTTAAACTGTTCCCTGCGGGAATCGAACCCACAACTGAGACTTAGGAGGTCCCTGTTATATCCATTTAACTAAGAGAACTTTATTCACATATGCATCAGGCCATCCATTTTACCACAAAATGGCGCCTCATACGCCATTTATCATAGCATACTTTCTGTTGTCTGTCAAACAAAGTTTACCACTCCCTGCAGCCAAATATCGCCCTTAAAACGCCGTCCTGCCATAGGCTCTCCCATCAGCCCTGAACGATTCACCAAAACGCGTATACAAATATTATTGCACTTCACATCCATCTGACACAGCGGTTCCTTGCTTATTTCATTGACAAGAGGCACCACATTTAGGATTTCACCAATGATTGTATATCGATCACTCTCCATTCCACATGGCATAATACTCGACTCAACCATTGTGTAAATATCACAGCTGTTTAACAGCCTTCCCACCTTATTACTCAAATTCATATCATCAATTGTCAGGCTGTCAATTGCTTCTTGATTTCCTTCTCTTGCTGCCTCAATCAGTTTCTGACGTCCCTGTTCCTTTTTCTTTGCAATACGAGCAGCCTCTGGTCTCTTCAAAATAGGAAGTAAAATTTTTCCCTGTGTGCACAGAGCAGACATACAGACGTCTGTTACCGTTGGATAAAATCCCTGAAGCACCTTATATTTTCGATATTCCATAAAATTATTTACGGAAAAAATCAGATTCAATCCTAATCGGCAATCATCACAGACGCCATCATACGCTTCTCTCGCACTTTCCTTTTCTATGCTGCATTCTGCCTTAGAAGAACAGACATTACTGTTGATATATGGTTCATAATATTCCATCTGAAAGCTGCCCTGCATATCCTCTTCTCCGCAGATCATAAGGCCGATGCCTGGTGCAACTTCCTTTGTATAGACAACAAGACTGCTCTCTTCATCAAGACGAATTTTTTGAACCTGGTCTGGGAAGTTCTGCACGCTGCTTAACAGCTGCTGAAGCTGAGACTTTTTCTTGATCTGCCCAAATCCGATTGCTGGTAAGTATGCGTGCATAAAATTCCCTCCTTTATTACTTTATACTTTTATTTCTTCGGAACCATTTTTTCCATTCCGCCCATATATGGACGAAGAACCTCTGGAATACGAACACTTCCATCTGCCTGCAGATTGTTCTCTAAGAATGCAATCAACATACGCGGCGGAGCTACTACAGTGTTATTTAAAGTATGAGCCAGATACTTTGTCTTATCCGGTCCAACAACACGGATACCAAGACGACGTGCCTGTGCATCGCCTAAGTTAGAGCAGCTTCCTACTTCAAAATACTTCTTCTGACGTGGAGACCATGCCTCAACATCGACAGACTTTACCTTAAGGTCAGCTAAATCACCAGAGCAGCACTCAAGTGTACGAACTGGAATGTCCATGCTGCGGAATAAATCTACAGTGTTCTTCCACAGTTTGTCATACCACATCATACTGTCTTCTGGCTTACAGATTACGATCATCTCCTGCTTCTCGAACTGATGGATACGGTATACACCTCTCTCCTCCAAACCGTGAGCTCCCTTTTCCTTACGGAAACATGGTGAGTAGCTTGTCAGAGTGTATGGAAGATTCTCTTCCTTGTTAACAGTATCAATGAACTTTCCGATCATGGAATGCTCACTTGTTCCGATCAGGTAAAGATCCTCACCCTCGATCTTATACATCATTGCATCCATCTCTGCAAAGCTCATAACACCTGTAACAACATCACTTCTGATCATGAAAGGAGGTACGCAATAAGTAAATCCACGATTGATCATGAAATCTCTTGCGTAGGAAATTACTGCAGAATGCAGTCTTGCGATATCACCCATTAAATAATAGAATCCGTTTCCAGCTACTTTTCTTGCACTGTCCAGATCAATACCGTTGAAAGACTCCATAATATCAGTGTGATACGGAACTTCAAAGTCCGGAACAACTGGCTCGCCAAAGCGCTCAACCTCTACATTCTCACTGTCATCTTTTCCAATCGGAACAGATGGATCAATGATGTTCGGGATAATCATCATCTTCTGCTTCAGATCTGCCTCAACCTGCTTCTCCTCTGCACTCAGTGCTGCCATGCGCTCTTCTGACGCAGCATCCTCTGCACGCAGCTTCTCAGCCTCTTCTAACTTTCCCTGTGCACGAAGTGCACCATACTGCTTAGATGCCTTCTTATGATTTGCACGAAGGGTCTCAACTTCCTTTTTGATTTCACGGTTGCGAAGATCCAGAGCGATTACCTCATCAACCAGCGGAAGCTTTGCATCCTGAAACTTATTACGGATGTTCTGTCTGACAACGTCCGGATTCTCACGGACAAACTTGATATCTAACATAGTTTTCCAAACCTTTCTGTCTCTACTCTCATACTCAATAAATGCCTTGTTTTATAAGGAAAACAGACATTATTTATTATATACCACGGATTCTCTTTTGTAAAGTAGGTTGTGGGGTTGATTATATTGTCGCTGTTCACGAGACGCCCATTCACAAAACCGTATGTTCCACGTGGAACATCACCTGTTGTCAATTGTCTGCTTCCGTGTTAAGATAGCGTATATCACCACTAGAAAGGAAACTACCATGACTTATACTCATTTATTATTTGACCTTGACGGCACCCTGTTTAATTTCGATGCTGGAGAAACTTATGCTTTTCATAAGGTGTGCGATTCTTTTAATATTCCATACTCTGATGAAGTACTTTCACTCTATCAGCGCATAAATCTTTCCTATTGGAAAGCATATGAACGCGGTGAAATTACTCCTGCTGCATTAGCGGTTGCCAGATTTCGTGATTTTCTTGCTGCTGTTGGCAAAGATGGTGATCCGGCGCTAATGTGCCAGCTTTATCAGACTAGCCTTGGCGAAGACTGCACTCCAATTCATGATGCTCTTCGTGTATGCAGCATTCTGCATGAAAGAGGATATAAGCTTTCCATCATTACAAATGGAAGAAGTACCACTCAGCACAGCCGACTATCCCACTCCGAACTGACTCCAATGATTTCCGATCTCTTCATTTCTGAAGAACTCGGATGTCAAAAGCCTAAAAAAGAATTTTTTGATGCTGTATTTTCAAAGCTTCAGATTCCTGTTTCTAAGGCACTTGTCATTGGTGACTCTTTAACCTCCGATATCATTGGTGGAATCCAATATGGCATTGATACCTGCTGGTTTAACCCAAATGGCTCTGATAATACAATGTCACAGACACCGACTTATGAGATAAAACAGCTGAGCGAGCTACTTTCTATTCTTTAACTCTATATTAAAAAAACGGCTTTTCAGATCAGTATTTTCTGTCCTGAAAGCCGTTTTTTAACAATTACTCTATTTAATTGGTTGACGTTTCATCCGTATCCTGCTGCACTGGAGTTGCCTGCTGTGCTTGTTTCTCTTCCAGTTTAGCTGCATCGACATTATAATTTAATGCCATCTCCAAAGCATCTCGCTCCTCATTGCTGAGTGTTGCATGTGATTGTCCATGAATAATTTCTTTTAAATAGCTGTAGCAGCCATCCTGCGTATGCATACTGCTTAATACAAAACCGCTGTCATCACCATCAAGAAGTGCCAGTGAAAAGCTCAGCTTTCCAGCCATTCCTCGAAAGGTATCATATTTCATAATACCAATCTTTTTGTATGTTGCCTTAAGTCCTTTCTTCATGCTGATGATCTCATCAATATCACGCTTGCACTGGATCTTTACACGCTTATTATCTTCTACTACTGTCTTTAAGATGCCTTCAAGTGATTTTCCATCATTACCGCGCATAAAATCATCATATGCTGCCTGCAATTCTTTCATTCTGCTGTTCATAACAGTCATGCAGATCACAAGAATCAAAATCACAGCGAACATTCCTGCCAGAAAAAACAAGCTATACTGCTGTGTAAACTCCATCGCCTGATTCAGAATTTCCATATTTTATTTTCCTTTCCTCTAGTTGAACAGTTATCCTCTATTCAGTTTTTCTAAGTTTTAGCTAATTTACTCGATTGTATCCTCAGTAATTCCCATCAGTTCAATGATACGCTCAAGATCGTCATTTGAATAATAGTCAATTTCAATCTTGCCCTTGTCATCAGACTTTCTCTTAATCTGCACCTTCGTACCCATGCGAGACTTCATACGACTCTCCAGTGTCTCATATAATGTCTGATTCTTCAAAACTGGCTTTGCAGCAGCTGGCTCATTTTTCTTATCCAGCAAACTCTTAATATACTTTTCAGTATCACGCACGCTTAGTTGCTCTTCCACAACTTTCTGTGCAACAGCACGCTGTTCTTCTTTGTCTTCCAGTCCCAAAATTGCCTTTGCGTGTCCGTTTGTAATCTGACCTTCCATCAGCATAAGCTGAACCTCTTCATCAAGCTTAAGCAATCTAAGTGCATTTGTGATTACACTGCGGCTTTTAAATACCTTCTCTGCAATTTCTTCCTGTTTTAGCTGATACTTTTCAATCAATGACTGATATGCTTTTGCTTCTTCTATCGGGTTTAAATCTTCTCTTTGAAGATTCTCAATCAGTGCAATTTCTGCAATCTGCTGTTCATCATAATCTTTTATAATGACTGGAATATCCTTTAATCCAGCCTGCTTTGCCGCTCTCCATCTGCGCTCTCCAGCAATAATCTGATAATGATCCTCTATCTTCTTTACTACAATCGGTTGAATTACGCCATATTTTTTGATAGATTCTGCAAGTTCAGTCAATGCATCCTCATCAAATTTCTGTCTTGGTTGAGAAGATGCCGGCTCCACAAGGCGCAGTTTTACTGTTGTCTCTGGCTCTTTTTTATCAGCTGCTGCTGAATCTTTTTTCTTTGTTTCTACTGCATACGCATTGCTGATCAAGGAATCGATACCTTTGCCGAGACCTTTTCCAAGACCACCTTTTTTATTGAGTGCCATTCTTTCATCCTTTCTATCATTCAGTACCATTTACAATTTTGCGAATAGTTTTTTAACTACTCTCTGTTTATAACCTCTTCTGCCAGTTGGTGATATGCCTCTGCTCCTGTTGATCTTGCATCATACAAATTAATTGGCAGTCCATGGCTCGGTGCCTCAGCCAGACGCACATTTCTTGGAATAATTGTCTTATAAACTCTCTCCTGCAAATTGTCTTTTACATTCTCCACTACCTGAAGTGACAGATTAGTTCTCGCATCATACATGGTAAATACAACGCCTTCCATTTCTAGATCTGGATTTAAGCGGCTCTTTACCAGATTTATTGTATGTAACAGCTGTGTCAGACCTTCAAGTGCATAATATTCACACTGAATCGGAACAAGTACTGTGTCAGCTGCACTAAGCGCATTGACAGTGAGCATACTTAAAGATGGCGGGCAATCAATTACAATAAAATCATACTGATCCTTAATCTCATCTAGTGCATCCTTTAGAATAAATTCCTTACGTTCCACATCGATCAATTCGATCTCTGCTCCTGACAGATTCACATTTGACCCAATAAGTGAAAGGGTATCAAATAATACATTTTCAAGAATGCATTCTTGTATTGTGCAATTATCTGTAATCAGATCATACAGTGAATGCTCAAGTTCATTTTTATCAACACCGAATCCACTGGTGGTATTTCCCTGAGGATCCATATCAATGATAAGTACATTTTTCTGGTATTCTGCTAATGAGGCTGCCAGATTAATTGCAGTAGTAGTCTTGCCGACTCCACCCTTCTGATTTGCAACAGCTATAATTCTTCCCATAATATCCTCACTTCTGCTAAACAGCATATTTTTTTGCATCTTTTCTACAGTATAGCACTTCTTCTTTCAAATTACCATAAAAAAATGTTCCACGTGGAACATTATCTCCCGTGGAACATCTCTTTTTATGTTTTGCTATTTATGTTCCACGTGGAACATTGTTATCACCAGTTCACACGTCCTGTCAGATCTGGATAAATCCCATGCTTGCATGAGGATTTGACAGATCAACAGGACAAAGTGGACGCCCGTCAATGAGCAAGACAAAGCTGCGCGCGAACTTTGTTCGCGTTTTGCAGCGACGCACGGAACGTGCGGTTTTGCGAATTGTGGCGTCCTGTGAACTGTAGGCTTCTTTACTGCAGCGGTTCCTTGCTCGGCAATCCAGCTTTTCTAGGATATTTTTTTGATGTAGGCTCTTTTTTCTTCACGATAACAAGACTGCGTCCAATATCTGAATCCGGCAAATCAAAGTAGATTGCATTTTCCTTTACTCCACCAAGCAGATGAACTGCTTTCTTTGCCTTATCAATCTCCTCTTCTGCATTTCCTGATTTATACGCTACAAAACATCCTCCTACTTTTACATATGGAAGACAATATTCACACAGCGTAGACATATTGGCAACTGCTCTTGATACAACACAGTCAAATTGTTCTCTTAGTTCTGCCTTTCTAGCTCCATCCTCTGCACGAAAATGAACAGTTGTGATATTTTCAAGACCAAGCTGTTCAATAACCTGATTTAAAAAGTTTAATCTCTTATTCAGAGAATCCAGTAGTGTTACCTTCAATTCTGGATACATAATCTTTAACGGAACACCTGGAAAACCAGCACCAGTTCCAACATCAATCAGAGTCTTCGTATCTTCCTTAATAAAAATCTCTGATTTTAGCACGCTGTCCACAAAATGCTTCTGCAGCACTTCATCAAACTCTGTGATTGCAGTTAAATTCATTACCTTATTTGTTTCAACCAGCATTTCATAATATTGAAAAAACTGCTCTGCCTGTTTATTGGTTAGTTCGTGTCCAATCTGGGCAAACGCATTCATAATTTTTTCAATGCATTCTCCCGGCTGTATCGTTTCTGCCATTTATTTCCTCCTGTTTACACATTTATTTCTACTGCTCTATGTTTACTATTAGATATCAACTACTTATCTACAACGATATCGAATAAAGCGTTCTTGTTTATCTATTTAAATAGACAAGTAATACTGATACATCAGCTGGTGAAACACCTGATATTCTTGATGCCTGTCCGATTGATGCCGGCTGATATTCATTAAGCTTTTGAATAGCTTCTTTTCTTAGATTCGGTACCTGACTGTAATCAAAATCAAGTGAAAGCTTTTTCTTTTCAAGCTTTTTAAACTGTTCTACCTGCTGCAGCTGACGTTTAATATAGCCCTCATACTTTATGCTGATCTCTACCTGCTGCGTCACTGCCTCTGGCAGTTCTGGTCTCTTTGTATCTATTTCTTTCAAATCATTATAGCAGATTTCTGGACGCTTTAACAGCTCCTCAAGTGTCATTCCACTCTTCAGCAGTGTGCTGTTATGCTGTTCAAGAAATGCCTGTACCTGCGGTGTTGTGCCGATAGTAGTCGTTTGAAGACGCTTGATTTCTTCATCAATTTGTTGTTTTTTATCATTTAGTTTTTGATAACGCTCATCAGAGATCAACCCAATTTCATGACCAATTGCAGTTAAACGAAGATCTGCATTATCCTGACGAAGTAGCAAACGATATTCTGCGCGTGATGTCATCATACGATACGGCTCATGGTTTTCCTTTGTCACAAGGTCATCAATCAAAACACCAATATATGCCTGTGAACGGTCTAACACTAATTCCTGACGTTTTAGCACATGCAGCGCCGCATTAATTCCTGCTATAATTCCCTGTGCCGCTGCCTCTTCATATCCAGAGCTTCCATTAAACTGTCCTGCGCTGTATAATCCTCCTATTTTTTTAAACTCAAGCGTTGGCTTTAGCTGTCTTGGATTAATACAGTCATATTCAATTGCATATGCATTTCGCACGATTTTTACATTTTCCAAACCTGCTACTGTATGGTACATTTCATACTGCACATCTTCCGGCATAGAGCTTGACATACCACCCAGATACATCTCATTTGTATACAAGCCTTCTGGCTCAATAAACACCTGATGATGATCCTTATCAGCAAAACGCACTACCTTATCCTCAATAGACGGACAATAACGAGGTCCTGTTCCATGAATCACACCAGAATAAAGCGGTGAGCGATCCAGATTGCTTCTGATAATCTCATGTGTCTGCTCATTTGTATACGTCAGCCAGCAGGAAACCTGATCCTTTTGAACGCTCTCAGGATCTGTTGTGAATGAGAATGGAACAACTCGCTCATCACCTTTTTGTTCCTGCATTTTCGAAAAATCAATACTTCTTTTATCAACTCTCGCTGGTGTTCCAGTCTTAAATCTAAACATCTCAATGCCAAGTTCCTTTAATGAATCTGTCAGATGTGTCGCTGACTGCAATCCATTTGGACCTGTTTCATTGCTTACATCACCATAAATGCAGCGTGCCTTTAAATATGTTCCAGTTGCAAGAACCACGCATTTACAATGATAAATTGCACCGGAATATGTTACAACTCCATTTATATTATTATTTTCATCAACAAGAAGTTTACATACCTCTGCCTGTCGTATTGTCAACTTGTCGGTATTTTCCATGGTATGGCGCATCTCCTGCGAGTATGCACGCTTATCTGCCTGTGCACGAAGGGAATGTACAGATGGTCCTTTTGATGTATTTAACATCTTAGACTGAATAAACGTCTTATCAATATTTTTGCCCATCTCTCCGCCAAGCGCATCCACTTCTCTTACAAGATGACCCTTAGAGCTTCCTCCGATATTCGGATTGCACGGCATCATTGCTATACTTTCCACACTCACAGTAAAAACAATCGTCTCTAAACCAAGTCTGGCACAGGCTAATGCCGCCTCACAGCCGGCATGTCCTGCTCCAATTATCACAGCATCATAATATTCTTCTAAAACAGCCATATTTTGCCTCCACTATCTAGTTACTTACCCATACAGAACTTTGCAAAAATACGGTTTACCAGATCTTCTTCAATCTCCTCGCCGATTACCTCTCCCAAACTGGTATAAGCATCCATCATGTCGATTGTCAGCATATCCTCCGGCATCCCATTTTCAATGCCCTCCTCTGCAAGCCTCAGGCTTTCGCAGGCATTTAATAAACATGTTTTTTGACGTGCATTCGTGATAACAACCTCATCATTTCCTGCAATCATTCCCTGTTCAAACATGTCACGTATTGTCTGCTCGAGCGCATCTAATCCATCTTCATTTGCCGCTGATATCCAAAGAACAGGCGCATCCACTCCAGCTGCCTTCAAATCCTTAGGCCCAATTACAGAAGATAAATCGGACTTATTTAACAGAATAATACTTTTTTTGTTTTTTAGCAACTCCATAATCTTATGATCATCTTCATCGAGATTTCTTGAGGAATCTGCCACGTAAATTAATAGGTCTGCCTTTGCAGCAGCCTCACGTGCCTTCTCTACACCGATTTTTTCAACAACATCAGATGTGTCACGAATACCAGCTGTGTCCACCAGAATCAAACTCAGATCGCCAAGCATAATCTGCTCCTCAAGAGTATCTCTCGTCGTACCGGCAATTTCTGTAACAATTGCCCGCTGTCTTCCTGATAACGCATTGAGCAAAGATGACTTTCCGGCATTTGGCTTTCCTACAATCACAGTTCGAATCCCCTCTGTTAAAACTTTTCCATTATCAAAGGAGTCTGCCATCTTCTTTACTGCTGCTCTAATTTTTTGAACACGTTCTGTGAGGCCCTCTGTATAGCCTTCAAGCGAAATATGCTCTGGATCGTCAAGTGCTGCCTCTATATAAGCAATCTCGTCTAAAAGCGTGCTTCTGAGGTCTTGTATGCGGTTTTTAATTTTTCCCGAGAGCTGTTCTAACGATGCATCTATTGCAAAACGATTCTTTGCAGATATAAGTTCCATGACAGCCTCTGCCTGAGACAAATCAATTCGTCCGTTTAAAAAGGCTCTCTTTGTAAACTCACCAGGCTGTGCCGGCGCTGCCCCGTTTTTAAACACACAATCTAATACACGTCTCGTAACAAGAATGCCTCCGTGACAGTTAATCTCTACTGTATCCTCTGCAGTAAAGGAACGAGGTCCTTTCATGATTGATACCATAACCTCATCAATCACCTCATTTTCATCACAAATATAGCCGTAATGAATGGTATGTGTAGGTGCATTTGAGAGCTTTTTTGCTGAAGATGACGATGTCACAGCAAATGCTCCTTTTTTAATCGAATCGACCTCTTTCTTTGTTCTATAAATACGATCTATCACTTCAAGCGCCTTGGGTCCGCTTATTCGAATAATGCTAATTCCTGCCGGACTAAGTGCCGTTGCAATAGCCGCAATTGTACTATTTTCTTTCATATTCTACCTCACTTCGATTTTTCGTAAGTTTCAAAGAATGATACAGAAAATGCCACTCAATAGTCCGTATGAACTTTGAATGGCACTTTCTCTATTATTCCTCAGAAGTCAGCTTTTTAGCTGTTTCTCTTGTACCAGCTGCGCTTCTGTCATAATTTGTTTTGTATCCTTTGTCATAGCTTTTGTAGTATCTTCTCTGCGGAATTGCTTCTTTTTTAGGAAGTACCACTACATGACGAAATGGATCCTCGCCCTCGCTCTTGGTATATACAAACTTGTCGTCCTGAAGTGCAGAGTGGATGATCCTTCTCTCATAAGGATTCATCGGCTCAAGCGATGCCGGACGTCTTGTTCTCTTTACCTTGTAGGCAATATTCTTTGCCAGCTGCTCGAGAGTTTCCTTTCTTCTTTCACGGTAATTCTCAGTATCCAGCTTGACACGAATATATTCTTCGCTGTGTTTGTTTATAACAAGGCTCACCAGATGCTGCAGTGAATCCAGTGTCTGTCCTCTTTTTCCGATCAGGATGCCCATGTCTTCTCCGGTCAGAACGATATCCACAACCTGCTCTTCTTTATTGTAGGCAACTGCGATATCAACTTCCATATTCATCTCTCGGAAAATATTCTGTAAAAATTCTTCTCCCTCATCGATAAAATCTGACTTTTTACGTGCACGGATCACCGCCGGCTTAGAACCGATAAAACCAAGCAGACCATTCGAACCTTTTTCAACAACCTCATACTCAAGTTTTTCACTGGTGATCTGAAGCTGAAGCAGTGCATTGTTTACGGCTTCATCTACATTCTTTCCAGTGAACGTAGCAAACTCTGTCATACAAACCTTACCTTTCTGAATCTGCAAGCTTCCCCAAGCAAGTAACCAGCCTTACAATCACTGATTACTTTCTGTTCTTCTTTTCACTCTTTTCGTTGTACTGCTGAACCATTCCTGCCTTGGATGCCAGCTTACCCTTCTTTTTCTGGGTGCTGGAATAATACTCAGTTGATTTCTCAACCTGCTTTGTCACACGCTCTTTCAGCTCAGCTTCTTTCTTTTCTTCGAGTTCTTTTTCTTCTTCGATGGTACGAACATTCATAACAGCCTTTGCCTTAAGCGGCTTCTGACCCTTCTTAACACGCTTTACATTAGCCTTTTCAATGTTCTTTTCAACCATCTGATTAATATCAATGCGCTCCATATACTTGTTTACGATCATCTGAATCAGAATCATAACAACAGAAGATGCAATCCAGTATACACCGATACCAGCAGAGAATGTGAAACAGAAGAACACTGACATAAGAGGCATCATGATGTTCATGGTCTTCATTGTGCTTCCCATTGTGTCATCTGAGTTCTTGCTTCCATTATCTGTCTGCATCATCTTAGAGCTAAGCCACTGAGTAAGACCGGCAAGAATAGGAATTAAAACACCCGGCCACAGCTGCTGCGCAGGTGCAGTTGCCAAATCCATTCCCAGGAAATAATTTGCTTTCTCGATACTTGGCAGTGCCTTGGCTACGTACTCATTCAAATTCGGGAAGATCTCGGTAAACTTAGTCCACTCGGTCTTATCGAAGTTGTAAAGCAGATCAATCAGCTTGTTAGAATCACTCAGGCCTGCTGCATTGATGCCGTTTTGCTGTGCCAATGTCACGAAATCTGCGTTATCCATGTAAGTAGGAATGTTCTGCAGTGCCTCAACAATCGGCTCATAGAACGCTCTTACCTTTGTGATGTAGCCTGGAATCTTATAAATAACCTGATACAAAGCGAACAGAATCGGCATCTGAATCAGCATCTGAACGCAACCGCCTGTCGGGCTTGTTCCGTACTTTGCATAGACTTCCTTCATCTCTTCATTCTGCTTCAAAAGCATTTCATTGTACTTCGGGCTTGACTTGTCCAGATTTGCATACTTTTTCTGAACCTGCTGAAGTTCTGGCGCCATAATACTATTAAGCTTTGTAAACTTCTGCTGCTTGATGGAAAGCGGAAGCATCAATGCCTTAATAATAATCGTGAATAAAATGATCGCCAATCCAATGCTTGCAATGCCAAACATGTCCAGGAACTCGTAAATTCCATTCATGACAACACCAAGCACCTTCGCAACTGGTCCTACAAGAAACCAGTTACTTTGTGTTAATGATAAAAAATCCACTTGTTTTCCTCCTTAAGCTACCTACGGAACAGGGTCGTACCCCCCTTTTGAAAATGGATTGCAGCGCAATATCCTCCATATAGCAAGTAAGGAGCCTTTCAAAGCTCCATACTTTTCCAACGCTTCTATTGCATACTGCGAACAGGTTGGGGTATATATACAGTGGGTCCGGACTTTGAGAGGTGATAAATACTTCTGGTAAAACCTTATCATATGAATCATAATCTTCTTCATAGTCCCGACCCTACTTCGATTCTAAAAAAATATTCAGCTTTCTTCCTACATGAAAAAAAGCTTCCTCAATTTCCATTAATCCTTGTTCCTTCGCCAACGGTCTGGCAACAATCACTATGTCCAATCCTTGTATTAATTCTTTTTCGTGTAAGCGGCAGCATTCACGGATCACTCTTGTAACCCGATGCCTGACCACACTGTTTCCTACCTTTTTACTGACAGATATGCCAATGCGGGTATCAGCGCGGTCGTTTGACATCTTGTACATGACCAGCGAACGATTTGCAAAAGACTGCCGTTTGCTGTAGACTCTCTGAAAGTCTCTGTTCTTTTTAAGAGAGTTGATACTGCTCAATTAAGCAGAGAGAACCTTTCTTCCCTTTGCTCTTCTTGCTGCCAGAACCTTTCTTCCTCCCTTTGTGCTCATTCTTGCACGGAAACCATGAACCTTTGCATGGGATCTCTTCTTTGGCTGAAATGTCATCTTCATAACAAAACACCTCCTTGTTTTCTGTGTTGGTTTTCAAATAATACTGTTTCTTACACTGTGGGTATCAGTCCCACAGCTTGCACCAAAAGTGCGATTTTTCGGCGTTTTCTTAACGCCGTTGCAAAAATTGGACATCATACGCATTATATTAAGAAACTCGCGTTTCGTCAAGTTTTTTTTTATGTTTTTTATTTTTTTATTACAAAAAAGTTATCCCCAACTTATCCCCAAAGTTATCCACAGTTTTTTCACTCAAAAATGTTGTGGATAAAAGTTATCCCCAAATTGTGGATAACTTGTGCATAACTTTGGGGATAATATAAAAAACGCTTCTCAAACCCTTGATTTTACGACAAACTTTTTTTTGTGGATATTGGGGATAAGTACATGTGTTTGGTGGATAACTATGTGGATAACCATGTTCGTTATTATGTTTAAACAATCTTATCCACATTATCCACAATTTTATATGCCCTACCCCCTCCCGAGTTATCCACACTCTATCCCCAGCTTTTTTGCACTTATCCACATGTTATCCACAGCCTATCCACAATATTATCCACATTTTTCCCCAATGTCGTTGATATTTTTTACAGACTGCTCTCCTCTTCTCTCTTGAAATTCTTCATTATTTTTAGTATAATATCATTATATGGGCTAATAGGCTCTTTTCTCGAAAATTACCATATACCGACGTCAGGAGTAACAAATGATTGACAGATTAAAGGAAAACTGGGATGCCATAAAAGACACCCTGAAAGAAAATTATGATATTTCAAAGGTATCTTACGATACTTGGATTGTCCCTATGGAAATCCACAATGTAGATAATGACCAAGTCTACATATTGGCAGATACAAAAGGTATCCCCAATATACTAGACTATATCAAGAAGAAGTACAAGCAGATTCTTGAGATTGTCATTGAGGAGAAGATCGGCCTGCACTGCAATGTGATCTTTGTTACTTCGGAGGACCTTGAGAAGCGTCCAAACCTCACGGCAGAAGCTTCTAACATTGTAACCCCCGAGTTAAACTCCTATTATGCTGCTGTGATGAATGCCAACTTAAACCCACGCTATACATTTGATACATTTGTTGTTGGCTCCAATAACCGATTCGCACATGCTGCTTCACTTGCTGTTGCTGAATCCCCTGGAACCCTCTACAACCCACTATTTATCTATGGCGGCGCAGGTCTTGGCAAGACACATCTGATGCAGTCTATTGCCCACTATATTCTGCGCAATGATCCAAGTGTACGCGTTTTATATGTCACTAGTGAGACATTCACAAATGACCTGATCGACTCTCTTAAAGGCAAGAAGAATGCTGAGTTTAAAGAGAAATACCGCAGCATTGATGTCCTTATGATTGACGATATACAGTTTTTAATTGGAAAGGAAAGCACACAGGAGGAGTTTTTCCACACCTTTAACTACTTATATGAAACGGGCAAGCAGGTTATCATTACTTCTGATAAACCGCCAAAGGATTTCACAAACCTTGAGGAACGTCTTCGTTCCCGCTTTTCCGTTGGCCTCCCAGTCGATGTCTCTGCTCCTGATTATGAGACTCGTGTGGCAATCCTTCATAAAAAGGAAGAAACAGAAAACACAAAGATCTCTGATGATATTATCAACTATATTGCTGAAAATATCAATACTAATATTCGTGAGCTTGAAGGTGCGCTCAATCGAATCACCGCTTTTAAGCGTCTTTCTAATAAGGAAATCACGCTTAGTATGGCGGAAGATGTACTTCGCGACATCATCAACAATCACAAAGAGGTTACAATTACTGTTCCTTTGATTGTTGAAGTCATTGCATCACACTTTGGCTTTGAGGCAGATGAGCTTCTTTCACAGAAGCGTAATAAGGATATCGCCTACTCCCGCCAAATTGCGATGTACCTGTGCCGTCAAATGACCGATTTGTCCCTTCAGCAGATCGGAAAGGAACTCGGAAACCGTGATCACACGACTGTCCGGCACGGAATTGAAAAGATTACTGAGGATCTCAAAAACAGCCAGTTTTTACAAGATACCATCGATGTTTTACAGAAAAAAATCAACCCGGCTCTTGGCTGAGCTTTGTGGATCGATTGGGGATATTGTGGATAACTTGCCTAGTTATCCACATAGTTATCCCCAAGTTATCCCCAAAATTTTTCTTCTGTAAGCCGCATAAATCCTAGGTTTTTTGGAGTTATCCCCAATATCCCCAACCCCTACTACTACTACTATATATATTATAAATCTATCTATCAGCAAAAAGGAGAGTGCCACCATGCATATTATCTGTCCACGAGAAGAGTTACAAAAAGGTGTTTCAATTGTTTCAAAAGCCGTTTCAAATAAGACAACCATGCCGATCTTAGAGTGCATTCTGATCCAGACAAAAGAAGGACGCATTCTTATGACAGCAAATGATATGGAATTGGGGATTGAAACAGAAATTCATGGCATCATTGAGGACAATGGACGTATTGCAATTGATGCTAAGATTTTTTCTGAGATTGTTCGTCGTCTTCCAGACAACGATATATCCATTGAAACCGATGGAACCGACTCTGTGAAAATTCAGTGTGAGAAGATTAATTTTACAATTCCTGGAAAGAATGCAGATGAGTTTACATTTCTTCCGGAGGTGGAACGCTTAAATTGTGTTACACTGTCTCAGTTTACTCTGAAGGAAATTATCCGCCAAACTATATTTTCCATTTCGGACAATGAGAATAACAAGATGATGGCAGGTGAACTGTTAGAAATTAATGGCAATAACCTGCGCATTGTATCTTTGGATGGTCATCGTATTTCAATTCGCAAAGTTGTGTTAAAGGATTCTTATGATTCTATTAGAGTGGTTGTTCCTGGAAAAACACTAAGCGATGTAAGTAAGATTATTAGCGGTGGAACAGACGACGAGGTTCGTTTATACTTTACCGAGAATCATGTTATGTTTGAGTTTGATGACACTATTGTTGTGTCACGCTTGATTGAGGGAGAATATTTCCGTATTGACCAGATGTTAAACAGTGATTATGATACAAAGCTGACAGTGAATAAAAAGGAGATGCTTTCCTGTATCGACCGTACCACAATGCTGATTAAGGATAGTGACAAGAAACCGATTATTATTGGCATCACTGATCACAGCATGGAGGTTAAGTTAAACTCTGCATATGGTTCCATGAAGGAAGAACTTGCAATTGATAAGCGCGGCAAGGATATCATGATTGGATTTAATCCAAAGTTTTTAATTGATGCACTTCGAGTAATTGATGATGAGATGATTAACATCTACATGATTAATCCAAAGGCACCTTGCTTTATTCGCAATGATGAAGGCACCTATATTTATCTGATTCTTCCGGTAAACTTTAACGTTTATTAAAATCGATAAAATAAATTACATGAATGAGTATGAAAGGATGAATAAATAAATGGCAAAACTAGTATTAAGAGAGGATTTCATTAAGCTTGGTCAGGCACTAAAGGCAGCAAAGCTTGTTGGAAGCGGTGTAGAGGCAAAGATTGTGATTCTTGACGGAAAGGTTAAGGTGAATGGTCAGGTCGAGCTGCAGCGCGGCAAAAAGCTATATGACAAGGATGTGGTAAGCTTTGCAGGAGAGACAATTGAGATTGTAAAGGAATAATCATATGATTGTAAAATCACTTGCGCTGTCAGATTTTCGAAATTACGATTTACAGGAATTATCTTTTCATCATGGTATCAACATTTTTTATGGGGATAACGCGCAGGGAAAGACAAATATCCTGGAGGGCATCTATCTTTGTATGACAAATAAATCATACAGAGGCAGTCATGACCGCGAGATGATCCGCTTTGGAAAAGATGAGGCGCACCTTCGTCTTGAGGCTGAGAAAAAAGGCATTCCATACCGGGTGGATATGCATTTAAAAAAATCAAAGACAAAGGGAATTGCAATTAATGGCGTGCCAATCCGCCGTTCAAGTGAATTGATTGGCCTTTTAAATGTCGTTTTCTTTTCACCAGAGGATCTTCAGGTGATCAAAAACGGTCCTGGAGAGCGCAGACGCTTTCTGGACATGGAGCTTTGCCAGCTTGACAAGGTGTATCTGCATTTTTTGACACATTACAATAAATGTCTTGCACAGCGAAATGCATTGCTGAAGGGGACAGATCTGTCGAAGGATGCACAGGCAATGCTCGATGTCTGGGATGCACAGCTGATTCAGCACGGAAAAAAGATTATACAGCTTAGGGAGACATTTGTCGGTGAGATTGCACCAGTAATCGCACAGATTTATCATTCCCTGACAGGCGGTAGGGAACAGCTTGCAGTTTCGTATGAGCCAAATGTATCTGCTGATAGGTTTGAGGAGATTCTTTTTCTTAACCGTGAGCGTGAGCTAAGGCAAAAGACGACACTGACAGGTCCACATCGTGATGACATTAGATTTCGTGTGCAAAATATAGCAACAGGACAGACGACAGATATCCGTACATTTGGGTCGCAGGGGCAGCAAAGAAGTGCAGCGCTTGCATTAAAACTTGCGGAGATCGAAATTGTAAAGCGAAAGGTAAATGATACACCGGTTCTTTTGCTTGATGATGTACTTAGTGAGTTGGACAGCAGCAGACAAAATTATCTGCTGGACAGCATTCATGATATTCAGACCTTTATTACATGTACAGGTCTAGAGGAGTTTGTAAGGCACCGATTTCATATGGATCAGATTTATCATGTGGAGCGGGGCGTAGTGACTAGGGTAAATTCCCTGAATAGTGAAACGATTTTTTAATCAGTGAGGAGGACACAATGAGCGACGAATACGGAGCAGGTCAGATTCAGATACTGGAGGGGCTGGAGGCAGTCAGAAAACGTCCGGGCATGTATATCGGAAGCACATCTGAGAGAGGGCTTCACCATCTGGTATATGAGATAGTAGACAATGCCGTGGATGAAGCTCTGGCAGGTGTCTGCACCCAGATCGATGTGGTCATTCATAAAGACAATTCAATTACGGTTGTTGATAATGGACGAGGAATTCCGATTGGAATCCATCCAAAGGCTGGCATTCCAGCGGTTGAGGTTGTATTTACAATTCTTCATGCAGGCGGAAAGTTTGGCGGCGGAGGATACAAAGTTTCAGGAGGTCTTCACGGTGTAGGAGCATCTGTTGTAAATGCACTTTCCATTTGGCTTGAAGTTGAGATTTATCATGAGGGCAAGGTTTATATGCAGCGCTATGAGCGTGGTCATGTAGTAAACAAGCTTGCCGAAGTGGATACCTGTGATCCAAACAAGCATGGAACAAAGGTTACGTTTAAGCCTGACGGTGAAATTTTTGATACCTTAGTCTACAGTTATGATACGCTTAAAGAGCGTCTTCGTGAGATGGCGTTTTTGACAAAGGGATTGAAAATTATTCTGACGGATGAGCGTGAAGAGCCAAATCTTTGCGAGACATTCCACTATGAGGGTGGCATTAAGGAGTTTGTTGAGTACTTAAATAGTGCGAAGGAGCCGCTGTATCCGCAGATTATTTACTGTGAAGGAACAAAGAATAACGTTGCTGTTGAGGTAGCAATTCAGCATAACGATTACTACAACGAAAATATTTACAGCTTTGTTAATAACATCAATACACCAGAGGGAGGAACCCATCTGTCTGGTTTTAAGGCGGCATTGACAGATCTGTTTAACAAATATGCCAGAGCAAATAAGCTTTTAAAGGACAATGAGGATTCATTGTCTGGTGAGGATATCCGTGAGGGTATGACTGCTGTAATCAGCATTAAGATTGAGGATCCGCAGTTTGAAGGTCAGACAAAGCAAAAGCTTGGAAACAATGAAGCAAGAGGTGCTGTATCTGCAATTGTGAGTGAGCAGCTGACATATTTTCTGGAACAAAATCCAAGCGTTGCGAAGATGATCTGTGACAAGGCAATTCTTGCACAGCGCGCACGTGCGGCAGCGAGAAAGGCACGCGATCTGACAAGAAGAAAGACAGCACTTGATTCAATGACACTTCCAGGCAAGTTAGCAGACTGTACGGATAAGAATCCAGAAAAATGTGAGATCTACATTGTAGAGGGAGACTCTGCGGGTGGTTCTGCAAAGACAGCGCGTGATCGTGCAACACAGGCAATTCTGCCTCTTAGAGGAAAGATTTTAAATGTCGAGAAGGCACGACTTGATCGTGTATATGAAAATGCAGAGATTAAGGCGATGATTACAGCATTTGGAACAGGTATCCATGAAGATTTTGATATTACAAAGCTTCGCTATCATAAAATCATTATCATGACTGATGCCGATGTTGATGGTGCTCATATTGCAACGCTGCTTCTGACATTTATCTATCGCTTTATGCCGGAGTTAATCAAGCAGGGCTATGTATACCGTGCGCAGCCGCCGTTATACAAGCTTGAGAAAAACAAGAAGGTCTGGTATGCGTACTCAGATGAGGAGCTTGCAGCAATTCTTGATGAGGTAGGAAGAGACCAAAATAATAAGATTCAGCGATACAAGGGACTTGGAGAGATGGACGCGGAACAGCTGTGGGATACTACAATGGATCCGAAGCATCGTGTTCTTTTGAAGGTAAACTTTGACGAGTCATACGCATCAGACATTGATGTTACCTTTAACACCTTGATGGGAGACCGCGTTGAGCCAAGAAGACTCTTTATTGAGAAAAACGCAAAGTATGTTAAGAACCTTGATATCTGATGACAGACCAAATTGGTCTGTCGGGATATAAGGATGCATAGTAAGAATGAGAGGGAAACATGGACGAAACCATATTTGATAAAGTGCAGGAGATCGATCTGAAGAAAACGATGGAGCAGTCATATATTGACTACGCTATGAGTGTTATCTCTCAGAGAGCGCTGCCTGATGTTAGAGACGGCTTAAAGCCAGTACAGAGAAGAGTTTTATACTCCATGATCGAGTTAAACAACGGTCCGGATAAGCCGCATCGTAAGTGCGCCCGTATCGTCGGCGATACCATGGGTAAATATCATCCGCACGGAGACAGCTCAATATATGGAGCACTAGTCAATATGGCGCAGGAGTGGTCTACCCATTATCCGCTTGTTGATGGCCATGGAAACTTTGGTTCTGTGGATGGAGATGGCGCAGCAGCTATGCGTTATACGGAGGCGCGTCTGTCTAAGATTGCGATGGAGATGCTTGCAGACATCAATAAGGACACTGTAAATTTCAGTCCGAACTTTGATGAGACAGAGAAAGAGCCAGATGTGCTTCCTTGCCGTTTCCCAAATCTTTTGTGTAACGGTACTACTGGTATCGCAGTTGGAATGGCATCAAATATTCCGCCTCATAACATCAAAGAGACAATTGATGCAGTTGTTAAAATGATTAACAATCGCATTGATGAGGATCGTGATACAGAGATTGAGGAGCTGATGAGTGTTATTCAGGGACCAGATTTCCCAACAGGTGCAACAATTATTGGCCGACGCGGTATCGAAGAGGCATATCGTACTGGAAAGGGAAAGATTATTGTCCGTGCAGTAACAAACATTGAGCCGATGCAAAATGGCAAGAATCGAATTGTAGTAACGGAGCTTCCATATGGTGTCAACAAAGCAAAGCTTATTGAGAAGATCGCAGAGCTTGTAAAGGATAAGCGTGTGGATGGAATTACTGATTTAGCTGATCAGTCCAGCCGTGAAGGAATGCGAATTTCAATTGAACTGCGCCGTGATGTAAATCCTAATGTGGTATTAAATCAGCTTATGAAGCATACACAGCTGCAGGACACATTTGGTGTTATCATGTTGGCGCTTGTCGGCGGCGAGCCAAGAATCCTTAATATCCATGATATGCTGTATTATTATCTGCAGCATCAGGAGGAGGTTGTAACAAGACGTACCAGATACGATTTAAGTAAGGCACAAGAGCGTGCTCATATCTTAGAGGGACTGTTAATTGCACTGGATCATATAGATCGTGTGATTGAGATCATTCGTGGTTCTGCAAATGTAGCAGCTGCAAAAGCATCATTGATTGAAGAGTTTGGTCTTTCTGATGCCCAGTCTCAGGCAATTGTAGATATGCGTCTTCGTGCACTGACTGGATTGGAGCGAAACCGCCTGGAAAATGAATATAAGGAGCTGGAGGAGAGAATTGCTTATTTGCAGAGTATTTTAGGCGATGTGAAGGTATTGCTTGGCGTTATTCGTGATGAACTTCTTACGATTAAGGATAAATATGGTGATGACCGCAAAACGGCAATTGAGCTGGCAGAGGATGAGTTTAATGCAGAGGACTTAATTCCAAATGAGGCGGCTGTTATTGCTATGACAAAGCTTGGCTACATTAAGAGAATGTCCCCAGATCACTTTAAGGCGCAGAATCGAGGCGGCAAAGGTATTAAGGGAATGAATATCTTAGATGAGGACTATATTGCAGACTTGATTACAATTAATAATCATGATTATGTTCTTTTCTTTACAAATCTCGGAAGAGTGTACCAGCTTAAGGGTTATGAGATACCTGAGGCAAGCCGTACTGCGAGAGGAACAGCTGTTATTAATCTGCTGCAGCTGCAGGCAGGTGAAAAGGTAACTTCGATTCTTAGAAATGAGGGACATGAGTCTGGTTATCTGACCATGGCAACAAAGCTTGGCATGATTAAGAGAACAAATCTGTCAGAATATGGAAATATTCGTAAGGTAGGATTGGCGGCAATTAGTCTTCGAGAGGGTGATGAGCTGATTGACGTTCATGTTACAGATGGAAAGCGTGACATCATCATGATTTCACATCTTGGTCAGTGTATTCGCTTTGATGAAAATGATGCCAGAGCAACGGGAAGAGTATCCATGGGTGTAAAGGGTATGAACCTGGCAGATGGAGACAGCGTAATTGGCATGCAGGTTGCAGAGGAAAATGGTGAGCTTCTTTTTGTATCAGAAATGGGTATGGGCAAGAAGACTGCTATGAGTGAATTTAAAGACCAGAATCGAGGCGGTAAGGGTATTCGCTGCTATCGTGTCAATGCAAAGACTGGTAATCTGGCTGGCGTGAAGGTATATAAAGAGGGCTATGAGCTGATGTTAATTACAACAGAAGGTACTGTGATTCGTATGAAGACAGATACTATTCCTGTTTTAGGAAGAGATACCAGCGGTGTTAAGCTAATGCAGGTAGATCAGGAAAATGTTAAGGTTTCAAGCATTGAACTGATTGAAGAATCTAAGGAAGAAGAATTTGCAGAGACTCCTGAGGAGACTGTAAGTTCTGAAGAAGTGTAATCTGATAATGTTGTGAGGGACGCTTCGGCGTCCCTTTTTGAAAAAAGTTGAAAATAGGTATTGACATTAAGTGAAACCTGGGTTATAATCATTTATGCGTTTAAGCAATTCATATAAGTTATAGTTGTGGAGAAATACTCAAGTGGCTGAAGAGGCGCCCCTGCTAAGGGTGTAGACCGTTTGCGCGGTGCGAGGGTTCAAATCCCTCTTTCTCCGTTTCTATTTTAGGAAAGTGTAGTATCATAACAAAAGGTTATTAGATTTACTTGCAGTCCCATATGTATTGTGTCACCCTTTGGGTTTGCCGTAAGGCAGCGCAAAGGTTTTTCTTTTTTTTCTTTACTTTCAATTCTTGAAAAAAAGATTTGAAAAAAGTTAAAAAAGTTGTTGACAAACGCTTGAAACTGTGCTAATATATAGAAGCTGTCGCTGAGACAGACAACACAAAGAACCTTGATAATTGAACAGTATAACCAACCCTGAAGATTTCTTAAAAAGCCGGATCACGAAAGTGGTCAG